>JAFYHS010000001.1 GCA_017539045.1 Bacteroidales bacterium
AAAGGTAAGGAAAGGCTGGTTTTCGATGATGCGAGGTTGGAAGTTACGCCTTGGGAATATAGCTTCCTGCCCAAGATCGACAGCCTTGTACAGAAAGACTATGATCCCGAGAACTATTGTGTTTTGCGGGAAGACCCTTACAACCTCAAAAGTGCTCCCATCACCTACCCCATCGGAATGTATGAAGAATACATCATCGACGGCGACACCCTGCAAGAATTTAATCTCTTCCAGGGCAATCCCAACTATGCCTTTGCCAGGTCGCGAATTGGTTCTACCTTAATGAGGATGACCGACCATCGGATTGAGCCTTTGACGACGCATGGAAAAAGAATCATTTTGAACTGCACCCTTTCGGAAAGCTGCAAAGTGCTTCAGCGAACACTCGTCATCCCCTTCATCGACAGCACCCTGACCGTCTATCGTCGCAACCTGCATGTCGACACCACGGCGTTCCAATCCGAATACTACCTTGATAGGGAAGGGTTCACGATAGGCGAAGGAGCGCGCAGTTTCACCCTCTATCATCCCTCCAAAGTCTCATCCATGCAACTCGATGCCACCCATCGCATTGCCTACATCAATCTGAACTATTGGAGAGACCATCCCTTGATTCATTACCCGCTTTGCGATACCATCGAGGACTATTTTGAGGATGTCTCATGCGACAACATTCACTATGTCCATCCCGATTCCAGTGAAATAAGACTCGGTGAAATCTATGTGGCAAAAAATGACAATCATTATTTCATTGTCCATATCGGCGACAGCATCCACGATTTGCCGCGCATTATGCCCGTGTGGGACGGCTACCAATCGGCTTTCATCTTTACCGAACACGCTGACTGGACCGACATACGTACTCATCGCGCCGTACTCTTTGGAAATGAGAACATCACCAAACCGGAAGATGCCGTCGGCGGCTTCTGCTACTTCAACATTCCCGTCACGAAGAGCGTGTTCTATTGGAATCCCGACAATGTGACCAACGAAAAGACCAGCAAGGGACTTTTCAAAGGGTCAGTTGCTTCCATCAAGACAGATAAGGAGTTCTATAAACTACTGAAAACCATTAAAAAACAAGGCTTTGAAATCTGTCTGCACTCACCCGAGGTTTACACCACCATCCCGAGCGAGTTCCCCAAGGCCATGCGCTTCATGAGAAGGCAATTCGACACCAAGAGTTGGATTGACCATGGCTACAACAACGGCCCCGACAAGAACCGCGAGGACTTGGTTTGCGATGGCTTACTACCCGATTCGCCACAATATGCCGCTGAACTTTGGAAAGAGAACGGTGTGCGCTATCTATGGAACGCCTACTACGAGGAAAACCGCATGGAAAGCCATAACTTCGACGGTCATTTCGTGCAACCTTTCGACGGCTTCGGCGATGCCCTTCCCAACCGACAAATCACCACTTTGCCCAATGGCGACAAGGACTTCCTGCTGTGGTCGACGCCTTCCACCTTGGAGGTGAACGAAGACCGCGAATGGTATTATTATTTCGACAGTATCCGTCTGCAACGCCTTGTTGATAACCATAATGTCTTCATTACCCATGTTTACCCCGCATGGAGTGACCCTCATCGCGCCTTCTGGCAGTATAATGAAAACGGCACCGCCGTAGCCATGCCCGGATTCAACTTCGCGCTAAGTCAACTCGCGCACTTCCGCGACGAGAAGAAAATCCTACCCACCACGATCGAACAATACCTCAGCTATTACGAAAAACTCAACAGCATCGAGTACCTGATTATCGACAACAAGACCATACAACTGACCAATCCCAACGAAGCCATCAAGGGTCTAACTTTACTATGCACCAAACCCATCGTGGTGGAAGGCAAAGCCATCGATTTCCGCAAGGTGGATGAAGGCTATTTGGTGTGGTTCGATTTGGGCAAGAACGAAACCGTAACCATAAGATACAGAGAATGAAAAGACTATCCATATTCGTCAGCGGCAACGGCACCAACCTGCAGCGCATTGCCGAATATTTCGCCAATAATAAAGACGTTGAAATCGTCAACGTGGTGTGCAACAACCCCAAGGCTTATTCCATCGAACGGGCAAAGAATTTGGGCATTCCCTTGCGCATGATCACCAAAGAGGAATTCAAGAGCGAGGCCTTCATCAAGGAACTGCTAGACCTGCATGTCGACCTCATCGTGTTGGCAGGTTTCCTTTGGAAGATTCCAGAAAACCTAGTCAAAGCCTTCCCGAAGAAGATTGTCAACATCCACCCTGCCCTATTGCCCAAATATGGCGGAAAAGGCTTTTACGGCGAGCATGTTCATGAGGCTGTAGTCGCAGCCAAGGAAGCCCAATCGGGCATCACCGTCCACTATGTGAACGAGATTTACGACAGCGGCGAGATCATCCTGCAAGCCCGTGTCAGCCTAGACGAAAAAGAAACGCCTGACTCCCTGGCGGCAAAGATCCACCATCTGGAGCAGGCGTATTTCCCAATTGCCATTGAGCAAGTCCTAAAGGCTATTCAGTAGGTAGTGCCTTGAAACCGTTGCCCATGATTTCGGAGCTTTCAATCACATTGACGAAAGCATTCGGATCGAGGAAACGGAGGTTGGCCTTCAGCTTGACCAAGTCGCTGCGGTTGAGGGTCACATAAATCATCTTACGTTCAGCACCTTGATAGAGTCCACTACCAGCAAACACGGTGCCGCTACGATCCAAATCATTGATGATGAAGTTGCGCACCTCGTCAATCTTATCCGTGACAATGAAGGCCGTCTTATAGCTCTTCACACCTTCAACCACCAAGTCGATAATCTTGCTCTCGATGAAGATCAAGATGATGGAATAGATAGGCAGACGGATATCCTCGAAAGCTACGAGAGTCGTCAGAGAGATGATGCTATCGACGATCAGCACCAGTGTTCCAAGACTGATCTTGGTGTATTTGTGGGCAATCATGGCGATGATGTCGGAACCGCCCGATGTGGCACCAGAACGGAAGATGACGCCGATGGCCACACCATAGATGAGACCTGAAACGACCGTGTTCAGGAAGAAGTCGGGCATGAAATAACGCTGCACCTCGCCGTCCATAAAGAACAGAGAAGACTGCAGTTCGGTGTCGAAGAAGGCACCGTCGTGAATGACAGGCGCATAGCCCCACCAAGTTTCAAGGATATAGGTAAACACGGGTATCAAGATGACCGAAATAACTGTCTTGACGCCAAACCTGGGACCGAGTATTATGGTGCCTATGATAAGCAATGGAATATCCATGCAGATGCCTGCCAGAGAGATCTTCCAACCCCACAAGGCATTGAACACGTTGGCGAGACCATACACGCCGCCAGGCGCCAAGTGATAAGGATTCACGAACATCACATCGCCAATGGCGAACAGAGCCGAACCTAACACCAACAAGGCATAGGACAGAATTTGCTGCTTTAATTTCTCGTTTTTCATACTCAAGCAATTATGATTCAGTCAATTATAGTTAAATACTTCCATTTTGAAGCGACAAAGATACAAAATTTCCAAAATCTTACTAATTTTGCAAGCCAAATTAGGACCCGTAGTTTAATGGATAAAATAAAGGATTCCGGTTCCTTAGCTCAGGGTTCGATTCCCTGCGGGTTCACCTATGAAAAAGCCAAGCCAGCTTGGCTTTTTCATTGTTTTTCCGTAATAATCACATCGATAGCCCCGACGCCAAACTTGGCGATGCTGGCCATGCGGTTTTCGGTGTTCTTATAGTCCTTCAAGGCCTCGATGATGGCATTCTTCAGCACGCCATTGCCCACACCATGGATAAAAGTCACCTTGTTGTATTCGGCAGCGATAGCGCTATCGAGCATTTTCTTGAAATAATCCGTCTGGATCTTGAACATATCGTGACTTGAAAGTCCGAGGATGTTGTCGACCAACTCGCCGATGTGCAAATCAACGACAGCCTCACCTGGGGCTACTCTATGTTTGTCGATAGGCGATTCCTTCTTCACCAAGTCCTTTGCAGGCGCTTGTGAGCCGACGCCTTCCTTTAAAATCTTGGTGAAATCACTATCTCCGTGCTTCAAAGCGATGAGCTCAGAGAGGCATATCATCACCGATTTCTCGCCCAAAACACCAGAAGGCAGATAACTTCCCTCCTTGAAGAAGCGCCCCGGACGCAACGAGAATGGCGCATTCAAAGGAAGCAACACGCAATCAGAGGTCTCAGTGGTCAAGATAGCTTGCACCACGCCATTGAGCCAATACTCGAGGTCATCGCGCGAGATGGTCTCGATGACAATTTTCTCATATTTGTCAACTTGGCCATAATCCACATTGGCAAACTTGTCTTCCTCCTTGATGGTGAACGTGTAGAGCATCTCGTAGGGTGTGTGGTTGACCAGCACCACATCGAGCGGACCCGTGAGGAGCCATTGCTGCTCGTGAGGCACGAAAGCCATGTAAATGCCTTCCTTCTCAGCCTCCTTTGCATAACGACGCAGGCCTCCCTTTCGGGCTTCTTCGGCTTGCTGTTGCTTCAAGAGCTCTTGACCTTGGACCTCTTTCTGCACCTTGTCGACCGTCTGTTGCTGCTTGCTCGGAGCGGGCATGGAACGGTAGTCGAGCACCAAATCCGTAATCAAAGTGGGGATTTCGAAGCCGTCCTCCACTTCGACCATCACCATGCGGGAATCTATGATTTTCGTAATCTTTCCTCCACCAACGGTGCTGAGGAAATTCACTTTATCTCCTATTTTAAAGTCTGCCATCGTTTTTCTGATTAGGTCGGCAAAATTACACATTTTTGGCAAAATTTTTGTATCTTCGCCGCTGAATTGAAAGAATCATGGAGTATTCATGAAGAAAAGAAGCTGGTTCATATTATTCCTCGCAATGACGGCACTGCTCTCCTGCAGCAAACCAAAAGAACGAGCCGACTTTGACCTTTTGGTTGACTATCAAGTCAACGAAGGCCCATTGCTGCTTGACACCCTATGCTACACCAACGAAGCAGGCAACACCTTCCTCATCACAGAGGTGCAATGGTTCCTTTCCAACATCGAGTTGAAAAACGAGACTGGCGACTGGACCATGCTTCATCAGCGTGGTGTTTCCGACACTTTGGATCTCAGCCGTTTCTTTTACATTGACACCAACATCCCGGAATCGCAAACACTGCATGCCAAGCCTGTGAATGTGGGGCATTACAGCGCCATACGATTCACTTTCGGATTGAACGAAAACGATAACTACACCGGACTTTTCAACGACCCACCCCAGTCGGAGATGTTTTGGCCAGACATGCTGGGCGGTGGCTACCATTACATGAAACTAAACGGGAAATACGTGAACACAGAAGGCCGACTTGCGCCTTTGGCCATTCATCTCGGCATCGGGCAAAACGAGGATTGCACCCAGTTTTACCAAAACTACTTCATCGTAGAGATTCCCATTGACCTTACCATTAAGGCCAACCATGAGAACCAACTCCATCTTGCCATGGTCATCGATAACTGGTTCCGCAACCCGCACACCTACGATTTCAATGTCTGGGGCAGTCATATCATGCAGAACCAAGAGGCGCAAAGGATACTTAACGGCAATGGCAACGACGTCTTCAAAATCATCACACTATCGGACAATAAACATACTAGCATGAATAAAGGAGAACATATGGAGGAAACGTTCAGGGCACTCATGAAAAAAGCAGCTCCTAAACCTGGTTTTTGGACTTGGCAAAACGTGAAAACGACAATAGCGCAAATCCACAACAAAGACAAGGAGCATTCATGAAAAAAACTTTGTCCATATTGTTATTGTTTTTGCTAGGTTTGGCTGGCTGTACTCCAGAGCATGGCCCAGCCTACCAAGCCACTCCTTTCGATCTATCGCAGCCTTCTTACTTCCCCACAAAAAACAACATCCCTGCCGACAATCCCATGACCGAAGAAGGCGTAGCTTTGGGCAGGAAGCTCTTCTACGACTCACGTTTATCCGGTCGTGACGGCACGGATGGCATCCGCAGCTGTTCTTCATGCCATCATCAGGAAAACAATTTTGAATTCGGTGCCTCGACCAACACCCATCATGCCATGCTGCCGCTCATCAACTTGGCTTGGAACCGCACCGGATTGGGCTGGAATGGCAGCGTGGCCACTTTGGAGGACATGGTGTTGGCGGCAGTCACCAGTCCCGTGGAGATCAATGCCGACACCAACCAGGTAGTTAAATACCTGCAGAAGACTGACGACTACCCTGAGTTGTTCGAGAAAGCATTCGGCAGCCGAGAGATTACCTTTATTAACGTGGAAAAAGCCATTGCACAGTTTGTGAGAAGCTTGGTCTCTGCCGACAGTAAATTTGACCGTTATTTACTTGGAGAAGAAGAACTTACCGAAGACGAAATGGCTGGTTATGAACTGTTTTGCACCGAAGAAGGTGCCGACTGCTTCCATTGCCACGGCGGTGGCGGGCTGGCTTTAATGACCACTAATTTGTTCTACAACAACGGCTTGGACGACGAGTTCAATGACCCTGAAGACCGCGCTGCCATTACGGGAAGCCATTGGGACCGTGGTGCCTACAAAGCCCCTACCCTGCGCAATATCGCCGTTTCAGCACCTTACATGCATGACGGGCGTTTCACCACCTTGGATGAGGTCATCGACTTCTACAGCGAAGGCGTGAAAGACTCCGAGAACATCAACCCGTTGATGCACCATGTGATGGATGGCGGCGTGCGGCTGACCGACTTGGAGAAGGCGCAACTGAAAGCGTTTTTGAACACTTTGACAGATGAGGCATTTTTGAACAACCCAGACCATTCCAAGCCATGATCTATCCATGGGGCGACAATAGGCGATTCAACAGCTACAGCAACTACTTCACGAAGCAGTTCGGGGGGCGTGTGCAGAAAATCAGCATCGACGCGGGCTTTAGCTGCCCCAACCGTGACGGGAAAATCAGCACGGGAGGATGTACGTTTTGCAGCAACGAGGCTTTCAACCCGTCGTATTGTAGGCCAGAGAAATCCATCAAGCAGCAGATTGAGGAAGGCATCGAGTTTCACCAACGGCGGTATCGTCGGGCGAATAAGTATTTGGCTTATTTTCAGCCGTTTTCGAATACTTATAAGCCGTTGGAGGAGCTGAAGAACATCTATCAGCAGGCTTTGGAAGGCATGTCATACCAACCAACGCAGCCCATAGATTCCAGTCGCACAGCCTCTGCTAGGAATGACATGGGCCGCGAAGCCTTGGAAACACCAAGAATCATCGGCATTGTCATTGGGACACGCCCAGATTTGGTTGACGAGCCACTTATGCAATACCTCAACGAGATACAGAAAACGCACTATGTCATGCTGGAATACGGCGTGGAGAGCGTTTACGACGAGACTTTGAAGCGCGTCAACCGAGGGCACGACTTCGCCACGGCTGAGAAGGCCATCCGCATGACGACCGACTATGGTATCCCCTGCGGAGCACATTTCATCTTCGGCCTACCTGGAGAGAGCAAAACCATGATGCTCGATGCTGCTGATACCATTTCAAGGTTACCTCTGACCACAGTCAAGTTCCACCAACTGCAAATCTTCAAAGGCACCTTGATGGCCAAGGAATACCTTGAGAATCCTGAACATTTCCATCTCTTCGATCTGGAAGAATACATTGACTTCGTCATCGACTTTGCCGAACGGCTCAACCCTAATATCGTCATTGAGCGCTTTGCAGGCGAGGTGCCACCGCGCTATTTGGTTTCAGAACCTTGGATGAAACTTCGGTACGATGAGGTTTTGGCCAAGATCGAGAAGCGAATGGAAGAGCGTAAGACTTGGCAAGGAAGGATCTATCAAGGCATCATATAATGTAAAAAAGAAACCGCCAACAACTACTCCGATTCAGAAAAAGACTATCTTTGTGCCAAATCACGAGTTCCATTCATAACAACACTACTTCTATGAGGAAGAGATTCAAACTAAAGGCCGGAGACACTCGCACTTTCGAGTTGGAAAGTCACGAAGGAGGGGGATATCTGTGGTCGGTCGTCTCAAAAGACGAGTGCATCAAAGTGCAGCTCTCCAAAAAGAGGCCATCGAAAGACAACGAGAAGCAACCTCTCGGGAAGAGTTTTCCTGTTTTGGTTGAAATCAAAGCCCAATCCGAGGGACAAGCCATCGTCGTTCTCGAAGAAAAAAGGCCTTGGGAAAAAGACATTAAACCATTAAACACTTGTAGAATTTATATCACCATAAAATAGCATATCATGACCAACAAAAAACTAGAACCTAAACCAACCGTTCTCAAAATGCATAAATTCGGATGGCTTCCCGACCTTCCCGACGAAAGAGATTTTGTTTACGAAGCTCCGATGAAGCTACGTAGCGCCAGCGATTTCCCATCGAAAGTAGACCTCAGGAAGATCTGTCCGCCCGTATTCAACCAAGGCGAACTGGGGAGTTGTACGGCGAATTCGCTGCTCGCTGCCGTGGAGTGTTGCAAAAGGTTGCAAGGACAGAAAAAAACCAAGAGATTGTCGAGGCTTTTCCTGTATTACAATGAACGCGTGATGATGGACACCGTGTTGTCAGACAGCGGCGCCTACCTGCGAGACGGCGTCAAGTCATTGAACAAGCAAGGCGTGTGCCTCGAAAAAGACTGGACATATTCCAAGAGCACCAAACCAGGCGCAAAATACACCAAAGAACCGCCCAAGGAATGCTATGAGTCGGCACTCGAAAACCAGATCTTGTCGTATTGGCGCATCAATGCGAACATGTTCGACATCCGCGCTTGCCTTGCCGACGGATATCCATTCGTGTTTGGTTTCTCGGTATATTCCAGCTTCATGTCGGAAGAGGTCGCCAAGACGGGCATCATGCCCATGCCTGAAAAAGGCGAGTCGATGCTTGGCGGACATGCCGTGATGGCAGCAGGTTATGACAACGACAGGAGGCTGCTCCTCGTGCGCAACTCATGGGGTAAGGAATGGGGCGACAAGGGTTATTTCTGGATGCCCTACGATTACATCTCAAAGACCAAGAACTGCTCTGATTTTTGGACAATCAGACTGGTGGAATAATAACAGTCATTTGCCAAATGAAAAACGGTGCGCTTCGATTGAAGTGCACCGTTTTTCGTTTCAAGCAAAATGAGCACAAGATTTTTTCTTATTTTTGCAGCATATCATATAGAATATGCTAACCCTATCACAATTAGAACAGCACCTGTCAAAAGCCGCATGGATTCTCAAAGGTCCAGTGGACGCAGCTGATTTTAAGGTGTATATCTTCCCTTTATTGTTTTTCAAAAGGATTTCGGATGTTTATGACGAGGAATACAACGAGGCCTTGTCGGAAAGCGATGGCGACCACGAATATGCTTCCGGTGCCGAGATGCACCGTTTTATCATTCCTAAAGGTTGTCATTGGAAAGATGTAAGAGCCGTCACTACCAATGTGGGAAGTGCCATTAAAGGGGCTTTTTCCCAGATAGAACAAGCAAATCCTCAATACTTGGCGAACATATTCGGCGATGCAGCTTGGACCAACAAAGACAAGCTTTCGGACGAATTGCTCTGCCGCTTGATAGAACATTATTCGCAATACAATCTGTCGAACTCTAATGTTGAACCTGATATTTTAGGCCGGGCGTACGAATATCTTATCAAGATGTTTGCCGACCAGACTAACAAGAAAGCCGGAGAATTTTACACACCCCGCTCCGTAGTGCATCTAATGGGATTGATAGTCAATCCGCAACCAAGTGAAACCATCTATGACCCAGCTTGCGGCACGGCTGGAATGTTACTCGAATGTGTGGACCAAGTAAAACAGAATGGTGGTGATTTTCGCACATTAAAACTTTATGGGCAGGAAAAGAACCTGACCACCTCCACTATTGCCCGCATGAATATGTTTCTGCATGGTATCGAGGACTTTCACATCGAACGTGGCGACACCTTACGCGAACCTAAGTTTTTTAGATACGACCAACTTCAGCAATTTAATATCGTCATTGCGAATCCGCCTTTTTCATTAAGCAACTGGGGTGCAGATATATGGGCTGATGACCTTTACGGACGCAACATCGCAGGCACGCCTCCCAAAGGCAACGGTGATATGGCTTGGGTGCAGCACATGATCAAATCCATGGATGAGAAAACAGGACGCGTGGCGGTGGTTTTGCCTCACGGAGCCTTATTCCGCAAAAACGCCGAAGCCAAAATCCGTTCCGTGCTGTTGGAAAAAGATTTGTTGGAAGCGGTCATAGGTTTGGGCGAAAACATTTTCTACGGAGCAACGCTCTCAGCCTGCATCTTGGTTTTCAGAGCACAAAAAGAGAAATCCAGAAAGGGCAAATTCCTGTTTATCGATGCCGCCGACCAAGTGAAGAAAGGCCGTGCACAAAACACATTGGAGCCAGAACATATCGAGACCATTTTCAAGTGGTATACTGATTTCAAAGATGTGAAGAATCATGCCAAGGTGGTCGGTTTTGATGAGATTAAAGCCAATAGTTACAATCTAAACATTCCGCTTTATGTGGAAAAGGAAATGACCGACAATCTGCCGACTTTGGAGGAAGCTAAAGCCCAATTGAAAGTGGCCGTGGAAGAGGCGCACGAGGCAGAGGAACATTTTATTCAACTGCTAAACGAGTTTGCAAAATGACACAAAAAGAATTGGAATCATATCTTTGGGGAGCAGCAACCTATCTGCGCGGTTTCATCGATGCCGGCGACTATAAGCAGTATATCTTCCCGCTGTTGTTTTACAAACGCATCTGCGATGTCTATGACGAGGAATACGAGGATGCCTTAGCCGAAAGTGACGGTGATTTGGAATATGCAGCCTTCGACGAAAACCATCGTTTCAAAGTGCCTTCCGAAGCCCATTGGAACAAAGTTAGGCAGGTTACTGTGAATGTAGGCCAAGCCATCAGCAAGGCCTTGAATGCCATTCAGAAAGTGAATGCACAACAATTGCAAGGCATCTTTGGCGATGCCGACTGGACCAACAAGGAACGTCTTTCGGATGCGATGCTGTGCCAGCTCATTGAGCATTTCTCCACCAAAAACCTCAACATCAAAAACGTGCCCAATGACGAGTTAGGGAATGCCTATGAGTTTTTAATAAAGAAGTTTGCCGACGACAGCGGTCACACGGCAGCAGAGTTTTATACTAACCGTACAGTAGTGCGCCTGATGACGCTCATCGCCGACCCACACGAGGGCGACAGCGTGTACGACCCAACATGCGGCAGCGGCGGTTTGTTGCTCAACTGTGCCATGATGCTCAAAGACCAAGGCAAAGAATACCGTACGTTGCGTCTCTACGGGCAAGAAATCAACTTGATTACTTCCGGTATTGCCCGAATGAATATGTTGCTGCATGGCTTCGAAGAGTTCAACATCGTGCGAGGCAACACGTTGAGCAATCCTATCTTTATGGAATATGACGAATTGCAAAAGTTCGACATTGTGTTGGCCAATCCGCCATATTCCATCAAGAGTTGGGACCAAGCAGCCTTCACCGATGACCCTTACGGGCGCAACATCTGGGGCACACCGCCACAAGGTTGTGCCGATTACGCCTTCCAGCAGCACATCATGAAGAGTCTTAAGCCCGACACGGGGCGTTGCGTGGTGCTTTGGCCACACGGCATCCTTTTCCGTGATGCGGAACGCGACATGCGGCGCAAGATGATTGAAAGTGATTGCGTGGATTGTGTCATTGGTCTGGGACCGAATCTGTTCTACAACTCCCCCATGGAGGCCTGTCTGCTGATTTGCCGCACACGGAAACCCGAACAACGGCGAGGCAAAATCCTCTTCATCAATGCGGTGGATGAAGTAAAACGCGACAAGACCATCAGCATGCTCGAAGAAAGGCATATTGACAAAATTTTCAAGGCATACAAAGCATACAAGGACATCCCCGGCTTTGCCAAAGTGGTGAGCAACGAGCAAATTTTGGAGAACGGTGCCACGCTCAACATATCGCAATATGTATCTCGATTGGAAGTGAAAGATGAAACTCCGAAACAGACTTTGGAAGAATTGCTGAATGTGTGGGAAAGAAACAGGGAAAAATTATACACTGAAATCAAGAATCTTATCTGATAGAAAACTACATGGACAATATAATAGAAAACACCGGCGACATCATCATCTACCAGACCGAAGACGGTTTGACGAAGATCAATGTGAAATTGGACAACGATACTGTTTGGCTGAACCAGCAACAAATGTCTGAACTATTTCAGAGTTCTAGGACCAATATTGTTGAACATATTAAACACATATATGAAGAGGGGGAGCTTACCGTAGAATCAACTTGTCGGAATTTCCGACAGGTTCGCCAAGAAGGCAATAGAGAGGTTAGTAGGGAAATTCCTTTTTATAACCTCGATATGATCATTTCGCTTGGCTACCGTATAAAATCGGCCATTGCCACGCGTTTCCGCATTTGGGCCACGCAACGGTTGAAGGAATACATGGTCAAGGGCTTTACTATGGACGATGAGCGGCTGAAAGGCAACGGCGGCGGTAATTATTGGAAAGAATTGCTTGACCGCATCCGCGACATCCGTTCTTCTGAAAAGGTGCTGTATCGTCAGGTGCTTGACTTGTATGCCACCAGCGTGGATTACAACCCCAAAAGCGATGAATCCATTCTGTTTTTCAAAATGGTGCAGAACAAGTTGCACTATGCCGCCCACGGCCATACTGCCGCCGAAGTCATCTACGAGCGTGCCGATGCCGACAAGCCTTTTATGGGACTGACCACATTTTCGGGAGAACTGCCTGCTTTGAAAGACATCGGCATTGCAAAAAACTATCTGAACGAGAACGAGTTGAAGATTCTGAACAACCTCGTTTCAGGTTATTTTGATTTGGCCGAAATCAGTGCCTTGGAGCACAAACCGATGTACATGAATGATTACATTCGCCAACTGGATTCCATACTCACCTCTGGCAACCGTCCTTTGCTTGAAGGTGCCGGCTCTGTAAGTCACGCACAAGCCTTGGAAAAGGCCAACGCTGAATACTGCAAATACCAGAACAACACGCTCTCACCCGTTGAGGAAGCCTATTTGGAAACCGTAAAAGAGACTGCCAAGCTGGTGAAGAAGAACGCTAAAAGCAAAAAGCAATGAACAAACTACACATAGATAAAACCCACTGGAAGAAATACAGGTTTGACGAGGTTTGCCGGCAGGTGAACGAGGCCACCAAGGACCCGCAAGCCGATGGTTTGGACCACGTGATTGGGCTTGAACACATTGAGCCTAACAACCTGCACATTACCCAATGGGACACCTTGGAGAAAGAAACCACCTTTACCCGTAAGTTCCGTAAAGGACAAGTGTTGTTTGGCCGCCGCCGTGCCTACCAGCGCAAGGTGGCCTACGCCGAGTTTGATGGTATTTGTTCCGGCGACATTCTTGTGTTTGAGGCCATTGAAAAGGTGATGTTGCCCGAATTGCTGCCATTCCTGATACAAAGCGAAGGTTTCTTCCAGAAAGCGTTGGCCACCTCTGCGGGTTCTTTGTCTCCACGCACCAAGTTTAAGGAACTGGCCGACTACGAATTCCTCCTCCCGCCCAAAACCGAGCAGAAACGCCTGGCCGAGCTGCTCTGGGCCGCTGATGCGGTGGTGGAGAAGGAGAAGAGGGAGAGGGAAAAGGTGGAGGAATTGTACAATTACCAAATTGAGAATCTTTTTGTTGGTGAAAAAGTTGCATTTGGGAATTGTTCCAATATAAATGAAAGGACATTGAGTGCTAAAACTCCAAATGATTACATGTTTCACTATATTGATATAGCAAGCATCGTATCACCAAAGCATTTAGGTCCATTGACTGAATACTCATTTGCAGATGCACCATCGCGAGCACGTAGAATTGTAAAACAGAATGACATTGTGCTATCCTTGGTACGACCTTATCTGAAATCTTTTGTCCAAGTCAAAAGCAATCAAGACAACCTAATTGCTTCTACTGGAACAGCTGTTGTTTCTGCAAAATCTGAAAACAGCACGGACTTTCTTTTTCACATGCTGTTTTCAAAAGCATTCATGGCATTTTGCGAAAACAGAATGAATGGGACAAATTATCCAGCAATTACACCAGCCGATTTAGCTGATTTTCAAATACCATCATACAATTATGATGAGCAATTATCTATTGCAAACAAACTAAATGCAATTGACAATACATTTGAGCAACTTGAATGTCAAATTATTAAATCACAAGAAGTTAAACAAGAGATTATAAATATAATATTTTAGGACGATGAGAAAAAAAGAAATTTGGTGCAATATTCTCTTACCTGCTTTTATAACGGTAGTGTGGGCAATTCTTCAATTACTGCCAGAAACACAAAAGGATTCACCCCAGTGGCTAAAATGCACGAATGATCATAATATATTAATAGGTTTCATTATTACAGTAATCATTCTGCTAATAATGATTATTTTAAATTTGGCGCATACGCAACAAAAAAAATGGCTAAATGCTTATTTGAAAGATTTGATAAAATCTACATTTAACGGGGATTATGCAAAAGTAAGAATTACTGTTTTTAAAAAGAAAAAGAAAAAACTAAAAATATATGGTAGAGAAGGTCAACCAAAAAACACGACAACTAAATTCAAAGTAGTAAAAGATCTAAAATACGCACATGGAATCGCCTCTTATTGTGAATGCTCCAAAACAAAGAAAATAGTCGATACAGAATATATTGATGATTTCTATGATAAAAACAAACAAATAGACACATCAAATTATAACACTTCACAATATCCCAAACTAACTAAATATTTGCGAGCCACATTTATGACTGAAGAAACACTAAAATTAATACATCGGCCATCCAACCATTTATATGCATCTCCTATATGTGATAATGAGGAAAACACTTGGGGTGTATTTGTTGTTGATATTTGTGATAAAAATGATAACGTGTTTACCGACGTTGTTGTAAAAAAATTAGATGATGCTGTTAGGGTTATTTCTTTAACGTTAAACATTATAAAATAGATGATTATGGAAACAATTAGTGTTATTATAAATGACGTAATAAGTCAAATTGATATTACAACCTTCAATGAACAAAATAAAAAGGATGTACTTCCCACAGATATTCCCTATTACATACGGATTGTGAAACTTAACCAATACAAATTAAAGATTTTTTACATGTTTCACGAAGAAAGAAAAGCAACATATACGGTAGGGAAAACGAAAGTTGAAATTGGCATAGTATCAGGTAAACTTTACTCTTACTGTAGTGAGGTTGGAGTCAATGAAACTGGTTTTGCTGATCCTCAAAAATTCAAAGATCACATTAAGAATAGTTTAAAAAACAAAAAAAATGAACTTGGCAAAAGATTCTTAAACAACCTAAATTACTCCATTTCTCTGGCTCAATTTGTTATAGAACAAACAAATAAACAATAATATGTCCTTCAACGAAATAAATGCTGTGTAAAACAACAAACAAAACAGAAATTAATCAATAACGTGTTTTGAGTATGAATATTTCCATCAAAATAGAATTGCCTAAAATATGGCCCGGTACATTTGAAAAAGACGAATGGAATTCCATCAATTTTATAGTTGGCCCTAATGGAACTGGAAAAACACTATTCTCGGATCAATTATTTACAAAACTTAAAGGTAAAGGTTATAAAGTTCGCCATCTTTCGGCAGAACGCTTATCAGGATTTGAAAAAACCAATTACACATATTTCACCAATAGTCAATTAACCTCCGGATTAAATATCTCACAATTTAGCCAATATAAGGAATATGGTCAAAACTATGGTTTATCAACATACGCATTTATTATTCTAAAAGAAAGACTTGATGTAAGAATAAAGATAGAAGCTTTACTATCAGATTTGTTTAGAAAAACCATTCGTTTAGTTGAAGAAGGAGGCTTTTTAAAACCAAAAATACAAAATATTGACGGAGGAGAAGAATATGGATTAAAAGAGCAAGAATGCCATGGAATGAAGGAAATCATTTCATTGTTGACCTTTCTTTATGATGACAATAACGATTGCTTAATTTTTGATGAGCCAGAATTACACCTTCATCCTCAATTTCAATCATTTTTCTTGAATGAGATTAGAAAAATTGCAGGGGATCCTAAAAGCGAACCTGGCAAGAAATTGTTTTTCATCATCACCCATTCTCCATATTTTATTGACATTAGAAATCTCAATGATTTACAACATATTCTTGTTTGTCACAACCATCAAATGCCTACATATATTCGAGAAGAAGATTTGGACGAGCAAGATAAGTACATCCTGAAAAAGTTTTTACCACGCTTTAATACGCATCACAAACAGTTTTTCTTTTCTCCGAATCCAGTTTTCGTAGAAGGATACACTGACCAACAAATAATTACATTATTATTCGAAAAAACAGGGCAAAACATCGCAGCTTCTGGTTCCTCTGTGATTGATGTCGGAGGAAAAGATGAACTTGCCGTTTTCTATAAATTATGTAGTAAACTTGGGATTAATTGTCGTATAATTGCTGATTATGATGCGCTTTACAGAGGAAAACTGAGAGAAGTTATTTGTAAGAATGAAAAAATTCAACAGTAGTTTATCAACAATGCTTTTGGCAATGATATTGCAAAAAATTTTGGAGAACTTGAAAGACTATTGACCAATATAGCGACTGAATTGGCGGCACAATCATCAACTGACCCAGAAATCTCAATGGTAATCTCAAAACTAATTGAACTAAACAAGGAAAAAGATAAGAACAAATCTCAAATTTTGGATGTCGTTCATTTGGCATTATATAGGATTCAAGATAAACTTAATAGTACTATCCCACAAAAGAAAGATGACATTAATTCATTTATAATTAAACATAAAAAATATATAGAATGCATTAAATCGGGTAAGATTTTCATTATTCCAAATGGAGAATTGGAACATTTTTTCAAGGCTTCCACTATCGATTATCTAAATATCACACAAAAAGACAAACTATTTGAAGCAGAAAGAGATTTCATAATGAAAATGGATGATGCAGAACTCATCAAAAAAGAGTATAACGATTTGATGCCACTATTGACAGAATCTGTTCCGCATATAAAAGTAGATATTATAAATCATATAAAATTTGCAGTTGTTGATTGGATTCAGAAAGTTCAAAATGCCGTAGCCAGAAACGAAGTAAAAAACGTCCAATCGTTAAAAGCCAATGCACGTGTTAATTATTCAACTTATAATCAGATTTTGGAATGTAAGGATGAAGATTTTACATTAAATCCAGACGAAACATTCAAATGTACCATTTACTTGAAATCATCAGTTATTGGAGAAGAAAAGCAAATCACTTTTTCAGATAAAACGACACCAAGAAATTTTAATATAGAATAACATGTCCTTCAACGAAATAAACGCAGTCGAGAACTTCGTCATCCATACAATGACGGGGGTGAACTTGAACGAGAGCGGCATGGCGCATGAGGCGGCGGCTTCCTACGGGGCGCAGTGGGAGTACCTGCCTGCCATGGAACTGCCGCGCGAGATTACCGAGGTAATGGTAGAAACGGAGGTGAAGAACGCCCTCGTCCGTCTCAACCCTGAGATTGCCGCACAACCCGAACGCGCCGATGAGGTCATCTATAAGCTGCGTTCCATTCTGCTGTCGGTACACAGCACCGGCCTTGTGCGTGCCAATGAGGAGTTTGCCGAATGGCTCAAGGGCAACAAGACCATGCCCTTCGGCAAAAATTACGCCCATGTGCCCGTCCGCCTCATCGATTTCGAGCGTATTGCCAACAACAAGTTTCAGTTGGTAAACCAATTCAGCATCCGCAACCGCGAGACCAAACGCCCCGACATCGTGATGTTTGTCAACGGCTTCCCGTTGGTGGTGGGCGAAACCAAAACACCTGTCCGTCCATCCGTGACGTGGCTCGATGCCGCCTCCGACATCCACGACGGCTACGAAAACAGCGTGCCGGAACTGTTTGTGCCCAATGTGTTCAGCTTCGCCACCGAAGGACGAGAGTTGTTCTATGGTGCCGTGCGTACGCCGCTGGAATTCTGGTCGGCATGGCGGCTCAACGAAGGCGCCGAAGATTCGGAAATGCCTGGTTTGGAAAATGTTTCCGCCGAGATGCGGCAGTTGCTGTCGCCCAAGACCTTGCTCGACATCCTTTACAATTTCACCACCTACACCACCAACAAGAGCCGTCAGCGCATCAAGGTGGTGTGCCGCTACCAGCAGTACGAAGGCGCCAACCGCATTGTGGAACGCGTGCTGGAAAACAAAATCAAACGCGGCCTGATATGGCACTTCCAAGGCTCGGGCAAGTCGCTGCTGATGCTCTTTGCCGCACAGAAGATGCGCCGTATGCCCGAATTGAAAAGCCCCACCGTGATGATTGTGGTGGACCGCATCGACTTGGACTCGCAGACGCAGAATGTCTTTAAGGAAGCACCCAATGTGATGCCCACGGAGGACATCGACACGCTGAACAAGTTCTTGGAAAACGATGCCCGCTATATCATCATCACCACTATCTTCAAGTTCAAGGATGCCAAGCCCAACATCAACCGCCGCGACAACATCATCGTAATGGTGGACGAAGCGCATCGCACGCAGGAAGGCGATCTCGGTCAGCGGATGCGTGCTGCCTTGCCCAACGCATTCTTCTTCGGTCTTACGGGAACGCCTATCAACAAGTCGGAGCACAACACCTTCTGGACTTTCGGCGCACAGGAGGACAAAGGCGGATATATGAGCCGTTACTCCTTCGAGGACGCCCTGCGCGACAACACCATCCTGCCGCTGCATTTCGAGCCTCGCCTGTTGGACATCCACATCGACCGCGATGCCGTGGACGAAGAGTTTGAGCGACTTTCCAACGAATTGGACGAAGACGCAAAAATCACCCTCAGCAGCAAGGCCGCCAAGATGCTGGAGTTTTTGAAGTCGCCTGAACGCATACAGATTGTCTGCAAGGACATTGCCGAGCATTATCGCGACAAGGTGGAGCCACAAGGTTTCAAAGCCATGATTGTCACACCCGACCGCGAAGCCTGCCATCTCTACAAGATGGAGCTGAACAACTACTTCCCCGATTCCGCTTCGGCGGTGGTCATCTCCACCTCGGGCAAAGGCGAGGACGAGCTGAAACGGCTCTACAGCCTCACCAAAGACGAGCAGGAAAAGGTGATTGAGAAATTCAACAAGACCGATTCGGAACTGAAATTCCTGATTGTCACCGCCAAACTGCTCACGGGTTTCGACTCGCCCATCTTACAAACCATGTATTTGGACAAATCGTTGAAAGACCACACGTTGTTGCAGGCCATCTGCCGCACCAACCGCAAGTTCCCGAACAAGACTTTCGGTCGCATTGTGGATTATTTTGGTGTGTTTGATGATGCCGCCAAGGCTTTGGAATTCGATGAGGATGTGATGAAGAAGGTCATCACCAACCTCAACGACTTGATTAACGAACTGCCGCAAGCCATGGCAGACACGCTGTCGCATTTCGAAGGCGTGGACCGCACCGTTGACGGCTTCGACGGTTTGCAAGCCGCACAGGAAGCCATCAATACCAACGAAAAGCGTGATGCCTTCGCCGCCGACTATCGCCGTCTGTCCAACATTTGGGAGTCGCTTTCCCCCGACCCTGCTTTGGAACCTTATCGCGTGGATTACAAATGGCTCTCCAATGTATATCAATCCGTTAGGCCTTCGGGTCCCGATGCTTTAGGCAAGCTGATTTGGCTTTCCTTGGGCGCACAGACCAAGAAGATCATGTACGACAACATCCATGTGGCAGGCATCCATACCGACATGGAAGAGGTGATATTGGATGAAATGATGGTCTCGACTTTGATGGGCAACAAGGATATGAAGGCTGCCAAACGAATGGAGCGTGAACTCATCAAGCGTTTCAAGAAACATGCCGACAAACCCAAGTTCATCGAATTGAGCAAACGTCTGGAAGCCCTGCGTGACAAAGCGGAACAAGGACTGATTTCGAGTATCGAGTTCATCAAGGAACTTTGTCAGATTGCCCGTGAAACCTTGCAGGCAGAGAAACAAGAAGCAGAGGTGGAAGTCCGCAAGACCGGCAAGGAAGCCTTAACTGAGCTGTTCTTGGAACTGCGCACCGAAGACACGCCCGCCGTGGTGGGCCGCATCGTCGCCGATATAGACAGCATTGTTAAGGTGGTCCGTTTCCCTGGCTGGCAAAACACCAACGCTGGCGAACGCGAGGTACAGAAAGCGTTGCGTAAAACCTTGTTAAAATACAAGTTACACAAGGAAGAAGCGCTGTTCAATAAGGCTTATATGTATATTAGGGAGTATTATTAACGCAAAACAATGAATACAACAAGAATAATAAAGTGCCTAATTGCTTCCCCAGGGGATGTAGCCAAAGAACGAGATATTTGCGAAGAAGTTTTTGATGAGCTAAACCGCGAAACAGGTGATATACTAGGTTTCCGTTTTGAATCGGTTCGATGGGAAAAGGATACTCATGCTGGGTGCAGTGATTATGTACAAGATGTGATCAATCAACAATTTGAAGATAGGTATAATTTGGTTATAGGCATCATGTATTCACGGTTTGGAACGCCAACGCCAGTCGCGGGTTCTGGAACTGAAGAGGAGTTTAACAATGCATACGAAAAATGGAAGTCAGGAGAAATTGACGATATTTTGTTTTACTTTAATATAGCATCTATTCCTCAAAATATATTAGACACAAAACAATTCGAGAAAGTACAAGAATTCAAGAAGCGTTTAGATGGATTAGTATATTATAGAGAATATGAAGGCACTGATAATTTTAAATCGTTTTTAAAGCAGGAATTATCAAACTATGTCCGCCAAAAATATGGGAAAAAAGGTAAATCACAGAAGAAAGATATAAAGGTAAAAATCAGAGAAAGTAGTATTACACAAAAAGAGCTGTCTTATAAATACTTACTAGCATGGAATGAAGCAGAAGATCTTTTATATAAAGACGGCAATTTGAATGGAATCACAAAAAAGATAGACAAACAGAAGAAAAGCATTGTTTTTTGCAAGAACATACATCCACAAGAAGGCTCTATAAACCAATTATTGAGAAGGCAACCCGCGGGTAAAGATGAAGCTAGTTTGTTAGCAATGGCAATAGACGAGTGTGGATTGAACCCTTACTATTATTCAAAAGTCATTCAAGATTATGAAGAATTAGACAAATTACCTTTGTGGAAGCTATTAAAAGCAAAAGAAGCGACATTCAATGGCGATGAGACAATTCTTCAAGAAGAAGGTGATGAATATGTTTATGAGAACATCCAAAGGAATCTGTTCCATTTGGATTTTGATAAAGCAAATGACCTAATTGAGAATTGGTCACCTAGTAATAGTTTTGTCGTGCAAAAAGCAATGAGACTCGCGACAATCAATGAACATCGTGATGAGGCTAAAGCATTATTGAATGGCTATATTGAGAAAGAGAAAAACATTGCAAGGCAAATGTATGCTATGCAAATTGTGAACTATATTTCAGGGCAATATCCGAGGCCATATAACATGGACGAATTCTTTAAATTTGGTATAGATGGCATCGGAGACATACTGAGTTATATGGTTCAGCAGTTAAAGGGTAAAATCGAAAAACCAAATGCAAGAGGATATATTGGCACAACTATGAACATTGGAGGGGGTAATCCGAATTATGAAAAGAGCTTGAGGGTTTTGCGCTTTATTGCCGATTCGGGATTATATGTGAGTTACGGCTTTACATACATGTTTGATATAGCATCATGGTATCTTGTGTTTCAGAATCTTTATAAGGAATTCCCATATCCATGCTTTTTCTACAGCATCCAATACAGCGATAATAGTGTGTTAACTCGAATAGGCCAAGATTTTGCTTTTTCTCCCGAGTTGTTAGATTTCAATAAAGATATTCTGATTCGCTCATTGAATGCTATGGGGCATGAGTCCATGCCAGTTGATTTAGTTGGCGGTTTATTGAGGGTTACTGGACCAATATATATGGCTGTTGACGAAGGAGAATGGTTTGAGTTGTTCAAAGCAAATGTTTTTGATAAGCTTATTAACAACTACGATAAATTAGATATTTCTGCGCCTTTGGTAAAAAATATAGCTAATGCGTTAGTAAGTTTGAAGAAACATAAGAATATTGTTTGCATTCTGTCAGCCTTATTATCTCATTATCGAGAAAACCACAAACTGACGGATATTCTGATTAGAGACAATTTGCATATCAAGTATATCAAAGATATGCCTGATGAAATAGAAAACATGCTAATTGGTCTAATTGGAGATTATCCAAACAATGACATTACTGAATTGATGTATGTTTTGGATAAAGAAAATCAATTAGCAGAGGCAATACGGTGTCAGTTTATTAAGCGAATATCAGAAATTACTTTGGATGAGTTGCCACAAGAACTCGCATTGTCACTCTATTTGTGTTATCTCTGCAAAAGTGATCCTGAAACAATGAAAAAGGCAAAAAGCTTTTTACTTAAACACGATATCTGGCATTGTGGAGTAATGGAGAATGGTAAAGGCTGGTCTGCTCCAAATTATCTTCGTCTTAATGTATTGAAAGAAAAGATTGAATGGACGGATGAGGAATTTAAGCGTATTTGTGAGAATCTGGAAAACAATATTCAAAGGTTTAATGAAGCTGATGATATGCTAGTTAAAAGTCCGTTTGGAAGGAATATTCAAACACAGTATTTGTCTGATATTTTAAGGTTTATTGATGGGCAAAATGACAAAAGACACGAGTCGTTGATGGATATTCGAAGAAAAACGGAAAAATTACTTAAAAACCGTGTTTCTTATAAGAATCTAATTGAGGGCATGTTATCCAAACAATCAGCTGATGTTGATAGTGCACTGGAAGATGTAATACACGGAATAACTGCTCAAGGATTATCTATGTATCTGAATGAATTTAACTTCATACTTGATAAAGCTATTATTGGAGAAGGGACTACTATCAATAGAATGTTGGAGTTAATACGTTGTGTCGTTAACGAACATCCTAACGAAATAATTGACTTGAATCTAAGTGGCAAACTCCATGTGTTATTATCAATCTATAAAGACCGTTGGTCGACACTTCAGGAGTTTAAACCGGTATGGTCTTTTAACTATTTACACTCTATAGCAAGTTTTTTGCGAGACAATGGATACAATAGTTCTGATGTGGTTTCCTATTGGTTAAATGATTCTTATGTCAAATTGTTTATTAGAGTTTAAAGCACTTCATTTGGGAACCTGGCCGTTTTTTGTTTGGGAACCTGGAAAACAATTGTGTTAACTTTGTGAAAAGCATTCTTCTATTTCTTTTAAACACTATAGTTGTATCAAGAAAACTCCATTATTGCAATTTGTTTATGTCGCTAATAAAACGACTTGTCAGACAAAAATATACGATAATAAAAGAGATGCCTCAAATCTTTTGACATAGTCATTTCTTTATTTGTGAAGTAATGGAGTTAAGTGTCTTCTTAACCTCTTCAATCTTTTTCTTCTTTGCCAACTGTTCAAGCCTTTCATCTAATATGAGTTCAATGCTTTGACGCATGCAGTCAAAATAGGCCAAGCAATCTTCTTCGGTCAATTGATGGATACCCTTACTTAATATTCCATAGATTTCATGGTTTTCAACAATAAATGAAGGCAGATAACCATTTAATGACATTATCTTTTCATCCATTCTCTGCTTTTCAAATTGTTCAGCATCTACTTTCCCATCTTGTACTGCCTCGGTATAAGCATCCATAACTAGTTTTTCAAAAATCCTCCTCAAATATACAAATGAGCCTATTCCAACGCCATTGGCGGCAAGTCCAATGGCTTTGGTAAATTCTCGAAGAATGCTTTTATCCAAAACTTTATCGTACTGTTTGACTTGCCCAATATGAATGTCCGCAACAGATGGATATTGGCCGACTTTCATTATTATTGAATTGTCAAAATCATGAAAAACTGCTATCGTAATCTTATCACCGTATCTTTGACATCTAAGTATAATGGTCTTTACTCCAGTTTCCTTAAGTATAGAATCATAATGATTTATATGTGTTGAAAAATACATTCCATTGCTTTTCTCTCGCAAATCACCTATCCCCTGAATGATGAGAAATGTAGAATCACACCTTTTTTCTGGATTATACCCATCAACAGAAGTCTTAGTATTCCAACTAGTTATTTTATCAATAAGATCCGTATAACCATTTTTTTCATCTATTTTCTGATATAAAGGTAGATCAAAAACAAATTCTTCCAAAGTCATTTTATTATCCTCCGTTTTTATACAAATGTTGTTCTGTAACCTTATCTATTAACCATAAGAAAATCAATATAAAAACCCAAAATGCCATAGCGGAATGTTGTTGCCGTAGGCGAATTCAGTGTCGGCTTTCACGACATAGCCTTCTGTAGCCTGTTTGATTTGCTTCTGCCCCTTGCTTTTTCCACCCACCTCGAACGTGCGTCCATCTATCTCAAAATCGGAAACCTTGGAGGTAGTGACATTCGAAACTTGCCGCAATTGGTTGTAGAAAAATGTTTCGCGTAAGTTGCCCGACTCTGGTTTCCCATCGGCTAATAGGTAGCATAGCGACGGATTGTCGATGTAAACCTTCTCCACCTTCCCCAATGCCCTAATGCCGCCAGTGTCATCGCGCAACTGCCCGATAAGGCCCGCTTTTTCCATATAGTACATATAATCCTTTAAAAGGAGTCTGGTGGTGTCAAGCATTTGTGAAATAGATTGATAGTTGGGCTTAAAAGGGGCGCTTTGCGAGACAATCATGAGCAAATGCTTCAGTTTGCGTGCTGTCGCCACATTCAATCCAGCATAATAAGGTATGTCGTTCTCGATGGTCTTCTCAACGATTTGCATCAAACGAAGGCGGAAGTCGCGTTCTTTCGCGAACGGATAGTATCCTGATTGGAGATATTGAAGGAACAATTGAAGCGGATATTCAATATGTATCGCCTCATTGCCTCGCAATGCAAGCACCTCATCGAGCGAAAGAACAGGCGTGGCAATGCCATGAAACATATCAAGGTATTCGCGGAACGACAAACCTTGCATGTCGTACATGATGGCTCTACGGCTCAAGTCGTCTTGCTCGCCTTTGTCAATGTCGAGTACAGACGAGCCAGTGAACATCACATTCAAGTCGGGTCGCAGGTCATAAATCATCTTCAATTCCTTCGACCAGTCTTTATACTTATGGATTTCGTCAACGAAAAGATACTTGCCTCCTTGCTTGGCAAAAGAAGTGGCCAAATCAAACAAGCGGTGATTGGAAAAATAGAAATGGTCGCAAGTGACAAAGAGAGCCGTTTGCGGATCCAGTGCTTTCTTCATACGCTGCAACAAAAGCGTGGTCTTTCCAATACCACGCGCCCCTTTTATTCCTATCAAGCGGTTGTCCCAGTCAATCTTGTCATAAAGATACCTGACAAAAGCGGTATCCGTCAGGGACAACATAAAAAGCGATTGTTCAAAAAGTTCGTTCAGTTCCTCCATATTTGCATTGCTTTTGTGACTATTCGTGTGCAAAGATACACAAAATGTACTTTCCAACAACCATTTTTCTCAAAAAAATGTTTGTTGCAAGGTACAATTCAACAAAAAAGTGTGCTCCATGGAGCACACTTTTCAATTATTTAAAACTAATGATTACTCAGCGACCTCAGCAGCCTTTGCCCTAAAGTTCACCAAATCTTCCTCGATGAAGTTCTTCACATAGACGCTCTTGCCGATGACGTCTTCCTCAGCGGCGTGGACGTAGACGTTGGCCGACTGGGTGAAGAGATGCGGAGCGTGGGTGGCGTCGTCCAAGATGAGCAACGACATCATGATGTCGCCAGTCATGTCGTAGAGACGGCGGGCCAAGAAGTCCTGAACCTCTTGGTTGTTGGCAGCCTTCACGTAGTTGATGCTCTGCTCGTAGAGTTCCACAAGGGTACGGACCGTGTTCTGCAAGGGCTTCAAATCCTCGGAGACTTCGTTCTCCAACATTTCCTTCATGATGGTGAGGTAGGTGCCGTTGGTGATGTAACGGATAGCAGCCACCACCTGAAGTTGCGTCGTGCCTTCATAAATCGAGAAGATACGGGCATCGCGGTAGAGGCGCTGACACTTGTATTCCATGATGAAGCCTGAACCGCCATGGATGCTGATGGCATCGTAGGCGTTTTGGTTGGCATACTCAGAGTTCATGCCCTTGGCCAAAGGCGTGAAGGCATCGGCGAGACGCGAGTACTTCTTGCACTCAGCACGCTCCTCGGGCGTCAGCGGACGCTCGCGCTGGATGTCTTCAAGGCACTTGTAGATGTCGACATAACGGGCAGTCATGTAGAGCAACGAACGACCTGCGTCGATCTTGGCCTTCATGCGCGAAAGCATGTCGTAAACGGCGGGGAATTCGATAATCTTCTTGTGGAACTGCTGGCGCTCGCTGGCATACTTCAAAGCCTCGTTGTAAGCCTCTTGTCCCAGACCCACTGACTGTGCAGCGATACCCAAACGGGCGCTGTTCATCAGAGCCATGACGTACTTGATAAGGCCCAGACGGGTCTCACCGCAGAGTTCAGCCTTGGCGTTCTTGTAGGTCAACTCGCAGGTAGGCGAGCCGTGGATACCGAGCTTATGCTCGATGTGGCGCACGTTGACACCGCCCTGACGCTTGTCGTAGATGAACATCGACAGGCCGCGGCCGTCCTTGGTACCTTCCTCGGAACGGGCCAGCACGAGGTGGATGTTTGAGTCACCATTGGTGATGAAACGTTTCACGCCGTTGAGGAGATAGCAGCCATCCTTTTCACTATAGGTGGCCTTCAGCATGACACTTTGCAGGTCGGAACCGGCATCGGGCTCGGTGAGGTCCATCGACATGGTCTCGCCAGCACACACGCGCGGAATGTATTTCTTGCGCTGCTCCTCATTGCCGAATTCATACAAGGTGTCAATGCACGACTGCAGCGACCATATGTTCTGGAAACCGGCATCGGCAGAGGCCACCATCTCGCTCAACATAGAGAAGACAGTGATGGGCAGGTTCAAGCCGTTGTAACGGCGCGGCATGGAAACGCCCCAGAGACCGCCTTTGGTGCAGGCATCGAGATTTTCCTTGGTCTTGGAGGCATAGATCATACGGCCATTTTCCAAATGCGGACCTTCGAGGTCGACGCTCTCGGAATTGGGTTCGATGATGTTGGCAGTGATGTCACCCGTGATGTCGAGCACACGGCGGTAGTTCTCCATCGCGTCTTCGTAGTCGACGGGAGCATCTTCGTAGGTATCCTTATCCGCAAAATTGCGTTCCTTCAGCTCGACGATACGCTTCATCAGCGGGTGGTCGAGGTAGAATTGCAGGTTCGGGTTGTCGTTATAATAGTTTGCCATGATTACTTCGAGTTTTGTTTGTAATACTTAATCAACTTCGGGACGACTTCCTCAACGGTACCGACAATGACATAGTCAGCAATACGGTTGATCGGCGCATCGGGGTCGCTGTTCACCGAGATGATGATCTTGGAGTCCTGCATACCGGCGATGTGTTGGATCTGGCCGCTGATACCGCAGGCGATATACACCTTGGGGTGCACTGTGACACCCGTCTGACCGATCTGGCGGTCGGTGTCGCAGAAGCCCGCATCGACGGCGGCACGCGAGGCACCGACTTCGCCGTGGAGCACCTTGGCGAGTTCAAACAGCATATCGAAGCCTTCCTTCGAGCCCATGCCGTAGCCACCAGCCACCACGATGGGTGAGCCTTTCAGGTTGTGTTTGGCAGCCTCCACATGGTGGTCGAGGACCTTCACAACGTATGCCTCGGGCGAGACAAACTTGCTCACCTCAGGATAAACGACTTCGTTCTTGGCCTTACCTTCGTATATGGCTTTCTGCATCACGCCTGAGCGGACAGTGGCCATCTGCGGACGGTGGTCGGGGTTGACGATGGTCGCCACGATATTGCCACCGAAAGCAGGACGAATCTGATAGAGCAGGTTGTCGTAGTGCTTCTTCGTCTTGACGTCGTCGAAGTCACCGATTTCGAGTTGGGTGCAGTCGGCGGTGAGGCCGCTGGTCAGTGAGGAGCTGACGCGCGGACCGAGGTCGCGACCGATGACGGTGGCGCCCATCAGGCAAATCTGCGGTTGTTCCTCCTTGAAGAGGTTGACGAGGATATCGGTGTGGGGTGCAGAGGTGTAAGGGAACAAGCCCTCGCCGTCGAAGGCGAACAGCTTATCCACGCCGTAAGGCAGGATTTGGTCTTCCACCTTGCCCTTGATGCCCGTGCCAGCCACAACGGCGTGCAATTCCACGCCTAGCTGGTCGGCCAGTTTACGCCCTTTGGTGAGCAACTCCTGGGAGACTTCGGCCACCTGAGTGCCTTCGGTCTCGATATATACAAATACGTTGTTCATTATCCGATAATCTTTTCGTCCAACAATTCTTTAATCAATCCTTCCACATCGGCATCGCTGGCGGTGAGGGTCTTGCTCTCCTTGGCCTGGAAGACGATGTTCTGCACGGTTTTCACCTTGGTGGGACTACCAGAGAGGCCACACTGGTTGGGGTCGCCATCCACATCAGCCACGCTCCACTGGTTAAGGTTGAGGTAGTCGCGGCTGGCATAGAGGTCGGCGCGAGGATCTTCGGGCTGACGCTCCAGCGGGCATGAGGCATACTTGTATTTCATCACCAACTTGGCGTTGCAGGGACGGCAGGGAGCGGCGCTACCGTTGACGGTAATCACACAGGGCAATGGCACTTCAACAGTCTCCACGCCACCGTCGATATGGCGGCGGATGGTGGCGATGTCGTTTTCAATCTTGAGGATTTCCTCGGCGTATGTCACTTGGTTGAGACCCAATTTCTGGGCCACTTGGGGACCCACTTGGGCGGTGTCGCCGTCGATGGCCTGACGACCTCCGATGACGATGTCGACATCGCCAATCTTCTTGATGGCGGTGGCGAGGGCATACGAAGTGGCGAGGGTGTCGGCGCCTGCGAAGAGGCGGTCGGTGAGCAGCCAGCCCGTGTCGGCGCCACGGAAGAGGCCTTGGCGGATGATCTCGCCTGCACGCGGCGGGCCCATAGTGAGCACGCCGACGGTGCTGCCTGGATTCTGCTCCTTGAGGCGCAGGGCCTGTTCAAGGGCGTTCAGGTCTTCGGGGTTGAAGATGGCGGGCAGGGCGGCGCGGTTGACGGTGCCTTCCGGCGTCATGGCGTCTTTGCCCACATTACGCGTATCGGGCACCTGCTTGGCAAGCACCACGATTTTCAATGGTTTGGTCATAAAATAAAATTTCTCGTTTTCAAAATCGGCGGCAAAGGTACGACATTTTTTTGGAAATCATTACTTTTGCGGCAAATTTCAAACAATGTCAATCTCCGAAATCCTAAATAAAGTCGGCCCTTCGACGAGCTCAGAGACCTTCACGCATGAGGAAATCAAACTCCTCCTCGCTGCCGAAGGCGACGACAAGAAGCTTTTGTTCGACAAGGCTTTGCAGACCAAGTTGGCGCATCTGGACAACTACGTCCACCTGCGCGGGCTGATTGAATACAGCAACATCTGCACAAAGTATTGCCTCTATTGCGGTGTGCGCTGCAAGAACCTGAAGGTGGAACGCTACACGCTCAGCGACGAGGAAGTCATTGAATGTGCCAAACTAGCACATGAGTTGGGCTATGGCTCGGTGGCACTGCAAAGCGGCGAGAGAAGTGATAAGGCTTTTGTGGACAAGATCACCAATTTGGTCAAGGAAATCAAGAAGATAGACAACGGAAGTTTAGGTGTCACGCTATCATTGGGCGAACAGACCGAAGAGACCTATCGTCGTTGGTTTGAGGCAGGCGCGCATCGTTACCTGCTCCGCATCGAGGCCTCCAACGAAGACTTATATTATAAGATTCACCCACACGATGCCAAACACGACTTCAAGCAACGTCTGTCCTGCATTGACAGTCTATTAAAAATCGGTTACCAAACTGGCACTGGCGTAATGGTTGGCCTGCCTTTCCAAACTCTTGACGACCTCGCCGACGATCTGTTGTTCTTCAAGCAAAAGGATGTGGCCATGGTCGGCATGGGACCCTTCATCCCCCACCCCGACACACCTTTGTGGCAATACAGAGACCAAATCCCGTCTGCCGAGGAACGCATGGAGCTGACCTTGAAGATGATCGCCATCCTCCGACTGATGATGCCCGAAATCAATATGGTGGCCGCCACCGCCAACCAGACTGTCGACCCGCAAGGACGAGAGAAGGCTATCCTTGCCGGAGCCAACGTCATCATGCCCAACCTCACGCCCAACGAGTTCCGCGAGAACTACCTCATCTACCCCGACAAGGCCTGCGTAAAAGACAAGCCTGACGAGTGCCATAGCTGCCTCGACGTACGTCTCGCAGCCATCGGACACAAGGTTTTATACAACGCCTGGGGCGACTCGGTGGCGTTTACACGGAAAAATGCTCCAAAATGACGGTCATTCCGGAAAAATCACTATTTTTGCCTTTTTAAACCCACATCAAAATCAACATTCATTTTACTATGAGAAAACATATCCTAACCGCCCTGCTCGTCATGCTTACCGTAGTGACTTTCGGTCAGCAGTGGGTCGCCATCAAGAGCGATGCCCCGAGCACCATCCAGACGACTTTGGTAGCCTCTTCCGAGAACCAAATCACCGTCAACATGCAAGTCCCGGGCTTCTACACCTTCGAGGTGACCACGCCTCGTGGCGAAGCCAATATCATCTCGGTTCCGCGCACCGTCAGCACCGCTGCCGCCGGCGAGCCCAACCTCCCCATGATTGCCGTTCCGGCCATCATCGGCGACCAACAGCATTACAGCATCCGCCTCATTGATGCGCAATACACCGACTACCAAATCGAGGTCGCACCATCAAAAGGTGACTTCCCGCGCAGCATCAATCCTGACGATGTGCCTTACACCTATGGTGAAGCCTATTCCACGGACGCCTTCTTCCCCGCCGAGAATGTGGGTCTCTACGATCCATACATCTTGCGTGACTTCCGCGGTCAGAACATGGTGTTTTATCCCTTCGCCTACAACCCCATCACGCACACCTTGCGCGTGTACTACAACATGACTGTTGAGATGTACAGCGACGGCCAACTCGGCGAAAACACCCTCAGCCGCCGTTCCTCTGAGGTGAGGATGGATCCCGAATTTGGTGCCTTGTACCAAAACCACTTCATCAACTACAGCGAAGGCCTGAGCAAATACAACGCCGTCGACGAGACAGGTGAACTGCTCATCATCTGCCACGATGCCTTCATGGATGCCATGCAGCCTTTCGTCAACTGGAAGAAACAGATCGGCAGACCCGTTACAATGGTGGGCACCTCCGTTACCGGTTTTACCAGCGATGCCGTCAAATCCTACATCCAAAGCCAATACAACAGCAACCCCAACATCAGCCACATCCTGCTCGTGGGCGACAATGCTCAAGTGCAGAGTTACTTTACCGCTGCTGGAGGCTACTCTGGCCGTACTGACCAGTTTTTCGGACAATTAGTTGGCAATGACTACTACAACGATGTCATCGTTGGACGTTTCTCAGCCGAGAACGCCGACCATGTCACCACTCAGGTTGACAAGGTGATCCACTACGAAAGAGACGTCACCGCCGCCGACACCTGGCTCTCGATCGGACAAGGTGTTTCAAAGAACGAAGGTGCAGGCAGTGGCCACTTTGGTGAGGCTGACTACCAACACATCGACTACATTAGAGACACGCTGTTGCACTACAATTACACCAGCATCCATCGTGATTACCAGAACGTACAAGGTGTTTCGTCGAGCGCGGCCATCATCAGCCAGCACATCAACGAAGGTGTAAGCATCATCAACTACTGCAACCACGGTTCACCGACAAGTTGGGGTGTATTCAGCTATACCAACTCGCACGTTAACGCCCTGACAAACGACAACAAGTTGCCTTTCATCTGGTCAGTGGCTTGCAACAACGGACAACTTGACTATTCGCAACCCTGCTTCGCTGAGGCTTGGATGCGTGCCACCAACAACAGCACTGGTGCACCTACCGGAGCTATCGGCGGCATGTTCAGCTACATCTCACAACCTTGGCAGCCGCCTATGTACGGTCAGGATGAGATGAACAACGTCCTTACGGAACACAGAAGCATCAAGCGTACCCTCGGTGGCATTTCGACCGACGGCAACATGAAGATTCTTGACCAATACAACTCGAATGGTCAAGGTTTGGCCACCTATCAGTTCTGGCTCCTCTTCGGTGACCCGACCCTCACCGTGCGTAACATGACGCCCGCCAACATGAATGTGACCCACGCCTCCTCGATGAGCAGCAGCGCAACCACGTTCACCGTCAATGCCACCAACGGCAACGGTGCCTTGGCCACTTTGACTCGTAACAACGAGATCATGGGCTCAGCCACCATCAACAATGGCACCGCCAACATCACCTTCACCGCTCCTGGAACGACGGGCACCGCCACGTTGACCGTGTTCGGCTACAACAAGATCACCTACATCGCCACCATCCAAATCACTGGAGGCGGTACGCAACAATACACCGTTAACGTTTCGGCCAACCCGACCATCGGCGGCTCTGTCGCTGGCGGCGGCACTTACAACCAAGGTCAGTCGTGCACAGTGACTGCCACACCCAATGCAGGCTACACCTTCACCAACTGGACCGAGAACGGCAATGTGGTCTCGACCAACAGAAACTACACTTTCACTGTCACTGGCAACCGCACTCTGGTGGCTAACTTCCAAGCCCAGCCGCAGAACTACACCGTGACCGTGTCGGCCAACCCGACCAATGTTGGCAGCGTCGCTGGCGGCGGCACGTATCAACAAGGACAATCCTGCACCGTCACCGCGTCGGCCAACACCGGTTACGCTTTTGCCAATTGGACTGAAAACGGCAATGTGGTCTCCACACAAGCCAACTACACCTTCACCGTGAATGGCAACCGCACCTTAGTGGCCAACTTCACCCCGCAGCAATACACCATCACTGCTACGGCTGATCCTGTCAATGGTGGTAACGTCACTGGTGGCGGCACCTTCAATTATGGAAACAGCTGCACGCTGAGCGCCACTCCTGCTACAGGCTACAACTTCGTCCGCTGGACCAAGAACGGGCAACAGGTCAGCACCAACGCCACCTACACCTTCAGCGTCACCGAATCGGCGGCATTCGTGGCACAATTCCAACTGCAAAGCTGCGCTATCTTTGTGTCGGCTTATCCTGTTGAAGGCGGAACTACCACAGGAGGAGGCTCCTACCTCTACGGAGATAACATTACTGTGACGGCCACGGCCAACGAAGGATACAATTTCATCAGTTGGGTTGAGGGCGACAATGTGGTTTCGGCCGAAGCCAACTACAGCTTTACCGTGACGGGCAACCGTTCCTTGACGGCCAACTTCGAGTTGCAGACCTTTGAGGTTAAGGTTTCGGTGAACCCCTCAGAAGCCGGCACCGTCACAGGCGAAGGCACCTACAACTACGGCGACGAGGTCACCTTGACCATTGTCCGCAACGAAGACTGGGCCTTCGAGAACTGGACTGAAAACGGCGAGGTTGTCTCGGAAGAAATGAATTACACCTTCATCATCACTAGCAGCCGCGACTTAGACGCCAACTTCATATACACCGAGGGCATCGGTGAAAACAGCATTGAAACCAAGGTCTATCCCAACCCGACCAAGGGCGAATTCACCCTCGAGGGCGAAGGCCTGAACCATGTCCGCATCGTGAACGCCTACGGACAGATGGTTTACAACGCTGATGTCGAAGGCGACCAAGTCCGTATCGACCTTTCGCAGATGGCCAAGGGCATCTATATGATGCACATTGAGGCTGAAGGCGGACAGGCTGTGAGAAAGATCGTGGTGGAATAAGCCTGCTTTTCAAGGCTTATAAAAAATCCCTAAGTGAGGTGACATTTTATTGCCACCTCACTTTTTTTTGCTATTTTTGGAGCAAATTTTTGAATTCAGCCTATGAAAATCAAATTCATCGGTGCGGCCCAGGAAGTGACGGGCAGCAAGCACCTCATCACCACCGACCATGGCAAGAAAATCCTCTTGGACTGCGGTATGTTCCAAGGTAAAGGCCTCGAAACCGACGCCGCCAACCGCAACATCATGGTCGATCCCAAGGAAATCGATGCCATCATCCTCACCCACGCCCATATCGACCACTGCGGTCTTATTCCGTATTTCTACAAACTTGGATTCCGTGGACAAGTCATCTGCACCGATGCCACACAAGACTTGTGTAGCATCATGCTCCCCGACAGCGGCTTCATCCAAGAAAACGATATGGAGTGGTTCAACAAGAAACGCCGCAAGCAAGGGCTTCCTGCCTTGCAACCCATTTACACGGAGAAGGATGCGCGTGCCAGCATGGAACTGTTCGTCAGTGTGGCCTACAACCGTTACTTCAATATCGACAACAACATCAAGGTGAAGTTCAACAACACCGGTCACTTGCTTGGCAGTGGCTGCGCCATCATCGAAATCGACGAAGGCGGCAAGATGACCCGCATCGGATATACAGGCGACATCGGACGCGAATACAACTACCTGCTTCGCTCCCCAGAGCCCTTCCCACACTGCGACTACCTGATCACCGAGGCCACCTATGGTAACCGCCTGCATGGTGACCGCACCAACGCCGAACAACAGCTGTTGGAGATCATCTACCACACCTGCGTGGAGAAACGCGGCAAACTCATCATCCCTTCGTTTGCTGTCAGCCGCACACAAGAGATTGTGTATCTGATGAACAACTTCTACAACGAAGGCAAACTCCCGGAGAAGATTCCAGTATTCGTCGACAGTCCCTTGGCTGTCAACGCCACCGAGATCTTCCGCATGCACGTCGACCTCTTCAATGAAGATGTGAAGGATGTCATCGAATACGACCCCGACCCCTTCGGCTTCAACAGTCTGACCTTCGTGCGCGACATCAACCAATCGAAAGCCTTGAATGCCCGCAAAGAGCCTTGCATCGTCATTTCGGCATCGGGCATGATGGAAGCCGGACGTGTAAAGCACCATATCGCCAACAGCATCGAGAATCCCAACAACAGCATTCTCGCCATCGGCTATTGCGCCCCCACCACCTTGGGTGCCAAACTATTGGAAAAGCCCACGCCTGCCACCGTCTCCATCTTCGGTTTGGAACACGCTGTCAACGCCGAGATTTACGAAATCGACGCCTTCAGCGGTCACGGCGACTACAAGGAGATGATTGACTACCTCAGCTGTCAAGACCCAAGCAAGGTGAAGAAGACCTTCATCGTCCACGGTGACCCAGAAGCCCAGAAGTACTACAAACGCATGCTGCGCAAGGAAGGATGGGATAATATCGTCATCCCCGAGGCTGGCGAAGAGTTTGAATTGAAATAATTCGTACTTTTGCAAAAATTTTTCAAGAATGGCACAAAAACCCAGCATTCCCAAAGGCACACGCGACTTTTTGCCTGAAGTCATGGTGCGCCGCAATTATATCTTTGACACCATCAAATCGGTATTCAAACGCTTTGGTTTCCAACCTATCGAGACGCCTTCGATGGAGAATCTGAGTACCCTATTGGGCAAATACGGCGACGAGGGCGACAAGCTCCTCTTCCGTGTGCTCAACTCGGGTGATTTCATGAGCGGTGTGGAACAAAACGGAGAGCCGTTAGAGTCATTAAAACTTGCTAGCAAAATCAGCGAGAAAGGCTTGCGTTATGACTTGACCGTGCCCTTCGCCCGTTTCGTCACCATGTATCGCGACCAAATCGCCTTCCCTTTCAAACGCTACCAAATCCAACCCGTTTGGCGTGCCGACCGTCCACAGAAAGGCCGTTACCGCGAGTTCTACCAGTGCGACGTCGACATTATCGGCAGCGACTCCTTGCTGAACGAAGCCGAATTGGTGCAAATCGTAGACGAGGTGTTCCATGCCTTGAAGATCAACGTCACGCTGAAGATCAACAACCGCAAGGTGTTGGCTGGCATTGCTGAATACATTGGCAAGTCGGATGCTTTGGTCGACATCACCGTTGCCATCGACAAGCTGGACAAGATCGGCATCGACGCCGTCAATGCGGAACTGGCCGAGAAGGGCTTGGAACAAACCGCCATTGACAAGTTGCAGCCCATCCTTTTCATGAAAGGCAACACACGCGAAAAGCTAGCCCAACTGAAGCCTTTGTTGGATAACGAAGTCGGACAAAAGGGCATTGAAGAACTTGAGACCTTGTTCGACTACATCGAGAACATGGAACTCGGCATCAACACCGAACTCGACCTGACTTTGGCTCGTGGCCTTAACTACTACACTGGCGCTATCTTTGAGGTAAAAGCCAAAGACTTCGCCATCGGCAGCATCTCGGGTGGCGGTCGCTACGACAACCTCACCGGCATCTTCGGCCTGCCCAACGTCTCCGGCGTGGGTATCAGCTTCGGTGCCGACCGCATCTACGATGTGTTGGAAGGCCTCAACCTCTTCCCTGAGACCATGTCGGAAAGCACCAAGGTCATCTTCCTCAACTTCGGCAAGAACGAGGAAAGATACTGCTTGAAATACCTCAATCAGGTACGCAAGCACGGCATCAACGCAGAAATCTATCCTGAGGCCGCCAAGATCCAGAAACAGATGAAATATGCCAACCAGCGCGCCATCCCGATTGTCGTTATCGCAGGCGAAAGCGAAGTGGCCGAGCAGAAATTCACCGTCAAATTCATGAAAGAAGGATCGCAAACGGTGGTAGATGCCAACCAATTAGTTGAAACAATTATAAAATAACCGATATGAAAATCCATAAAATCTCATCCAAGGAATTGACCTTCAAACAGGTAAACGAAATACTCACCAAGGGTTACAAGCTCGAGCTCAGCGCCGACGCTGTCAAACGCATCCAAAAATGCCGTGACTACCTCGACAAGAAGATGGAAAATCCTGAGAAGCCCATCTATGGTGTAACCACCGGCTTCGGCTCCCTCTGCGACCACAGCATCTCGAAGGAAGACCTGAGCACCCTGCAGAAGAACCTCGTTATGTCGCATGCCTGCGGCACGGGCGAGATGGTGCCCGAAGAGATCATCCGTCTCATGCTTCTGCTGAAGGTGCAGAGCCTCAGCTACGGCAACAGCGGCGTCCAGGTGGTGACCGTTCAGCGCCTCATCGACTTCTTCAACAACGACGTGCTGCCCGTGGTCTACAACCAAGGCTCACTCGGTGCCTCTGGCGACTTGGCTCCTTTGGCTAACCTCATGCTGCCTCTGCTCGGTCTGGGCGAGGTGCATTATGAAGGCAAGATCGTACCTGCCGAGAAAGTCCTCAAGAAATTTGGTTGGAAGCCCATCACCTTGCAGTCGAAAGAAGGGTTGGCCTTGCTCAACGGCACACAGTTCATGAGCAGCTATGGCACCTACGTCCTGTTGAAGGCCTTCCGCCTCAGCTATCTGGCCGACCTCATCGGCACCGTATCATTGGAAGCCTTCGATGGTCGTATCGAGCCGTTCTTCGACCAAGTGCATAAGATTCGTCACCACAACGGACAGATCGTCACCGCCAAGCGTGTACGTGAGTTCACCAAAGGCAGCGAGCTGATCGTCAGGGAGAAGAAACACGTCCAAGACCCTTACTCTTTCCGTTGCATGCCGCAGGTGCATGGTGCCTCGAAGGATGCCATTGATTACGTGGCCTCCGTGTTCAGCGAGGAAATCAACGCCGTCACCGACAACCCGACCATCTTCCCCGACGAAGACCTGGTCATCAGTGCCGGTAACTTCCACGGCCAGCCACTCGCCATCACGTTGGACTTCTTGGCCATCGCCATGGCTGAGTTGGGTAATATCAGTGAGCGTCGTATCTATCAGTTGATTGGTGGCAAGCGCGGCCTTCCGTCGTTCCTCGTCGCCGAGCCCGGCCTCAACAGCGGCTTCATGATCCCTCAATATGCCGCTGCCAGCATCGTCAGCCAGAGCAAACAGCTCTGCACACCTGCTTCGGTCGACAGCATTGAGTCGTCGCAGGGTCAAGAAGACCACGTCAGTATGGGTGCCAACGCCGCCACCAAGGCTTTGCGCGTGGCCGAAAACCTGGAGCGTGTGTTAGCCATTGAACTTTTCAATGCCACACAAGCCCTCGAGTTCCGCCGTCCGCTGAAATCATCGCCTATCATCGAGAAGTTCGTCGCCGAATACCGTAAGCAAGTGGAGTTCGTGCGCATCGACAAGGTGATGTACACCGAGATCGCCAAGAGCGTTCAGTTCGTGAAGGATTACCCGTTGAGCTTTGACATGCTGAAAAATGAATGAGCTAGATAAAAAGCGTCCCACTGGCATGACCATTCTTTTGGTCCTGTCGTTCATCAATGCCTGTTGGAATATCCTCAGGTCAATAGTATTGTATTTCACCACACCGCGTATGGCGGAGATGATGGACAATGGCCAATTTGAGGAGATGATGGAACCTTTCTCCGCCTTTGGGGAGGAATTCACCAACGCCATGACCGACAGTATGTCGGCTATGTCACAGATCAGCCCCAACTACTACCTGATCCTCTTGGTGTTGTTTATTGGCTCTTTGGTCGGTGTCATCAAGATGTGGAAGGGCAACAAACGGGGACTCCATGTTTATGCCATATCCCAGATCCTGATGCTCATCAACGCATCGGTCTATGTTTATCCGTTGCAGAAGCCCTCTCCTTTCGTCTACGACCTCTTGCTCACCATAATGTTCATTGTTGTGTATTTCCTCTACTTCAAAAGGATGGAGATGTCACGGCATACGCAAAACCAAGACTAACCATGGAACAAAACGAGGGTAAGATATTCAATTTAAAGCCACAGCTCACTACTGCCATGAAGTTGGCGGCAAGCTTTGCCATCACCTATTATGGGTTGTTACTTATATATGAAATCTTTACCCTTGTTTACGTCCGTTATTTTATTGATTCATATTATTTTAACGAAAACGATGCTGGGCAAGGGACCAGAGAGCTTTGGGTTCAAATTGCCCAGCTTGCGCTTTCGGCCGTGTTGGTGTTTAGCCTCATACAAGTTTTCAGGAAAAAGGTGTATGGGAAAGCGCTTTTCGTCTTCTTCTCCATTTTACTTATCGTGTTTCAGTACTTCACAACGGGTTTTGTGCCATGGATGAAGTATGCACTCGAGGTCCTATTGGTGCTCATCATCGCACCCATACGAGTGAAGAAGAAAATCAAGCTGAAAGACGGGAAACTACAGATGGTGACGGTAGAAGAACAGCCGTCAGAGCCTGAAGGAGAAGCAAACACTGAATCAAAAGATACGGCGGAAGCTGAGCAAAACTAATCAACGCAGCATCATCGCAGCTTTTTTCACAGCATTGACGAAGACTTCTACTTCGTCCATAGTATTGTATAAGGCAAAAGAAGCCCTCACTGTTCCAGGGATGCCGAATCGTGTCATCACTGGCTCGGCACAATGGTGACCTGTGCGCACCGCCACGCCCATCTTGTCGATGATGGTACCCAAGTCATAGGGATGGATACCATCAATAATGAAAGAAACCAAACCTGAGCGATGCACCGCCTCTCCGATGAATCGGATGCCGTCAATCTCAGATAGTTTCTCAATAGCAGATTGCAAAAGCTGGGTTTCATGAACCTCCACTCCCCATCTGTCAAGACCTTGCATGAATTGGATGGCTGTCTCCAAGCCCAAGGCCGCACCCACATTGGGTGTGCCAGCCTCGAACTTATAGGGCAATACATTGAAGGTGGTCTTCTCGAAATTCACCGTATCGACCATCTCGCCGCCAAATTGATAGGGCGGCAACTTCTCAAGCCATTCCGCTTTGCCAAATAAACCGCCGATGCCCATAGGTGCATACATCTTATGGCCGGAGAAAACGAAGAAGTCGCAATCCAATTCTTGAACATCGATAGGATGGTGAGCAATGGATTGGGCGCCATCAACGACGACAGGAATGCCGTATTGATGTGCCATGGCAACCATTTCCTTTACGGGATTGATGGTTCCCAACACATTGGAAATATGCGCAATCGACACCACCTTCGGGCCTTCTTTCAGCAGCTTTTCATATTGATCCAAGTCCAGCACACCATTATCGTCCATTGGCACGACAAGCAGTTGGCCATGATGCCGTTGCACCATCTGCTGCCAAGGCACGAGGTTGGAGTGGTGTTCCATGGCCGTGACCAGCACCTTGTCGCCTTCTCCAATGCAATAATGCTCAAAAGAAGTCGCCAGCAGGTTCAGCGACTCGGTGGTGCCACGCGTGAAGATGATTTCCCTTGCTTCCTTGGCATGGACAAAATCGGCCACAGTCTGACGTGCGTGCTCGTAGGCCTCGGTTGCCTTCTGGCTCAGGTAATGCACCCCACGGTGAATGTTGCAGTTCTCATGCAAGTAATAGTCGCGTTCACGCTCGATGACGCACAATGGCTTCTGCGTGGTGGCGGCATTGTCAAGATAAACCAGGGGCTTACCATAGACCTGCTGATCCAAGACAGGGAATTGCTCTCTTATTTCGTTGATATTCATCAGATTTTTGAATAATCAATGTCAAAATTATAATCTTTCGGGTGGCTGCAGCGCAAGACGCAGTTCTCGCAACTCGACAGCTCACCACGCAAACGACGTTTGATCATGTCGTCGATATGTTCGTGCAACATCTCGTTGCCAATATGGTTGCTCACCTCAGCGGCAAATGCATACATCAACAGGATCCTTGCGTTGGCCTTGCTGATGCCGCGCTGGCGCATGTAGAACATAGCCTCTTGGTCAAGTTGACCTGTGGAAGTGCCGTGAGAACATTTCACGTCGTCGGCATAGATCTCAAGGAAAGGCTGGCTGTTGACTTTGGCCGTGGACGTCAGAAGAATGTTGCTGTTGTTCTGGTGGGCATCGGTCTTTTGGGCGTCTTTGGCCACATACACATGGCCGTTGAACACTGCCGAGGCCGAGTCATCGATAACGCCCTTGAACTTCTCGTTGCTGGTGCAATGCGGCACATTGTGGTTCACCTTCAGGAAGTTCTCCACATGCTGGGTTTTGTCGATGAGATACAGGCCATGCACCTGCGTGTCAGCGCCTTCGCCATCCAGGTCGACATGATAGGTGTTGCGCACATCACCGCCGTTGAAGGTGATGACTACAATCTTCAGTCGGCTGTCGGCCAACTGTTTGACCTTGAACTCCCTTTGGATGGAGGCCTCGTTGCTTATATTCTGCAGCACATACAACTCAAGGCTTGAATTCTCATTGAGGATGATTTCGGAGACCTTCGGCTCTGATGACAGATGAGCATCATCGTCATACTCAATGATTTCGCGGCTTTGGTTGGCGGCTAAGATAAGTTGGTTGTCCATAATCAAAGTTCCTTAATCCATTCGTAGCCTTTTTCTTCGAGTTCGAGGGCGAGGTTCTTTCCGCCCGTCTTGACAATGCGTCCGTCGTACATCACATGGACGAAGTCAGGGACGATATAATCGAGCAGACGCTGATAGTGGGTGATGACCACGAATGCGTTCTCGGCATTATGCAGCTGGTTAACGCCATGGGCCACGATGCGCAACGCGTCGATGTCGAGGCCCGAGTCGGTCTCGTCAAGGATGGCAAGACTCGGCTCCAGCATGGCCATTTGGAAGATCTCGTTCTTTTTCTTCTCGCCACCACTGTAACCCACGTTGACGAAACGGTTTTGCAGCTTTTCGGTGATTTCCACCATGGCCTGTTTCTCCTTCATCATCTTCATGAAGTCGACCGTGCTCATCGGCGGCAGTCCTTGGTACTCTCGCTTCGAGTTAACGGCAGTGCGCATGAAGTTCTGTATGCTCACACCAGGGATTTCGACAGGATATTGGAAACTTAGGAAGATGCCTTCGTTGGCGCGGTCCTCAGGCGACATCCCAACGATGTTCTTGCCCTTGTACCAGATCTCACCTTCGGTGATTTCATAGCCTTCGCGACCCGTGATAGCCGCAGCCAGCGTACTCTTTCCCGTTCCATTAGGGCCCATGATGGCGTGGATTTCGCCTTCGTTGACGCCCAGATTCAATCCTTTCAGGATTTCCTTGCCTCCGATGGAGACGTGTAGGTTTTTGATATTCAGTAACATATTATTCAGTTGATAATTGATAATTGACAATTGATAATTTTTTAATTTAGAGTTATTTAGTTGGGCTCAGGCTGATTTTGCCGTATCGCATATAATAGGCATGCTTGGCCCATTGTGTATATTCTTCTGGAGATATTTCAATGACACTATTGCCTTCAGACTCCGCAACCCTTTGTTTCACTTCTTCAATCAATGCCTCGTCGCGGCCGTATTTCCCGATATGGACCACGTTCAAGACCAATCCCAACAGCACGATGCAAGCTGCTCCAAGGGTCATCCATCCACGGACTTTTGGCGCTATCTTGGGCAACCATAATGTCAGCATCGAGAGGGTGATATGTCCGCAAGCCAAGGCGAAGAATGGTAAAGCTGCCAGCATATAGAAGTCGCGTTGCTTCACGCTCACCATGATGGGCAACACGCCTACGAGTCCCATGATCAGGAAGACATAGAACCAAGCCTTGTCGGGTGGAAACTCAAAGACCTTCGAATTGACCTTGCTTTTAGTCTTGCAAATCACCAAAACGAGTGCAAGGACAAACGGGATGATCAATTGTTGCAACAAGGCAAAAACGATATAAAACCGTGAAGATGTTGTAGCTTCGTGCAATCCGCCACCGATGACTTGAAGTCGGATGTAGTCCTTAAGATAGCCAAACGAGCCAGGGCAAGCCAAGAACATGATCCCAGCAAACACAGCAATAGAAACCAACAGGATCAAGCTGTCAATCGGGCCTTGTATCCACTTGCGCTTTGGGTCGAAAGCACAATACAGGATGGGAAACACCAAGGGGAATAATCCCGTGAATCCTTTGGAGAGGAAGGCCAATAACAGGGTGAAAGCCGACAAAAACAGCCAAATCTTATGGTTGCGCTGATAGCCGACAATCATCAGATAGACGGAGAGCAACACAAAGACCGACATAGTGTTTTCGAGCAAGTTGTTCGTAGCGCTCCACGAAACCAAAGGCATGGCAATCCAAAATAGTAGCGGCAGCCAAGCCCAACGCAGGTTGTTGGTGGTGCGTTTCCAAATCAAGGCAATGAATAAACCCGAAAGCAGGAACACCAACACGGAATAGGCTTTCTCGACCCACCAATGGTCACCAAATGCCTTGAAAGCCAAGGCTTCCATGCCTAAGGCCAAAGGCGGATGCTGGCGGAATTCGGGATACAAGGTCTGTGTGTAATGGGGATTCCAGAATGTCCCCTGCCCTTCCGCCATGTTGCGCGAGATGCTGGCATAGGTCATGCCATCAAAGAACATGCCTTCGGTCAAAAGACTCTTGCTCACCAGGATGAGGAACAATCCGATGAGGAGCAACCAAAAGGGTGTGTTATTTGAACGAGTGGTCGCCATAATTATCCGACGCTGCCTTCCAGGGTTATCGACAATAGTTTCTGTGCCTCAACGGCAAATTCCATAGGCAGTTTGTTCAGCACATCCTTGGCATAGCCGTTGACGATGAGGCCAATGGCCTTTTCGGTCGGGATGCCACGCTGCTGACAATAGAACAGTTGGTCTTCGGAGATCTTCGAGGTAGTGGCCTCATGTTCAAGGATGCTCGATTCGTTACCGCATTCAACATAAGGCCATGTGTGGGCGCCACATTTGTCGCCCAAAAGCAACGAGTCACATTGCGAATAGTTACGCGAGTTTTCAGCTTTGGCGGCCACTCTCACCAAACCACGATAGCCATTCTGGCTGTGACCAGCAGAGATACCTTTAGATATGATTGTACTGCGGGTGTTCTTGCCCAAATGGATCATCTTGGTGCCCGTGTCGGCTTGTTGATAGTTGTTGGTCACAGCAACGGAGTAGAACTCACCCACCGAGTTATCGCCCAGCAGCACGCAACCCGGGTATTTCCAAGTGATGGCCGAACCCGTCTCGACCTGCGTCCAAGAAATCTTGGAGCGATCGCCACGGCAGAGACCACGCTTCGTGACGAGGTTATACACACCGCCTTTACCGTCCTTGTCGCCAGGATACCAGTTCTGCACCGTGGAGTATTTCACTTCGGCATCGGTTTCGGCAATGATTTCCACAATGGCGGCGTGGAGTTGGTTTTCGTCGCGTTGTGGAGCCGTGCAACCTTCCATGTAACTCACATACGCGCCTTCGTCGGCCACGATGAGTGTGCGCTCAAACTGACCCGTATTCGCTGCATTGATACGGAAATAGGTGGAAAGTTCTAAGGGGCAACGCACGCCCTTCGGGATGTAGCAGAACGAGCCGTCGCTGAAGACCGCCGAGTTGAGTGCGGCAAAGAAGTTGTCAGTGTATGGCACCACCTTGCCGAGGTATTTCTTCACCAAGTCAGGGTGCTGCTTGACGGCCTCGCTAAACGACATGAAGATGACGCCGTGTTTGGAAAGGGTCTCTTGGAAGGTAGTCTTCACCGAGGTGGAGTCCATCACCGCGTCGACCGCCACGCCCGAAAGCTTCTTCTGCTCGTCGAGTGAGATGCCGAGTTTGTCGAAGGTGGCCAACAGTTCGGGGTCCACCTCATCGAGGCTTTGCTTTTGCTGGCGTTTGCGTGGCGCAGCGTAATAGATGATGTCCTGGTAGTTGATTTCGGGGATGTCGAGATGTGCCCAGTTGGGTTGTTTCAGCGTCTGCCAATGGCGAAAAGCCTTCAAGCGAAACTCCAGTAGCCATTCTGGTTCCTCTTTCTTCTTGGAGATGAGGCGGACGATGTCCTCGTTCAAGCCTTTCGGCACAAAATCGGTTTCAATGTCGGTCACAAAGCCGTATTCATACTCTTTGTTCGTGACTTCACTGATGATATTTTCGTTCGGATTCTGATCCATTTTATCCTTATTAAGAATGATTTCAAATTAGGCTGCAAAGATACGATTTTCTTATAGTTTGAGAGACTATTTTTACAAAAAAACAACCATGTTTTGGGCTTTCCAATTTTTTCCGTTAGTTTTGCAGGCTGTATGAGTAAAAAGAAAGGTTTTTGGTTTTATTTCGGCAGGGTGATGGCAGGACTTGGCATCGCATTACTGTTGTTAGTATTGTTTATCTACCTATCCGTGCCCACCTACAGTTTCAAGGAACCTAAACCCTTCAGCGGTGAATTCCTTTACAATCCTTATCAAGACATGAAACCCGACCAATGGAAAAAGTACCATTTCCATTGCCACTCACGCAGATATTTCGGCCTCACCAACGGTCGCAAGAGCAAGGAGGTGCTCATCGACAGCGTGTATCAGGCGCTAGGCTATGACCATTACGGCATCTCTGATTATATGGGCATCAACGCACACGGGGCCGAAAAAGAAGGTTATATCCCCGCCTACGAACATGGCTACGGCCTCTTCCGCAAGACGCACCAAATCTGCATCGGAGCCGAGAAGGTGTATTGGCCCGACTACATCTTCATGCAGAACCTCAACATGAAGCAACACATGATCAACAAGTTAGGCGAACGCTGCCGCTTCGTCATGCCTGCCCACGCCTCGTTCACGACAGGATATAAGGTGAATGAGATGATGCTTTTGAGCAACTACCGCCTGCTTGAGGTACTCAACCCCTACGGCAACGCCTTCGAGCACTGGGACAAAGCCCTCTCCAACGGCCATCGCGTGTATGCCCTCGGCGACGACGACACACACGACATAACAAATGAACATGAGGTGTGCCGCAACCTGACCATGATCAACACGCCCGACCTCGACCAGAAACACGTCTACGACGCCTTGGACAAAGGCTTGTGCTATGCCGTGGAGTTCGACAACTGGTATTATTATCCCCTCACCCTCGAACACAAGATCAAAGACGCCCGCTCTTTGGACTATCTCACTCAGGCCCAGTTGGTTGGCGACACCCTGATGATTCGCACTTCGGCAGAGACCATGAAGGAGGTGCAGTTCATCGGTCAAGACGGGAAGGTGCTGAAAACCGAGGTGGACATCCCCACAGCCTATTACGTCATCCAACCCGAAGACACCTACGTCCGCACGCGCATCGACCTGAACGGCAGGAATTTCCTCTACCTCAACCCCGTCACGCGGCATCCCTCGCCCGAACTCAATGACCAGCGTTTGGACTACATCAATTATGCACAGACGGGTCTGTATTGGCTCGTCTATGTCGTGGCCTTCGTAGCCCTCATTTGGTACCTCATCAAAAAAGCCAAGGAGAAAGAAGCATGATGCTCGTCGAAAACAACGATAAGAAAATCAATCGCATCCTCTTTTGGCTCTTGGCTATCAGCGCGGTTGTGAGAGGCATTGCGGCGGCCTCCATCGAATTTGGCAACGACGAAGTCTACTACTGGACATACGCCCTCTACCCCGATTGGAGCCATTTCGACCACCCTGCCATGGTGGGTTGGGTCATCCAGCTCTTCAGCCTTAACTTATTGCTCGACAGCGAGTTCTTCATCCGCTTGGCCTCCATTGTCTTCATGACCGCCAGCACCTATGTCGTCTTCCGCCTCGGGAAAGAAATCAAAAACGCACAAACGGGTCTCTATGCCGCATTGCTTTACACCGCCTCGATCTATGCCTTCGTCATCACGGGTGTCTTCATCATGCCCGACAGCCCGCTGATGCTGTTCATGCTGCTGGCGGTATGGATGGCGATTCGGTCACTGCGCCCTGAGCCTCCCGAAGGATCGAAAGGCCGGTATTTGTTGCTTTTAGGGTTGTTTGCGGGACTGGCCATGCTTTCCAAATACTCTGGGGCCTTCCTCTGGGTTGGAATGCTGCTTTACCTATTGATTTTCAACAGAAAGCAGCTAAAAAACCCATATCTCTACCTGTCCTTGCTGATTTCAGCCCTCTGTTGCCTGCCCATCCTGTATTGGAATCTCCAAAACGACTTCATCAGCTTCCGATTCCATGGCGACCGTGTAGGAGGCCATGTCCTCAATCCCGCCACCTTCGGCACTGAACTGGCCGGCGAACTGTTCTACAACAACCCCGTGAATTTCGTCCTGGCCATCATGGCTATCGTCGCCGCCTTCAAAGGGAGAATCAGTATGGACAAAGGCCCGCTTCGGCTGGTGCTTTGCATAACCCTGCCCTTGATTTTCGTGTTTCTGTTCTTCTCGCTCACCCGCCCGACGTTGCCTCACTGGAACGCCCCAGCCTATTGCCTCTTGTGCCTTCTGACAGCCTGCATGTTAAGCACGAAACACGAGCCATCGGAAGGGCGTTTTGCCATCCCCAAGTCCATTGTGGCGGCATTAGGTGTCGTGGTGTTTACGGTCGTGTTCGGCGTCATCGAAATCAACACGGGATTCATCCCGCTCGACCGCCACACCGAGCCCGAGATGCTGGGGCGCAACGACTTCACCTTGGACATGTACGGCTGGGAGCAACTCGAGACGAAATTCGCCACCTTGCGCGAACAAAAAATCGCCGAGGGCATGATGAAGGCAGAAGACGGCATCGTGGGCGACGAATGGTTCCCCTTGGCCAACCTGGATTACTATGTGGCACGCCCCTTGGGCATAAAAGTGATGGGGGTCGGCTATCTTGAGAAACTGCATAAATACCTGTGGATCAACGACGAAAGAGGCGGATTCACAAAAGGAGAGGACTTCTGGTTCATCACCGACAGCCGTTATCTGAAGAACCCCAACGGACTTTACCCTGGCGGATTCGAGTCGATTGAGCCCATTGACACCATCACCATCGAACGCTGCGGCAGACCCACCAAGAACTTCTTCGTTTACACCTGCAAAGGCTTGGTTTATATGCAGCCGTCGGTCCAAGAAACGCTAGCGAAGAAGAAATAACCCCAAAGCCATGAAAGCATTGCCAACACCCAACAAGCGCCAAACCATCCTTGAATGCTTGGTATTGCTCGTCATAGCGGCCGTGCTTCGCATCTGGTTTTTGGGTAAGACCGACCTGGGCTACGACGAAAGTTTCTCCCTACATATCTCCCTGCAAAGCTTGCCCGACATCGTACGGTTGCTGAGCAAAGGCGACAACCCGCCATTATGGGAACTGATATTGCATTTCTGGGTGAAGGTCTTCGGTATCTCTGAAGTGGCCATCCGCAGTTTATCGCTCATTTTCAGCGTCTTGACTGTTATACCGATTTATTTGCTCGGTGAAAAGCACATCCATAGGTTGGCTGGTCTTGCCGCCTCCCTGTTCTATTGTTTCTCCACTTTTTCCATATATCTGGCACACGATTGTAGAGTCTACAGCCTTATTGGGTTTGCCACGGCAAGCTCGGCTTTCCTTTTCATCAGTTGCATCCATCGACCCAAGACCCTCAAATTCATCTTGTTGACCCTCGTCAACCTGATGCTCATGTACGGGCATTACCTCTCCGTCTGGATCATCGTGATGGAATTCATCATCGCATTGAGCATCAAGCCCATAAGAAAAAAGATTTGGAAACCCTATCTGATCCATGCGACAGTACTTGTGCTGTTGTTCACCCCGCTGTTTCCAGTGCTTTTCAGGCGTTTCATGGACTCGGGTGTCAACGGCACCTGGATTGCCAAGACCACTAGCACCGAAGCCCTCTATGACTTCCTCTGGCGGATGTGCAACGTGCCCGTCACGACGGTCTTGGCCATAGTGATTCTTGTTGACATCTTCATCAAACTGATTGTCAATATCTTCCAAAAGAAACAACAATTCGGCAACATCGGCATCCTTACCTTGCTTTGGGTGGTTCCGCTTTTGGTTTCGTTTGTGCTTTCCTTCTTTACCGGCTTTTTCCTCGACCGTTATTTCTACTTCCTCTTCCCACTCTTCTATCTCTCCATCGCCACCTATTGCATCGCATTGTTTCCCAAGAAGGAAGCTCTCGGACTGTCGCTCATGACTGTCTTTGCCTTGGCCATGGCCATTTCCTGTTCGCCCGACAGCTCCACCAAACACTTCAGCGGATGGCACTATGACATCAAGCCCATTGTCAATCAGTTGGTTGAAGCAAAAGAGAAAGAGAATGCCCTAGTCATTCTGCCCGAGTATTTCGACAAGCAGTTCACCTATTATCTGGACGAAAACCACGAGGTTTTCCACTCGCAAAGCCAACCCCTCGATTATTGCGTGTTCCAAAACTACCTGCTTGGGCAAGGCTATTATTACGACTGCAACTACCAAAAGGCAGATTATGCCACTTATGACCGCGTGGTTTTACCCTACCACAAAGACTTTCCCATCCATGGATTAAATGAATATTTGGGAGGGAAAGGCTTCCATTTGGAACAAGAGCGAGACGCGTTCCCATTCATTATCCACTACTACACGAAATAAAGCTCAAGGTTATTTGCGACGAAGCAGATAAATCGTCCCATCGGTGGCTACCGTTTCATACGCATCACGGTCGGGAAACGCCTTCTTCCAATACACAGTTACATCAAAATAAGGCTGGGTGATTAGCACATAATCCGCATGAGGATTGGGACGGTTGCCGAGGTCGTAAATCTGTTCCCGCAATGCCAGATGCGGCACAAACATCGAAGCGGCACAAACAGAGGCATCGTCCGGTATTTGACGAATGAGTTCACGGGCATATCGAGCGTCAAAACGCTTTTGTTCATAGTGTCTTCCTTGATACACGCATATGCTCTCAGGTGAGACATAGGCCTTAGGTACGCCGACGGTATACAACGTAGTGAGGATCACGGACAAAAGCAATGCACCTGCCAACGCCAAACGCCATGCTTGTTTTTTCAATCTGATGATGACCAAGAAAGACGAAATGATGATCACCGGCATGAACTCGACTGAATACTGGACAGAAATGCCCCAAAACATACCATCGATGGAAAGCATCTTTTGCCCAATCAGAGGAATCAGCATGATCAAATAGTTGGGCTTCAACAAAGTCAGCACCAACCCCGTGGTCAAGGCACAAATATAGAACTCCGCCTTCACGCCATCAAAGCGCGGCAAACCATTTGTGTTGACAAACAGCAAACGGATGGTCTCTCCTGGATTCATCAGCAAATTCTTGGCGATGTCCAAATAGTTATCGCCCAAATGGGCATAACGGGCGAATCCTCCACCATTGCCACCCAATTTTGGCATCACTATCATATTGATAATGAAAAAGTAAGCTATGGAAAAGACCGCATAGGCCACCAAATGCCAAAGAGCCCGTTTGTCTTTTCGGTAATCCCACATCAAGGCAATCACGACGAAAAGCAGCCACAACGACATGTTCTCCTTTCCGATGACAAACAAAACAACAAACAAAGAAGCCAGCCCATACCTCCCCTGCTTGATGAAATAGAGCAACCATGGTAACAGCATGGCCGTCACCACATTGGAATGGTAGTCGAAACCAAAAGGCTGTATGACACCGAAAGAGAAGAGGAAAGCGGCACTAGCAAGCAATGGTATCCAGTCATCATCGGTATAAAGCCCAATCAGTTTGTATACGCCCCAGCCGCCCAACAAAACTGCCACTATTTGGACGACAAGCAGAGTGTAGGTCCCAAACAAATAGATCAAAGGTGAAAAGAGGACCAGATACAAATCGAAATGGTCGCTGAGGATACGTTGAGGCACATCCTTAAACATGCTACAGTCGTCGATGCGAAAGTGCACATAGTCGTACATCGCATGGGTGTACAGTCCCAAGTCAAGTGCATACGTCTTGAAAAGGAAATGGTTGACCAAGGATATGAGGCAATACAAGACGCCGGCAACGGTGAATACCGAAGCCAGCGTGATGTTTTTCTGCCGTTTACCCAAGGTCATAGCCTTCATACCGGCTGCTTATTATTCCGCTTGGAATAGGGTGATAATGTTCAGAATCACTTCCGAGGCTTTCATCATGCTCTCGAGCGGCACATACTCCAACTTGCCGTGGAAGTTGTGACCGCCAGCGAAGATGTTGGGACAAGGCAGACCCATGAACGATAGATTGGCACCATCGGTACCGCCACGGATGGGTTGCACTTTGGGTTTGATGTTGGCCATCTCCATTGCCTTGATGGCACGTTCCACAATGAAGAAATGAGGCTCCACCTCTTGGCGCATATTGTAGTACTGGTGCTTCAGTTCCAGCTTCACCACATCGCCATATTTCTTGTTGAGGAACTCCACCACCGAGGCCATCAGGGCTTTCTTTTCCTCAAACTTAGCGCGGTCATGGTCGCGGATGATGTACGACATCGTGGTCTCCTCCACCGTGCCGTTGATTTCGGTCAAATGGAAGAAGCCTTCATAGCCCTGGGTGAAACGCGGACGTTGCTCCACGGGTAGCATACCGTTGAGTTCCATGGCGATGAGCATCGAGTTGACCATCTTATCCTTGCCATAGCCGGGATGGATATTGCTGCCTTGGATGTGGATCTTGGCACCTGCAGCATTGAAGTTTTCATACTCCAACTCGCCGATTTCGCCGCCATCCATGGTGTAGGCATATTTGGCACCAAACTTCTTCACGTCAAACTTCACCACACCACGACCGATTTCCTCGTCGGGCGTGAAGCCAATCTTAATCTCACCATGCTTGAAGTCGGGATGCTCCATCATATACTGTGCAGCATACATGATTTCGGCCACGCCAGCCTTATCGTCGGCGCCAAGCAGGGTCGTACCGTCGGTAGTAATCATCGTTTGGTCTTTATATTGCGCCATCTCAGGAAACTCAGAAACACGCAACACGATGTTCTTATCCTTATTCAAAACGATGTCGCCTCCATCGTAGTTGGGGATGATCTGCGGCTTGATGTCGGCTCCCGATGCATCCGGCGAGGTATCCACATGGGCAATGAAGCCGATAGCAGAAATCTCACGGTCGACATTGGAGGGAATGGTGGCCATCACATAGCCATATTCGTCAAGTGTGGCTTCAATACCCATGGCCCGCAACTCATCGCGAAGCATTCCCAAAAGATTGAGTTGCTTGGCGGTGCTGGGTTGCGATTCTGAATTCTCGTCGGAGGTTGTCTCAACAGAGACGTATCTCAAAAATTTGTCTAAAAGCTTTTCCATTTTGTGCTGTGTTTAATTTGGCACAAAAATAGGAAAACTTTTGTAATTATCGCTTCTCGGCGTGTTTTCTCGCACGGTGACGGTCTTTGGCCCACAAACCATAGACTTCGCTGACGTTGCCGGCAGTCGTGAAGGCATTGATTTCGTTCTTGCCAAGATATTCCATCAATTTCGAGAACTCGTCGTTGGTGAGCAGGGACTCCAGCTCGATGGACTTTTCATTGGTATAGCCTCCGATAACCTCATAGAGCGTGCAGCCTCGATGAAGCTCGTCAATGATGTAATGGCGAATGCGGTCGTAGTCCTTAGAGACAATGCAAACACGTTTGCGTTGGTTCAGGTTAGCCGTGAACATATTCACAACCAAGCCGTTGATCCAAGTGGCGATAAGGCCGATGATGACCATCTGGAAGGGGTTGATGGCGAAAGCCGTGAGGCAGATGATGGCACCCGCCACGCTCACCGACTTACCCATGTCGAAGTGCAAATATTTGTTGACAATCTTGGCCAAAATATCAAGGCCTCCCGTCGAGGCGTTGATGGAGAACATCAGCGTTTGGGCGGCACTGAGGATGATCACGCAGCAGAGCAGGTCGAACCAAGGGTTGCCCATCACCGAGAAAGCTTGGTCGGGGGCAACGCCCATATTGATAAGGTAACTGTTCGGCGTGGCAAGGTTTTGCCAAGGATAGATCCATTCGCAGACCTTGGTCATGGGACCGAGAATCATGGCGCAATAGACCGTTTTAAGTCCAAACTCCTTGCCAATAAGCAAATAGGCCAAAATCAAAAGGATGGCGTTGATGATGGAAATCATCATCGACAGGCTGATGTTAACACCCATGCCGTTGAAAATATTGGTCAACACGATGGAGAGACCCGAGATGGAACCCACGATCAGCTTGCTGGGAACAAGGAAATAATAGACGCAAACGCCGGTCATAAACATGCCAAAAGTCATAATCAGCAGCTCAACCCAGAACTTTTTGCTGACCAAAGCGTCGCCAATTTCCTTCATTATATCATTAAACTTACTCATAAATTATTGATTTTTAAAGATTTGATTAATATAATTCTGTTTGTTTTAGAGGCTGCAAAGGTCGGAATTCTTTTCGAGATAAAGAAACAAATTCAAGAAATAATTACCTTTGCAGCAAATTTAAGCAATGACTCTGCTCGACTGGCTTCCCATTACGAAAAAAGAGACCGAACTGCGCGGTTGGGATGAGGTGGACGTGGTGTTCATCACCGGCGATGCCTACGTCGACCATCCTGCGTTTGGAGCAGCGGTCATCGGAAGGGTTTTGGAGCATAATGGCTTCCGCGTGGCGCTCATCCCCCAACCCAACTGGCGTGACGACCTACGCGACTTCAAGAAATTCGGCAAACCGAGATTGTACTTTGGTGTGTCGGCAGGTTGCATGGACTCGATGGTGAACCACTACACCGCCAACAAACGCCTGCGCAGCAACGACGCATACACTCCCGGTGGCGAAGCGGGCTTCCGTCCCGATCGCGCCACAGTGGTCTATTGCAACATCCTCAAGCAACTCTTTCCCGAAGTGCCCATCGTCGTTGGGGGCATCGAGGCTTCGTTGCGTCGGGTGACGCATTACGACTATTGGGACGACTGCCTGAAGCCCAGCATCTTGGTCGACTGCAAAGCAGACATTGGTGTCTACGGCATGGGCGAACTCACCATGGTGGAAATCGCCAAGGCCATCCAAGACGGGAAAAGCGTCAACGAGCTGACCGATATCAAGCAGACCTTTTTCTTACAAGACAAGAAACAGCCACTTCCCGATTTTGAAGGCGAGACCATCGAGCTCGTTTCGCACGAAGTCTGTCTCAAGGACAAAAAGAAATACGCCTCCAACTTCCGGCACATCGAAGAGGAATCCAATAAAAAGCACGCCGCTAGACTGATTCAAGATGTTGGCAACCAACGTCTTATCATCAACCCACCACTACCTACTTTCACAGAGGAGCAGATCGATGCCTCCTTCGATTTGCCATACACCCGCCTGCCCCATCCCAAATACGCCAAGCGCGGTGTCATCCCAGCCTACGAAATGATCCGCCATTCCGTCAACCTGCATCGCGGTTGCTTTGGCGGCTGTGCCTTCTGCACCATCTCGGCACACCAAGGCAAGTTCGTCGCCTCGCGCAGCAAGGAATCTATAATGAAAGAGGTGGAAAAAGTGACGGAGATGGAAGACTTCAAGGGCTACATCAGCGACCTGGGCGGTCCTTCCGCCAACATGTACCGCATGAAGGGCAAAGACGAACGCCTCTGCGAAAAGTGTGCTCGCCCTACCTGCTTACAACCCACCGTTTGCAAGAACCTCAACACCGACCACCACCCGCTCATCGAGATCTATAGAGAAGTGGACAAGAATCCGAAGGTAAAGAAAGCCACCATTGGATCGGGCATCCGGTATGATTTGTTTCTGCACGACAGCACACCCGAGGAGAACAAAGCCATGGGTTATGACGAATACTTCCGACAACTGGTCACGCGACATGTCAGCGGCCGACTGAAAGTGGCCCCCGAGCATACCAGCGATCCCGTGCTGAAACTCATGCGTAAACCCAAGTTCGACATGTTCGTGAAGCTGAAGCAGAAATTCGACCAAATCAACGAGAAAGAGCATCTGAACCAGCAACTCATCCCCTATTTCATCTCTTCACACCCTGACTGCTATCTTGAGGACATGGCAGAGTTAGCCGTGAGAACCAAGGAATTAGGATATCATCTGGAACAAGTTCAAGACTTCACCCCTACACCTATGACCTTGGCCACCGAAATATACTATTCCGGTTACGACCCTTACACTTTGGAGCCTGTCTTTTGCGCCAAGACCAAAGAGGAGAAGCTTGCCCAACAACGCTTTTTCTTCTGGTACAAACCCGAGAACCGTGAATGGGCAAAGAATGCTTTACGTAAAATTGGACATCCCGAATGGATCAAAAAGCTTTACAAATCATAAAATTCACTACTTTTGCAACAAATTTCACAATCTAAAAGATAAAGACATGAAAAAACACATCTTCGGAGCCATCGTGCTCATCGCCGCCCTTGCTTTGACAGGCTGCAACAACAAGAACAAAAAGAACGAAGAGGCCGAGAAAGAAGCCGTTGAGACCGTAACCGAAAAGATCGAGCTTCCCAACCGCATGCTCATCATCGTCGACCCTCAAATCGACTTCACCACGGGCAGCTTAGCCACTGCCAAAGGTCCCGCTTCGATGGACTTCCTCGCCCAGGCACTGAATGACGGCGCTTGGAAGAATTATGGTTGGATCATCGTCACTCAAGACGCCCACCCGGCCAACCACTGCTCTTTTGTTGAGCAAGGCGGTGTGTTTCCGCCTCACTGCGTGCAAGGCACCGAAGGCATGAACGTATACCCCGCCCTCCAAGAAGTGCTGACGGCCATCACGCCCAACATCCCGAACATCCATTACATGCAAAAGGGTGACCTCGCAGAAAAAGAGGAGTTCAGCATCTTCCAAAACGAACGTAGCGGTGCAAAACTTCGTGCCGTCATCGAGCAAGAAAAGTTTGAAGGCATCGACGTGTGCGGCATCGCCACGGACTATTGCGTTTATGAGACCACCAAAGACCTGATGGCCTTCTATCCTGCCAACCAAATCCGCATCGTGACCAACTGCCTTGCCGCCGTCGACGATACCGACACCAAACTCGCCGACCTGATGAAGGAAAACGGCATCGAAGGCATTGAGTTTGAATAAACAAACATGAGCAAATTCAAAGCATTTTGCCAACGCAAGGGCGTCGACATGACCTGGAAGGCCTATTTTGTCGACGCTCTTGGTGCTATGGCGCTGGGCTTGTTTGCCTCGTTGCTCATCGGCACCATCTTCCAGACTTTGGGCGACAAGACGGGCATTGAAGCCTTCGAAACCATCGCCAAATATGCCAAGGCCGCCACGGGAGCCGCTATCGCTGTCGCCATTGCCTACAAACTCGGTTGCGAGGGTTTGGTGCTATTCAGCGCCATCGCCGTAGGTATCGCCGGTAACGAGTTGGGCGGACCCATGGGTGCCTATGTCGCCGTCATCGTGGCCATTGAATTGGGCAAGATGGTCTATAAAGAGACCCAGGTCGACATCCTCGTGACCCCTGCCGTCGTCATCATCAGCGGCGTGCTCATGGCCTACCTCGCCGGTGCACCCATACAAAAGGTAATGACCGCCCTAGGCAATTTCATCGAGAATGCCACCCAGATGCAGCCCTTATTGATGGGCATTGTCGTCTCAGTGGTTATCGGCTCAGTGCTCACCCTGCCCATCAGCTCGGCAGCCATCTGCCTTGCCATCGGTTTGGGCGGCATCGCGGGCGGCGCTGCCACAGCAGGCTGCTGTGCCCAGATGATCGGCTTCGCCGTGTTGAGTTTCAGGGAAAACCGCTGGGGTGGACTGGTGGCACAAGGTCTCGGCACCTCCATGTTACAGATGGGTAACATCGTGAAGAATCCTAAGATCTGGATTCCCGTGCTGCTTACTTCTGCCATCACGGGACCTATCTCCACCTGTATCTTCCACTTGGAAAACATCCCTATCGGCTCCGGCATGGGTACCTGCGGCCTCGTCGGTCCCATCGGTATCTATACCGCCATGCCCGAAGGCGGCATGAACATGTGGATTGGCATGGCTTTGGTCTGCTTCGTGCTACCCGCAGTGCTTACATGGATTTTCGGCCTGATACTAAGAAAGATAGGCTGGATCAAGGAAGGCGACCTCAAAATCGACTGCTGATGCCGAAAACGCCTGCCAAACCGCTCTCGCCCGACCAAGTGTTGGACAAGATGGCCAAGTATTGTGCCTACCAGGAGCGTTGTGTCAAGGATGTCAAGGACAAGCTGAAGACCTTTGACATCGCCGAAGAGGAAAAAACCAAAATCCTAGATTACCTTTTGGGCAACCGCTTCGTCAATGACGAGAGGTTTGCCAAAAGCTTTGTGCGCGGCAAAGTCAACCAAAGCGGCTGGGGCATGAACAAAATCCGTTTCCACCTTATCCAAAAAGGCATCGCCAAAGAGCTCATCGACGAAGCATTGGGGCAAACCGACGAAGAGGCATACCGCCAACGTCTAATAGACATCCTAAAAGCGAAGGCCAAGACCGTAAAAGCCGCTTCCGATTTCGAAAAAAAGCGCAAGCTGGCTGCCTACGCCATGCAGAAAGGTTTTGAAGGTTCTTTGGTTTGGGAGGTCTTGAAGGAATTTGGAATATAGAGTTTTTTTGTATCTTTGCCGTCCAATCCAGAGTAAACGATGAAATACCCAAAACGACTGATAACACAAACGCCTGAATGCCTGACAGAGCCTGTCAGCCAGTCGATTAACGTCATCATCTCGACTTTGTTTGCTCTCGTTTTCCTAACCGCCTATGTCCCTTTTTCGGCCACCGCTTGGTTTCAAGTCGGAAGAGGAAGCTATTTCTTCACCACCTTGGCATTCGTGGGCACTGGCACCTTGTTTCTTGCCCTCAGCCGTACGCTGATGACATGGCTCGTCAAGAAGATGCGCCATTTCCCGTTTTGGTTCTATATCCTATGGCTTTTCCTTGAAATTGTGTTGATCTCGGTGTTTTACACCTTCCTCTCCTATTTCCAGATACAACCAACAGGAGGCGAAAGCTATGGATTTGCGTACATCTTGGCCAAAAGTTTCCTCGTTACCCTAGTCGCATTGGGTGTCCCTTACACCGTTACCGACTTGGTTATCCTTTTGAAAGACACGCAACAGCGACTCATGCTTACCAAGAGCGATACAGTGGAGTCGGATGACGAGGTGATGCCCCAACACACTGAGATCATCAACCTAATGGACAACAACGGTAACCTGAAGTTGTCTGTCAAACTCGACAACCTCTACTACATCAAGGCGGAGGACAACTATATCAACGTGTTTTACCAGCGTAGCGGTGCCATCGCCAGCTATATGCTACGTTGCAAGATGCAGACCATCGCCGACAACTGTGTGGACTCCAGCTCGTTGATGCGTTGCCACCGTTCCTATATCGTCAACATCAACAAGGTAAGCGTGCTCCACAACGAGGCCGACGGCTTCGTCATCGATTTCGAGCGCGAGGGATTGGATTCAGTACCTGTTTCCAAGACCTATTCGGCAAAGGTTCTGGAAGCCTTCAATAAGAAATAAATGAAAAGCCCCGCCAAACGGCGAGGCTTTTCTTCTGCAATCGTTTTCAAATTTGTTTTCTTAGCAATTCATGCCGCCACAGCAGTGGATGACTTGGCCCGTGACATACGAACTGAGGTCGGAGGCGAGGAAGAGGGCCACATTGGCCACATCTTCGGGGGTGCCACCGCGACGCAGCGGGATGAGGCTTTCCCATGCCTTACGGACGTCCTCAGGAAGGGCATTGGTCATGGCAGTGATGATGAAACCAGGAGCAATGGCGTTGTGACGGATGTTGCGCACGCCCATCTCCTTAGCCGCACTCTTGGTGAAGCCGATGATACCGGCTTTCGAGGCGCTGTAGTTGCATTGGTTAGCATTGCCTGAGACACCCACCACCGAACTCATGTTGATGACACTACCACCAGCCTGCTTCCACATGACAGGCTGCACGGCCTTGGTGAAGTTGAACACCGACTTGAGATTCACATTGATGACGGCATCCCACTGTTCCTCGGTCATGCGCTTCAGCGCGGTGTCCTTGGTGATACCGGCATTGTTGACGAGGATATCGATACGGCCGAAATCCTTGACGATTTCGTCGACGACTTGGTGCGTCTCCTCGAAGTTGGCGGCGTTGGAGGCGTAAGCCTTGACTTTCACGCCAAGAGCTGCCAGTTCCTTTTCCGTTTCCATGACGACATCGTTCAGAGCGATATCGGTGAAGGCGATGTTGCAGCCTTCTTGGGCAAAGCGCATGGCGATGGCCTTGCCGATGCCACGACCGGCTCCCGTAATCAGAGCCACTTTATTGTCTAATAATCCCATGATTTCTCTTTTATTTGGTTCTATTTTTGTATCTTTCAATCAGTTCATACAAGTCGCCGACGGTCTTGACTTTGGCCGTGTCGTCTTCGGTGAACTTCACGTTGAATTCGTGTTCCAGAATCATAGAAAGCTCGACGAAATCCAACGAATCGGCACCCAAATCGTTGAAGAAGTTCTTCTCCGGCGTAATTTCGCTCTCGCTAATGTTCAGCTTAGTAGCGATTAACGCCCTCGTCTTGTCTTGTATCGTAGCCATAACGCACAAAATTACAATTATTTTCTCGTATCCGGCAACAAAGCGAAAGAAAGTTCACCTTTTACGCACATCTTTCCACCTACGCTGAGCATGGCAGAGCAGATGTAGATGTTGGCACGATGATAGGTCAGCGTGGCTTCCACCTCGACGGTGTCGCCTGGCTTGACGCTGTTCTTGAAACGCACCTTATCGATACCGGTATAGAAAGTCAGCTTGCCGATGAGGTCGTCTTTCATCAGCAGGGCGCACGACTGGGCCATAATCTCACAAAGGATGACGCCAGGCACGACGGGTTCGCCAGGGAAATGGCCTTTCAGGAAAAACTCCTCGCCCGTCACATGGTACTTGGAATGGGCCACATGGTTCTCGTCGAGGGTCATCTCGTCGACCAGGAGCATAGGCTCGCGGTGCGGGAGATACTGTTTGATTTCGTCTCTGTTCATATTGTTGATTGTTGTGTTGTTATTTCACTTTACGGACTGCTAGACAAGCATTATGTCCGCCGAAGCCCAAGGAATTGGAGATGGCGATGTCCAAATCCACCTTGAGAGGTTTGTTAGGCGTGTAGTCGAGGTCGCACTCGGGATCAGGTTCGTCCAAGCCAATGGTCGGAGGAACGATGCCGTTGTTCAGAGCCATCACGCTGATAACAAGCTCAATGGCACCAGCAGCGCCGAGGGCATGACCCATCTCCGACTTGGTGGAGCTGATATGGGCCTTGTGGGCTTCCTCTTCACCCATCGCAATTTTGATGGCTTTGGTCTCGCCGCTATCGTTCATCGGCGTGCCCGTACCGTGGGCGTTGATGTAGATGCTCTCACCCGCCTTGAATTGGGCTTCTTCAAGAGCTTGCTTGATGGCCAGGCTTTGAGTGGTGCCATCAGGACGTGGAGCCGTGCTATGGTAGGCATCGCATGAGTTGCCGTAACCGCATAGCTCAGCATAGATCTTGGCACCGCGTTGCTTGGCGTGTTCATACTCCTCAAGGAGCACGATGCCCGAGCCTTCGGCAATGACAAAGCCAGCGCGGTTCTTATTGAATGGCAGAGAAGCATACTTGGGGTCTTCCGACTTCGTCAAAGCCTTGCAGTTGGCAAAGCCACCGATGGAGACGGGGTTGATGCCAGCTTCCGAGCCACCCGCGATGACGGCATCGGCATAACCGTGTTTGATGGCACGGTAGGCCTCACCGATGCTGTGGGTACCCGTGGCGCAAGCCGTCACGATGGGCACGCAGGGACCTTGGGCGTTGTAGCGGATGGCCACGCTGCCTGAGGCTTGGTTGCCAATCATGGTCGGGATCATCAAAGGAGAAATCCAACGTGCACCTTCATCGTAATAGGTCTTGACACCGCGCATAATCGTGTCAAAACCACCGATGCCTGAACCGACATACACGCCCAGACGGTCGGGGCTCATCTGCATGTCCTCGTTGTCTTTCATGGCCTGGTAGGCAGCAGCCAAGGTATAGACTGCAAAACGGTCGTTACGTTTTACGAAGCCTTTGTCGACACCACAAGCCTCGGGGTTGAAGTCCTTCAGCTCAGCCGCAATCTTCACGGGAAGATCGGTGGTATCAAACGATTTGATGAAGTCGATGCCACAATAGCCCTTCATCAGGTTATCCCAAATGGTCGGCAGGTCGTTGCCAATCGGCGAAACTGCACCCATGCCTGTAATAACTACTCTTCTATTATTATTTTCCATTTTCTCTAAACTCTAAACTTTAAACTCTAAACTCTTAAAACTCCCATTCCCACAGGCAGGCGGCGGAAACGAAACCAGCACCAAAGGCGCTCATGATAATCTTGTCACCTTCTTTGATCTTGCCTGCTCTCAGCATTTCGTCAAGCATGATCGGGATGCTGGCCGATGAGGTGTTGCCGTACTTCTCGATGACAGTGGGATATTTCTCTTCGGGACCACCGATGATATGGCGGATGCCTTCGATGATACGCTTGTTGGCCTGATGCAACAGGAACCAAGTAATATCCTCGTGGGTCAGATGGTTGTAATCCAACACATTCTGGATATCTTTGGCCGACTCGGTAACGGCAGTCTTGAACAACTCCTTACCTTTCATCACCAAGGGTTGACCTTTCACATAGTGCTGTTCGAAAGGCGTCGTTTCCATGCCACGTTCATAGTAAAGCACATCGCGGTCGCTGATCATAGTGAGTTTCACGTCTTTGAAGGCATTGCCGGCGGTCAGCACCACGGCACCAGCGCCGTCGCCAAAGAGGACGCTGCAGTCTCTTTCATGCCAGTTGCAGTATTTGGTGGGCTCTTCAGCACACAATATTAATATATTCTTCGCATGACCGGCTTTCATCATGCCGTCGGCGAGCATCAAGGCGTTGACAAAGCCAGCGCAAGCCACGTTGATGTCGAGGCCGGCACAGTTGAGGCCAATACGTTTTTGCACGATGCAACTCAATCCTGGAGTGATGTGACGGTTAGCCACATTCGAGACCAAGAGGAAGTCGATCTGCTCGGGACGCAAGCCCGAGGCGTTGATGGCCTTTGTGGCGGCCTCAACAGCCAAGTCATACAAATCTTCGGTGGATAAAAGATGGCGGGCTTGAATACCCGTTCTGGTCGAAATCCAAGTGTCGTTGGTGTCCAAGAAAGTCGCCAAGTCGTCGTTGGTGACGGTGAGGGACGGCAACGCGCTTCCAGTTCCAATTATTTTCATTTCGTTTCGATTAAATTAAAAACTCGTCTTCAATTTTAAAACGCCGCAAAAGTACAGCATCACCTTACACCGCGGGAAAAATGTGCCGAATACGGGCCGAATGTGGCGAAATTCCCGCATTTGTGGCGAAATTTGTGCATTTTTGTGGCGAAAACGCCAAAATTAAACAAAAAGAGACGCGAGTTTTTCGCGTCTCTGTGGTGAATTATGGGCTGATTTTTACATCCCGCCCATGCCTTGAGGAGCGCTTGGTGCGCCTTCGCCGCCTTGACGGGCCATCTGTTCCAGCTCCATCTTACCGAAGCGGAAGGTCACACCGACCGCAACACTACGGCTGTTGTATTTGTAGGAGGAGTTCGACTGCACATACGGGCTGTTGTTCGAATGCCCAAAGCGGTTGCTGTTAAAGATGTCGTTGGCATTGACGAAAACCGACAACCTACGGTCGAAGAAATCGGCACGCAGACCCGCATCAACGCCAAAATAGCCTTGACGCTCGCTAAACAAGGATTGCGTCGGTGAGCTATAGTAGCCCGAAGCCGTCAATTCCAGTTTGTTCCACAGCTTGGCCCACATGTTAAGGCGGAAGCTGTAAGACCACATGTCGCTTTCATATTCATGTCCCTCATACTCCGTCTTGATATAGGAATCATACAGATTGGCATAGAAACGCAGGTTGAAGAAACCGTTCGGACGGTACATCATATTGTACTCAAAGCCCGCATTATGGCTTTTGCCGACATTGACAGGATAGCTATAAGGCACCACGCGACCATAGAGCCAATGGTAATTCGAGACCGTAATCCTATCGACATTATTGGTCTTGCCACGATAATAGGCCGACAGTCCAATGGAACCGAAGTTGTTCCAATACTTGGTCCAGCCAGCTTCGAAAGCATTGGTGAAGATGCGATCCAACTCTGGATTACCACTGCTGTAACTGTCCTCGTGATACATGGGGAAACGGCTCAACTGCTCAGCTCCAGGGGCAGCAATGCGGCGCGTATAGCTCAAGCTGAAGTTATGCATCGACTTGGTGCGATAAGACAGGTGGAGCGAAGGCCTCACACTGAAGAAATGCTTATTAAAGTTGTATTGCGACGAGTCGGGATAGGCGCCTTTGACCAGCTCGCTGACAAAGCGTATGCCCGGCTTCACGGTGAAGCCACCAAACTTGTGCTGCAAGGTGATAAAGGCCTCGTTGTTCAAGTCGGTGAACTTGGCATTATAGGAACGGTAGACGTCATTGTCCCACTCCCAAGCCTCTTTATCCGAATTAGGATTGATCACAGAGTCGGTGACAAGACTTTGATGTTCAGGATCATAGCCGATAGTATAACCCACCGAAATCTCTCCGTTCTCAGAATAAGGACGGTTGTAGACAACCTCGCCCTCGACGCCTGTGGAACGGTAGAGACTGTTTTGGCGTAACACACGAGTGTAGTCCATGGGCAAGGTGAATTTCCTTGTCACTTCGCCATTATCGCGTCCACCAAAACTCATCCCATTGACACTGACGGAGAGGTTATGGCCCTCGTTGTTGAACTTATGCTGGTAATATAGACCGTAATTAGCGAAGTATTGACTCTCTTTGCCATAAGTGCTTTCGTGCATATCGGTGGTCAGCACATGGGGCAGATACTCATCTCTAAAGAAAGAGGTGTTGTTGGTGGCGTCACCCCAATTGGGCCATCCGCTCAACCATACATTCAAACTATTCGCTGTATCAATCTCATAATCAACGCTGAAGAAACCACCCAAACCATACATCTTGTTGTTGAAGACTGTACTATCGATTTCATGATTGGCGAGGGCTCCGCTCGCGTCGAACAGAGACTGGTCTGCAAAGGCATGGCCTTTCCAATCGGAATAGCTGCCGTTGATGTAGGCATTGACCGTCAGCTTGTCGTTCGACCAAACGTAGGAAGCCCATGGGTCTATATAAGGATGGGTTGAGACGTTCACGCCGAAGCTGAAGAACTCGTTTTTCTGTATTTTAGCGTTGGTCACGATGTTGATGATGCCATCGGCTTTCGAACCATAGCGTGCTGAGGGGTTGGTGATGACCTCCAAGTGGTCGATGCTGTTGGCGGGCAAGGTCTGGATGTAGGTCTTGAGGTTCTCGGCGGTCATGTGCGAAGGTTTGTCGTTGATCCACACCTCCACACTTGATGTGCCGCGAAGACTAATGTTGCCCTCCACGTCGACACTCACGCCTGGAGCGTTCTGCAAAGCATCCGAAAGCGTACCCGTCTGAATGCTATTGTCTTCAGCAACGTTATACATGGTCTTCTCCCCTTCCACAGCGAACAAAGGACGCTTCTCGGTGATGGTCACCTCACCAAGTCTGGTGGAGCCTTCCTTGAGTTGCAACTTACCAAGGTCTTGGTTGCCATTCACGGTGAGCATCTGTTCAAAAGTCTGGAAACCGATGGCCGATACCGCCAAACGGTAGTCACCATTGGGTGCCAACAATTCAAAACGGCCTTTGTCGTCGGAGGCCGCACCGCTCACGAAGACACTGTCGGCCTTCCGGAACAGACCCACATTGACGAAGGGAACAGCCTTGCCGTTGGCTTCTTCGACAACGGTTCCCGAAATATTACTCTGAGCAAAAGTGTTTGATGATAAAGTAATTAAAGCGATAAAGAATAAAAGAAAACGTTTTTTCATGATTAAACTATTTGATAAGATATTAACTAAAGATTATTGCTTTTCGTATGATACAATTCAAATAATTCTTGTAGTGTATTAGTAAACTATCACACTGCAAAAGTACAACTTTTTTGAATAAGTCAAGAAAAAAGTTGAGTTTTTTTCGATTTATTTCTTTTCCGCTATTTTACGCCGTCGACAACATAGCCTAATCCTTCGAGAAGTTTCAGTACGCCTTGCTCCCCGCAAAGGTGTCCGGCACCAACGGCGAAGAGTGTTGGTTGCTCTGCCATAATTTCAGGCATCATTTTGATCCAGTTGTGATTACGATTATCGATTAAGGCAGCCTCATCCTCTGGGGAACCACCACATTCACCATCAAGCTCTTCCTCTAATACCGCTTCCAACCTTTGAAGATCTTGCGAGAAATAGGCATCCGTGATCCGATCGACCAGTTTTGTGCTCTCCTCAAAGTGGTCCACCATACACATAAGGTCATTCACCTGCTTTGGCAGTTCTCCTCCGTAGAGCACTTCCATCTGGAAGTCAACGGTTTCGAACCCCTTGACACTTTTGCCGTTCTGTAAGGCATGCACCTGAAAATAACTATCAAGCAGTTCCATGGGATTGAATGACTGTGTCTTCTTCATGAAGGCTGCCAGGGAGAGCGTGGTGGAGAGAACTACAGGCTTCATCTTTTCCACTTGAGCGGCATAAGCCTCATCATCCAGATTCGTGCCCAATACCTCAAGCAACAAAGCATTGAGACGCGTACGCTGTTCGGAGGTGAGTAGCGAGGATAGTGTGACCCCTTCTGGCAACATCTGCGACTGCAACATGCGTGCGGCGTTCTCGGGTTTGAAAACATCCATCATATCCAATTCACCACATACTTGAGTAGTTTCTTCTATGGCCTGTCGCATACCCGGAATACTATCAACGAACGAAGCAGGTGCCAAATGGTAAGTGCCGACAATATAACTAGGTGCTTCAAGGCCATTGCCAGAAATGCGATACAGAATTTGTGCATGAGATTCGAAGGCGAAGCCAACGACAAGTGCCAAAACAATAATAATAGCTTTTTTCATAGTTAATGATTTGTAGAATTCGACGATATGCATGATTTTTTATATTTACTGCTTTATCAATTGTTCGCAGAAGGCCTCCACTTCTTCTTTCGACCAATTGGGATTGGCGTTGATAAAGAAAGCCGAACAAACAGCATTAGCGATACGCCAATCTTGATAAACCAAGCCGTCAATAACGACTGCTATATTGACAGGTTGAGGCTGTAGTAGCGCTTCTTCGGTCATTCGTTTGAACATAATCGTGGCTTCAGGCATCAACTCGAGAATGATGGCTGTGAAGGTTCCTTCTTTATAGGGTCCACTGTCCAGTCGTTTGACCAAAGGCTTCCCACCCAGTACTGCCGAACTGATGGCAGGACCGACTTCCGTAGTCTTTTTCAAGGTGTAAAGCATGAGATCGGTGGTATCTGCCGACCATCGATACACCAAAGAATCATTGTCTTCCACCGTTGCGACCTCAAGAAAACGCTCCTTATCCGGAACCATAATCCAGTTATAAACCTCCCAAATCTCGAGGCTTCCTTGGGTCGACAGATCATCCACTGCCCGTTCGTAGTGAATGGTATCACCCACTATTTTCAGATGTTTAGCGATCAGATAACCGCCCCAAATGTCGAAGCCCAGGAACACCACAATCATGGCAATGCAGAACCATTGTAGATTTTGATCCAATCTTGGTTTCTTGTCATGAGAGGTTTCTGTGGCTTCTATTTGACAGATGATCTCGTCGCAAGGCTTGGTCTTATAGCGGATTTCGGCGATTCCAACAAGAACAAAGATTACAATCGCGATGCAAAAAACAACCATGACCGCGCCTAAATTCGGCACTCCATTTCCTATCCAAGCCAAAAGCAAACCCAAAAACAAAACAAACCCGGTGGAATAGTTGAGAATCGTAAAGGTAGCGAAGAGTTTTTTAAAGTCTCTGGCTCGATTTGCCAAGGTCAGCAAATCATCATTTTCAAGGGTCTTAAGTTGCAATTTTCTAGTAAGGAGCAACTCGATGACCAAGCAAGTCGCACAGAAAGCCACCCAAAACACCTTTGCCGAGAGATTGTTGCCCATATTCCATTTGATGATCAATACTCCGAGAAGTGCCGCCAACGGGTACAAAACGACTTGGCCCCATCGGTTACGTTTATAAAAACCGAGGCTTTGGTCAATAGACGATTTCATCAACCGGTCGTTGACGATTTCCTGTTGGTCGAACTGCTGTTTCAGCGTTTCGTATTGCGCCTTCAGCTGGTCCAGTTCGTTCAGATTATTGTTTTCGTTGTTTTCCATGATGATTCCCTTTCATTCGTTTTTCGACATTTTCACCAGTTTTTCCTTGATGCGCGCCAGTCTCACTCCCACGTTGTTGGGCGTGATGCCGATAATGGCCCCGATTTCGTCGTAAGTGATGCCTTCGAGCCAAAGCAGGATGAGGCTTCGGTCGATAAGGTCGAGGCGCGAGATGCGGTCGTAGAGTTCGCGGATTTGTTGCGTCTTGGGGTCGTCGGCCTCGTAGGGGTCGATGTCCACCGTCAGCGGCACGGTCTCGATGCGCCGGCGTTCCTTCTTGTCCTGGTTGATGGCCGTGTTGAGAGCGACGCGATAGATCCAAGTCTGCGCAGTGCTGCGTCCCTCGTAGTTGTCGAAGCCGTTCCAAAGCCTAATAAGGATTTCCTGAAACAGGTCGTCAATTTCGGCTTTGTTGCGCGAGAACATGTAGCACACCGTGTAGATGGTCCGCTTGTGTTGCCGCACCAAAAGTTCAAACTGATGTTCCTTGTCGTTGTTCATAATGCGTTTTTCGTTGCAACGTTCATCATGTTAGACAACAAGGGAAAGGAATTATTACATCACGGTGACAATTTCTGTCGAAAAGCATTCTGCTGTTTCAATCCTGATCACATAAAGACCCTTTTCCAAACTGCCAAAGTCAAATTCAAAAACATCGCCATTGACAGCACTTTCAAACACTTTTTCTCCCAAAAGGTTGAAAATGCAAAGATTGGTGATGCCTTCGGCTTCGATTTTCACCATGCCATGGGTGGGGTTAGGATAAACCGACACGCCCTTATCTTCGTTCTCCGAAACCAACGTGCAATCTTCAATGATGTTGGTGAACTGCTCGCTCCAGTCGGAGTTCTCATACACCGAGACGCATCCACAAGGCACCGTGAGTTTGGTACTACCAAAACCTCCGAAAGAATAATTGCCGAGTGTCGGGGGCTCTTCTGCATAGATGACAGCGTCCATGAAACCATCGCAACTCGCAAAGGCAAAGCTCTCGATGGAGGTCAGGCCCTTGGGTAGGGTCAGCGTGCCATCGAAGCCGTGGCAACCTTCAAAGGCACTGGAGCCGATGGAAGTCACCAAATTGGGAATCACTAAAGAACCTTTGAAACCAGCGCATTCCTCGAAAGTCCAGCCGCCTAAGTAGGTCAAGTTCTCGCTTAAGGTCAAAGTGCCGTCAAAACCACTGCAGTTGCCGAAAGCCGACTCGCCAAGCTCAACGACGGTATTGGGGATGACCAAGGATCCCGTCAGACCTGTACATTTTTCAAAGGCATATTTTCCAATGGAAGTGATTTGTTCGGGAATCACCAACTCGCCTGTGAGCGTGCTGCAATAATAGAAGGCGTTGTCGCCGATACGGGTCACGTCATCAGGAATAACCGTGTTTTGGCAGCCAGCAAGCAATTCGTTGGTGCTTGTCCTGATGATGGCATTGCAACCATTTCGAGAATCAAAGACGGGATTGCCAGCTTCAACGACAATCTCTTCCAGCCCAGCGCAACCGCCAAACGGGTTTGTGCCGATGTAAGTCACCGTGTTGGGAATGGTAATACTCGTCAAGCCAGTGAACCAAAACGACCAGCCGCCAATTTCAGTCACCGTGCTGGGGATAGTGATGGAAGTCAGGCCGCCGATATGGCTAAATGCATCCTCCGCAATGGATTCAACGCCATTGGGAATGGTTGAATTCTTGCATCCAAATTTCAGCTCATTATTATAAGACGAGATAACAGCGTTGCAGTTGTCGCGCGAATCGTAGTCCTCGTTGGCGGGGTCCACCACAAAGCCCTCGATGCCATCGCAGCCATAGAAAGGCGTGTAGCCAATCCATTCCACCGAAGCAGGGATGTTCACGACACCTGTAAAACCACAGTAATCAAAGGCATCGTCACCAATTTCCTCAAGGGTATTGGGAAGTACCAAAGTGCCTTCCAATCCCCTGCAATAACTAAATGCATAGCTGTCAATAATAGTTACAGCATAGCTGTTTCCATTATAAACCACATGATCGGGAATGGTCAACGTACCCGTGGCATCGGTGCCGTCGACATGGTCCAATACGGTGACGGAAGTCCCGCCGTAGTTGACTTCATAGTTCAAATCACCATAGGTGAAGGTCTGGGCTTTCAGTCCTAAAACGCCAAAGACCAGCAATAACAAAAGGAATTGTCTTTTCATAGGATATGGCTTTTAATAAGGCAAAAATACAAATTCTCCATAAAATTACTACCTTTGCAGCCCGAAAATAAAGAATAAAGACACGAGACTGCGAGACGCGAGTTTTTAATCCCCCCGGCCCCCTTTCAAGGGGGAGTAGGTCACGCGTCTCGAAGTCCCGCAGTCAAAAAACAACACCTTATTATATTATGATCACTGCTGACCAACTTAAAGACTTATGTAAGAGGATTGATGCCTTGAGGAGGTATCTTTGACGTCGACAGACGTACCATCGAAGCACAAGAATTAGACGAAAAGACGCAAGACCCGCAGTTCTGGGCCGACCCCAAGGCCGCCGAAGCCACCATGAAGAAGGTGCGTGAGGTGAAGGGCTGGCTCAACGGCTACAAGGAAGCCGAAGACGCCGGCAACGACCTTACCGTGCTCTTCGACTTTGCCAAGGAAGGCGAAGCCACCGAGGAAGAAGTGGATGAACAATACAACGCCACCCTCCAAATCGTGGAGAACCTGGAGTTCAAGAATATGCTACGTGAAGAAGCCGACCCGATGAGTGCCGTGCTGAAAATCAACGCAGGTGCGGGTGGCACCGAAGCCCAGGACTGGGCACAGATGCTCATGCGTATGTATATGCGTTATGCCGAAAACCACAAATACAAACTCACCATCTCCAACCTCTTGGAAGCCGACGACGCCGGCATCAAGCAGGTGACGATGAAACTCGAAGGCGACTATGCCTATGGCTACCTGAAAGGCGAGAACGGCGTGCACCGTCTGGTGCGCGTCAGCCCTTACAATGCCCAAGGCAAACGCATGACTTCGTTCGCCTCGGTATTTGTCACCCCGCTCGTCGACGACACCATCGAAATCGTGATCGAGCAATCGCGTCTGTCGTGGGATACCTTCCGCAGCGGCGGTGCTGGTGGACAGAACGTGAACAAGGTGGAGTCTGGCGTGCGTTTACGTTACCAATATAAAGACCCGTACACGGGCGAGGAAGAGGAGATCCTCATCGAAAACACCGAGACCCGCGACCAACCCAAGAACCGTGAGAACGCCCTGCGCCTCTTGAAGTCACAACTCTACGACCGTGAGATGCGTCACCGCATGGAGGAGCAGAACAAGATCGAGGCAGGCAAGCTGAAGATCGAATGGGGCAGCCAGATTCGCTCCTACGTCTTCGACGACCGCCGCGTGAAAGACCATCGCACCAACTACCAGACCTCTGATGTACAGAGCGTTATGGACGGAAACATTGACGCGTTCCTCAAAGCATATTTGATGGAATTTGGCGGCAAGAAAGAATAATTACTAATCAAAACACTACAGCACAATGAAAACCTTAACCATCATCACCATGTTTTTGGCCATGTTTGCCAAAGATCCCACTCCGGCGATCCAACAATTTGTGAGCACCTATTTCCCTAAGGCTACCATTCTGTTCACTCAACGCGATGAAGGTGAATACGAGGTGAGACTGAGCGATGGAACGGAAATCGACTTCACCCGCAAAGGCGAATGGAAGAACATCGACTGCAAGCACTCCAACATCTACACCAGCGTGCCTGCCGAGCTCATCCCCGTCGAGATCGCCAACTATGTGAAAGCCAGTTTCCCCAACGAAAACATCATCAAGATTGACAAGGATCGCAGAGACTGGGAAATCGAATTGAGCAACCGACTGGAAATCAAGTTTGACAAGAAATTCCGTGTCCTCGAATTCGATGACTAAGGTTATTCACGAACCAACCATCAAGCGGCTTGAAATCATTCAGGCCGCTTTTGTTTTTTTGTGGTGACTTTACAATATGTGTTTCAAAAAACGTATTTTTGCAGCCATATAAAACGTGTATTATGATTACTTTCTTTATCGCTTTGGCCGTTCTCATTCTCGGCTATTTTGTATACGGAAAGCTCGTCGAGAAGGTCTTCGGCATCGACCCACAACGCCCCACTCCTGCCATCACTATGGCTGACGGCGTCGACTATGTGCCGATGAAGCCCTGGCGCATCTTCCTCATCCAGTTTTTAAACATCGCAGGCGTCGGACCCATCATCGGAGCCATCATGGGCGCCCAGTTCGGCACGGCTTCCTTCCTCTGGATCGTATTGGGTAGCATCTTCGCTGGTGCCGTCCACGACTACCTTGCTGGCATGATCTCGCTGCGTGACAAAGGCGCAAGCCTACCCGAAATCCACGGTACCTACTTGGGCAACGGTGCCAAACAAATCATGCGCGCCTTCACCATCATCCTGATGATATTGGTTGGCGTAGTGTTCGTCAACACACCCGCCACACTGTTGAACGCCAACTTCACACAAGGCTGGAACCCCTACATCTGGATTATCATCATCTTGGCTTATTATCTGATTGCCACCTTGTTGCCCATCGACAAGCTCATCGGCAAGATCTACCCCATCTTCGGTATTCTTCTGTTGGGCATGGCTGTGGCCATCTTCGTGGCTTTCCTCATCTACAAGCCTGAGATTCCCGAGTTGTGGAGCGGCATGCAGAACCGCCATCCTGACGCGACCAATAACCCCATCTTCCCGATGATGTTCATCAGCATTGCCTGTGGTGCTATCTCGGGTTTCCATGCCACGCAATCGCCCTTAATGGCCCGTTGCATGGTGAATGAGAAGCAAGGTCGCCCGATTTTCTACGGTGCCATGATCACCGAAGGCATCGTCGCCTTGATTTGGGCCGCTGCCGCCGCCTATTTCTTTGGTCCCGACAGCGTTGTGGATGTTTCGGGCAAGAGCGGTGCCGCCATCGTGGGCATCATCGCTAATACTTGGTTCACGCCTATCATCGCCACCATCACCATTTTAGGTGTTATTTCAGCAGCCGTCACCTCAGGCGACACGGCCTTGCGTTCGGCACGACTCATCATCGCCGACTTCATGCACTATGACCAAAAGCCCATCAAGAACCGTCTGATTGTGGCTGTCCCGATGTTTGTTGTCACTGCTGCCATCTTGGTTTACAGCATATCCGACGCCAAAGGCTTCCAGGTCATCTGGCGTTACTTTGCCTGGGCCAACCAAGTGCTGGCCACGGTGACACTTTGGGCTATTTCCGTATACTTGGCCAAGAACAAAGGTAAACTGTGGTATCTCATCACCCTCATCCCTGCTCTCTTTATGACTATGGTGACGGGTTGTTTCCTCTTCGTCGCCAAGGCTGCCGATGGTGGACTCGGTTCCATCCTGCCTCGCCCCGTAGGTTACGGCATCGGCGCAGCCATCACTTTGTTAGGATTGGTGCTGTTCTTGGTGTTTTTAAAGAAGAACAAGGCGAAGGCATAGATACGCTCACCTTTCTGCCCATGTCATACCGAGGCTATAGCCGAGTGTATCTATGGGCAGAAAGGTTCGGTATGACATGCCTTCGCATAAAAAAATGCCCGACTGGAAAACCAATCGGGCATTTTTCGTTTTCAACGGAAAGACTTATTTTGCAGTCGCCTGGGCGAAACCAGCACGCACAGCCTGGATGTTGAGGTCGACGACCTCCTGGCCTTTCTTGCCGAAGATGTGGGCGATGGCCTCTTCGACCTTCTCCATAGAGATGCCGAGATAAGGCACCGTGGCACCTAACAGCACCATGTTGGAACGGGCCTTCAGCTGCTTGGCAATCTCGTTGGCGTTGAAGGAAACGACATGCTCAAGCTTGCCCAACTCAGCGTTGATCTTATCCATGTCAGGATAGTTGCTGATGTTGACAAAAGGATCGTTGTTGGTGATGACCCAACCTTCCTTGCTCAGCCAAGGTAGATAACGCAAGGCCTCCATAGGCTCAGAAGACAGGATGATGTCGGCATTGCCTTCCGGGATGACATCGGCAAAGATTTCATTGTCAGAGATGCGGAGGTGCGAGAACACCGAACCGCCACGCTGCGACATGCCGTGAATCTCGGACTGTTTCAGGTTCATGCCCATATTGAGAGCAGCGTCAGAGATAATCTTGGCCACCGATACGATGCCGTCGCCACCTACGCCGCAAAGTACTATATCTTTTTTCATTGTATTCTGAATTTAAGGTTATTTCTTCATGTGCTTTTTAAGTTCAACGATGCAGGTGCGGTGCGGGATGATGACCGACACGCCGTTGTAGTTGACCTCTTCCTCGATGATCTTCACGTTCTCCTCGTGGTTCTTGGGCAACGGGATGATGTCACGGATGTGCTCCGGTTCCACGCCGAGGCCTTCACAGATGCGGCGGATCTTGTTGTGTGCCGACGAAGGCTGGCCGCCCGTCATGGCGGTGATGTCGTTGTCGAGAATCATGACCACGACATTGGCCTTCTCGTTGACGCAGTCCATGAGGCCAGTCAGGCCGCTGTGACCGAAGGTACCGTCGCCGATAACGGCCACACTCGGGAAGATGCCCACCTCACTGGCACCCTTGGCCATGGTGATGGAGGCACCCATGCACACGGTGGTGTTGATGGCACCCATGTTAAAGCCCAAGGTGTAGCAACCGATGTCGCCAAACACCTTGCCACCCTTATGGTTAGCCATAACGGCGTTCAAGGCATTGTAGCTGTCGACGTGCGGGCAACCCTGGCAGAGCGCAGGAGGACGGTTGGTGACCACCTCCGGCACCTTAAACATCGTAGGCACATCCATGCCAAGGGCCTTGGCGACCTTTTCGGCGTTCAGTTCGCCGTCGCGGCGGATGGTCTCGTCGAGACGGCCCATAACATTCTTACCCTTGCCGAGGAAGCCCTTGATGTGCTCTTCAACAAACGGCTGACCGTCTTCGAGGACGAGGATTTCGTCGCACTCGTCATAGAGCTTGTTGATCATATCGTAAGGCAGAGGATACTGCGTTACCTTGACGACGGGATACGGACACTTGCCATCGGGGAAGTTCTCCATGAGGTAGTTATAGGCAATACCCGTGGTGATGATACCGATGTTCTTCTTCGGACCGTCAATGTATTTGTTGAAGCCAGAGGTCTCCGAAGCCTCAGTGAAAGCGGGTTGTTTGTCGATGAGGTCACGATAGAGGCGCTTGGCATTGGCAGGCAGCAACACGAACGACTTGGCGTCGGCGGGTTCGGTGAGCTCGTTCTGCGGACGGACGGGCTTGCGCACCACGCCAGCGCGGCTGTGGGCTAGACGGGTCGGGATGCGATAGAGCACCGGCGTGCCGAGTTTTTCACTCAGGTCGTAGCCGTAGTGCACCATATCGTAAGCTTCCTGTTGGTTGGAAGGCTCCAGCATGGGGATCATGGCCCAGTGACCATAGAAGCGGCTGTCCTGTTCGTCCTGTGACGAGAACATACTCGGGTCGTCGGCCACCACGATAAGGACGCCCTTCGTGCCGATGATGGCGGCATTCATGAAGGGGTCGCCGCACACGTTAAGACCAACGTGCTTCATGCAAGTCATGGCACGTTTGCCAGCGTAGGCCACACCGATGGAGGCCTCGAGGGCCGTCTTCTCGTTGGCGCACCAGTTGGCGATCACGCCGAGTTCCTTTGCTTGCTTCGAGTTGATGACATACTCTGTGATTTGGGTTGAGGGCGTGCCCGGGTAGCTGTTGATGGCCGAGCCGCCAGCGTCGATGAAGCCTTGCGCAATGGCCTCATCGCCTAAAAGCAATACTTTCTCCATATCTATAAATCTTGTACTTATACTTTATGAGTTGGCACAAAGATACGGAATAAAACGATACAAACAAGAAAAACTTTACAAAGACTTTTGGACTTCGATGATTTGCCTTAACAAGGCATCGTCCTCGTCATCGTTTTCATGCCAGATGACGTAATCGGCAAGCAGGCGCTTGCCTTCTTCGGGCCATTGCTTGGCCATACGTGCCCTGACGGTGGCCTCATCACAATGGTCGCGCTCCATGGCACGACGAAGTCGAGTGGCTTCCGAGGCTGACACCATCACGACGGCGTCAAACCGCCTTTCCAAACGCTTCTCAAAAATCAATGCCGATTCAAACAGGACGTATGGCGCATCTTGTTTTTCCATCCACTGCTCAAAGTCGACGAACAAGGCGGGATAGAGGATGCCTTCCAAATCGCGTTGGGCTTTTTCATCATGGAAGATCAAGTCGGCGATAAGCTTTCTGTTCAATGCTGTTTCAGAAAGATAAAACGCATCACCGAAACGTTTAACCAATTGTTGGCGCACATCGGGCAAGAAATACATCTGCTTGGCTGCTTCGTCGCTATTGTAGACAGGAATGCCCAAGTGTTGCTTAAACAACTCGCAAACCCACGACTTGCCGCTGCCTATGTTGCCGGTGATGGCGACTTTCTTCATTGTACGATGAGATATTCCACCTTGTCGGGGTGGGTGCTGAGAATCTGCACATATTGTGGCCAAGCGGCGAGACGCACGTCCAACAGTGGTTGCTTGGCTTTCAGCTGCTGCCTGTCAATGGCAACACTAAACAGGTCGGGTGTGATGGAGGAATAATCCTTAATAGCCACGAGGCACTTCACCGTCATGGTCTCAGGGAAGAAACGAAGTCGTAGGCTGTCGCTCACTTTGATGGGTACCTCAATATCGGTTTCAGTATATTTCTCCACTTGCACGGTGGCCTTCACTTCCTTGGTGTTGGAATGGATCTGGCCGTCAAGCAGATTGAGCGCCACGGTCTCGCTGAAGCCCTGGCTCACATTGGCTCTGGAAAGCAGCTCGGTCTTGACTGATTTCACCGTGTCGATGGATTCCTCGGGACCATAGATGGTCACAGAGGACGGGTCGAGCATAGGGATGCCATAAAGGCCATATTGCCGTGCTGTCTTGATGTCAGACAAAAGGACGACGGGCACCACTTTCGACTTCAATATGTCCATGGTAAAATAAACCTTGGATTCGTTCATGGTGATATCCGAGGCGTTGATACCCAACCTCTCGGCCACCTTCTCAGCGACATATTGGCTACTGAAGGAATAGGTATTGTCATTCTCCAACCTGTAAGGCACCTCGTCCAATGATATGGTGACGAATCGGTTAGGTTCGCGGATCATCTTATATCGCAAGGTGTGGAAGCCGTCGATCAACAACGACATCTTCACCGACTGGTCGCCCGATGATATCCACCTGTCGGCAGGCACCCCTTCAAGCTGCAATCTGAATTTGGTTTGCGTGGTATAATCCTCTGAGAGTTTTACCAGAAACCAAGCAGCGGTAGAGAGGGCCAAAAAAATGAGAAAAGTAAGGACAGAACGCCGGTTTTGGCGTTCTGCCTTTTGCTTGATGGTATCCAGTTGGTTCATATTAAGCCTGACCCACACGGGCACCGTCCTTAACGAGAGCCGTCTTCTCCACTTCAACCTCCATATTGGGGGCCAGTGAAATCATGACCGTGGTATCTTTCACCTCGGTGACTTTACCGTGGAAACCGCCAATGGTAACCACCTTGTCGCCCTTCTGTAGGCTGTCGCGGAACTTCTGTTCCTCCTTGGCTTTCTTCGACTGGGGACGGATGAAGAACAGCCAGAAAACGACGATGAGAAGCAGCATGAAAATCAAAGTTGAGGCCATAGAGCCACCTCTTTGAGGTTGTCCTTCAGCAGCTTGTAATAAGATAGTAAGCATGTTCATAATAATTAGTATTTAGGTTAAGAATCAATATTGGTCAGGGGTGAGCACCTTGCCTTTGATACGCAGGATATGTTTAGCAGGCATGGTGTTGCTCATCACCGTGAGAAAACGATTTTGGAAGCCATGATGCCCGGCGCTGTTATACGTGGCCTGTATGACACCCGTCTTGCCCGGAGCGATAGGATCACGCGAATAATTCGCCACGGTGCAGCCGCAGCTGGAAGTCACCTGGCTGATAATCAAGGGAGCGTTACCCGTATTCGTAAAATGGAAAGAATAGCTCACCACTTCACCTTGCAGCAAGCTACCAAAGTCATGTTCTTCCTTGTCAAACGTTATGGCTGCTTGCTTGTCGGAGGTCTGCGTGGCCGATTTTGGACTCGTCACCAAATCGGTTGAGAGTTGCCCATTTTGGCTATCATTGTTACAGCCCGACAAAAACAACAAGGCCAACAACAAAAACGATAACAGATGCTTCATGATCATAATCCTTTCTGCGATTTCACAATCATCACCGAGCCTTGATAGGTGGCGTCATTCTTCAATCCGTGGCATTTCAGCACATAGAAATAGGTGGCATCAGGCAGGTCGCCGCCGTTCCAATCGTTTTGATAGTCAGTGGAGTGATACACCACACGACCCCAACGGTTGAAGACAGTCAATTCGGACGACTCATAATAACTGCTCAGCGGCTCATAGCCTTCATACTCAGCGCCTGTGCCTCCACCATCGTTTTTCGAACTCGGCATGTCGCTGCCGCCATCAAGAGAGATGATGAAATAGTCGTTGACACCATCGCCATTAGGCGTGAATACGTTGGGAATCTTCAGCTTCACAGGGTTTACCCTGATGGTCTTAAAATACGAGGTGTCGCAGCCTTGTGGGTTAAACACTTTCAACTCGGTAGTGTATTCTCCGGTTTCCACATAAGTGAAACGAGGCGACTCGGAGGTGGAAGTGATGTTATACTGGCTGTTCAGAATCCAATAAAAGTTACTGATGTCAAGCGTATCAGCAGAAAGATTCTCAAACGAATACGTCACATGGGGATTCTGCAGATACACGGTATCTTTCGGCTCGGTCGAAATCTCGACGACGGGATTGGGATAGGCCTTCAGCCACACACTATCGCGCCGCATGCAACCTTGACTATCGGTCACACGGATAAAATAGTACCTGTATGCCTCCAAACCAATGGCCCACGTGGGGTCGGTAGGGGCGATATGGAGCGGGCTGACTTCCCATTGATAAGTATAGGGCGGGGCGAAGACGCCACCTTGTTGCACTGTGGCTACACTGTCGACATAGGCCTGCACCTGTGCGTTACGGCCGTTTTCCTCATCGTGGTTGCTGCAAGTCAACTTCAACTGGCGAAACTTGACCTTGAAATTGCAGGTGTCCTGTGCCTCAGAACAAACTGCCAACATCATCAATGCCAGCAGCAACACGGTCTTTCTTATGATGCTTGTATTTCTCATCCCAAAACAAAATAGGTTGCAAAGATAGGAATTTTCCTTTGATGAACGCAACAAGTCAACGATTATTGTTTCAACAAACCGTTTACCACTTCACCAACTTAACCACCTTGTCAGGACGGTTTGGCGCGCCATAATGGATCATATAAACACCAGAGGCCCAACCGCTTGCTTCGATCTCAACCGAATTCTGGAAACGCAAAGAGGTTATCATGTTGCCATAAACATCAAACACTGTCAAATCGGTCAAGCCTTCTCTGTCCGACTTCACGGTGAACTTCCCAGTAGTAGGATTGGGAAACACACCTGGCTCTATTTCAGGCACTTCCGGCTCGATGGGCTTGGTTTTGACGGCCTTCCACTCGGCTTGCCAACCAGGCGCATTGGTGGCACAATCGGAACGAAACTCTACGCACATCACATTGCCTGAGGAATGCACCGTTCCAGGACTATGCGTATTCCATCGTCCAATCTTAGGGGCATAAACGTCATCGCCATCATAAATCCAAAGGAAATCAAAGTCTTTTTCCAGATCGAAGGACTTGAAATCAAGACTGACCATCTTCCCTTCCGGACCTCGAATCACCCAAATCTTGCGCTCATCGTCGCCATAATACTGATGGTCGAGGCGACCTTCCTCACCTTCCAACACGGTGACAGGGGTACCTTCGTTGATAAGTTTGTAATAGTAGTTCCAGTCCCAATACGGTCCCGGGTCAGTGTGCGACTGGTCAGGATAGTGCTGGTGACCGCGTATTTTGACACAGGCGTTCTCGCCGCCGAGGTCGTGAAGGCCTTCGTTGAGACAGATGCCACTATCCAAGGTATCACGGTAGAAGGTGCGGTGACCGTCAATGCTCTCGTAGCGCGAGCAGATGTCACGCACCAGGTCGGCCGACGACTTGTACATCGCATCGGTGAAGAAACTCCAAATATTGCCATAGGCCTCATGCTCGATACCGATGGTATAACCATTGGCCGTGCGAGCATGCCATGCCTTGTCAGCCTCGCTCACCATCTGCGTCACCTGTCCGTCGGAGGAACGGATGACATAGTGCGCCGACACCTGGGCATCACAGTTCTTGAACCAGCTGATGCAGCCTGCATAAGAGCCCTCTGTGTAATGGATGACCACTGCACTCACATCCATAGTACGTTCACTATAATTGCAGTCGGGGGCAGGGTCCCAAATGGCTGCGGGGTAGTCGGATTCACGCTGAACGCTGAGTCCTGGCGCAGTCAGCATATCGTAATGCTCAGCAAAAACCGCTTTCAAATCGATGTCATATTTCGAGAAGCCGTATTGTTCAGCATGCGTCTCATCATTCAAGAATGAGCAAACCGAATAGAGCATGGACTGCACGGGATAAACGTCTTTCTCCTCTCCTATTGGCAACTCGGAAAGTTGCTGAATAACAGAAAGATAATCCTTTATTTCAGTAGTTTTGCTTTCTTTGGCCAAACGTTCGAACGCCTTGGCGTATGCCAGCACATTCTTTTCGGGACTTACCAAAACCTCAGCTTCCGAAATGCCTGAAAGCTCCGACACCAGTTGCAGGTTCTCTCGGAAATAACCCTTGCCGTCCTTCACCAGACCCATCAAACCATAGGCACGTGGCATGGCTTCGGGACCATCGTTGAAATAGTTCGCGTCTGTCAGATGATGGCAATGCGTGTTAGTGAACGAAATGGCCTCGAGCAAGCCTTTCGGAATGGTGGGACAGGCCTCATAAGCGGCATCAAATACAGACTTATAGCTTTGCGATTCAACGTTTTGCGCCCATACACAAAAAGGAAATATCAGTGATATCAAAAACAATACGAACAGACGTTTCATAACATAGAATTTGAAGACAAAAATACACAATTTTCTTTTTTAAGGGGAACGAGTTTTTTTGACTCACTTCGTTTCGTCGAATCTAAAGATTTCGTATCTTTGCAGATTCAAGGAAAGTCATATAAAAACAACATAAAATGAGTGCACTCAACGATTTCCAAAAAGAGATTCTTGCCGGCATCCCCGATGAGTTGCCGGAAGTGAAACCTTATGATACCACCATCAACCATGCGCCCAAGCGCAAGGACATCTTGACGAAGGCCGAAAAGAAGCTGGCCATCCGCAACGCTTTGCGTTACTTCCCCGCCAAGTTCCATGCCACCTTGGCCCCTGAGTTTGCCGAGGAACTGGAGAAATACGGCCGCATCTACATGTACCGTTTCCGTCCTTCCTATAAGATGTATGCCCGCCCGATCGAGGAATATCCTGCCAAGTGCAAGCAGGCCGCAGCCATCATGCTGATGATCCAGAACAACCTCGACCCCGCCGTGGCCCAGCATCCGCATGAGCTCATCATCTACGGTGGCAACGGCGCCATCTTCCAGAACTGGGCACAATACCGCCTCGTGATGCAGTACCTCGCCAACATGGACGAGGACCAGACCCTGGCCATGTACAGCGGTCACCCGATGGGCCTCTTCCCGTCGCATAAGGACGCCCCGCGCGTGGTGGTCACCAACGGCATGATGATCCCGAACTACAGCAAACCCGACGACTGGGAGCGTTACAACGCCCTCGGCGTGACGCAATACGGCCAGATGACTGCTGGCTCTTATATGTATATCGGACCCCAAGGCATCGTCCACGGCACCACCATCACTGTGCTCAATGCAGCCCGCAAACACGGCGGAAGCACAGCTGGTAAGTTGTTTGTCACCGCTGGCCTCGGCGGCATGAGCGGTGCCCAGCCCAAGGCTGGCAATATCGCTGGCGTGGTGAGCATCACCGCCGAAATCAACCCAGCTGCCACGCAGAAGCGTTATCAGCAAGGCTGGGTCGATGAGGTGTACGACAACATCGAGGAGCTGTTCAAGCACGTCAACGCAAGCCTCGCCAAGAAGGAAGCCCGCAGCTATGCCTACCAAGGCAATGTGGTAGACCTTTGGGAGTATGCCGCCGAACACGACATCCACGTCGACCTCGGCTCCGACCAGACCTCGCTCCACAACCCATGGGCTGGTGGTTACTATCCTGTCGGACAGTCATTTGAAGAGTCTAAGACCATGATGGCCGAGAACCCCGAGCTCTTCAAGGAGAAGGTGCAGGCTTCGTTGCGCCGCCATGTGGCTGCCATCAACAAGCTGACCGCCAAGGGCATGTACTTCTTCGACTACGGCAACGCCTTCCTGCTGCAGAGCAGCCGCGCTGGCGCCGACATCCTGAAAGAAGACGGCACCTTCCGTTATCCCAGCTACGTGCAGGACATCATGGGTCCCATGTGCTTCGACTACGGCTTCGGCCCCTTCCGTTGGGTCTGCGCCTCTGGCAAGCCTGAAGACCTCGCCGTCACCGACGACATCGCCTGCGAAGTGCTTGAGAACATCGCCCGCACGGCTCCTGCCGAGATCCAGCAACAGATGCGCGACAACATCCAATGGATCCGTGGCGCTCAGGAGAACCACCTCGTGGTGGGTTCTCAAGCCCGTATCCTCTATGCCGACTGTGAAGGCCGCACCAAGATTGCTGCCGAGTTCAACAAGGCTATCGCCGACGGCCGCTTGAGCGGTCCCGTCGTCCTTGGCCGTGACCACCACGACGTGAGCGGCACCGACAGCCCGTTCCGTGAGACTTCCAACATCTATGATGGCTCAAGCTTCACTGCCGACATGGCCGTGCAGAACGTCATCGGCGACGGTTTCCGTGGTGCCACCTGGGTGAGCATCCACAACGGCGGCGGCGTAGGCTGGGGCGAAGTCATCAACGGTGGCTTCGGCATGGTCCTCGACGGCACTGCCGACGCTGACCGCAGACTCCACAGTATGCTGCACTGGGATGTCAACAATGGCATCGCCCGCCGCAATTGGGCCCGCAACGAAGGTGCCACCTTCGCCATCAAACGCGCCATGGAGGCCGAGCCTAAATTGAAGGTTACTTTACCAAATTTAGTGGAAGACAAGATTCTGGAGAACCTGTTTTGATAAATTCAACACATAAATAATGAGCAAAAAAAGATTGTTTTTGGCATCAATGATTGGGATCCTGTTCGTAGTAACCATGTTCTCGTCTTGTGCCACCACTTACACAGCCAGCGGTACAAAAGTATCTGAAATCGATGAATTCGCCCTTATTGAGCCAAAATCGATCATTATCTATTACGACAAGCCGACCTCCGGCTATCGTGACCCATCGTTGGCCTCTGCCTCTGAACAACTGTTAACCGACATCCTCACGAACAGTAGATATCCATTCACAGACCCCGTTCCTGCCGACTATGAGGGCGAGGGCGCGTCCATCGCGAAATGGATTGGCACCTTCTCGGACCTCGAATCATCAGACATCAAGCATCTGAGAGTTCCAAAAGCACTTACCGATCTCATCAAGTCAACAGGGCACCGTTATGGCATCGTTATTCATGCCTATGGCTACATCGAGAGCAACGAGGCCTATGACCAAGAAAAGATGGCGGAGCTTGTGGGCAACATTCTTAGAACGATTCTCGATGAGCCCACACGCCGCACCGTAGGCGACCAGGCTGGCAATGCGCTCTACACGGCCGTTATCGACACGCAGACGGATAGGGTCGTTTATTTCAACAGCGTTCTCTCCAATGCCGACCACCCGTTGAGCAGAAGGAATGTGAGCAGTCAGATGAAACGCCTCCTCAGGAAGATAGATTGAAACAGGGCTTTCTCATTAGCCTAAACTTGAAAAATTCAAATCGCATAATACACAATAACATAATGAAGAAAGAAGTAAAATTCAGCCTGGTTTACCGCGACATGTGGCAGTCGTCAGGCAAATATGTGCCACGCAAGGACCAATTGGAAAAGATTGCTCCTTTGATTATCGACATGGGTTGCTTCGACCGTGTGGAGACCAACGGCGGTGCCGCCGAACAGGTCAACCTGCTTTATGGCGAGAACCCGAACCCGTCCGTCCGCGCTTTCACGGCAGCACTGCATAAAGGTGGCATCGAGTGCCACATGCTCGACCGTGCCCTCAACGCCTTGAGAATGAACCCCGTCCCCGCCGACGTGCGCCAACTCATGTATAAGGTGAAGAAAGCCCAAGGCGTCGACATCACCCGTATCTTCTGCGGCCTCAACGATGTGCGCAACATCATTCCATCCATCCATTGGGCCAATGAAGCCGGCATGATCTCGCAAGCCGCCATGAGTATCACCTACTCGCAGGTACATACCGCTGAGTACTATATGAACATCGCCGATCAACTCATCGAAGCCGGCGCCAAGGAAATCGCCTTGAAGGACATGGCTGGCGTGGGTCGCCCCGTCAGCTTGGGCCGCATCGTCGAGCATATCAAGAAAAACCACCCCGAAATCAAGGTGCAGTACCATGGTCACACCACCCCGGGCCTCTCGATGGCTTCGATGCTTGAGGTCTGCAAGGCTGGCTGCGACTACGTCGACGTGGCCATGGAGCCGCTCTCATGGGGCACCGTCCACCCCGACGTCATCAGCGTGCAAGCCATGCTGAAAGACGCAGGCTTCCTCGTGAAGGACATCGACATGAAGACCTATATGGCTGCCCGTAGCATGACGCAAAGCTTTATGGACGACTTCCTCGGTTACTGGATCGACCCACGCAACCGCTACATCAACTCGCTGCTGGTGGGCTGCGGCCTGCCTGGTGGCATGATGGGTTCGCTAATGGCTGACCTCAAACCAGTCCACGCCGCCATCAACATGAACCGCGAGAAGCAAGGCTTGCCTACATTGAGTGAAGACGAGATGTTGGTCGAGCTCTTCCAAGAGGTGCAGGACATCTGGCCGAAACTCGGCAACCCGCCTTTGGTGACACCGTTCAGCCAATACACCAAGAACATCGCTTTGATGAACCTCTTCGCATTGAGCAAGGGTGAGCCGCGTTACGAGACCTCTATCGACCCTGCCGCATGGGATATGATCCTGGGCAAGGCTGGCAAGCTGCCTGGCACACTCGCACCCGAAATCGTGGAGCTGGCCAAGAAGAAAGGCCTCGAGTTCTTCACGGGCAACCCGCAGGACAACTACCCCGACGCCTTGCCGCACTTCATCGAAATGATGAAGCAGGAAGGCTGGGACCGTGGTCAGGACGACGAGGAGCTCTTCGAATTCGCCATGCACGAGAAGCAGTATCGTGAGTACAAGTCGGGCGAAGCCAAGCGTCGTTTCAACCAAGAGCTGGAAGCCAAGATGAAGGCCAAGTTCGAGAAGGCTGGCGGCGAGGCCAAGATCCCGGACCTGCGAGCCTTGCGTCACCCCAACGCCGAACCCGTCGTCGCCCCTGTGAGCGGCATCGTGATGTGGGAAGTCGACTTCGACGACAAGAGCATCGCCCCTGCCCCTGGTAAGGTCTACAAGGAAGGCGACCTGCTGTGCGCCATCAACAGCGAACACGGCATGGAGCCCGTCTATGCCCTCTGGCCCGGCAAAATCGTTGAAGCCACGGCCGAACAAGGCAAGCGCGTGACCAAAGGTGAAACCATTGCGTTCATCGAGAAATAATTCTGGCACGGAAATTGTAACTTACCATTCGGTTCTTTAAAACAGAAAATAAACCTAATCAATAATTGTTTAACCTAAATTATTAAAGAAATGAAGAAATTATTCTTGACTTTAGCTCTTGCCTTTGCAGGCATTTTAGCTGCTAACGCACAAGTTTGGGTAGGCGGTTCAGCCGATGCAGCCATCAACAAGGATGTTCAAAAATTTTCCATTGCTCCTGAAATTGGCTACTGCATTCCCAACACGAAATGGACTGTCGCCATTGGTTACAAAACCATATACGAAAACGACAGCAATAACACTTTAGTCAGTGAAGATTGGGATCATTTCTTCTCTCCTTACATCCGTTACAGCATCTGCAACATTGAGAAATTCGGTTTGTTCATGGATCTTACTGCCGACTTTGGCATGTCCAACACCAATTTCCATGCTGACAGAAGAGGTTATCGCATCGGCTTGCAACCTGGCATCGCTTGGATGGCCACCGAACATTGGACGGCTGCTTTCCGTTTTGCCTTCATTGGTTACAACCATTGTGCCTACTTTGGCGACGAAGGCTTCAATTTGAGCTTTGCCACTGCCGCCCCAGGATTTGGATTGTATTACAATTTCTAAAACGTTAAAAATGAGACGCAAACATTGACTTCATCGAATCTTCGATTTGCGTCTATACAAGAAAAGGCCACCTTCGGGCGGCCTTTTTTGTTTTGGATAATTTGCTATCTTTGTTGCGTTCTATAATCATCAAAAATGAAAAAGTTCCTTACCCTTTCACTACTTATGCTATTGGCTTTTGGCCTCCATGCCCAAAGCAAAAACATCGCTTATCAAGACGAGACCGTGCGCTTCACCGTCATCACCGATGGCGTCATCCGAATGGAATATGCCGCTGATGGGCATTTTGTCAACGAAGCCTCACAAGTGGCCGTCATCCGCGACTATCCTGCTATCGATTTCAAGGTCAAAGAAGGCAAAACCATCGAAATCACAACGGCCAAACTGCAATTGAAATACAAAAAAGGTAGCGGTGCCTTTACTGCAGATAATCTAAGCATCACTTCATTGAAAGGTGTCAAGCCGAGTTTCGTTTGGAAGCCCGGCATGGTGCAAGAGCACAACCTGAAAGGCACTTATCGCACCTTGGATAGCTACGAGGGCGACACCCGTGTCGGCACCACCGACCAAAAGATACCCCTTGAGGACGGCCTTTTGGCCACCGACGGATGGACACTCATCGACGACTCGCAAAGCTACCTCTTCGACGATAGCGACTGGGCATGGGTGAAGGAGCGCGAAAACCTCGACAACCAAGACTGGTACTTCATGGGCTATGGCCACGACTACAAGCAGGCACTTAAGGACTTCACCGTCTTTGCCGGCAAGGTGCCGCTGCCACCGCGCTATGCCTTTGGCTATTGGTGGTCGCGCTATTGGTCATACAGTGACAAGGAACTCCGTGACTTGGTGAAGAAATTCGACCAATACGACATCCCCATCGACGTGCTCGTCATCGACATGGACTGGCATTACACCGAGAAAGGCAAAGGCAACTGGACAGGCTGGACTTGGAACAAAAAACTCTTCCCCGACTACAAACGCCTCATTGCCGACATGGACCAAAAAGGCATCCGCACCACGCTCAACCTGCATCCTGCAGGAGGCATGGAACCCTACGAAGAGCGCTACGACGAATTGGCGGCCTACATGCACCTCGACACTACGGGTCGCCCTGCCATTCCGTGGCAAGGTTCCAACAAGGACTTTATGTCGGGCATGTTCGACATCGTCCTGAAGCCCATGGAACGTAATGGCATCGACTTCTGGTGGCTCGACTGGCAGCAATGGCCCAACGACAAACAACTCACCAACCTGAGCAACACCTGGTGGATCAACTACTGCTTCTTCTCCAACTTCGAGCGTAATCGCGACACACGCCCGATGCTCTATCACCGTTGGGGCGGTTTGGGCAACCACCGTTACCAAATTGGTTTCTCGGGCGACTCCTTCATCTCATGGAAATCGCTCGACTTCCAGCCCTATTTCAACTCCACGGCAAGCAATGTGTTGTATGGCTTCTGGAGCCACGACATCGGTGGCCACTGGGGTGGCGCCATCGCCCCTGAATTGTATGCCCGCTGGATGCAATTCGGTGCCTTGAGTCCCATCTTGCGCAGCCATTCCACCAAGGACGCCTCCATCAACAAGGAGCCGTGGACCTTACCCGAAGAATACACCGAAATCATCCGAAACACCATCCAACAACGCCGCCAGATGATTCCCTACACCTACACCATGGCGCGCAAAGCCCACGATGAAGGGCTCTCGCTCTGCCGCCCGCTCTACTACGATTGGCCTGAAAGTCCTGAAGCTTACAGTTTCCGCAACGAATACATGTTTGGCGACGATATGCTGGTGGCTCCCATCACCGCCCCGATGGAAGGCAATTTCTCCACCTTGGACATTTGGCTACCGCAAGGCACTTGGTTTGAGATGAGTACAGGAACGATGTTGCAAGGTAACCAAGTCGTCACCCGCAGCTTCATGATTGACGAATACCCACTTTATGTGAAGGCAGGCTCCATCATCCCGCAATATGCTGACTGCCACCAACATGTGGACGGCAATGAATGGACACGTTTCGACTTGATGATTTATCCTGGTGCCGATGGCGACTTCACGATGTATTACGATGACGGCGACGATAAGGACTACGATACGAATAACATGCGAGTACGCTTCAGAACAACGCGAATAGATAGCCGCACCTGTCATGTCACCATCTATCCTGCAGAAGGGAACTACATCCCTCCCAAACGAAACATTACACTGAGGTTTGTAGCTTCCGACTTACCCAAATACGTTGGTTTGGAAGGCGAGAGCTGGAGGGCAAGCGACGACCAACTCTACACCCCACTCAACCCAATCGACTGGACCTATGATGGCGAGAATTTTACTCTTGTAGTACCACTACCCGAAAGCTATTGGGAAGACAAGGCCGACATTCGTGTGGAATATCCACAAAGCAGCACCCTCAACCTAACTGACGGTATCATCGGCAACAGCCATCGTGCCGCCAAAGCCATCGCTGGACTGAAAAACCGTAAGGCTAACATTGTGTTGAACGATGCTCTGGGACTATTCGGCAGCATTGGCCAAAAGGTAACCTACTTCCCGAACACGCTGCACGAAAGTGTCGACAGCTTCCGCCAGTATTTCGATGACATCAACACCTCGTTGGAACAACAGGAAGGCCTGGACGAGGAACTTAAGGCTTGGTTTAAGGGACAATTGGGAAAGTAATCAAACCCTTTGGTACACCGTCGCCACGCGACTCACATTGTATATCTTCATCGTGATGTCATCCCCTTTCTTCTCTGAAGGGAACTTCACACTTGCATCGATGTTGCCAAAGCCACCGAAGGCTCTGTCATCGGAGGTGAGGATGATACGATAATCGCCTGTCTGTCTGACGGGGATCTTGTAATCGGGAATAGATTTTGGACCCCAGTTGAAGACAAAAATCAGGTTGCCGCGCTCGTAGACGACGGTCTTGTTTTCCTCATCGGCATAGAGCATCCACGCAGGTAGAGCCTGCATCACTGGATGGTGCTTCACAAAGTCGAGCATGGCCTTGTCGAAAGCGCCCATGAAGCGGTATTTGAGGTTTTCATTATCTACCAGCGACCACTGGCGGCGGGCGTATTGATAGCTCCAGCCGTTATCCAAACGCGGGAAATCAATCCACTCAGGGTGGCCGAACTCGTTGCCCATGAAGTTGAGCCAAGCCTCACCGCCCAAGGTGAGCGTGAAGAGGCGAATCATCTTGTGCAAGGCGATGCCGCGGTCGACGGTCATGGAAGGCGTGTCGACGCTCATGGCGGTGTACATCTCCCTATCCATCAAGCGGAAAGCGATGGTCTTGTCACCCACCAACGCTTGGTCGTGGCTCTCGGCGTAGGCCACCGTCTTAGTCTGGGGCAGGTGGTTGGTCATGGTGAAGAAGAAATTCTTCATGTTCCATTGCTCCTCGGGCTCGTCCTTAAGCACCTTAATCCAGAAATCGGGCAGGCCCATGCCAAGACGGTAGTCGAAGCCCATACCGCCATCGGCGATGGGGTTGCAGAGGCCGGGCATGCCGCTCACATCCTCCGCAATGGTGACGGCTTTGGGGTTCAGCTCATGACACAGCGTGTTGGCCAACTGCATATAGGTGACCGCGTCGTCATCCACGTTTTCACCAAAGTATTTCTCCGGCGCATCAAAGGTCGTCCCAATGCCATGGTCGAGGTAAAGCATCGAGGTCACACCATCGAAACGGAAACCGTCGAAGCGGAACTCCTCCAACCAATAGCGCACATTGGAGAGCAGGAATTGCAGCGTCTCCTCCTTGCCGTAGTTGAAGAGTTTGGAATCCCAAAGGTCGTGGTTGCCACGGGCGCCGGGATGCAGATACTGACTGTCGGAGCCATCAAACAAGTTGATGCCTTCGCGGATGTTCTTCACCGTGTGGGAATGTACGAGGTCCATGATGACCAGCATGCCCATGCCATGTGCCGTGTCGATGAGTTCCTTCAACTCTTCGGGCGTACCAAAACGCGAACTCGGTGCGAAGAAATTGGAGACATGGTAGCCGAACGAGCCGTAATAGGGATGCTCGGCGACGGCCATGAGTTGGATGGCATTGTAGCCATCCGCCTTGATGCGTGGCAAGATCTTTTCCGTAAACTCCCTGTAGGTTCCTACCCTAGCCTCCTCCTGCGCCATGCCTACATGCGTCTCGTAAATCAACAACGGCTCGTCTTTCAGTTTTGGCGCGGCATGCTTATATATATAAGGAGTAGGCGGATTCCAAAACTGACCAGCGAAGTCCTTGTTGCCTTCGTCCTGAATCACCCGCTTGATATACACGGGAATTCGCTCATGTTCCCCAATCTGCGACTGCACCAACACCTTCAGCTTGCTGCCATGCACAAGACGGTCGGCAAACTCGCTGTCAGGCAAAAAGATTTCCCACAGGCCTGCACCGGCCAATTCCAGCGGATACTCATAACGGTTCCAGTTGTTGAAGTCGCCCATCAACGAGAGGTAATGCGCGGCAGGTGCCCATTCGCGGTACCACCATCCACGGCGGCGTTTATCGTAGTTAAAACCCAGGAACTGATGTGCTGTAGCGAAGGTTTTTAGGCTACCATAGCGGGCGATGATGCCACGCAGCCGCTCTTCATAGCGATCGTGACGACGGTCCACCAACTTGGCAACAGGCTCCAGCCAAGGGTCGTTTTTTACAAGGGGAAGCATAGCATAGTTCTTTTGTATAGTGCAAAAATATCAAAATCTCCTCAATTCCATCCGTTTTCAAACACAATCTTTCCCGAATCCAAATCGATAATCTTTGTCTCGGCCGGCGCCAAATGGACAGCATGCACCTCCGAAGCGAAGTCGTTCATGTCAAACTCATTGACCTTGCTTCGGCCCATCATGGCCAAGGCATCGTGCGGGATCTTCACCTCCACATCCCTCACCTCGTTACGGTTGAAGTTCACAACCACCAGCAAACGCTCCGATTCGGAATAGCGCAAGAAGGCATAGACATACTGCGGGTCGAAGTTCATGTACCAAGGGTTACACCACATCAGGTCATAGAACTTGCCTTCGCCGATGGCCGAATGATCATTTCTGAAATGCAACAACTTACGGTAATAACCAAACAGTTTCTTTTGCACTTCATCAAACTGACCGCCATCGAATTTGCCGCCGTTCATCCACTTCTGATGCTCGGGCATGTGGCAATAGTCGAAGATGGAAGTGCGCCCATCGTCGCCGCTGTAACCCACTTCTCCTACGGCATTCTCACCGCTCTCTTGCCCGTTGTAAACCATGAAAGGTCCCGTATTCATCAAGGCGGAGAGCGCCACGGCAGGCAGGGCGGCTAAGGCGTTCCCCACAAACTGCGGTGAGGCCAAGCGTTTCTCGTCATGGTTCTCCATGAAACGCAGCATGTGGGCATCCATCTCGTGCAAGTCTTTCCACACCTGGCTGATCTCCTTCGCTTCGTGGCCTTCGCATAGCACACGCTCCAAAGTGTTATACAAGCCCACCTTGTCGTAAAGATAATCGAAGCCTGCATCCAAGAAGGGTCGGTATAAGTCAGGTTGATAGATTTCCGCAATCATCACTGGCTGGTAGTCTTTCCTCAGATGCTCGATAACCCACTGCCAGAAGGCGACGGGCACCATCTCGGCCATATCCACACGGAAACCATCGACATTCTTGCCGCACCAGAACCGCAAGATCTCAATCATCTTCTCCCATGTGTCGTGCTCATCGTAGTTCAGCTTCACCGTGTCGTACCAGTCATTGATACTCGGGTTGGATGCAAACACATTGTTACCTGTTGCCTTGGCGGGGTATTCTTCGTAAGGCTGCTTCACTACTCTACGAGGCGAAACAAAACCTTGCCCCTCACAATAATAGAAATTGCAAGAATCGAAGCCCTTGTTCTGTCGCGCCAGGTGATTGGGAATAAAGTCCATAATGACTTTCATCCCTTTTCCATGGATACGCTCAACCAGTTGCTCAAAGTCGGCCATCGTGCCCAAATCAGGGTCAACGGCATGGTAATCGGTGACGGCATAAGGCGAGCCTGCGCGGCCTTTGGTGATATCGGGATGTGTGCCTGTGCTTTCAGAGGCATGTTCCAAGATACCCGTCAGCCAAATATGGCTGAAGCCCATGTCCTTGATGGCATCCAGAGCAGTATTGTCAATGTCATTGAAAGTACCACAGCCATTTTCGGTCTTGCTGCCGTTGACGCGGAAGTCGGTTTGTTTGTTGCCAAACAGTCGAGGGAAGAGTTGATAGATGTTCATACGGCAAAATTAGAAAATCTTGTACAAAAAAACAAAACAATGAAAATTGTACTACCTTTGCACATTATGAAAGCAAAGAAAACACTTTTCCTCATCACAGCGTTGCTTTTCAGCAACCTCCTTTCCGCACAGGTGCAACCCACCTGGGAATCCATCAACGAGCGCGGCTATCCACAGTGGTTCTCCGACGCCAAGTTGGGCATCTTCATCCATTGGGGCGTGTATTCCGTGCCCGCCTATGCCAGCCTCGAAGGCTATGCCGAGTGGTACTACCGTGGCCTGATGACCAACGACGACCGCAAGGCCTTCCAAGAGCGCATCTATGGCAAGGACTTCAAATATGAAGACTTCGCGCCCATGTGGAAAGCCGAACTCTGGGACCCTGACGAATGGGCAGAACTGTTCAAGAAATCGGGAGCAAAATACGTTCTGTTGGTCTCGAAACACCATGACGGCTTCTGCCTCTGGCCAAGCCAATATTCACCCAATTGGAACTCCGTCGACTTGGGTCCGCACCGCGACATCTGCGGCGAACTGACCGAAGCCGTCCGTAAAAAAGGCCTCAAGATGGGTTTCTACTACTCCCTGCCCGAGTGGAAAAGCGATATCCACCGCTGGTATATCGACCCCGACGATAACATCGGCACTTACGTTGACACGCACATGATCCCGCAGTTCAAGGAACTCGTCACCAAATACAAACCCACCGTCCTCTTCACCGACGGCGAGTGGCGCAACAGCGCGAAGCAATGGCACGCCACGGAACTCATCTCATGGTACTACAACACCGTGGGCAAGGATGCCATCGTCAACGACCGCTGGGGCGACGGACAACAACACGGTTTCCGTACGCCTGAATACAGTGCAGGCATCACCCTCACCGACCGTCCTTGGGCGGAATGCAGAGGTTTGGGTCGTTCGTTTGGCCTCAACCGCAACGAGCCTTTGGAGAACTATATGACCTCCGACGAACTCATCCGTCATTTCTGCGTCCTCGTGGCAGCAGGTGGTGGCATGACCCTCAATGTGGGACCTGCCGCCGATGGCAAGATCCCGTTGTTGCAGCAAGAACGTCTATTAGACCTCGGCAAGTGGCTCGACATCAACGGGGAAGCGATTTACGGCACTCGCCCTTACAAAAAGTTCTACGAGATGAAGCCCGTCAAGGTGGTGCGCAACGACAGTGAAATCAACTTCGACTGGAAGCGCAACGCACCCGACCCCGCCATTAGCTGCGACCATTTCCAAGCGCATTGGCAAGGCGTGTTCTCTTGCCCCGCCGACACCTACACCTTTGAGATCCAGACCGACGACAAAGCCAAACTGATCATCGACGGCAAGACCATCATCGAAGACACGAACAAAGCGAAGACGGGCAAGATGAAACTGGCCCAAGGCCAACACGACATCGAAGTCTTCTACGAAGAAGACGAACTCGAAGCCACGATTGCCATATATTGGTCGTCAAAGAAGATGGAGAGACAGGTAATGCAAGGCTTCCAAATGGGTGGCATGTTACCTACGCAAGGCCTGAAAGCCACCTATACCTGCGAGCAACCCAGCATCTGCTACACGCAAGGCAAAAACGCGCTTTATGCCATTGCTTTAGATTATCCTGAAGACCAATTGGTGTTGAGCCTCGACCAACCTGCCGACAACATGAAGGTCACCCTGCTAGGATGCCCGAAGACACTGCCTTGGAAATACAAAGACGGCCAACTCTACATTGATACAGGTGGGCTAAAACACGGTGACATCCGCAGCTCAGCGGCTTGGGTGTTCAAGATGAAATAAAAAAAGCGGCGATTGCCGCTTTTTTGTTTATCCGATTGGACCGTCTGTCAGTTCCTTCAGGCCCTGATAGCCGATGATCTTATTCGTTCCCTTAGGTATCCGCTTGATGTAGAAGCGTTCGTCCTCCTGCACGAACTTGAAATGCAAGAGATCGCCATTCGGGAAACAGTCGATGCCTTTGATACGCTTGGGACCGCTATTGGTTTGATAGGAGAAATCAGAAGTCTTCACAAAGGTCATGCGTTTCTTCCCCTTGAGGATACTGGTGTTGAAGCCATCGAAATAGTTGCGGTTGCCCCATTTCCCAACAAACTCAGCAGGGTTCTTCAAGTCGTAGACATACACGCGGAACAGCTTATCATTCTTCGGCTGCACCTCAAGCACCTTCTGAAGGATGACTTTCTTGTCCTTGATCACTTCAACATACATCCATTGGAAGCGGTTGCCCATGTTTTCCCAAATCGGGGTGAAATGGGCCGTGGCCGTCGTCGAGTCGTTCACGATGACGTTGTAGTCGCCTTGCATGGTACGATAGAACTGCTTGGCGTCTTCTTCCGTAAACTTCTGTGCGAAGCCACTAAATGTCACCATGATAGCGGCCAATAACAATGCTAGTCTTTTCATATCTAGATTCCTTTTTCTCTTATTTGTTCCATCAGAACGACAGGGTCAAACCCAAGGTCGGCAGGATGGGCAGCTGACGTGCTATGTCGCTGGTAACCAAGTTGACGTAGAACACGTTGTGACGGTTATAGACATTGGTCACGCTGAAGTCAGCCTCCAGCATCACATTCTCCGTGAAGTAGAACTTACGTTTCACGTCGATGTCGAAACGATGGTAGGTAGGCAGACGGCCACCATTCAGCTCGCCATAAAGCACGCCCAGTTCTCCGTTTGTGGTCGTATAGTCGAAGTTGATGCCTTCTTGGAAGGGATAGTACTCATAGAAACCTTGCACCTGGGTGAACGGGAAGCCGGTACCGAAGTTCCAACGACCGCTGAACTCCCACTGGCGCTTCGAGCCTGCCGTGTAGGTCAAGATAAGGTTGACGTTATGACGGCGGTCGAAGTGAGGCGCATATTGCACCATCTCCACCCCATTCTCAACGGCTTTTTCATATTCACGTGTCACGAAGCCCAAGGCGTAGACAGCCCAAAGGTACCAGTGCTGGTCTTCATATTTCACAGAGATATCGAAACCGTAGGCGTCGCCCGTCTCCTTGGTGAAGTCTTTCTTCAGCAGGTCGGGGATGTCGGAGTTCAACTCGGTCTCGTTATACAGCTTGTTGCGGTTGATATTGGTCAGCTGCACGAAGTCTTTCCAATAGCCCTCAATGTTCACGGTGGCCTTACTCGTCAGGTCAAACTCAGTACCCAAGATGTAGTGGTTGGCCTTTTGCAGGAAGCTGGTGATGGGCTCGCCATCAAAGGTCTTCGGCATATTGTTGATACCCGAGAGGAAGCCGTAGAACAGGTTGACCACGTCACGATCGCTGGTAGCGGCCACAAAATTCTGCGAATACATACCAGCAGCTGCTTTCAGGCGCAAACGGTCGGTGGCATTGTACTTCACTGCGAGACGAGGCTCAGGCGAGATATCGGGCAACGAGGCATAGTATTGCAAGCGGAAGCTGGGTTCGAGCAAGAACTTGCCGAGCACCGCCTTGTATTTCGCATAGACACCAATCTCCGTGGAATTGACTTTCGAACCGATCTTGTTGTGTCCGTAGACGCTATAGGTCTGATAGTCGGTGGTGTAACCGAGCATCTCGATACCATACTTCAAGGTGTTCTTACCCATGAACTGGCTGAAGTCGAAGCCCATGTTGAAGCCGTTGATGTTGCTGTAGCGGTCAGGGCTGTCGGTTTCCTTCATGCGGGAGGTATAGCTCGAATAGGCGACGGTACCTTCAATCATCACAGGGGCCTTGCCGGGGATGACGAGGAAGTTGGAGCCTGCGCCAAACGAATTCCAACCGAAGTCGGACAGCGACATATAGTTGTTCACCTGGTCGTTGAACGAGAAACCGAAGAGGTTGAACTTACTGCCGTTGGGCGCGTTGATCGACACCTTACCGTAGATATCTTGGAAGTTGAACGGCAAACCCGTCTCTGAAGCGTAGGGATACAACACCTTGCTGGATTGTTCCAGATAGGAGTTCTTCGCAGAGATGATGAACGAAGCTGTGGCGTCGTCGGGATTCTTGGCCTTCTTGAGGGGACCCTCAATCATCACCTTCGCACCGAAGCAGTTGCCACCGATCTTACCCGAGATACGTTTCTTGTTACCGTCGCGGGTGGAGATATCCATGATGGAAGAGATACGGCCGCTGTATTCAGCGCCGAAGCCACCAGTGTAGACATCAGCATTACGGATGATGTCGGTGTCGAACACCGAGAACAGACCGATGGAATGGAAGGGGTTATAGATCACCATACCGTCGAGCAACACCTTGTTTTGGATGGGCGAGCCACCACGGATGTAGAGCTGTCCGCCCTGGTCACCAGTGAAAATGACACCAGGCACCACCTGCAGGTATTGGGCGAAGTCGGCCTGACCGCCCACGCTGGGGATCTTGGTAATCGTCTTAGGTGTCACGGTGATGACCGACGTCTTGGTCTCAGAACGAGCTTCGATCTTGTCGGCCGTGATGGTCACCGTTTCCAACTGTTTGCTGGTCTCTTTCAGAAAATACTTACGGCTGATGCTCTGTCCTTTCGACAAGGAGAAGGACTCAGAGATCGTGTCGTAACCCACGCTGGTGATCAGCAAGGTATATTGGCCGTCGGGGATACGGTTGATATTGAAGTAACCGTTCTCGTTGGTCGAGCCGCCGTACGTGGTGCCTTTCAGGTAGACATTGGTGAACATCATCGGCTCGCCAGTGGCCTCTTCATAGACAAAGCCCTTGATGCTATTGTCTTGAGCTACAGCTACAAGCGAAGTAAAAAAGAAAAAGATAGTCGCAAAAAACAGCTTGGTTAATTGACGTTTGTACATATTGTAATAGAATAATTTGTTTTACACCTATATTATAAGAAGATGCAAAAATACAAATTATTGCAAACAAGCGACCAAAAATTTGCAAAAAGAAGCAATTCGCTTCTAGTCTTTCATTTTCAGAAGGCTAGACCTATGCAAGCATTTCCGTCTGGGCCTTCTCTGTTTGCGAGAAGAGCCAATGATGGTTGACGTTCGCCTCGTGTTGGTATAAGAGCACACCGACAAACAACGTGGCCAACAGCAAAAGGGCTTTCAGCCAATCCTTGAGAGGCAAGATCATGACACCGACGATGATGAACAATATGGGCCACAGCTTTCTGGCGACCCACCAACTGAAGTCGATGACATTGAGTGCTGCCAACAGGGCCACCACGCCCACGAAGAGGATGAGAATCCCCATCAATAAATTTCTGCTTTTCATGACTGTTTTCTATTAAAGGGGATGATAAGGAAGAGGCCTAAGGCGATGAGCAGGATGGGCCATGCCGTACGCCAATTGAATTCCGGGAAATACATGTTCAACAAGCCCAGGGCGCCGATGCAGATGAGGACCAAGCCGGCGACGAGGCTACCTTTGTTGAGCGTGGACTCTTTGGTAACCGCTTTAGTGTTTTCCGGGTTGGTTTCCACCGTACCGTCGGACGACACGACGTAGTCAGCCTGATGACGTGTGATGTCGCCAGCCGGCATCACGATCCAGAGTATGACATAGATCCAGAAACCGGTACTGAAGAACAGGAAGGCGACAACAAACAGCAGCCGAATCAGAGCCGCGTCGACGCCAAAATAGTTAGCCATTCCAGAGCAAACGCCTCCAATCACCTTGTTTTGTTTGTCTCTTTGTAGTTTCTTTTGATTTTCCATTTTCCTTTTCGTTTTATTAGTTCGGTAGTACCCTTACAAAAATTATGCCGCTCCGAGGAGCGGCATAACATTCTTTTCACGTAAGCCTTTCTGTCACTTCTTCACCACGAACTTTTGCGTGGAGACGGCGCGGCCATCCACCAACATGGTGCAGAAATAAATGCCACCTTGGATGTCGGCGACCGAGAAGCTCAGCTGGCCATCATTGGCATTCAGCTCTTGACGCATCACTTCCTGACCCACCAGGTTGTAAACCACGGCGCAAAGGTTGCCGCCAAACGAGTAGTTGAAGCTCACCGTGTTGGTGGCAGGGTTAGGATAAGCCTGACCCAGTGTCATCGTATGGACATTCTCATTGACGCCGACACCCGACTTGCGGAAGCGGACAATGATGCTGATGCGCTGGTCGGGGTTACGCTCTTCATAAGCGTAATACTTAATGATGACATCGCCATAGAGATCGTCAGGATAAAGCGCATGGAACGACAACTCATCGGTGTTGACTTCACCTGCCGGAATATCGATCGCCTCGGGGCTGACAAAAGTGTCAGGGCCGAAGCACATACCCCAGCAGAACGAATTAATCACGCCTTCGAGGTCTTGGATGATCTCTTTTTCGATCAGAACCTTCATAGGCTCAGAAGTGATGTTTCTGACCTGCATGTGTTGAATGTATTCACCAAAGCCATACTCGTCGTTGGTGCATTCAATGGTCTCGCCCTCGTCAAAGACGGTGCCTTCCCACTCGAACTGCAAGGTCTGAGCCGAAACATAACCCATTAGGGTCAACAGAATCAGTGTAAAGATAGATTTTTTCATCATAGAAACGGTATTTTTATTTGTTATTTTACTTCATTCGATTTCAACCTGCAAAAATGCAAAACTTTTCTCAATCATGCAACAAAAATATTGCCATTTTTTGAAAAATATCTACTTTTGTGCTGAAAAACACTAAAAACATTTCGTGATGAAAAGATTTTCCTTCATTTTGGCATCGCTTCTGATGCTTTTTACACTGAAGCTGAACGCACAAAACGAGCGCGTGCTCCTCTTTGAATGTTTCACCAACACGGGCTGCGGTCCCTGCGCACAGCAGAACCCTGCCCTCGACGCGCTCATCGCCGCCAATGCCGACCGTGTGGCCGCCATCAAGTACCACATGAACTGGCCCTCGGCCAACGACCCGATGTATCTGCACAACACGGCCGACAATGATTCTCGTAAAGGCGTCTACAACGTCACTTCCGTACCCCATACGGTCGTCGACGGCATCCGCTTCGCCAACACACCTGGCGGCTTAAGCCAAAACATGGTCAACAACTGGCTGACCATAGAATCGCCTTTTGAGATGCGTCTCTCCTATGAAGTGGACGAAGCCGCCAACACCATCACTGTCCATGTGATGGGTCGCGCCTCCACCGCCGTTGAAGGCAACGTGAGACTCTATGTTGGCGTCATCGAGAAAGAGGTCCATTTCAACTCCGCTCCCGGTCCCAACGGCGAACGCGATTTCTACAGCGTGATGAAGAAGCTCCTCCCCACTGCCTCCGGCACCTCGCTCGGCAGCATGGAGGCTGGCGATTACTTTGCCTACAACTTCACTTGGGAACTCGCCAACATATACAACAACGACCAACTGGATGCCATCGCATGGGTCCAAAACTACGGCACCAAAGAGGTGTACCAAGCCTGCAAGTCGAGCGAAAACATCGAGCCCTATTATGCCAACGAAGCCATGGTGAGCGACATCAGCAACGTGAAAGGCACCAACTGCAGCGGCGAGTCCCAGCCCAAGGTCCTCCTGACCAACAACGGCAGCAACGCCCTGACCTCCGCCGAGTTGGAGGTCGTCGTCAACGGCGAGATGCTAGGCGCCGTGGAGTGGAGCGGCAACCTGTCCACCTTCAAATCGGAGACTGTTGACCTGGGCGAGTTCAGCTTCCCTGTGGAAGAAGAGAACACGCTGGAAGTGAGGATTAAGAGCATCAACGGAGGAGCCGACGAAGCTTCGACCAATGACATCGTCACTACCGATTTCAAGGGCGCCCCTGAGAACGTCGCCAAGGTGATGAAGCTCAGCATCCGCACCGACAACAACCCGCAAGAGACCACCTGGAAGGTGACCAACCTCTGGACTGGCGAAGTCGTCCTCGAAGGCGGTCCCTACGACCAAGCCAACCATATGTTCACCGAGACCCTTGAGATCACGGGCGACGGCTGCTACGACTTCACCATCTACGACGCTGGCGGCAACGGCCTCCAAGGCGGCGTCTACGGCCTGAAAGCCAGTGGCGAAACTCTCTTCTCGGGCAACACCTTCGGCTTCAGCGAGAGCAACGAGTTCTCTTACGAAGTGACGGCCGATGTGGACGAGAACCTCAACCAAAGCGTCAGCGTCTACCCCAACCCGACCGACGGCATGCTCAACATTATTTGCCAAGACAAGCAACAGGTCAGCATCTACAATATGGCCGGACAGCGCGTCTATGAAGGCTATTGCGAAGGCTCGCTGAAAATCGACATGAAGCGTTTCGGCTGTGGCATCTACGCCGTCAAGGTCGGCGATGAGACACAAAGGGTCGTGGTGAAGTGATGCTCCAGTACCATCATTTCGACACACTCGACTCGACCAACGCCTACCTGCAAAGGCTACAATCGGAAGCCGACATCCGCGACTGGGTGGTCAGCGCCGACGAGCAGACCGCAGGCAAAGGCATGGGTAACAACGGCTGGGAAAGTGAGGTGGGAAAGAACCTCACTTTCTCTTTGGCCGTCGGCATGGGCTTTCTGCCCGCCGAGAGGCAGTTCCTGCTCTCCGAGGCAGTACCGCTTGGCATCGTCGAAGTCCTTGACACCTTATTGCCTGCCGAGAAGCTCAGCATCAAGTGGCCCAACGACCTTTATTTTGGCAATCGCAAACTGGCCGGTATCCTCATCAACAGCACCATCAAAGCCAATATGATGGATCTCTCCATTATAGGTATTGGACTGAACGTCAAACAGATGCAATTCAAAGACTGGCCAACGCATCCCATCTCATTGAAGATGATCACCGGTAAGGACTACGATTTGCAGCCACTCATGGAGCAAATCACAGCGCATATCATAAAAAAGGTGGAGCTGCTGAAAAGCAACCCCACCGCTATTGAGCAGGCCTATTTGAAACGGTTGTTCCGTTATCAAACCTGGGCCGATTATGAAGTCGACGGAAAAGCCTTGAGGCTATTCATGACCGGAATAGACGCATTCGGACGGCTACAACTCGTTGACGAGCAACAGACATTGCACTGTTACGACATCAAACAGATCAAGTTTTTGGTTTAATTCCACTGGTCGCTCCAAGCCTGTTGGTCCTTGCGCCATTCCTTGAGCGACTGCACGTCTTCCTCAGTGACATATTTCTCCTCGACGGCCTTTTGGATCAGCGTCTCGTAGTTCGACAGCGTCACCAGCTGGCAATCTTTCTCCTCGAAGTTCTTCTTGGCGAGTTCCATCTGATAGGTGAAGATGGCCACCATGCCTTTCACCTCGGCGCCTGCCTCACGAAGGGCGTCGACAGCCAAGAGGCTCGACTTGCCCGTGGAGACCAGGTCCTCGATGACCACCACCGACTGACCCGGGGTAAGCACGCCTTCAATCTGGTTCTGCATGCCGTGCGACTTCTTCTCGCTACGCACATACACGAAAGGCAGACCCAACTCCTGTGCCACCAGCGCGCCTTGGGCGATGCCACCCGTGGCCACACCTGCAATCACATCAGGTTTGCCGTAGTTCTGTATGATCTTCTCCACAAACTGCTGGCGGATATAGGTGCGCACGGCAGGATAGGAGAGCGTGACACGGTTGTCGCAATAAATGGGGCTTTTCAGTCCGGACGCCCAAGTGAACGGAGCCTTAGGGCTGAGCTTCACGGCCTTGATCTGAAGCAGATGCTGGGCCAAAGTCAATGCTGAATCTTCGTATTTCATGGTAATAGAGCTTTGTCGAGACTATTTTTATATCTTTGTCGCTTGAAAACAAGTTAAACCGACTGCAAATGTACAAGATTTTTCAAGAAAATAAAGCACTGGTTTTTCCAAAAATTGAGGGTGATTCTTTGAAATTTGACGCAACGCCCCAAGAATCCGACAGATACGACGCCGAGCTCTTGTGCGATTTTTTGCCCGAATGGCTCGACGACCGCGATCCCGGCGACACTTTCATCCACGAAGTGGGTGAAAACGCCGTGGTGCAAGCCTTGAAAGAGACCTTCAGGCTGGCTCCTGCGGCGGGAGGCGTCGTCGAAAAAGACGGCCAATTCGTCAGCATCGTGCGCAAAGGCATCCCCGACCTGCCCAAGGGACATGTCGAACCAGGAGAGACCCCTGAAGAAGCCGCCTTGCGCGAGGTGGAGGAAGAGACAGGCATTGGCAACTTGAAGATCGTCAAGGCTTTGACAACCACATGGCATTGCTATCTGGAGCATGAGGAGTGGGCGCTGAAACCGACCTATTGGTACCTTATGAGCACTTCAGAGGCCATACAGCCCAAGCCGCAGACCGAAGAGGGCATCACTGAGATAAAACTCATTGGAAAAGAAGAGATTGAGGGGTTTTTGAAAAATACTTTCCGTTCCATCAGTGAAATTCTTGGAAAAGAATTGCGTCAAATCGTGACAAAGTGATACTTTTGCAGCCGATTTCAAATCAAACGAGATGAAAAGAATAGCCGTATTCCCCGGTTCCTTCGACCCCATCACCTTGGGTCACCGTTCCATCGTTTTAAGAGCCCTGCCCATGTTCGACGAGATCTACGTCGCCGTCGGCATCAACATGGAAAAACGCTCCACTTTTGAGCTGAAAGACCGCATCAAATGGTGCAAGGCCGTCTTCAAAAACTATTCCCAGGTGAAGGTGGAGAGCTACGAAGGCCTCACCGCCGACTTCTGCAAGAAGGTGGGCGCCAACACCATCATCCGTGGCCTGCGCTGTGGCAGCGACTTCGAATACGAGAACATGATCGGGCATGCCAACAAGCGCCTGCACCCCGAGCTGGAGACCATCTTCCTGCTGACTGAGAGCGAGCTGGTGGGTGTGTCGTCGAGCGTCGTCCGCGACATCTACAAGAACGGTGGCGACACCTCCAAGTTTTTGCCTAAAGAGGTGAAGTTGCCGAAAAGGCAATAATTCCGCCCCTATTTCGTTTTCAGTGCATGAAACGAAAGATTATCACTCTGTTTTTCTCCCTGCTCTTCCTCACGGCAAGCGCACAGAACGTGACGATTACCGGTAGGAGCAACAAAACCAACACCTTGATGCGGCTCTTCGCCTATGAAGACCTCGTCAACGAGACCGGCATCCTCCTCGACCAAAGCCAGACCGACGCCCAAGGCCATTTCATCCTGGAAGGCAACGTGAAGCAAATCCTCCCCGGCCGCATCTATGTCGGCTTGGAGTATGTTGACCTCATCCTCTCGCCTAACGCCTCCTACGACATCGAGATCATCGTGCCCGAACAGCAGGAGAACGTCTCTTATTTCGAGAAGGAGCTGCCGACCCTACGCGTGAAGCGAGCCACCGACAAGAACATCTACCGCCAAGTCATCTATTCCGAGGAGATCATCAACGCCTATATGACGGAGCATTTCAACCAAATCTACCGTGGCCGTCAGTTGCGCTATATCGACTCCATACAGAACGCCATCAGCCGCGAGGTGCCCAACATCACGTCGGACTATGTGAACAGCCACAACCGCTACAAGATTGCAGCCATCAAACTGGGCATCAGCACCGACGGTGGCAAGAAAATCATCAAGGACTACTACGATGGGCAGCCCGTGCTTTACACCCAGAGCGCCTACATCGACCTATTCAAGGAACTCTTTGACGGCTACTTCAACAGCGCTGCCTACGACAGCCATCTGCTCAACGATGCCTTTGGCGAAGGCCCCGTCTCCTTAAAGAAATACCTGGCCACCGACCCACTTATGGCGAAGAACCCGCAACTGGCCGAGCTCATCACCATCTTCAACCTGCAGAAACTCTGCTACGGTGACCGCGGCACGAGTCATCTTGCCAAAGGACACCTCGCCTATATCGGTAGCCGGACAAACTACGAAGAACACAAATCCATCATCAGCGATTTCTTCACAAAATTCGAGTGCCTCGCCCCTGGCACCGATGCGCCCGAGTTCACCTTGAAAGACCGCGATGGCAAGGACATCAGTTTATCGGATTACAAGAATGGTTTGGTACTGCTGCAGTTCGTCGATGGGATGTCGCCCGTCGCGGAACGCCAGTTCTCGGAGCTGAGAGACCTTCACAACCAGTGGCAGGACTCGGTGCAGATCCTCACCATCGCCGCCCACGACAAGATGGACAAATTGAAAAAACAATTCACCGAAAAACGGATGGACTGGCCCCTACTCGACCTCAACGACCAGATACTGCTTTTGGAAGCCTACAACGTTCGCACCTTCCCCGAATACATCCTCATCAAACGCAACAACAAGATTGGCGAGGCACCGGCACCAAGCCCAGAGCGGTATTTGGAGGAAAGGGTAAGACGATTGTATGGGAAGTAAAATCGGAAAAAGTCCCTTTTTTAAGATAAATTTTCCGGAAAAAAGTCTCTGTTTCTAAGAGATACTCCACTTCGCTACCGGCACAACATCTATCCTAAACCCATCTTTCTCTATAGTGCGCTCCTCGTTGTTCGTCACGATGACAAGGTTACTGCAATTCAATTCGTCTGCACATTCGACAAGGCTGTCCACTTCTCGCTTCTCAGTCTTGACATTGCTCATATCATAGCAGACCTGCACTAATTGTTCTATGTGCGTGCCTTTGCGCAAGACGAAATCCACTTCCTTGTCGTTGCGCGAACGATAATAAAACATGGTCTTATCGGTGTTATATCCATGCCGCAGCAACTCAACGAAAACCTGGTTTTCGAGCAAACGTCCAAGGTTGTCACTCAAAGAGAAGGCTTTAGCGGCAACAAATCCGTTGTCAACCACATAGACTTTACGTGGCGCTTTCTTCATCAACTTCAGCTTGTTGTTGTAACGAGGCAGGTAGTAAAACAGATAGGGCTCATGCAGATAGTCCATGAACTTTTTGGTCGTGTTGACACTGGAGAAGCCTAATTCTTCAGTCAACTCATTGGCACTTATGGGATTGCAGAAATTGGAGACCAAATATAGGGCAAGGTCGTTTAAGTCCGTGACGTTTCTGACACTGTGGCGCTTGGCCACATCCTTCCACACGACGGAATCAAACAAGGTATCAAGGTAGGTACGTGTCAACTGGCGCGATGCCACCACCTCAGGATAACCGCCATTCCTCATATAGTCGTCCATCAGCGCAGAGGCATCTGCTTGTCGCTCAGGATTCAACCTACTGAGATCCAGTTTATTCCAATCAAAAAACTCCTCAAGGCTAAAGGGCAACATTTCAACCTTCAGGTACTTCCCCGTCAGCGCTGTGGCCATCTCACTCGAAAGCATCTTTGCATTGCTTCCCGTAATGACAAGGTTTTTTCCCAACCTGTAAAGCTCGCTGACCCACAAGTCCCACGCCTCAAGGTTTTGAACCTCATCAAGCAAGATGTACTCGTAACCCGGGTAGACGTCATCCAGCATCCGCATGACCAGATTGGCATCCCAAGTATCCAACAGCTGCTGATTATCGAAATTCAAGTAGGCAAAATTCCTGTTTCGTAACATCAGCAAAGCCTGCGTAGATTTGCCCACACGACGAGGTCCCGTTATCAACTTGATAAGATGACTGCTTAGCAACAAATCCATATCTTGGTTGCTCCGACGTTCCAGATAAGGACGCGAAAGCAGTTCATCACGCTCTTTTCGCTGATTCAGAATGATTGTCTTCATGTTCTATCATCGTATTTCGCTGACAAAAATACAACTTTTTATTCAATTTATACGTTCTATTGCACAAAAAACATACTTTTTTATGCAGTACGGCGTATTTATTGCATAAAATCGGTAGTTTTCAAACGGTGATTTGAGCCATTGCCGGACTAATATCCGTACAAAACAACCACTTTCCACTGCCTTTTTGGCACATTTTTCCGACAATTCACGGAAAAACCGTACCTTTGCACGAATTTTGCGTACCCCGCAATCATTTAACTGATAACTATCAACTTCAAACTGCAAACTGTATAAAATGGGATTTCTAAAGAAACTCTTTGGCGACAAGGCCTCACGCGACAACAAGGCCCTGGAGCCCATACTCCAAAAGACCCTCAAGGCATACGAGGAAATCGTGAAACTCGACATTGACAGCCTGAGACATAAGACACAAGAATTCAAGGAATACATCAAGAACAAGACCGCTGCCGAGGTGGCCGAAATCGCCGAGCTGAAAGCCAAGGCTGAAGCCAACCCCGACATGGAGCCCGATGAGAAGGAGAAACTCTACAACCAAATCGACAAGCTCGAGAAGCAAGAACTTGACCACATCGAAGAGGCATTGAACGAGATCCTTCCCGAGGCGTTCTCCGTGGTGAAGGCCGCGGCCAAGTACTTCTGCGAGCATGAGACCGTGGAGGTGACTGCCACCGACCTCGACCGCGAGCTGGCTGCCAAATACGAGCACGTCACCATCGAGGGCGACAAGGCCTATTACAAGAACAGCTGGATGGCTGGCGGCAACATGGTCACCTGGGATATGGTGCATTACGACTGCCAGATCATCGGCGGTATTGTGCTGCACCAAGGCAAGATCGCTGAGATGGCCACTGGTGAAGGTAAGACCCTCGTGGCTACCCTGCCCGTCTACCTCAACGCCTTGGCAGGCAAGGGTGTGCATGTGGTCACCGTGAACGACTACCTGGCCAAACGTGACTCCGAGTGGATGGGCGCAATGTACGAGTTCCTGGGCCTCACCGTCGACTGCATCGACAAGCACGAGCCCAACTCGGCCGCCCGTCGCCGCGCCTATAACTGCGACATCACTTACGGTACCAACAATGAGTTTGGTTTCGACTACCTGCGTGACAACATGACAGGCAACCCCGACGAGTTGGTGCAACGCAAACACCACTACGCCATCGTCGACGAGGTCGACTCCGTGTTGATCGACGATGCCCGTACGCCTTTGATCATCAGCGGTCCCACGCCGCGCGGCGACCAGCAGGAGTTTGACCAGCTGAAGCCCGACGTGGTGAAGTTGTATGAAGCCCAAAAGCGTTATGTGACGACGATTTTGGCCGAGGCCAAGAGAATCCTCACCGACCCCAACGCCACCGAAGACGAGAAGAAACATGGCGCCGACCAGCTCTTCCGTGCCTACCGTGGTCTGCCCAAGAACAACGCCCTCATCAAGTTCCTCAGCGAGGAAGGCATGAAGAGCCTGATGCAGAAGACCGAGGGCTTCTACATGCAGAACCGTAACGAGAACATGCACATCATCGACGACGAGTTGTATTTCGTCATCGACGAGAAACTGAATACCGTCACCCTTACCGACAAGGGTAGCGAGCAACTGGCGCAAGCCTACAACGACCCGTCGTTCTTCATCATCCCCGATGTGGGTGCCGAAGTCGCCGATTTGGAGCACTCAGACTTGAGCAACGACGAAAAGGTGCTGCGCAAGGCCGAGCTGATGCGTAACTTCGCCGAGAAGTCGGAGCGCCTGCACACCGTACAGCAGCTGCTGAAGGCCTACACCCTGTTTGAAAAAGACGTCGACTACGTCATCATCGACAACAAGGTGAAGATCGTCGACGAGCAGACGGGCCGTATCATGGAAGGCCGCCGTTGGAGCGACGGTCTGCACCAGGCCGTGGAGGCCAAGGAAAACGTGAAGGTGGAAGCCGCCACGCAGACCTACGCCACCATCACCTTGCAGAACTACTTCCGTATGTACCACAAGCTGGCCGGTATGACCGGTACCGCTGAGACGGAAGCCGGCGAGTTCTGGGACATCTACAAACTCGACGTGGTCGTCATCCCGACCAACCGTCCCATCGCCCGTATCGACCAGGAGGACATGATCTACAAGACCAAGCGCGAGAAATACAACGCCGTCATCGACGAGATCCAAGCCTTGGTCAAGGAAGGCCGTCCCGTGCTGGTGGGTACCACCTCGGTGGAGGTCTCCGAGTTGCTCAGCCGCATGCTGACCCGTAAGGGCATCCCGCACAACGTGTTGAACGCCAAGCTGCACTTCAAGGAAGCACAGATCGTCAAGGAAGCCGGTCAGGCAGGCACCGTGACCATCGCCACCAACATGGCTGGTCGTGGTACCGATATCAAGTTAGGCCCTGGCGTGAAGGAAGCCGGCGGTCTGGCCATCATCGGCACCGAGCGCCACGAGAGCCGCCGTGTCGACCGTCAGTTGCGTGGTCGTTCCGGCCGTCAAGGCGACCCGGGTAGCTCACAGTTTTACGTCTCGTTGGAGGACAACCTGATGCGTATGTTCGGCTCCGAGCGTATCGCAGGCATCATGGACCGCATGGGCTTGCAGGAAGGCGAAGTCATCCAGCACCCGATGATCACCAAGCAGATCGAGAAGGCACAGAAGAAAGTCGAAGAAAACCACTTCGGCGTTCGTAAGCACCTGCTCGAATACGACGACGTGATGAACGCCCAGCGCGAGGTCATCTACAAGAAACGCCGTCACGCCTTGTTCGGAGAGCGCCTCTCCATCGACCTCAACAACATGATGTTTGACTTTGGCGAAAAACTGATTGAAGAATATCAAGACGCCAAGGACTACGAGGGCTTCAAGATGGACCTGCTCTCCACCATGGGTATCGAGCCGCCCTTCAGCGAGGAAGAATTCGACCGAATGAAGACCAAGGAACTGGCCGACAAGCTGTTTGAGGCTGCCCTTGAGCACTATCGTGAGAAGGCCCGTATCATCGGCGAGAAGACCCTGCCCGTCATCAAGAACGTGTACGAGAACCAGACCCACTTCGAGAACATCGCCATCCCGATCACCGACGGCAAGCGCGGCATGAACGTCATCGTCAACCTGAAGAAAGCTGTCGAAAACGGTGCCCGCGAGGTGAACCTCTGCATCGAGAAGAGCATCACCCTCGGCCTCATCGACAATGCCTGGAAGGAACACCTCCGCGAGCTCGACGACCTAAAGGAATCGGTGCAGAACGCCTCCTACGAACAGAAAGACCCGTTGGTCATCTACAAGCTCGAGTCGTTCAACCTTTTCAAGGCCATGCTGGAGAACATCAACGAAGACGTCATCTCCTTCCTGATGCGTGCCGACATCCCGACGCAAGACCCGAACGCCGTGCGTGAGTCGCGCGGACCGCAAGGCATCGACAAGTCGAAGATCCGTGAGCAGCGTCAAGACCTGCTGGCGCAGTCGCACAGCGACACGCAGCAGCGCACCATCACCCAACCCATCCGCGTGGAGAAGAAAGTGGGCCGCAACGACCCCTGCCCCTGCGGTAGTGGTAAGAAATACAAGAATTGCCACGGAAAGTTGGAGGCGGCAGAGTAATCCATAAAAAACAACAACACCATGAAATACAAAAGAGTATTACTGAAGCTCAGTGGCGAGGCCCTGATGGGCAGCCAGCAATACGGCATCGACCCGGTGCGTCTGGGTGAATATGCCGACGAAATCATCGAAGCCGCCCAGGCGGGCGTGCAGATTGGCATCGTCATCGGCGGCGGCAACATCTACCGCGGCCTGCAAGGTGCCTCGAAGGGCATGGACCGCATCCAAGGCGACTATATGGGCATGCTTGCTACCGTCATCAACTCGATGGCCATGCAGTCGACCCTGCAGGGCAAGGGACAGAAAGCCACCCTGCTCTCCGGCCTCTACATCGACCGCATCGCCGACACGATGAGCAGCGCCAAGGCCATCCGTCTGCTTGAGGAAGGCCACATCGTGGTGATGGGCGCCGGCACCGGCAACCCCTTCTTCACCACCGACACGGGCTCGGCCCTCCGCGCCGTCGAGATCAAGGCCGACATCATCCTGAAGGGCACCCGTGTGGACGGCATCTACACCGCCGACCCCGAGAAAGACCCCACCGCCACCAAGTTCGAGCACATCACCTATGACGAGGCATACCAACGCAACCTGAAGGTGATGGACATGACCGCCTTCACCATGTGTAAGGAAAACGACATGCCGATGTACGTCTTCGACATGAACACGCGCGGTAACCTGATGAAGGTGTTGCGCGGCGAGAACATCGGAACGCTGGTGACGAAATGAGGACCCGCAAAACCCATCTGCGCAAGATCCAAAATGTGCCGAGCAAGAGGATGGACTACATCCTCATCGGCATCATCATCCTCGTTGCCGCCGTCCTGAGGCTTTGGAAGCTGGGCCAGGTGCCGTTTATGCACGATGAGTTCAGCGCCTTGCTGCGTACCCGCTTCGACAACTTCCACGACTTCATTCAGCAGGGCGTGATGCCCGACAGCCATCCCATCGGGGTGCAGCTGTTCCTTTGGGGCTGGGTGAAGCTCTTCGGATGGAGCGCATTCTGGGTCAAGCTGCCCTTCGTGCTGATGGGCATTGCCTCCATATACCTTATCTATCTTATAGGACGACAATGGTTCAACCGCAAGGTGGGCCTCTTTTCGGCCGCCTTCTTCGCCGTCAGCCAGTTTACCATCTTCTATAGTCAGCTGGCACGACCTTATTCGGCGGGACTGTTTTTCGTCCTGCTGATGGCCTATTTCTGGTATAAGATCGTCTTCGAGAAGAAGCAGCCAAGACTTGGCATATACATCGGCTTCGCGCTATCGGCATGGGCCTGTTCCGTCATCCAGTATTTCTCCATCGCGCAGGCGGGGCTCATCTTCCTGACGGGCTTGTTCTTCCTACCCAAGGAACGACGCAAGGCCTATTGGCTCAGTGGCCTAGCAGCCGTGGTCTTGTTTGCCCCCACCCTGCCCATCTTTTGGCAGCAGCTCTTCGTGAGCGGCAGCATCGGCGGTTGGTTGGCGGCGCCCAAGTCCACCTTCCTCACCGATTTCATCCAATACACGATGAACTACTCGATGCTATTCATGTTTGTCGTGGGCATCATCATCATTCTGCCCCTTATCCTGGGCAGGCGCAGCAAGCAACGCCAGCCCTTGCGTTGGGCCGGCATCGCCTGGTTCGTCATCATCTTCGCCATCGCCTTCATCTATTCGCTGAAGCGCGAGCCCATCATCCAACACAGCACGCTGATCTTCAGCTATCCCTTCGTCATCATCGTGGCCTTCTCCTTGTTTGGCACCCGCACCTTGTCGCCATGGCAGACCGCCTTGGTCGTGGCTGCCATCCTCTTTGTCGGCACCACCTCGCTCATTATGGAGCGTCGCTACTACGACCTAATGTACCACCAAGGCTTCGACCAGATTGCCGCCGAGATGCAGCAAGACAAGGACCAATATGGCGACAAGATCCAGTTCGCGACAAGGACCGAGATTGGCGAGGCTGCCGAGTTCTACCAAGCGAAGACCGACGTCGAGAATCGCATCATCTTCAACCGTATCTACAACGAAGAGGGTGATTTAGTGCGCGAAGCCGAGTTGGGTGACTTCAACCGTTGGCTCAGCGAACACCACGAAGCCCCAATGCTTGGCTTCGGCTGGACCGACTACGTCAACCCGATCTGGGAAGCCACTGCCGTGGGCAACTATCCCTACCTCATCGAGAAGAAAGACTGGTTCACCTCGCGTTACCTCACCTTGAGCAAGGCGCCTGTCGAAGGCGGTCAATACCTGCTCAACGATTTAAGCGAAAATCCCTACGCTTACCAAGAGGAACAGGAATGGGGCAAAGGCTTCACCTTCGCATGCGATTCCTTGCCTGCCGACATCGAGGCACTCAGCGTCATCGCAAAGATCCATAACGAAGTCGAACTCGACCGATGCGTAGCCGTCATTGAGGTGCACGATGCCGCCACCGACTCCCTTATCTTATGGCACAGCTCGTTGCCCGATGACGGACACTTCATGCCTGGCGACCATGCCGTTGCCGACGCCATCCTCTTCAGCGACAACTTCAGACCCGAAGGCAAATACATCAAGGCCTACCTCTGGAACCAAGACAAGAAGCCTCTCGTCGTGAACAAGTTGAGCTATTATTTCACAAAGAAAAGCCCTGTCTTGACGGGATTGTATGAGCCGCTCAACTGAGGCGAGAAAAATGGCAGGATTTTTGAAGGGAAAAAGAAAAATAATTACTTTTGCACCAAAATTCACACGACTATGACTGAAGATTCTCAATTTGTATTAGACGAGGCCACTGAAAGCATGGACAACACCATCAAGCACTTGGAGCATGAGTTTCAGGGCATCAGGGCAGGAAAAGCCAGTCCGGCCATGCTGAACGGCGTTATGGTTGAATACTACGGCACGACGGTGCCCATCGAGCAGACCGCCAACATCGGCTGCACCGACGCCCGCATGATTGTGGTGCAACCTTTCGACAAGAGCGCACTCAACAACATCGCCAAGGCCATCCTGAACGCCAACCTGGGTTTCAACCCCATCAACAACGGCGAGATCCTGCGTATTGCAGTGCCCGCCTTGACCGAGGAACGCCGTAAAGAGCTGGTGAAGCGCACCAAGAACGCCGCCGAGGAAGCCAAGGTCGGCATCCGTGGCATCCGCCGCAACGCCAACGACGACGCCAAGAAACTGGAGAAAGACGTGATCTCGGAAGACGAGTCGAAGCTCCTGCAAGAGGAGATTCAGAAACTCACCGACAAATACATCAAGAAGATCGACGACCTCACCGAGTTGAAGTCAAAAGACATCTTGACAGTGTAAAAGAAAAAGGAGCCAAGCGGCTCCTTTTTCTTTTATAAGACATTCTCTATCGCCATACCGAACAGCCGTTCGAGCGTCAGGCCGAAGCATCGGGCCTGCGCAGGGATGATGCTGGCCTCCGACATGCCCGGGACGATGTTGGCCTCGATGAAGAACACGCCATCGTCGCTGACGATGTAGTCCATACGGACAAAGCCCTTACACTCCAGCTTCTCGTAGAGCATCGCCGTCGTGGCCTTGATCTCGATCTCGGTGTCTTCGTCCACCTGGGCGGGCGTCACCTCATCGCATTTGCCGGCGGTATATTTGGCTTCGTAGTCGAAGAACTCGTTCTTGCTGCAAATCTCGGTCAAGGGGAAGACCATCATCTTGCCTTTGTAGTTCATGGCACCGCAGCCGAACTCGCGGCCCTTGACGAACTTCTCGCACATCACCTGGCCGCCTGCCGCCATAGCGGTCTCCACAGCCGGGACAAACTGTTCCTCAGTCTTCACCTTGGTCACACCCACGCTGGAGCCGTTGCAGGTCGGCTTGACGAACATAGGCAGGCCTATCTTCTTGATGATGGCCGCGGCATCGTATTCTTCACCTTTATTAATAAGCACCGAGGGCGACACCTTCACGCCATAGGAAGCCACCACACGCTTGCAGAAATCCTTGTGGAAAGTGAGGGCACAGGTGGTCAGATCCGACGAGGTGCAGGGGATGCCCATCAGCTCCAGATAGCCCGAAAGCGGCCCGTTCTCACCCGGCTCGCCATGCACCGCATTGAAAGCCACGTCAAATTTCACCTTGCGGCCGTCGACTTGGATGGAAAAATCGTTCTTGTCGACCTCTATATGCGAACCATCGTCAAGCAAGCCATACCAGCCTTTCTTTGACACCACAATAATATGAGAATCATACTGTTGCGGATTCAGGTTCTTCTTCACCACATGTGCACTTTTGACGGAAATTTCAAACTCTCCCGAATCTCCGCCACAAATAATTGCCACATTTTTCATATTTTTTGTAATTTTGTCGGTTTAAACTAGGTAACAATAAAAACACTCAAAAACGAGTTGTAAAAAACACGGCTAAAATAGTAAAAATATGGGACGCTTCCACTTCCTCAAGGAAAAGAAATTTTACGTCAACCTGTTGATCATCCTGCTGCTTTGTGTGGCCTTGCTTTGGTTAACCTTTAGGTTGTTAGACAAATATACCCGTCACGACAAGGTCTACACCATGCCTGATTTTGTCGGGCAAGACTACAGGGAAGTGATGCACGAGCACTCCAAGGACTTCCATTTCATCCTCATCGACAGCGTGTATCCCAAGGGACAGCAGCCCGGATCCATCTACCAGCAAGACCCCTTGCCTGGCTCCAAGATCAAGCGTGGCCGTAACGTCTATGCCATCATCGTGGCCGTGACACCCGAAAAGACCGTCATGCCCAACCTGAAGGGCATCTCCCTTCGCGAGGCCATCGGACGACTCGAATCGAACGGCTTGGACGTGGATTACCTAGACTATGTGGAGTATTCCTACAAAAACAACGTCATCGAGCAGTTCTACCAAGGACAGCCCATCGAGACGGGCACCGAACTGGTGAAAGGCAGCAAGATCATGCTCCGCGTGGGCATCGGTCAAGACAAGAACAAAGTCAAGGTACCCAACCTGATCGGCAAGCCCGCTTCCGACATCAAGAAGATGCTGAACCTGGCGGGGTTGAACCTCGGGAAGGAATCCTTCGAAGACCGCGACAGCATACAGTATGAGTTTGTGAAGCGCATGACTCCCGGACCCAGCTCGGGCAACGTGGAGCCTGGCACCTTCGTTGACGTGTGGTACCATTCGAGCAAGACCTTGGACTTCAAGAAAGAGATGAAGGAACTGCTCCATGAGGACTCCATCGCCAACATACCGCAGCCCAAGATCGACACCATCTTAGACCCCAATGAACCTATTGAAACCAACGATTATGAAGAGCATAATGAAGAAGACGAGTTTTAAGGCATTCGCGCTGTTAATGGCATTCGGCCTCATCGCCGGAAGCGTCAGTGCGCAAGAGATATTAACCCCATTCCGTTCCACTACAGAGAAGGCTCCTGTGAGAAGAGGCGTCGCCGAGGCGCGTTTCCTGCCGTTTTTCGACGATTTCAGCCAGTCGGCCCTCTATCCCGACTCCACCAAGTGGACAGACTGCAACGCCTTGGTCAACGACGGCTTCCCCTTGTGTCCGCCCAACCGCAACGGCATCACCCTCGACGTGCTCGACGCCAACGGCCGCGTCTACAGCTATGCCATCAGCAATGCCTTCTTGGCGGAATACCTCACCTCGGTCCGCATCCGCTTGGACTCCGTCATGGAGCCTGAGCCTCGCGCCCTCACCCCTGCCGACTCCGTCTACCTGAGCTTCTACTACCAGCCCCAAGGCAACGGCAACGCCCCTGAGGAGCAAGACTCGCTCGGACTGCAGTTCGGCACCACCGTGCTGCGTCAGGAGTTCCTGTTTTTGGACTACCAAAACTACGACATCGCGGACATCTTCGCTGAGATGCAGGTCGACACCCTGTTTCCCGGCGACACGGTTTGGGCCTCCGTAGGCTGCCAACCCGGCCTCTTCACCATCGTCACCGACACCTTGACACCCGCCACACAAGGCAGCATCGCCGTGCCCTGCGACTCGGTGTTCACCACCGTGGCCGACACCACCTGGTATCACATCTGGAGTGTGCCCGGACAGGCCCTCGAGTCCTTCATGAACGAGAACGACGGAGCACATTTCAAGCAGGTGCTGATCCCCATCCGCGACGAGCGTTTCTTCCGCGAGGACTTCTACTTCCGCTTCTACAACTACGCCAGCATCGTCAGCAGCTCGCTGCCGGCCAACCGCAGCAACGAGGACAACTGGAACATCGACTTCGTCTACCTCAACCTCGGACGTTCGGCCAACGACACCATCTATCCCATGCTGACCTTCTCGGGACAAAGACCCAGCTTCTTCGAACGCTACCAAGCCATACCCTACCGCCAATACCGCATCAACCCCAACTCCGCCATCCGCGAGAACCTGCACATCGACATCGCCAACCTTGACGGCGTCGACCACCAAGCCAATTACTACTACTCAGTACAACAAGTCGGCGGCAGCCAGCACTACACACGTGCCTTGGAGCCCACCACTATACATCCCTACAAGACCCACGGCTACCTGCAGTGCCCTGACTATGGCGAGTCGCCAGCCTGCCCCTATGTAGGCGAGCTCTTCGCCCTCAGCTTCGACTACGACTCGGTGTCGTACCTCGTCAAGCATTACATCTACGACTCCACCTGCAACCCGCCTTTGGCCGACTCGATGATCTATCGCCAAGGCATGTACAACTACTATGCTTACGACGACGGCACCCCCGAGTTGGGCTTCGGCGTGCGTCCCGCCGGCGGTAAGTTTGCCGTGCGCTTCGACCTCGCCGAGTTCGACACCATCGCAGGCGTACAGCTGCTCTTCAACCATACCTTGAAAGACGCCAACGACAAATACTTCGACATCGTGGTGTGGAAAGACGAGAACGGCCGTCCCGGCGAAGAGGTGTACCGCCTGGAAGGACAACGTCCCATCTGGCAGGAGATGCCTTACCAGTTCAGCTACTATAGATTCACGAAACCCGTCCTGCTCTCAGGCGCCTTCTACATGGGCATCGAGCAACGCAACGACGACCTCATCAACATCGGCTTCGACGCATCAGTCGACAACATACAATACAACTTCATCAACACCAACGGCGCCTGGCAGCAAAGCAGCAAACACGGCTCGTTGATGATCCGTCCCGTGGTGGGGTCCTCCTACTACATCGGCGTGGACGAAAACAGCACTTCGACAGGCTCGGGAGCCATTGTGCTCTATCCCAACCCGGCCAGCAGCACCTTGCACCTCGATGGCGACATCCAGGAGGGACAGGTGTGCATCTATGACCTCACGGGCAGAAGAGTCTTCCAAGGCGAGTATCAGACAGAGATCCCAGTCAGCCAGCTGAACGACGGCATGTATTTCCTCAGCATCACCACGGCAGAAGGCCAAGTCTTCACGCAAAAATTCATCATCAAGAAATGAACGACGACCTCAACGAGACCCTCGATAACGAATTGCTTTCGGAAAACGAAGAGAGTACCGAGCTATACGAACATATACGCATGAGCGTCGACCCCGGTCAGCAGCCCGAACGCATCGACACCTACCTCACCAACCACCTCTCCAACATCTCGCGCAACCGTGTGCAGAACGCGGCCAAGGCGGGCAACATACTGGTGAACGACAAGGTCGTCAAGCAGAACTATAAGGTGAAGCCCAACGACGTGATCTCCATCGTGTTCACCTATCCGCCGCGCGAGACCGACATCAAGCCCGAGCCCATCCCGTTGAACATCGTCTACGAAGACGACGACGTCATCGTCATCAACAAGCAGGCAGGCTTGGTGGTACATCCAGGCCACGGCAACTTCGAGCATACCCTGCTGCACGGCTTGGCTTACTATTTCGAGCAGACCCACCAGAACATCGAAAACCGCTTCGGCTACCTCGTACACCGTATCGACAAGGACACCACAGGCTTGATGATCGTGGCCAAGAACGAGGCCGCACAGGCCATGTTGGCCCACCAGTTCTTCGTACACAGCATCCACCGTCGTTACAATGCCTTGGTCTGGGGCGATTTCGACACTGACGAAGGCACCATTGAGGGCAACATCGGGCGCAGCACCAGCGACCGCCGCAAGATGACCGTCTATCCCAACGGCGACCATGGCAAGGACGCCATCACCCACTGGAAGGTGCTGGAGCGCTTCGGCTATGTGACCTTGAACGAATACCGCCTTGAGACGGGCCGCACCCACCAGATCCGTGTACACTCGCAGTACATCGGCCATCCCTTGTTCAACGATGCCATGTATGGCGGCGACGTCATCCTGAAAGGCACCACCTTCTCGAAATACAAGCAATTCATCGACAACTGCTTCAAGATCATGCCGCGCCACGCCCTGCACGCCAAGGAGCTGGGCTTCGTGCATCCCACCACGGGCAAAGAGATGATGTTCACCTCGGAGTTGCCCGACGACATGAAGCAAGTGTTGGAAAAATGGAGGGTGTATCTGAAAGCCAGGAATCTATTGGAAGAATAATTCATTAGATTCCCTTCGGGAATGGAGCTCTGTATAAAGTAAACAGGCGGCGGTTAGTAGAGTCTACGTAATGTAAACGTTACTAACCGCCGCTTTATACCTATGGTTTTAACTCCATTCCCCGCAGGGGAATCCCCTTTTATTTCTTTTGCTTTTCGGCCAAAGCCTTATCCAAATCCACCAGAAAACTGCGGGTCTTCTCAAGGGTCTCCAAGAGGATGACCTTCTCCTCGTAGTCGCTGAACTTCTCCTTGAGGGCGGCCTTGGCACCCGCCAGGGTGTAGCCTTTCTCCTTCAACAGATGATAGATGACATGGACATAGCGCACGTCGCGCTCGGTGAAGAGGCGGTTGCCCTTCTTGTTCTTGCGCGGACGCAGCACGTCGAATTCCTTTTCCCAATAGCGGATCATCGAGGTGTTGACGTTGAACATGGCGGCCACTTCGCCGATGCTGTAGTAGTATTTTCCGGTGGTATTCTCTTCCATGGCTAATCCATTGTTTGGGTTGGTAAGGTTGACTGTTGCAGGATCTGGTTGTATTGCTCAGCCGTCAGGTCGTGGTAGAAGAAGTTGATCGGGTCGATATGGACGTCGTTCTTCAGCACCTCGTAATGCAGGTGTACGCCTGTGGCCTTGCCCGTGCTGCCTATGAAGCCTATCAGCTGACCGCGCTTCACCTTCTGTCCCTTGCGCACAGCAGCCTTCTGGAGGTGGGCGTAACGGGTCTTGTAGCCAAAGCCGTGGTCGACAGTGACCATATTGCCATAGCCCCAGTCGTTGCTCTCCACGTCGGCCACCACGCCGTCGCCGGTGGCATAGGCCTCGGTGCCCAGGGCGGCAGAGAAGTCGATGCCGCTGTGGAACTTCTCGACCTTATAGATCGGGTCGGGACGATAGCCGAAATACGAGGAGATGTAGGTGATCTCGTCTTCTTTCAAGGGGAAGATGGCGGGGATATGGGTCAACATGGCCGACTTGTTGCGCGCCATCACAAACAGCGAATCGTAGGAGACCGACTGGTTATAGAGTTGGCTGGCGATGACATCCATCTTGCGGGCGGAGTTCACCACCAAGTCGGAATTCATATAACCGTACATGTCGGCATAACGGTCGGCATCGGAGAAACCCGAACGGCGCACCGAACTCGGGATGGGGTCGGCCTCAAACATCACTCGGTAGATGTCGTTGTCGCGCTGTTCCATATCCGTCACCAACGCCTCGATGTCGTCCAAGCGGTCGTTCAACATCTCATATTTCAGCTTCATGAACTCCAGCTCACGTGCCTGGGCCTTCTCTTTGGGCGACTTGAAGAAGGTGAACAACAGGATGGCAAACAAAAAGGCACCACCTGCCAATGACAAAAACACCAAAACGGCTCGACCGATACGTTTTGAACGAGAAAGCTGAAACTTCTCAAATCTCAACGTCTTATGATTAAATATATACTTCTGTTTCGCCATGTTTTGACAAAAAAACTGGGCTTGATGGCCTTGTAAATCAATTTTTTATTGCGCAAAATTACAAATTTACCGTAACTTTGCACGATTTTTTGAAGTATTTTTTGAAGCAAAACCACATAACTCACTATAAATGAACGCTTACGAAATCAGAAATAGCTTCTTGGACTTCTTCCGTTCGAAGGAGCACGCCATCGTGCCGTCGGCACCCATCGTCGTCAAGAACGACAGGTTCCGGCATGATCTGACCCATATAGCGGCTGGCCCGCTGGGAATAATCATGATCCGGGAGTTCGTTCAAATAACTGAACTGGATCTGGACGACACGGGCACCGTAAGGAATGACGACGTTATGTTTGCCTTCATTCCGCAATTCCAGCGTAATCGTACCTTCAAAACCGGCATCGATCACACCTGCCATCATATGGTTGATGAAGACACGGCCGAGGCTGGATTTTGTGAAGACCTGACCGCAGACATCTTTAGGCATGCGGAAATATTCCCGCGTACATCCCAGAAAAAGATCGCCGGGGGTCAGCAGGATCCCCTCGTCAGGATTTACTTCCCTCAGTTCCCAAAAATCTTCAGCGTTGTATGGACGGCCGAAAACAAGCGGCATCGGAGTATCCTTCGGCCATTGAATGAATTTTCCCAGAGAAAGG
>JAFYHS010000004.1 GCA_017539045.1 Bacteroidales bacterium
ACCTTGAAGGGACGCGGTTTCTCCACATAGCCGCCCACGGCCACCTTGACGGGCCATTTCTGCATCATCGTCACCTTCACCTCCTCGCCTTCCGCGTTGGTCAGCGTGGCGACGGTGTCGGTGATCTTGTATTGTCCGGCGGCGACCACATTCTTCACGGTATATGTGCCCTTGAAGTTGAACGGCACCATGATTTTGTGGGGCAGCCAGCCTTCCTTGACTTCGCCCAGCCAGTCGGCGGCAACCACTTGGTCACCCGCCTTGGCGATAGGCGTGAAGTCCCAAAGTTTCTCTTCGTCGAGGGCCTTGGTGTATTCACCGCGTTTCAGAAACACGCCTTCCATGGTGGCGAGGTTGTTCTGCAGGCCGTCGAAGTTGCTCGAAAGCAAACCAGGTCCCAAGGTCACCTCAAGCATGTAGCCTTGGAATTCCACTTTGTCGCCAATCTGCAGGCCGCGGGTGCTCTCAAACACCTGCACGGAGGCCTTGTTCCCGTTCACTTTGATGACCTCTGCCATCAGCTCGACGCCGTCGAGGTCGATGAAGCAGATCTCATTCTGTGCCACAGGGCCGTCCACCTCCACAGTGACGAGGTTTGCAATGATTCCTGTAACTTTTCCTGTTGTTTTCATATGTTGTTGTTTCTATTATTTACACACTTAAATCCAAATCCGCACTTGTGCCACGAATCTCCTGCACGAGTTTCTGGAACATCTCCTGTCCCTTGGAGGCGTCGAGCTCGGCCCAGCGCTGTACGGTCTTGGCCTTGACCAAAAAGGCGAGGATGGCGTTCATGTTGAAGTAGTCCATGCGGGCGATGTCGGAGGCCTTCTCCCACTTCAGCTCGTCCATCTTCTGCTCGCGTTCCACGAAGTCGGCATCGGCGAGGATTTCCTCTATCTGCTTGCCTTCCTCGAAGTCGGCCTCGGGCAGTTCCACTTGGTAGTCCTCCCCTCTTTTGCCGAGGCGCTTGGCCAGATAGTTCACCTTCATGTTGCGCAGGCGGCCGTCGAAGTCGAAATACTCGCGAATGAAACGGTTCTTGCTCTCAGCGGCCTTGTCGTAAAACTCCGCACCAAGGCTGTCCTCGTTGAAGCCTTCCTCCATGAGTTCCACCAACTTCTGGTCTTTCTCGGAGAGCAGCTCCATGATGGACTCCTTCACGGCGGCATAGTCGAAGCCTGTGTTCTCGAAGCCCGAGGTCAGTTCCGGCAAGCCGGCCACGATATAGACGTAGTTATCCATCAGCCGAAGAGGATTTTCTTGGTGGCGGGACGCAGGTAATTGGCGATAAGCTGTGTGAACTCGTCATCGGTGAACTGGAGCACATAGCCGCCATCCTTAGGGGCAACCTTGAAACCACCGTTCATCTTCTTGGAGTAGTCCACCTTGACCTCGCCCTTGAATTGGTTGGCTATTTCGTTCTTCACGAAAGGCTCCACCTCGGCTTTCAAGGCTTCGGGCAGGATGAGGTTCAAGTCGACGGGCGACGCATTCGCGGGATTAAAGGCCTTCACCACGCTAGTGATCAATTCCTTCACAAAGGCAGCATTGCCCATATTGGCCTTCACGCCTTCGGTGGCGGTGTTGGTTACCACCATTTTCTCGATCTCCTGTTTCGTCACGGCGATGCTTTGCGTTGCTGCCATCTTCACGTCGGCAGCGACCTTGGTCTTCAGCTCTTCAGCCTCCTTGTTGGCTTGAGCGATGATGCGCTCGGCCTCAGTCTTAGCGTAGGCAATGATGCGGTCAGCTTCGGCATGTGCCTTTTGCACGAGTTCCTCGCCGTCCTGTTTTCCTTTCGACAAGCCTTCGTTATAAAGCCTGTCGGTCAATTGTTGCAGTTTATCTTGCATATATTTTCGTTTTGTTTGTTTAATCTTGAAAATAGGCGACAAAATTAAGCAATCCCTTTTAGAAAAAGAAATGAAATGGGAAAAATAATTTTAGGCAAAGATTCCCTTCGGGAATGGAGCTCATTACATATAGTTACATCGCGGCGGCAAATGACGTCCACAGAATGTATTCGTCACAAGCCGCCGCAGGAAACCTAAATGGAAAATGCCATTCCCGAAGGGAATCTCACTAATTATTTATATATGCTTTATATACGTCCTAGCCCTCTTGGTGAGGTCGTGTTCGAGATAGCGCCAGAGGTTTTGCACACTGGTGTTGTCCTCCAGTTCGCGCGTCGACTCAATATATTTGATGCCGTTTTTGGTGATGCCTTGAGCGAACTTGTCAAAGATCATGGCGTTGACGCCCTTGTTCTTGTATTTGTCGTCGATGGCGATAAGCAGCAGGTCGAGGGTATCGTTCTGTTTCAGGGCTTTCAGGATATGGATGAAGCCGAAGGGGAAGAGCGAGCCCTTGGCCTTCTGCATGGCCTTGGAGAGCGAGGGCAGGCCCACGCCGAAGCCGACCACCTGCTCGTCTTCATCGAGCACGATGGACACATAGTCGACGCTGACATTACCGAGGAATTGTTTCTTGAGATCCTCTAATTGTCCTTGTGACAGTTCGGAGTAACCATGCAACTTCGAGTAGGCGGCATTCATGCAGCGAAACACACCGTCGAGGTAAGGCTCTATATCGCTATGATGGATGAGAGGGGCTTGGTGCAGACCGTTTTTGATGGAGACCAGCTCAGCCATACGGGCATAACGGTCGGGTATGACCTCGGGCACCTTGATGAGATACTCCACGTAGTCGGTGTCCTTGGTGTAGCCCAAGGCAACGAGATGTCCTTCATAATAAGGTGCGTTGTATTTGCCGTATGCGGTAGGCAGTTTGTCGAAGCCTTCGACGAGGACGCCTGCTGCATCGAATTCGAGGAAACCCATTGGGCCGCTCATCAGCGTCATGCCTTTCTCGTGTGCATAATGCTCAACAGCATCCATCAAAGCCCTTGAAACTTCCTGGTTGTCAATGAAGTCAATCCACCCAAAGCGGCAAATCTTCTCGCCCGTCTTCTCGTTGTAGCGGCGGTTGATGATACCCGCCACGCGGCCCACGATATGGCCATTCTCGTCGTAAGCAAGCCAATACTTACCCTCACAAACCTCGAAGGCGTGGTTCTTTGAGGGTGTTAACGTATCGCGATCCATCGACTCGATTTGCGGAACATAATAGGGATTGTCCTTATAGAGTTCGTTGGGAAAATGCACGAAGGCTTTCAGTTCCTTTCTCGTTGTGACTTCTTTGACGGTTACTTTCATCGGGGGCTTCTTTTCGATGCTACAAAGATATCCCATTCTCCTTTCGGGACAATCAACTTTTCATTATAACGCCCCTATTCTTCAATCAATACCGTTTTCTTCTTGCTTCAAAACAGGCGATGCGTCTCGGGGAACTTTTTTCCCTTTTTTGTAGAAAACTGACGAACGGAAAACAATATTTGATACATTTGCAGTTTGTTTTTGACTCGAAAGAATAAAAATCAACAACAAGAATATGTCAGAGATTAAAGGACACATCACTCAGATTATCGGCCCCGTGGTCGACGTCTACTTCGAAGGCGGCGAAGCCGACCTCCCGAAGATCCACGATGCCTTGGAAGTGACCCGTCCCAACGGGAAACGCGTGGTGCTCGAGTGCCAGCAGCATATCGGCGAGGACTCGGTGCGCACCATCGCCATGGACTCCACCGACGGCCTCATGCGCGGCATGGAGGTCAAACCCTCCGGCAAGCCCATCTCCATCCCCATCGGCAACCAGATCAAGGGCCGCCTGCTCAACGTGACAGGCGACGCCATCGACGGCATCGGCAGCCTCGACCGCGCTTCGGAATACCCCATCCACCGCGAACCGCCCAAATATGAAGACCTGGCCACCTCAAAAGAGGTGCTCTTCACCGGCATCAAGGTCATCGACCTGCTGGAGCCCTACCTGAAAGGCGGTAAGATCGGCCTCTTCGGCGGCGCCGGCGTGGGCAAGACCGTGCTCATCATGGAACTCATCAACAACATCGCCAAAGGCTACAACGGCTACTCGGTGTTCACCGGCGTGGGCGAGCGTACCCGTGAGGGTAACGACCTGCTCCGCGAGATGATCGAGTCGGGCATCATCAAATACGGCGACGCTTTCGTCAAAGCCATGGAAGAAGGCGACTGGGACCTCTCCAAGATCGACAAGGAAGCCCTCGCCACCTCACAAGCCACGCTGGTCTTCGGCCAAATGAACGAGCCGCCCGGAGCCCGTGTCTCGGTGGCCCTATCGGGCCTTACCGTGGCCGAGTCGTTCCGCGACGACCAAAACGACGAGCAGAACGACATCCTGCTTTTCATCGACAACATCTTCCGTTTCACGCAAGCCGGCTCTGAGGTATCGGCCTTGTTGGGCCGTATGCCTTCGGCCGTGGGTTACCAACCCACCTTAGCCACAGAGATGGGACAGATGCAGGAGCGTATCACCTCGACCAAGAACGGGTCCATCACCTCGGTGCAGGCCATCTACGTGCCTGCCGACGACTTGACCGACCCTGCTCCCGCCACCACCTTCTCGCACTTGGACGCCACCACCGTGTTGAGCCGTAAGATCGCCGAGTTGGGTATCTATCCCGCCGTCGACCCGCTCGACTCCACCTCGCGCATCCTCGACCCGAACATCATCGGCGAGCATCACTACAACACTGCCCAACGCGTCATCCAGTTGCTACAACGCAACAAGGAACTGCAGGACATCATCGCCATCCTCGGCATGGAGGAACTCTCGGAGGAGGACAAGATCGTCGTCCACCGCGCCCGTCGTGTGCAGCGCTTCCTGTCGCAACCCTTCCACGTGGCCGAGCAGTTCACCGGCCTCAAGGGCGTGATGGTTCCCATTGAGGAGACCATCAAAGGCTTCAACATGATCATGGACGGTGAGGTTGACCAATACCCCGAAGCTGCCTTCAACCTGGTGGGCACCATCGACGATGCCATCGCCAAGGGTGAGGAGATGCTGAAGAACGCCAACGCCAATTAATAATAAGGTGAGATGAAAGTCGAAATCATATCACCGAGCGAGACGCTGTATAACGGCGAGGCCACGGCCATCACGGTGCCGAGCAAGATGGGGCCTTTCACCCTGCTCGAGCATCATGCCGCCATCGTCGCCATCCTCGAAGCCGGCAAAGTCAGCTTCACCGACGATAAAGGCGAACACCAGGAGATTGCCGTCAAAGGCGGCTTCGTTGAGAACCACAGTAACCAACTGACCATCTGCGTAGAACTATGAAAGACAAAATACTGACAAAATATCTGGCTGTATTCCTGCTCATCTGCCTCGTCATGGACGGCATCCTGCTATGCTTCTTCGCCGACAAGCCTTGGTGGAACAACTGGATGATCACGGGGCCCAACCTCTTCATGATCTTGGGCGCCTTCTATTGCCATCTGATGAAGAAAAACGTTGACGAGCACCCCAACAAGCTGACATGGCTGCTGGTTTACAAAGGCATCAAGTTGGTGCTTACCGTGGCCATCCTCGTCCTTTACATCATCTTCGTCAAGGAAAGCAGCAAGGCCTTTGTCATCGTCACTGCTGCCGCCTACCTCATCGCGCTGGTGGCCGAGACCTGCGTCTACAACCATTACGTCAAATACAAGAACAAAGAAAACAAAGCATGAGAAATGTTTTGAAACATAGCGTATTCTTCTTTTTCTTCGCCCTGCTAGCACTGGCGCCCATACAGGGTATGGCGCAGGACAGCGTGCAGCAGCCCAAGAAGGAGAAGTTTGACGCCAAGTCGTTCATCTTCGGCCACACGGGCGACTCCTATTGTTTCCACATCACGGAAATCAAAGGCGAGCCTGTCTGCGTGTGGCTGCCCGTCATCGTGAAGTGCAAAGACGGTGGCAGCTGGCACTGCTTCTCGTCGAAGCACGTCTGCGAGCTGAAGGAGGGCGAGACCTTCAACCACAAGGGCGCCAACTTCTACATCTCACCCATCAACGCTGACAAATACCCCGGCAAGCTGGTGGAGGTGAAAGGCGACGGCAGCATCTCGCGGCCCTTCGACATCTCGTTCACCAAAAACGCCTTCGGCATCTTCCTAGTCGTCATCTTCCTGCTGGCTTTCTTCCTGCCTGCCGCGAGGAAATACAAGAAAGACCCGATGGCCCAGCCCACCAAGTACCAAGGCCTGGTGGAATGGCTTACCTACACCGTGCTCGACGGCATCATCCGGCCCAACATCCCCGAGAAGAAAGTGAAGAAATTCGCACCATATCTTTTGACGGTGTTCTTCTTCATCTTCTTTGCCAACCTGTTCGGTCTCATCCCCTTCTTCCCTTTCGGTGCCAACGTGACGGGCAACCTGAGCATCACCGTGGTGCTCGCCCTGCTGACCTACTTCTTCGTCAACCTGTTCGGCAACAAGCACTACTGGAAAGACATCCTTTGGCCCGATGTGCCCATCTTCCTGAAGGCCTTCCCGCTGATGCCTATCATCGAGCTCATCTCCACCATCACCAAGCCCTTCGCCTTGATGGTCCGTCTGTTCGCCAACATCTTGGCCGGCCATATCGTCATCATGGTGCTCATGGCGCTGATCTTCATCATCGGCGGCATGTATGGTGCGGGCATGGGTGGCGTGATGAGCGTCGTCTCCATCTTCATGACCATCTTCATGACGGCCTTGGAGTTGCTTGTGGCCTATATCCAGGCTTACGTATTCACCATATTGTCATCCCTATTCATAGGCATGGCACAACACGAACCAGAACACGAATAAACAAACATATCCATTAACAAACTAAATTTAATCATCATGTTATTATCAACTATCCTTGAAGCTGTATCGTACGTGCCAGGTTTGGCCGCCATCGCAGCCGCTGTTGCAGTGATCGGTGCCGCTATCGGCATTGGTAGAATCGGTCAGTCAGCCATGGAAGCCATGGCCCGTCAGCCCGAAGCCGCCAGTAAGATCCAATCCGGTATGATCATCGCTGGCGCTCTCGTCGAAGGTGCAACGCTGTTCGCCATCGTCGTGTGCGTCTTGGCCGTCCTCGGCTAATCAAAGACAAGAGACTACGGGACTACGAGACTGCGCGACGTGATAACGTCACGAGGTCCCGAAGTCCCGAAGTCACGCGTCAAAAAGGAACGTAATTCATTTACCATCATAAAAAAAACCAAAAATGGATTTATTTCTTCCCGAAAGTGGATTAGTGATATGGATGCTCATCGCCTTCCTCATCGTCTTTGTCATCTTGGCTAAGGCGGGATGGCCGATGATCATGGGTGCCGTCGAGAAACGCAACGCCCACATCTCCGACTCGCTGTTGGCCGCCGATGAAGCCAACAAAGCCCTTGCCGGCATCGAACAAAAACGACAAGAGACCATGGCGGCGGCACAGGCCGAGCAGATTCGCATCATGAAAGAGAGCCAGGACCTGAAGACCCAGCTCATCGAAGAGGCGAAGACGCAAGCCCGCAAGGAAGCCGAGAAGATTGTGACCGACGCCCGCCTGCGCATGGAGAAGGAACAAGCCGAAGCCATGGCACAGATGAAGAGCGAGGTGGTCACCCTCGCCGTCGACATCGCCGAGAAGCTGCTGCAACGCGAGTTGAGCGACAAGCAGGCACAAAACGACTATATCGAGCAACTGCTCAAGAACAACCCAACCCAGATTCAGGCTTAAGCTATGGATAACGGAAGGATATCGGTAAGATATGCGCGGGCGCTGTTCCAGACCGCCCAAGAGCAAGGCTGCGAAGACGCCGTCTACGACGGCTTGACGCGTTTTGCCCACAACTACCTCCTGGCCATCTCCCAGTTCAACGAGGTGCTGGCCGACCCCATCGTAGCCCAAGAGGAGAAGGTAAAGCTGATGGAGATGGCTGCGGGCGAGCCGATGCACGACTGCTTGAAGCAGTTCATCACCTTCGTGGCGGAACAGAAACGCGAAGACAAAATGTTCCTCATCGCCATGAAATACATGGAGATGTATCGCGAGAAGCACAACATCCTGAGCACGCTGGTGACCACGGCCACACAGCTGCCCGAGGAGACCTACGACAAGATCAAGGCCTTCATCAAGCAGACCTTCAGTGCCGATGCCGAGATGGAGGTCCACATCGACCCGAGCCTCATCGGTGGCTTCATCCTCGACATCGAGAACTCGCGGATGGACGCCAGCGTGGCTGGGCAGCTTAACGCGCTGAAAAACAAGTTGAAGCAATAAATAAAAACTACATATATGTCAAACATCAAAGCAAGTGAAATATCGAGCATCCTGCAGATGCAGCTCCAGAACATGAGCAACAAAGTGCAGTTCGAGGAGATCGGCAAGGTGCTGCAAGTGAGCGACGGCGTGGCACACGTCTACGGCCTCGACAAGGTGCAGTCGAACGAGCTCGTCGAGTTCGAGAACGGCACCATGGGCGTGGTGCTCAACCTTGAGGAAGACAACGTCGGCGTGGTGCTGCTCGGTCCCACTGAGGACATCAAGGAAGGCGAGACGGTGAAGCGCACCCAGCGCATCGCCAGCGTCATGGCCGGCGAAGGCATGCTGGGCCGCGTGGTGGATGGCCTCGGTCGCCCCATCGACGGCAAGGGCCCCATCCAAGGCAAGACCTACGAGATGCCTCTCGAGCGCAAGGCCCCTGGCGTCATCTTCCGCCAACCCGTCAACCAGCCCCTGCAAACGGGCCTCAAGGCCATCGACGCCATGATCCCCATCGGCCGCGGTCAACGTGAGCTCATCATCGGCGATCGTCAGACGGGTAAGACCGCCATCGCCATCGACACCATCATCAACCAGAAGGACAACTTCAAGAACGGCGACCCCGTTTATTGTATTTACGTCGCAGTGGGACAAAAAGGTAGCACCGTGGCTAACCTGGTGAAGACACTTGAGGCAAATGGCGCAATGGACTACACCATCGTGGTGAGCGCCCCTGCCTCCTCACCTGCCGCCATGCAGTTCTACGCTCCTTATGCTGGCGTCGCCATCGCGGAGTACTTCCGCGACACGGGCCGTCATGCCCTCATCATCTACGACGACCTCTCGAAGCAAGCCGTGGCCTACCGTGAAGTCTCCCTGATTTTGCGTCGTCCTCCGGGACGTGAGGCCTACCCTGGCGATATCTTCTACCTCCACAGCCGTCTGCTTGAGCGCGCCGCCAAAATCATCAAGAACGACGACGTGGCACGTCAGATGAACGACCTGCCCGACAGCATTAAGGACATCGTGAAAGGCGGCGGCAGCATCACCGCACTGCCCATCATCGAGACGCAGGCAGGCGACGTGTCGGCCTACATCCCGACCAACGTGATCTCCATCACCGACGGACAGATCTTCTTGGAGACCAGCCTTTTCAATGCCGGTATCCGTCCCGCCATCAACGTGGGTATCTCGGTGTCGCGTGTCGGTGGTAACGCCCAAATCAAGTCGATGAAGAAGGTGGCTGGTACCTTGAAACTCGACCAAGCCCAGTTCCGTGAGATGGAGGCCTTCTCTAAGTTCGGCGCCGAACTCGATGCCGCCACTTTGGCCATCTTGGACAAGGGCCGCAAGAACGTGGAACTGCTGAAACAACCGCAATACACGCCTATGCCCGTCGAGAAACAGGTGGCCATCATCTTCTGCGGCACCAACGGACTGCTGAGCAAAGTGCCTGAGAACAAAGTGCTGGAGTTTGAGAAACAGTTCCTCGACATCATGGAGGTGAAGCACAAGGATGTGTTAGCCCAACTGAAAGCCGGCAAGATCGACGACGACATCAAGGCTGTCTTGAAGGAGGAAGCTTTGACTTTGAGTGAACACTTTAACGGTTAACCATGGCATCACTAAAAGAAATACGAGCCCGCATCGCCTCTATCGCCTCGACACAGAAAATCACGAGTGCGATGAAGATGGTGTCGGCAGCCAAACTGAAGAAGACCGAAGGCATCACGACGCGCTTCCTGCCTTATAAGAACAAGCTCAGCGAGGCGTTGTCCAACTACCTCGGATCCCTCGAGGGCGAAGTCAGCATTCCGCTGGCCGAACACCGCGAGGTGAAACGGGTGGCGCTGATGGCCTTCTCATCGAGCAGTGGACTGTGTGGCGTATACAACTCCAGCGTCTGCAAACTCTTCAAACAGGTCTATGACGAATATTCCGAGCACCTAGGGGCAGAAAATATCACCGTGTTCCTCGTCGGCAAGAAAGTCAGCGACTATGCCAAGAAGTTCGGCATCAAGGCTGAAAAGACTTTCGCGCCTTTGGCCGAGAGCCTTTCGTACGACTTGGCCATGGAGATCAGCGACCAGATGGTGGAGCTCTTCCTCAGCAAGAGCGTCGACCGCGTGGAACTAGTGTTCAACCACTTCAAGAATGCCGGTGTGCAAGTGCCCTCGCGCGAGGTGGTGCTGCCATTGAAGACTGTGGTCCGCACCGATGGACCTCAACTCGACTACATCGTGGAGCCCGACATGGTGACCTTCGTCAACGAACTGATCCCCAAGGTAGTCCGCACCAACTTCTACTCCATCATGCTCGACACTCTGACGGCTGAACACGGCGCCCGCATGACGGCCATGCACATCGCCAGCGATAACGCCGACCAGCTGTCGCAAGAACTCAAGATCCAGTACAACAAGGCGCGACAGAACGTCATCACCAACGAACTGATCGATATTGTAGGTGGCGCTGAGGCACTGAATGGATGAATAAAAAAAGGAGGACCTCGGTCCTCCTTTTTTTATTCCTGATAATAAACTCGTTTTACCCGTTGTGATACGCGGGTCATGATTTCATAAGGTATCGTCTGACAGGCCCGGGCGATGTCATTGATATCGTGTTCGGCGTCAAAGATAACCACGGTGTCGCCCTCGGTGGCTTCCACCTCGGTGAGGTCGAGCATGCACATGTCCATGCAGATGTCACCAACAATTTTCACGGGCTTATTATGCACATAGAAGGTACCGTTACCGTTACCCAGCAGTCGGGAGAGACCGTCGGCATAGCCGATGGGGACGATGCCGATACGCATATCGTGCTCGGCACGGCCGTGACGGTTGTAGCCTATGCTGTCGCCCGCTGGGATGTGCTTGATTTGGTTGATGGTCGTCTTCAACGACACGACAGTCTCCAAGACACCCTTGTCGGCCTCGCAGGTGGGCACGCCATAGAGGCCAATGCCCAGACGCACCATGTCGAACTGGTATTGCGGGAAACGCGAGATACCCGCCGTGTTGAGGATATGTCGGATGACCTGAGGGAAGGCCTCCACAATCATCTTGCTGCCTTCCTCGAAGTTGTGGATCTGGCTCAAGGTGAATTCGTCCTCGGCGGGGTTGTCGGCAGTGGCCAGATGCGAGAACACGCTCTTCACATGCAGCATGGGGTTGGCCTGGATGCGACGTATGAGCTCAGGCAGCTCGTCTTTCGAGAAGCCTAGACGGTGCATGCCTGTGTCCAACTTGATGTGGACATTCAAAGGATGCGCCTCGGGCAAAGCCAGGTTGTCGATGGCTTTCTCGATGAAATCCAAATTACGGAAGCTGAACACCTCGGGCTCAAGGTGGTATTTGATGATGTTGTCGTAGCTGTTCACCTCGGGGCTCATCACCATAATGGGCAAATTGATGCCTGCACGACGCAGCTCCACGCCCTCGTCGGCGAAGGCCACGGTCAGGTAGTCAACGTTATGGAACTGCAGCACATTGGAGACCTCGAGATTGCCGCTGCCGTAGCCGAAGGCCTTGACCATCACCATGAGCTTGGTCTCGGGCTTGATCTTGGAGCGGAAGTGGTTGAGGTTGTTGACCAAGTGGTTGAAGTTGATCTCCAACACGGTCTCATGCGCCTTCTCCTGAAGCTCCATGCCAATCTGTTCGAACTCGAAGGCACGGGCACCCTTAAGCAGGATGGTCTGGTTGTTGAACTTCGAGAAGGGGAACTGGGCCAGGAAGTCAGGCACATTCTTATAGAAATAGGTCTCCATGTCGAATTTGTTGGCCTGCCGCGAGATGGCCTCGCCGATGCCGATGAGCATATCGACCTTCTTGTTCTTCAGCAGTTGACCAATCTCGGTATAGAGGTCGATCTCGTTGCGGCCACTCTGTAAGATGTCGGACAGGATCACCGTGCGTTGGCGGTGCTGGCGCTGTTGTTTCATCACGTCGAGGGCGATGGCCAACGAGTTGACATCGGAGTTGTAGTAGTCGTTGATGATGGTGCAGTTGTTGACTCCCGCTTTGATCTCGAGACGCATGGCTATGGAAGCCAGGGTCTTGAGACGTTCAGCGAGGGTGGCAGGCTGTAGGCCCATGAGCAGACCCACAGCGACGCAGTGAACAGCATTCTCAACGGAGGCGTCGTCGCCAAAGGGGATGACAAATTCCATCGTGTTGCCTTGATAGACGCATTCGATGGAGGCCGTCTTACCCCGTTTGTTCACCTGCTTCACGAACAAGTCGGCCTCGTCGAACTTACGGCTCCAGGTGAACAGTTTCACCTTCGACGACATGCCCGAGCGGATGACCACTTGTTGTATCTCAGAATAGTCCATGCAATAGACCAGCTGTTCGGCCTTGGTGAAGAGGTTGAGCTTCTCCCCTGCCTTTTGGGCACGGTTGATGAAGTTCTCGTCGTGGGCCTGACCGATATTGGTGAAAACACCTATGTTTGGGCGTATGATGTCCTGCAGGGCCATCATCTCGTCGGGCTCGGAGATGCCGGCCTCGAAGATGGCAAGGTCGTAGTTGGCGCTCATCTGCCATACCGACAGCGGAACGCCCACCTGCGAGTTGTAGCTCTTGGGGCTGCGCACGATGCTATAGTCGGGACTAAAGATCTGGTAGAGCCATTCCTTGACGATGGTCTTGCCGTTACTGCCCGTGATGCCGATGACGGGGATGTCGAACTGACGGCGGTGGTAAGCCGCAAGGGCTTGAAGGGCCTTCAACGTGTCGCTGACGACAATGAAAACGGCGCCAGGATAGTCGGCCTCAGGCTTGTGACTCACCACAAAGGCGCGTACGCCCTTGTCGTAGAGATCGGCGATGTATCTATGTCCGTCGTTGCGGGAGCTCTTCAAGGCGAAGAACAGCGCTTGGGCGGGATCCATCAGATGGCGGCTGTCGATGAGCAGGTCGCAGACCTTACGCTCGGGAGCACCACCTTGCAGTTGCCCGTTGACGACTTCGGCGACTTTCTGTAGAGAATAGGACTGGTGTTGCATGCTGTTCTGAAAAATTATGCAAAAATAAGGCTTTTCTGCGAAAGCGGACACTGCCTTTTCGAAAAAAACGCTACCTTTGTACCAACAAAAAAGAGAACCATGAGTTTCAAGCGACACATCCCTAACGCCATCACTTGCGGCAACCTCGTCTCGGGCTGTCTCTCCATCCTCTTTCTCACCCAAGGCATGCCCGTCAAGGCGGCCATCATGATCTTCGTGGCTGGACTCTTCGACTTCTTTGACGGTTTCGCCGCACGGTTGCTTCATGCGAAATCGCCCATCGGCGCTGACCTGGACTCCTTGTCGGACATGGTCTCCTTCGGCGTGGCTCCCGGGTTCATCATGTATTGGCTGATGAGCCAGTATTTCGATTCCCAGCTATGGCTTTACGAATGGTGGCGTCCTATTGGAGACTTCAATGTATTACCTTGTTTGGCCTTTTTCCTGCCCGTGTTTTCAGCCATCCGTTTGGCCAAGTTCAACATTGACAGCACACAAACGACCACTTTCCGAGGCATCCCTGCCCCCGGCATGGCCATTTTCATAGCTTCGTTGCCATTGGCACTTAGCCAAGTAGGTCATCTCACCGATGGCGCGTTAAGCTATTGGGCCTGCCTCGGCATCACGCTCATCTTTTCTTTCATGATGGTGAGTCGCATGAGGTTTTTCTCGTTTAAAATGAAGTCAGCGGGATGGAAAGGCAACGAGGTACGGTGGATCTTCCTCGCCATTGCGGTTGTCGGCTTTGCCATCTTCAGATGGCTGGCCTTGCCTTTCGTGATGATACTGTACGTGTTGCTATCGATATTCTTTGCGGAGCGGATGGAGTGATTCTCTCCTACAATTCCTTCTTATGTAAAATGAAATTATGCCCGAGATACACCTCGCGGACATGTTCGTCGGCGGCCAACTGCTCAGGCTCACCCGACATGAGCACCTTACCGTCAAAGAGCAAATAGGCACGGTCGGTGATACTCAGTGTCTCGTGCACATTGTGGTCGGTGATGAGAACGCCAATGTTCTTCCGTTTCAGCTTGAAGATGATACGTTGGATGTCTTCCACGGCGATGGGGTCGACGCCGGCAAAAGGCTCATCCAAAAGGATGAAATTGGGGTCGACGGCCAAGGCACGGGCGATCTCGGTGCGACGGCGCTCGCCACCTGAGAGCTGTATGCCCTTGCTCTTACGCACGTGTTGCAAACCAAACTCCTCGAGCAACGCCTCCAGCTTTTCGCTCTGCTGTTGTTTGGTCAAGCCTTTCTTGAATTGCATCACAGAGGCGATGTTGTCTTCCACTGTCATCTGACGGAACACCGATGCCTCTTGCGCCAGATAGCCTATGCCGATCTGGGCACGCTTGTACATAGGTAGTTCGGAGATATCGTCACCGTCGAGGAAGACCTTGCCCGAAAAGGGCTTGATGAGACCCACCACCATGTAGAACGTAGTGGTCTTGCCTGCGCCGTTGGGACCCAACAGACCGACGATCTCGCCTTGTTCGACCTCGATGTCAACGTCGTTGACCACGGTGCGCTGACCGTATTTCTTGACCAGATGCTCAGTGCGTAGTTTCATATCAGAAGATTCCTTCCTTTAAAATATCGTGTAAATGGATGATACCCAAATATTTGCCTTCATGCATCACGGGCAATTGGGTAATGCTGTTGTGCCGCATCTTATGGAGTGCGTCAACCACCAGGGCTTCGTCGTCGATGGTCTTGGGGTTGGTGGTCATGATTTGGGCGGCCTTCACATGTTCGATGTCGGGGCCGTTCATGAGCATGCGACGCAAGTCTCCGTCGGTGATGATACCAAGCAACCTGTCACCGTCGCATACCACGGTTGCGCCAAGACGTTTGTGGGTCATCTCTATGATGACTTGGGTAAGGTTGTCGTCAGGCCCCACTTCAGGGCGTTCATTGTGGACATAAAGGTCTTTCACCCGGAGATAAAGCTGTTTGCCTAGTGCACCGCCAGGATGGAATTTGGCGAAGTCTTCCGTAGAGAAGCCGCGGCATTTCATCAATATGAGTGCAAGGGCGTCGCCCATGACGAGTTGTGCCGTGGTGCTACTGGTGGGGGCCAAACTGTCGGGCATAGCCTCATCGGAGACACTAACGTCGAGGACATAGTCGGCTTGTTGGGCCAGATACGACTTGGGGTTGCCTACCATGGCCACGATGCGGTTGCCTCTCAGCTTGATGAGTGGCACCAGCACCTTGATCTCGGGGGTCTCGCCACTCTTCGAGAGGACGACCACGATATCGCCCTCGCGGACGATACCCAAGTCGCCATGGATGGCGTCAGCGGCATGCATGAAGACTGCCGTGGTACCTGTCGAGTTCAGCGTCGCCACAATCTTCTGGGCGATGATGGCACTCTTACCAATACCCGTGAAAACAAGATTCCCCTTGTTCTCCAACAGCAGCTCCACCGTATTTTGGAAATCTTCATTGATTTGACGCTTCAGCCCTAGAATTGCAGCAGCTTCATTTTCAATGATTTGACCCGCCAATTCAATAATCGACTCATTTTTTTTCATTTTTTCTCAGCTTTTTCTTGCTCCGAATGATATAAAAACTATAACTTTGTCTTTGCGACAAGAAAGGGGAAATACCCTTCTCTAAAACGCAGCTTTTCGTAAGAGATTGCAAAATAACAGAAAAATTTGGAATATACCAAAAGGAGGTACCCATGACAAAAAAAGAAGACCAGGCGATACACAAGCTACTGAAGAATGTTTTCGGCTTTGACCAATTCAAGGGCAACCAGGAAGAGATCATCAAAAGCATCCTTGGCGGCAACAACACCTTCGTTTTGATGCCTACTGGCGGCGGCAAGTCACTTTGCTACCAACTGCCGGCATTGATGTCGAAAGGCACGGCTATCGTCGTCTCCCCGCTCATCGCCTTGATGAAGAACCAGGTGGACATGATCCGCAATTTTGGTACGGAGCTCGGTATAGCGCATGTGATGAACTCGTCGCTCTCGAAAGCTGAACTGCTCGAGGTGAAGGAAGACCTCAAGAGCGGCAAGACCAAGCTACTGTATGTGGCACCCGAATCGCTCACCAAAGACGAGACCATCGACTTCCTTCGTGGACTGAAAATCTCGTTCGTCGCCATCGACGAGGCACACTGCATCTCGGAATGGGGTCATGACTTCCGTCCTGAATACCGCCGTTTGCGCCCCATCATCAACGCCATCGATGAGAACCTCCCCATCATCGCCTTGACGGCCACTGCCACCATCAAGGTGCAGAACGACATCATGAAGAACCTGGAGATCATGGATGCCAAAGTCTTCAAGTCGTCGTTCGACCGACCCAACCTCTACTATGAGGTAAGGCCCAAGACCAAAGACGTCATCAAAGACATCATAAAATACATTAAACAGAACCCAGGCAAGTCGGGTATCGTTTACTGTCTCAGTCGTAAGAAGGTGGAAGAACTGGCCGAGACGCTCGTCGTCAACGGCATACGCGCCCTGCCCTACCACGCCGGCCTCGACAGCCAGACGCGTAAGGAGAACCAAGACAAGTTCCTCATGGAGGAAGTCGACGTCATCGTGGCCACCATCGCCTTCGGCATGGGCATCGACAAGCCCGACGTGCGTTTCGTCATCCACCACGACATCCCCAAGAGCCTGGAGGGCTACTACCAGGAGACCGGTCGTGCAGGTCGCGACGGCGGCGAAGGCAACTGCATCGCCTTCTACGACTATGAAGACATCCACAAACTCGAGAAGTTCAACAAAGGCAAGAACGTAGCCGAGCAGGAGATTGCCCGCGAGCTGCTCAACGAGACCGTGACCTACGCCGAGTCGGCCGTATGCCGCCACCGTCTGCTGCTCCACTACTTCGGTGAGGAATATAACAAGGAGAACTGTGGCGCCTGCGACAACTGCCGTTCGCCCAAGGAGAAATTTGACGGTAAGGACGACCTCAAACTCGTCCTCGAAGCCGTGGAAGACACCAAACAGCTCTTCAAGACCAAACATATCGCTGAGTTGTTGGCTGGCAAGCTCACTGGTGATATCAAGGCCGCCAAACAAGAGAACAACGAGTTCTTCGGCGCTGGCGACGAACATGACGACAAATACTGGACAGCCGTCATCCGTCAAGCTTTGGTCAACAAGCTGCTGTCGAAAGACATCGAGAACTACGGCATCCTGAAGATCACCAAGGAAGGCAAGAACTTCATCAAGAAGCCTTACACCATCATGCTGGTCAAGGACCACGACTACGACAACGTCGATGAGGACGATCCGGAGGCCATGGCTGCCATGGGTGCCAACAAAGACGGCGGCGCCGACAAGACCCTCTTCGCCCTGTTGAAAGACCTGCGCAAGACCATAGCCAAACAAAACGGACTCCCGCCTTTCGTCATCTTCCAAGACCCCTCTTTGGAAGACATGGCCATACAATACCCCATTACCAAGGAGGAGATGACCCAGATTGCGGGCGTCGGTGCTGGCAAGGCCGAAAAATTCGGCGAGCCTTTCATTAAGCTCATCAAAGAGTATGTGGAGGAGAACGAGATCACCCGACCCAACGACATGGTGGTGAAATCGGTGGTCAACAACTCGGCCCTCAAGATCGGCATCATCCAAAACATCGACAAGAAGATCCCGCTCGACGACATCGCATATGGTAAGGGCTTGAGCTTCGACGAGTTGCTTTCGGAGATCGAGAGCATCGTATCGTCGGGCACGCACCTCGACATCAACTACTTCATCGAGGAGTTTGTGGACATCTATCACCAAGAGGACATCCTCGAATACTTCCACGAGGCCGAGTCGGACGACGTGCAGACCGCCCTGCGTGAGCTTGGAGAAGATGAATACGAAGAAGAGGAAGTGCGCCTGATGCGCATTAAGTTCCTGTCGGACGTTGGCAACTGATCGAAGATGAAAAGACTATCATTCATCGTTTTGCTCTTTGTCCTTGTGACCGCCTGTGGCCACAAGGACAAAGGCTTTATGCCCGAACGGCTGCTCACCGAGCAGGAGATGATCGACGTGATGACCGACGTACAGATTATCGAAGCCGACATCAACTTCCAGAAAAACCAGGAGCGTGAGCGTGACCCCAACGATACGACCACTGTCATGGCCAAGGACTACATCAAGATCACTCGGTCATATTACCAACAAATGTTTGAGCATTACGGCATCAACGACAGCATCTTCACGCAGAACATGAGGTATTACACCGAACGCCCCGAAGTGTTGGAGCGCATCATGGACTCGGTGCTGCAACGGCTGACAAAGGAACAGTCTATTTCTTCAGCTCAGTAGCAATCAAATCATTCAATTTCTTGGCGGCATCGATCAACATGCTCTCGTCCGTTGGGACGGGCACGGGCTTAGTGTTCAACCGGTTCAAAGTCTCCGCAGAACAGGCCTCGCGGTCGCCCTTGATGGTGGTGTAGTCGTTCTTGAAGGTGGATTTCACCTCGAAGGGGACGACAGCCAAGGCACGATAACCATGGGCGTCGTAGTATTTCAGCGCTCCCGAAACAGTAACGGTTTTGTTTTGCGAGTGGTCGGTCACCTCCACGGTCTTGCCACCATTGGTCTCTTTGAAAGTCACCTCGTCGAGACGGTTGGGCGTGACCTGAACATCGCTAATGGCGACCATCACCTCAGCGTCTTTGTCTCTCATGCGGCGTATGGCCGTCATCACATTGGCCGGCACCTCGCCCTCATCAAAACTCAAAACGGCATTGGCAAAGCCACCCCCCAAGGGGCGCTCGTCGTCATTGTCGATGGCGACAAACACGCGGTCGGCCGCGCACAACAGGCTTTTCTTCTTCAGCAGAGGCAGGTTGCTGTTTTCCGCATTGGTGCGTTGCAGCTGCATGATATATTTGTCCGCCTCCTCGACATCGGCTTTCGAGCCCGAGTTCAGCAGTTGGTTTGCCTTCGCCACCAGGAACGCCTCGGCATGGTTGCGGGCCACCGTCATGTCGTCGTCGAGGTCGAGCGGCACATAGTTCATGCCCTGCTTGACGTTTTTGGGGAAGCAGGCCAAGGCCTCGTTACGGCCTTTCATGCTGCAATAGCGTTGGTAAATCTCGGGCCACACGTCAGGTTGTCCCGTGGCTTTCAAAGCCTGGATGCGCTCGTGGTCAGCCTGGTTGGCCTTGTGAAAAGAAGCCGCCACATAGTTGATTTGCTTGGCGTTCAAGTCGCCGTCGCAGATGTCGGACGCCACACGCTGGATCACCTGGTCGTATTCTTGGGCTTCATAAAGTTTCTTGGTCGTGTTGCAGGCAGTGAGCATCGCACCGAGCAACAAGGCGGGAATCAGTCTCAGATATTTCATTGTTGTTTTGTATTTATTACACTATTAAACGGGCCCTTCGAAGAGCTCAGGGACCCTGAACAAGGTAAAAACCACAAATTTCGCTCCAAAATTGTCCAATCGGGAATAAATCTTTAATTTTGTGGCACCGAAACCTTTATTTTCATGGAAAAAATCAAGCAACTGCAACAGGATTTCGCCGATTTCTTGGCGAAAACCGACTTCAACGGACAGCCGAAGGAGTTATTTGAACCCATAGCCTATACCATCCTGCAGAGTGGCAAACGCCTCCGCCCCATGCTCTGTCTGTTAGCCAACGAGATGTTTGGTGGCGACGAGCAGGAAGCTCTTTGGCCCGCCTTGGCTTTGGAGACTTTCCACAACTTCACTCTCATCCACGATGACATCATGGACAAGGCCCCTATGCGCCGTGGAATGCCGACGGTCTACCAAAAATGGAATGCCGACATCGCCATCCTCTCTGGCGATGCCATGCTGGCCAAGGCCTTCCAATTTGCCCTCAAGCCCAAGCAAGGTGCAGAACTTGCCCAACAACTCGCCAAAGTTGCCATCGAAATCTGTGAGGGGCAGCAGATGGACCTCAATTTCGAGACCCTCGGCAACGTCACCATCCCCGAATACTTGGAGATGATTCGACTGAAGACAGCGGTGCTGTTGGCCACAGCCCTGCAGATGGGGGCCACAGCTGCAGGAGCAGATGAAAACGACATCCATCATCTATACAACTTCGGCATCAATCTGGGCATGAGCTTCCAGCTGCAAGACGACATCCTCGACCTCTACAGCGACGTGAAGGTATTCGGCAAACGCCATGGCGGCGACATCGCCGACAACAAGAAGACTTATCTCTACTTGAAAGCATTGGAAATGGCAGCGGAACGCGACCGCAAACGCCTCCAACAGCTCTTCACCCTTCGCATCGACCACGACGAAGAGGAGAAGATCGAAGAGGTGCAATCCATTTACGACCGCCTACACGTGAAAGAAGCCGTCGAAGCGGTGATGCTCGAATACGACCGCAAGGCTTTCGAGGATTTGGATGCCCTCAGCCTACCTGAAGAAAAGAAAAAGCACCTCCGCACTTATGCAGAGATGCTTTCTGGTAGGAAGAAATAACCCGATTATTGCTCGGTTGCAACACGTTTGGCGGGCGCATTCTTCATGTGCTTGCGCTCTTTAGCGGCTTCATGCTTGCGCACTTTCTTTCCGTCGACTTTCAGCGCCTTTTTTTCAGTCCTGACTTTTCTGTCGGCTCTGAGTTTCTTGTCGGCAGCCACCTTCTTGTCGCTATCTGCCTTTTTGGCATCGCAGCACTCAGCGTTTTTCTGCTTGTCGGCCGAAATCTTCTTGTCAGCGCAGCAGTCATCGGTCTTCTTCACTGGCTCTTGTGCAACGGTAGTCGTCGAAGGCGTTTCAGCCTTTGTAGTCACCTTGGCGGCCTCCGCCTTCTTCACTTTCACTTCAGCATTCTGGGCATTCGCAGTCTGAATGCTCATGGCACCGATGGCAAACATGGCCATGACGCCCAATAAGATGGTTTTCTTCATTTTGATATAGTATTAGTTTAATTTTACGTCGTCAGATAAATACAAAAACCGTTCCAAAATCTCAAGGCAGAAACAGGCAGCTGTCGCCATAACTAAGGAAACGGAAGCCATGGTCCAAGGCGAAACGGTAGCAGTCTTTCCAACGATCCCCTATGAGTGCCGACACCAGCAACAGGAGCGTACTCTTGGGTTGATGGAAATTGGTGATGAGGCCTGTGATGACACGCATCTTATAGGATGGCGCTATCATCAAGGCTGTGCTGGCCTCCAGTCGCGTCAAACCATGCTTGTCGAGATACTCCAAAATGGCTTGCAAGGCATCCGCGGCTGACATATTCTCGTGATCTTCGTATGGGAACCATTGCTCCACATGAAGGGGACGCAAGTCCATGCCCTGTTCCTTCAGCATCACGCCAATCCAATAGAGACTCTCCAAAGTACGGGTGCTGGTGGTCCCAACGGGAATGATAGGCTTGCCAAATTGTTGCACCAAGTTTTGTATCAGTGATTTGCGGACTATGATGGTCTCTGAGTGCATGGCATGCTCACCGATGGTCTCTGTGGCCACTGGGCGGAAGGTGCCAGCACCCACATGGAGGGTGACCTCATCGAAATCGAAGCCTTGTTTATGCAAGTCCTCCATCAATGGCTTGGTGAAATGCAGTCCCGCCGTGGGAGCCGCGACAGAGCCGTCGTAACGGGCGAAGACAGTCTGGTAACGGTCGCGGTCGCTGGGTTCGGCATCACGATGCAGGTAGGGCGGCAACGGTATCTCGCCCGCAGCCTCGAGCACGGCAGCAAACGACAGGGATTCAGGAGTCCATGAGAACTCAATCTCAGAGTATTGGTCGTTGTGGGCTATGCGATCGGCAAACAAGGTCACCTTCTCCCCTTTCACCGAGAGCTCCATCGAGAGCTTACCTTCCTTCCAACGCTTGGCATTGCCGACCAGGCATTTCCATCGCACAGGCGACGCAGCGCTGAAGGCTACCTGATAGTCCTTCTCGGGCTCGAGACAGAACACCTCGATGCGCGATCCCGTCGCCTTATGGAACTGCAAGCGGGCACGGATGACCTTGGTCTCGTTGAAGACCAGCAAGGCATCCTTGGGCAGGAAGTCGCCCACATGCTTGAACTGGGATTCACTTATCTCATTGTCTTTCAGCACCAATAGTTTCGAGGCATCACGTTCGGCCAAAGGATATTTGGCGATACGATCCTCGGGCAAAGGGTAGTCGTAGGCTTCAATGGAAATGTCTTTTACAGCGCTCATCGTTGAAATTTTGCGCAAAAGTAGGGATTTATTCCTATTTTTGCGCCGTTAAAGCAAAAGAGATGAATCCCCTGCCCCTAAAAATAGAGCTGACCCGTGAATTCCTGCTGAAATTCCTGAAATTCGGCGTGGTGGGTTTGTCGGGCGTATTCGTCAACTTCGGCGTGACCTATGTTTGCAAGGAATGGCTGAAGTGGAACAAATACTTGAGCAACATCTTGGGCTTCATCTTCGCCGCCACCACCAACTACCTCCTCAACCGCTGGTGGACTTTTGAGAGCACCAACCCACAAGTGGGCGTAGAATATGCCAAATACTTCGGCATCGCCGTAATCGGATTGGGCATCGACACCTTTACGGTATGGCTGCTCAACGGTAAACTGAAATGGAACTTCTACCTCAGCAAGGTCTTCGCCGTGGGTGCCTCCACATTGTGGAATTTCTTTGGCAACCTGCTGTTTACGTTTGCCTAACCAAGGAACTTATCCAAGAAGATGAACGGCATCAGCGACTCTATGCCGTCGAAGACGAAGACGGGTCCCGTCTCGCCTTGGCAAAGCACGCGTAACGGCTGTTTCGACAACTGTTCCGCCTCCACCATCACTTGGCGGCAGGCGCCACAGGGAGCGACAGGCTCGTCGATGGTCTTGCTGGCCGAATAGGCCGTCACCGCCAACGACTCAAAAGCCACGCCCGGGTATTGCGCCATGGCGGCAAACATCGCCACACGCTCAGCACAAAGGCCACTGGGATAGGCTGCGTTCTCGATATTGTTGCCCGTCACGACCTTGCCGTTGGCCAGACGTACCGCAGCACCCACATTGAACTTGGAATAAGGTGCGTAGGCATTGCGAGCCGCTTCATGGGCACGATGCATCAACTCCGCATCCTGCTGCGACAGCTCTTCCAGGGCGTCGTACACTTCGTAGGGGCAGACAAATTGCTCTTTCCTCATGATTGCTGGTATTATTGGTGCAAAGATAGCGTTTTTCTGGCAAACAACAAAAAGGATACAAAGAAAGCAAACAAAGTGGCTCCAGCTTGCGTCTCAAGCGTGTCCTCAGGAAACATCGAAAGCAGCATGATGGTGAGAAACACCGCATACAGATAGGTGTGATTTCGTTTCGACGAGAACCAAGGATAGAACAGGACGAACAGGAAAAACGCCAGCCCCACCAACCCAAAGGCCACGGCGATGGCAAGATATTGGTTGTGGGCACGGAAACGGAATTCCTCCTTCAGCGGTGAACGGATCTCGTCATAAGTCTGGGCAAAAGCCTGCGGCACGTCACCCGTACCCACCCCAAACCAGGGATGCTGACCGATGATATGGAACGAAGCCCGAGTGTATTCAAGACGCTGCGAGAGCGAGCCGCCATTGGGGTTGTTGAAACGGCGATAAAGTCCGTATTCGAACAAGGTGGAAGAAAGGCGGGCGTGAATACCGGGATGTTTCCAGTTGTTGTAGTTGGCCACACCTTGTTCAATATTATTGACATCCTCATCCGTCAAGGCCAACACACCTTGGGCATCCTTGCGGAGACCTTTGGAAGTGAGGTAACGTGACAAGGTGGCCTCAAGATCCTCGCCATTGAGTGTCGTTCCTTCCAGAGGCAAACTGCTGCGTTGGGGCCAAGCCTCTTGCAACTCCTTCCTGCAATAATAAAGCCCGACATACTTGCCGTCTTCGACGGGGTTGTAAACCGTGTCGTGCCAATAATCGTTGCCCAACGCGGTCTTCTTCTCCAAGGCAGCGAAATCCACAGGCTCCACCTTCAGCATAGGTTGCACGAAATGTATCACCAACAAAGTGCCGACAACCAAGAGTGCCAAAGCCGTAGCGCCCACGGCAATATGCCATGCCCTACTCTTTTTCCATTGCAGGAAGGCGTAAACAGCCGTGACTAATACGACAGCGCCAAGGATGACATAGCCCGACAGGGATTCAAAGATGTAGATTTGGTAGATGAACCAAAGCAGCAGGAAATACTGAAGGTATCGGTTGATGGCAATCTTTGTACTGAAAGCAGGAACGGGAAATCTTGCCTTGGACGGCCCTTCAACCCTTTGAGAGTTCTCAGAGACCATGGTTTTCACAATATACCACCCAATGATGGCAATGCAGAAAACGATGTTGAGGCAGAAGCGGATATGACTGATGAAACGGGAGATCTCGCGCACATCCTCGTAATCATGCCGCCAATAGGTAATGCTACTAAACAGCGTGGCGATGAAGACCGAAATCACATACACCAGCATCACCAAATCGAAACGCTTGCGGTCAAGCGGTTCCATGCTCGACAGCACGAAAGGCATGACCAGGATGGGTAACTTGACGCGAAGGTCTTTCATGGCATAGTGGAAATCGGAAGTCCATAGCAGGCCTACGACATGCATAAGGTAAAAAGCCACCAAGAGAACGGCAGCTTTGTTATGGAAGAAACGGGAGAGTTTTGTTTTAATCCCCCCGGCCCCCTTAAAAGGGGGAGTAAAGGCATCAACGAACCAGACGGTGGCCAGCCAAAACTGCGACATGCCCATGAGAAAGGGCGAGAGTGTCAGGCCCACAGCCACCATCAGCAAGCCCAATAGATAGGCTTGGTTCAGATAGGGTCGTATGGAAGCCTGCGCTGTCATCACTTGCCACTCAGAATGCTGTGGTATTCGTCCTTGCCGTTGGTGTTGAGCAGAATCTCAAAGGCGCGTTTCAAGTCGGGGTCGTCGTTTAATGAAGCCACGATGCGACCTCTCTGATAGTAGTAACGTCCCACAATCTCGGAACGCAGCAACTCTTCGATGTCCTTGCGGTTGCTGATCAGGTCGTTGGCCTTCTCAGCGGCGAGGTTCTTCTCCAAAAGCTCTATCTGAGGCTTGATCTTGTCAAGATAGCCTTCGTCCTTGGCCGTCTTCTTCAACTTTTCGATGGCCTTCTCGCTCTCGGTAGTATAGCTGAACTTCTTGTCCTTCACAAATTTCATGAAGTCCTGGTAGGTGGCCTCATCGATCTGGAAACGGTCGGCCGAGTCAATGCTCTTATGTTCGCTGTAGAACTTGTTGGCATAGTCGAAGATGTAGTTTTTGCCATACAAGTAGGCCGTCACGATGGCATAAGGATCGCGTTTCACCTTCACATCAGGCATGATGCCATGACCTTCATAAACGGTACGGCCATGGATGGTCTTGAAGGCCTTGCCGAGGGTGTCGTTCTTGGTCTGGGTGGTGTCTTTCTTGTGCGAGTAGTCAATCTCCTGGATGCAACGGCCGCTGGGGATATAGTAATGTGCCACGGTGACTTTCATCTGGGTGTTGTAGCTCAAAGGCAGGATGTTCTGCACCAAGCCCTTACCGAAGGTTCGCTCGCCGATGATGACACCACGGTCATAGTCCTGGATGGCGCCTGCCACAATCTCACTAGCCGAGGCGCTGTTGCCGTCGACGAGGATGGCCAAGGGGATATCGAGGTCAACGGGGTCGTTGGTGGTAGGATGCAGGCTGTTGGCCGTGGCGGCCTTACCTTTCATGGAGACGACGGGCTTCCCTTTAGGGATGAACATATTGACGATGTCCACAGCCTCGTTCATCAGGCCGCCGCCGTTGCCGCGCAAGTCGAGCACAAAGCCTTTGAGTTGTCCTTTCTTACGCATCTCTGCAAACTTCTCCTTCACCTCTTTGGCAGCATCGCGGGTGAATCCGCTCAGCTGGAGGTAGGCAATGCCATTGTCGAACACCTTATAATAAGGTATGTTGTCGATCTTCACCTTCTCGCGTTTCAAGGTCTTTTCAATGGGTTTCTCCTGACCGTAACGCTTGAGTTTCAGCGTCACCTCAGTACCAGGCTGTCCCTTCAGCAGGTTGCTGACTTCTTGGGTGTTTTTCTTCTTGCAGTCGACACCATTCACCTCGAGGATAACATCGCCGGCAATGATACCTGCTTTCTGTGCAGGCCAGCCATAATAGGGGTCGGAGATACGGGTAAACTCGCCGTCATACTGGATGATGGCACCGATGCCACCATACTCGCCCGTGGTCATGAACTTGGCATTCTCGATGTCCGACTCGGGGATGAAAACGGTGTAGGGGTCAAGGCCGTCAAGCATGGCTTTGATGGCAGTCTCGTTGAGCTCACCGGGGTTGATTTCATCGACATAGTTGAGATTGAGCTCTCGAAGGAGGCTGTTGTAGATGTCGAGGCTTTTGGCGATCTCGAAGTTGTTCTGCTTCTCTTGTGCGAAGAGGCCGATTGGAAGGAACAGTGCCAGGATTAGGATACGTATGTGTTTCATATTCTGTTTGTTATATTATCATTAAGGAACGGGGTCATAACCACTCCCACCCCAAGGGTTGCATGACAGTATACGCTTGAAGGTGAGCCAGCCGCCTTTGAAGAACCCGTACCTCTCGATGGCTTCGATGCCGTAGTTGGAGCAAGTGGGCGTGTAGCGACAACTCTTCCCGATGTAAGGCGACAGCGTCACCTGGTAGAGCCGGATCAAAAGGATCAGGAACTTAGCGGGCAGTTTTGCTATACGTTTCATGACTGGAACCATATTTTTTGGCAAGGTCATGTACGACCTTCTGCGTCTTCTTAAACAACTCTTCGTAGGAATGGATAACGGTAGCTGTATACACTAACGCAACGTCGACGGAAATATTATCCTTTTGGCAGATTTCGTAGAGTGGCGCCTTGTTTTTCCGCCACGACTCACGGATGAGCCTCTTCACACGGTTGCGCTTGAAGGCATGATGAAAGCGTTTCTTGGAGACGGATACCAGCAGTCGGCAGGTCACCGGACGGCTTTCGTCGCGACGGAATAGGAAAATGACACGAAAGGGATAAACGGAGAAGCCTTCACCTTTATCGAACAGCAGCTGGATATCATTCTCCTTGCAGATGCGTTCATATTTCGGGAGATTCTCCTTGACAGCCATAGACGATAAAGCTTTGAAAAGCAGTCTTTTTATCTTTTCTTGTTCTTCTTCTGCTCAGCAATAAGGAACTCCTCGATGGCCATAGTCATCGAAGGGGCGGTCTGCGTGGGAGCACGGAAGTTGAGTTCGAAGCCAGCATCGACGATGGCCTGGCAGGTGGCATCGCCGAAGCCACCGATGGCGACTTCCTTCTGTTCGAATTCTGGGAAGTTCTCCTTCAAGGAATGGATACCGGCGGGGCTGAAGAAAACTAGCATATCATAGTCGTTGATCTTTACCACATCCCTAAGGTCGGCAGGCACCGTGCGGAACATCACCGCCTTGGTGAAGTTGAGCTTGGCCGCGGCCAGCAGGTCGGTGGTGGAGTCGGAGCTAATATCGGAGCAGCAGTAGAGGTATTTCTCATCCTTGTGCTTCTTCATGATATCGACAAGGTCGTTCAAGGTCTGGTTGCCATAGAACACCTTGCGTTTGCGGTATTGAACATAACGTTGAAGGTAAAAAGCGGTCGACTCGTTGATGCAAAAGTATTTCAAGGTCTCAGGGACGGCGTAGCGCATCTCTTTGGCGACTCTGAAGAAATGGTCAATGGCATTACGGCTGGTGAGGATGATGGCAGTATATTCGGGCAGTTTGATATGTTCTTGACGCAGTTCGCTTGCAGTGACATCGTCGAGTTTGATAAACTTTTCAAAAGTGAAGTTCACTCCGTACTTCTTCATCATATCGGCAAAAGGAGTCTTCGTAATGTCGGCCGGCTTGGGCTGTGACACCAAAATTGACTTAATCTTCATCTTTTCTTCCTTAATTTAAGAACGTCTTTTTACGCGATTATCGCCACATCCGTTGATTATAACTCGTTAAAACACAGAGCCGTGAGCAAAGTACCGAAGACCTGCTGTCACGAGCGTCGCAACGGGTGCGATTTCGAGGGCGCAAAGATACAAAAAAATATAAAACGCCGATATTTTTGTTGAAACTCTCGTCTCAATAATCCCCAAGACGAGCCTGACTAAAGCCGCCAAGGCCAATACCGCAAGGCCAATCCAAATAAAATATCTTGTTGGATTATAAATCAACAATAGGACGATGGGTATCATGAGCATCAGGGTAAAGACGGAGACGGAAAACTGGACGGTCATCTGCCGGTCGACGGTGTCGCGTGTGCCGAAGAGCCAGTTGACGAAATGCAGCATCAGATAACGGAGCAGCACCCAACCCAACACGAAAGCGCATAACGTCATGAACACTTGCCAGCCATTATATCTTGCCACATCGTGCGACAGCACGACACAACTCTTCTGCACGAAAAGGGCCATAAGCAAGATGTATCCCACCGTGAACGAAACGCAGAGGAAACTCCGCACAGGGTTCCACTCGCGCAACAGCTGGTTGGTATGCGACACTCCTCCAGGCACCGAAAGCATCTGGCGGAACTGACGGGGATAGAGTTGCTTGTTGAGCACGATAAGGAGCAGCATGAGTCCCAAAAGCGCCAGGTTCCAACCCTGCAGAATCTCGTACGACACGCGTAGCACAGGCGTCATTGTGCCTCGAAACCCCGGAGCGATGAAGTTGGGCACCACACTGTCGCAAGCGACGCTGTCGACAACGTGCAACGTATCAACGGCTTGCGTCGGCTCCACAAAAGGGTTAGCATAGAATATATCGGGATACTGCGGCATGAATATCTTTCAAATTACGCTGCAAAAATAATGGATTATTTGCAAATCAACACAAAAACTTCTTAACTTTGCAGGTCAATTTCAACTATCAACTGGTAACTATCAACTATAACACTGAATAAAATGGATTTAATGCAAGAAATCATTGCCAATGCCCAAGCCAACAAGCAGCGCATTGTGCTCCCCGAGGGTGACGAACCCCGTACCTTGAAGGCCGCCGACCGTCTGTTAGCTGACGGCGTCGCCGACATCATCCTCATCGGTCCCGCCGAGAAGATCAAGGAGATGACCGCCGAGTTCGGCCTCAAGAACATCGACAAGGCCCGTATCATCGACCCGAAGAACAACCCCGACAAACAGAAATATGCCGACCTGCTTTACGAATTGCGTAAAGCCAAGGGCATGACGCCCGAGCAAGCCGACGACCTGGCCCAGAACTTCATGTATCTCGGCATCCTGATGGTCAAGGCAGGTGAGGCCGACGGTCTCGTCAGTGGTGCCCGCAGCACCACGGGCGACATGCTCCGTCCCGCCCTGCAGATCATCAAGACCGTGCCTGGTGTGACCTGCGTCAGCGGCGCCTTCACGATGTTCCTCCCCGAGGGTTGTCCTTATGGCACCAACGGCCGCATGGTCTTCGCCGACTGCGCCGTCACGCCTATGCCGACGGCTGAGCAGCTGGCCGAAATCGCCATCTGCACCGCCGACACGGCCAAGGCCATCGCCAAGATCGACCCCATCACCGCCATCCTGAGCTTCTCCACCAAGGGCAGCGCCAAGCACGAGGTGGTCGACAAGGTCATCGAAGCCACCCGCATTGCCAAGGAGCGTCGTCCCGACCTCGTCCTCGACGGTGAGTTGCAGGCCGATGCCGCCATCGTGCCCTCCGTCGGCTCGAGCAAGGCTCCTGGTAGCCCCGTCGCCGGCAAAGCCAACACCCTCGTGTTCCCCTGCCTCGAAGTCGGCAACATCGCCTATAAGCTCGTCCAGCGTCTGGCCGGTGCCGAAGCCGTCGGTCCCGTGCTGCAAGGCCTCGCCAAGCCCTGCAATGACCTCAGCCGTGGCTGCTCCATCGACGATGTGTACAAACTGGTCGCCATCACTTGTAACCAAGCAATTGCACAAAAACAGAAATAACCATGAAAATATTAGTCTTAAACTGCGGCAGCTCTTCCATCAAGTACCAGCTGCTTGAAATGGAAAACGCCAATTCATCACACCTTTTGGCCAAGGGACTCTTGGAGCGCATCGGCCTTGAGATGGGCGAATTCACCCACAAATACAATGGTGAGAAATACTACGAACAACTTCCCATCCCGAACCACACTGAAGGCATCAAGCTGGTGCTGAAGGCCTTGGTCGACCCGAAGATGGGCGTCATCAAAGACCTGAAGGAAATCAACGCCGTCGGTCACCGCGTGGCCCATGGTGGCGAGCTCTTCCCCAAGAGCGTCCTCATCGACCAGAAGGTCATCGACGGCATCCAGTCGCTCACCGACCTCGCCCCGTTGCACAACCCAGGCAGCCTGCAAGGCATCCATGCCATGGAAGAAGTGCTTCCAGGCATCCCGATGGCCGCCGTGTTCGACACCTCGTTCCACAGCACCATGCCGCCTGAGGCCTACCTCTATGCCGTGCCTTACGAATACTACGAAAAATACCGTGTGCGCCGCTATGGCTTCCACGGCACCAGCCACAAGTACGTGGCCGAAAAGGCCGCCGCTTTCGTAGGCATGGACTGGAAACAGTCGAAGATCGTGACCTGCCACCTCGGCAGTGGTGCCTCCATCGCCGCCGTCGAATACGGCAAGTCGGTGGAGACCTCGATGGGCTTCACCCCCGTCGAAGGCCTCGTCATGGGTAGCCGTACCGGCGACCTCGACCTCGGCGCTTTCATGTACATCATGGACAAGGAAGGCTACACGACCAAGGAGATGAACACCTTGGTGAATAAGAAATCCGGTCTCGTGGGCATCACGGGCGGCAAGCAGGACATGCGCGACGTGCGTGCCGGCAAGGAAGAAGGCGACGAGCGTTGCACCTACGCCTTCAACATGTTTGCTCACCGTGTGAAGAAGTACATCGGCGGCTACATGGCCGTGATGAACGGTGCCGACCTCATCGTGATGACGGGTGGCATCGGCGAGAACGCCTGGTTCATGCGTGAAGCCATCCTCGAGAACATGGAAGGCCTCGGCATCGAATTCGACAGCCAGATGAACAAGGACACTATCGGCGACGCCGGTGTGATCTCAACACCTAACTCCAAGGTCAAAGTGGTGGTGTATCCTACCGACGAGGAGTTCGTCATCGCCCAGGACACCTACAACTTGGTGACCAAATAATAACACATGTTATGAAAAAAAAGGGGCGCCGTTTGGCGCCCTTTTTTGTTATCCACGGTCGTAATGCGGCATCTCCTCAGGCAGGATGATGGAGAACTCAATGAGCCCGCCTACAATTTGTTTGGCGTCATCCTCATACCAAGGTGTCTGGTAGATGAGTTTTTTCTTGCCTTTCTTCGAAATCGTGTAGACGTTGGTGGCTGCATCGTCCAACAGATGACGGATGATTTGCTGTGAGCGTTCGTTGTGGCATTTCATCAAGTCGCGACCACGAGCGTCGCCGTTCACCTCGATGGAGCTATCGTTTTGATAAAGGATTTGGCCGTCTTTGGCACTAATAGTGATGGCCAAGTTAAGGCCTTTGAAATAGTCAAGTTGATTCATAGCGCATGTAAATTTTCTGCAAAGATAGAATTTTTCTACCTTTGCAGCGTTTATTCTTAAAATGAAGAAACTTTACCGTTATATCACCAAATCGTTTTTGGGCACCTTTGTACTCACCTTCTTCATCGTGGTGTTTATCTGGGTAATGCAGTTCGTATGGCTTTATGTCGACGACCTTGTTGGTAAAGGACTAGAATTCAAGATTATAGCCGAGCTGTTGTTTTACACCTCCATCACCGCCATTCCCATGTCGTTGCCTTTGGCCTTGCTCTTGGCTTTGTTGATGTGTTTCGGCAACCTCGGCGAGCATTACGAATTGGTGGCCATGAAAGCCTCGGGCATCTCCATGTGGCGTTCGATGCGCCCTTTGTTGCTATTTTCTTTGATGCTCAGCGTCTTGGCCTTCTTCATCTCGAACAGCCTCATCCCTATCGCCACACTCAAGTGGCGCACCTTGCTGACCGACGTACAGCGGCAAAAGCTGGCGTTCAACATCAAGGAAGGCGTGTTCTATAAGGATATTGAGAATTATGTCATCTTCGTCGACCGCAAAGGCAAGGATGGAAGCCACATCTACGGCGTGAAGATCTACGACCATAGCGACCGTCAAGGCTGCACCAAAATCATCACCGCCGACTCAGGTGTGATGACGATGAGTCCAAACCAACGCAACATCCTCTTCACCCTCTACAATGGCCACAACTACACCGACATCACCACCGACGGCTATAAGGAGAAGCGGCCCTTCGAACGCATGTCGTTCAAGCAGGAGCTCATCAAGTTCAGCTTGGCCTCGTTCGACCTGACCCGTTCGAGCGAAGACATGTACAAGTCGTACCAGCAGATGATGAACATCCGCCAGCTCTCCACCTCGTTGGACTCGCTACGGACACGGCAGGCCTTCCGCCAGGAGACCTTCACTAATGGCTTCACACGACGTTGGGCCAACTACAACGGCCTGCACACCGACGTACAGTTCAACCATCCCCCGACAACCGACAGCAATGGCCTTGCCGCCGACACATGCCGTATCCTGCAATGGCCTTTGCTCAGCAACTACGAAGGCGAGTTGCGTAGCAACATCATCAGCTTGTCCATAGGAAGCGCCCAGAACGCCAAAGACAACGTGGCTTTCAACAAGATTGACCTCGGCTCACAAAACGAGAACATCAACAAGCACAAGAAGGAATGGCACAAGAAGTTCACCTTAAGCATCGCCTGCATCATTTTCTTCTTCATCGGTGCACCTTTGGGTAGCATCATTCGCAAAGGTGGATTGGGTCTGCCCGTAGTCATCTCGGTGGGCTTCTTCATCATCTACCACCTTCTCTCCACCATCGCCGAGCGCATGGCCGTGTATGGCGACCTCAACATGTTCTTAGGCGTTTGGCTATCTTCCCTTGTGCTGTTGCCCGTCGGGCTTTTCTTCACTTTTAAGGCGACCACCGATGCGGCGCTCTTTGACGGCGACAGCTGGAAGAAATTTTTTCAGAAATTGTTCAAAAAAACGAAAGAAGCATGAAGATTCTCCTACTCTGCAACAAACCTCCATACCCAGCCTTTGAAGGCGGCCCCATGGCGATGAACAGCATCGTCACAGGTTTGCTCGAGGCGGGCCATCAGGTCAAGATATTGGCCATCAACAGCGAGAAATTCAACGTCAAGGCCTCCGACATCCCCGAAGAGTATCGGCAGAAGACCGGCATCGAGCTCATCGATGTCGACCTGAGCATCAGGCCCTTGAAGGCCTTCCTCAACCTGTTTTCCAAGAAATCCTATCATGTGGAGCGATTCATATCGGAGGATTTCAAAGCGAGGCTGACCGAGGTGCTTAAAAAAGAGCTGTTCGATGTGGTGCAGCTGGAGATGCTGTTTATGGCACCTTATGTGGAGACCATCCGTCAACACAGCAAGGCCATGATCGTGTTGCGTGCCCACAACGTGGAACACAAGATCTGGGAACGCATGGCCAAGGAGACCAAGTTCTTCATCAAACGTTGGTATATCAACCATCTGGCCAAGACATTGAAGGAGTATGAACTCAACGCCTTAGAGACTGTCGACGGCATCGCCGCCATCACACGCAAAGACGCCGCTTTCTTCCGCAAGTACTGCTCCAAACCCATCATCGACATCCCGTTTGGCGTTTATCCTGAAGAGTTCACGCCTAAATATGAGTTTGAGGGCAAACCCAAGTTCTACCATATCGGATCCATGAACTGGATGCCCAACGAGGAAGGCATACGTTGGTTTATCGACGAAGTGCTTCCTAAGACGGTGGAGAAGGTACCCAATTTCGTCTACCATCTGGCAGGACGTTCCATGCCCGAATGGCTCACCACGATGAAAGACCCGCATATCAACGTCGTCGGTGAGGTGCCCGATGCCAAGGCTTTCGTCGCCAACCACGACGTAGCCATCGTCCCCCTGCTCTCAGGCAGCGGCATCCGCATCAAGATCATCGAGTCGATGGCCATGGGTAAGACCGTCATCACCACCCGTGTGGGTGCCGAAGGCATCCTTTATGATGAAGATGTCAATATCATCATTGCCGAAAACAAGGCCAAGATGGTGGAAGCCATCCGCAGCCTCAACGAAAACCCGCAAAACGCCGTCCGCATCGGGCAAGCGGCCAGAAAACTCGTCGAAGACACCTACGACAACCGCAAGATCATCGCACGACTTTTGATGTTTTATGAACAGATCAAGCCGGGGAGCAGAATTAGTTTCTTATAATTGACTATGGCCAAAGGCATAGACATTAGTTCTAAAAAAAACACTATCTTTGCCCCCTAAATCCGTTGAGATGAAGATTTTTGTCCTCCTGCCCCGCATCCCCTATCCGCTCGAAAAAGGCGACAAGTTGCGGGCTTTCAACCAGATAAAGCAGCTTGCAAAGCACAACGAAATCGTCCTTTGTGCGCTCAACGACAACCCAAAGGTCAGCGAGCAGGACGCCTTTCATGCCCTGCAGCCCTATTGTCAGTCGATAAGCTTCATCAAAATCAACAAGGCTCAGATTCTTTTGGGGCTCATCCGCGCCTTCTTCAAGGGCTTGCCCATGCAATGCGGCTATTTCTACAACCGTAAGGCAGCCAAAAAAGTTAACGCGCTCATCGCCAAGCACCAACCTGACATGCTCTATTGCCAGTTGCTGCGCACGGCAGAGTACATCCGTCATAAAGACCTTCCGAAAGCCATCGACTATCAAGACATCTTCTCTTACGGAATGAAACGCCGCGCCGACATCGCCTCACGCGCTACGAGGCCCATTTATAACATGGAGTACCATCGCCTGCAACGGTATGAGGCCGAGATCTTCGACGATTTCGACGTTCGCAGCATCATCAGCGAACCCGACAGGGCCTTGTTCCCGCACGAGAGACGCGACGAGATTATCATCGTTCCCAACGGCGTCGACCATGAAAAATATGCGCCGCAGGAACGTGAGAAGGCCTACGACCTTGTCTTCACAGGTAATATGAGCTACCCGCCCAACGTGAACGCGGTAGAATACCTCTCCAACGAAATCATGCCGCTCGTATGGAAGGCCTTGCCCGAAACCAAGCTTTACATCGCAGGCGCCTCGCCCGACCCTAGGGTGAGAAAATGTGCCTCGGAGCGCCTCATCGTCAGCGGCTGGCTCGACGACATCCGCGACGCCTATGCCCTGAGCCGCATCTTCATCGCCCCCATGCGCATTGGAACGGGTCTGCAAAACAAACTCCTGGAGGCCATGTCGATGCGCCTGCCCGCCATCACCTCACCTTTGGCTAACGCCTCGTTGGGCGCTAAGCCCGACGAAGAGATCTTGGTTGGCAACAATGCAGAGGAAATGGCCCATCATATCATCACCCTGTTGACTGACCCAGAAAAAGCCGAACGTCTCGCCCAGGCGGGATTCGATTTCACAAATAGGGTTTATGACTGGGGCAAAGCAACCGAGATTCTCGAAAACGCGATGTCCTCAACGCTAAACGCTAAACATTAAACTCTCAACTAAACATGGCACAACCCGACGACAAAAAAATCATCTTCTCGATGGTAGGCGTGAGCAAGATCATCCCACCGTCAAGACAAATATTGAAAGACATCTACCTCTCCTTCTTCTATGGTGCCAAGATCGGTATCATTGGTTTGAACGGTGCAGGTAAATCCACCCTGCTGCGCATCATCGCTGGCAAAGAGAAATCCTATAACGGCGAAGTGGTGTTCTCGCCCGGTTATTCGGTCGGCATGCTTGACCAAGAGCCGCAACTCGACGACAACAAGACTGTCCGTCAGGTGGTGGAAGAAGGCGTGCAGGAAATCGTCGACATCCTTAAGGAATATGAAGAAATCAACAATAAGTTCGCCGAACCCGACGCCGATTTCGACAAGTTGATTGCCCGTCAGGGCGAGCTCACCGAACTCATCGAGCAACACGACGCTTGGGAACTCGACAGCAAGCTGGAGCGCGCCATGGATGCCCTCAACTGCCCCGATGGCGACACCCCCGTGCGCAACCTCTCGGGAGGCGAGCGCCGTCGTGTGGCCCTCTGCCGCCTACTGCTGCAAGAGCCCGACATCCTGCTCCTCGACGAGCCCACCAACCACCTCGATGCCGAGAGCATCCAATGGCTTGAGAGCCACCTGCAACAGTACAAGGGCACGGTCATCGCCGTCACCCACGACCGTTACTTCCTCGACCATGTGGCTGGCTGGATCCTCGAACTTGACCGTGGCGAAGGCATCCCGTGGAAGGGTAACTACTCGTCGTGGCTCGACCAGAAGACCGCCCGTCTCGCCATGGAAGAGAAGACCGAGAGCAAGCGCCGCAAGACCCTAGAACGTGAGCTGGAATGGGTGCGCATGGCTCCCAAGGCACGTCATGCCAAGGGCAAAGCCCGTCTGGAGTCGTATGAGAAGATGCTCAACGAAGACGTGAAGGAAAAAGAAGAGAAACTCGAGATCTATATCCCCAACGGCGATCGTTTGGGCAGCAAAGTCATTGAGGCGCATGATGTCACTAAGGCTTACGGCGACAAACTCTTGTTCGAGAACTTGAATTTCAGCCTGCCGCAAGGCGGCATCGTCGGCGTCATTGGACCCAACGGTGCAGGCAAGACGACCTTGTTCCGCCTCATCATGGGACTGGAGCAGCCCGACTCTGGCACCTTTGAGGTCGGCGAGACCGTAAAGATCGGCTATGTTGACCAACAACATGCCGACATCGACCCCGAAAAGACCGTTTGGGAAGTCATCAGCGGTGGCAACGAACTCATCCAACTGGGTAAACGCAGTATGAACTCGCGTGCCTACGTCTCGCGCTTCAACTTCGGCGGCAACGACCAGCAGAAGAAGGCGGGCGTGCTTTCAGGCGGTGAGCGCAACCGCATGCACCTCGCTTTGACCTTGAAACAGGAGGCCAACGTCCTCCTTTTGGACGAGCCTACCAACGACATTGACGTAAACACACTCCGCGCCTTGGAGGAAGGCTTGGAAAATTTCGCAGGCTGCGCTGTCATCATCAGCCACGACCGTTGGTTCCTCGACCGTGTGGCCACCCACATCCTCGCTTTCGAAGGCAACTCACAGGTCTACTTCTTCGAAGGCAGCTACTCGGAATACGAAGAAAACAAGATGAAACGCCTCGGCAACGTGGAGCCCAAACGCTTCAGATACAAGAAACTCAAAGCAGATTAATCATTAATTATCAACCCATAAAAACTTATCATCATGATCGCAACAATCATCTACATCATCGGCATTATCCTTTGCATCAAGGCCGTCCTTGAAATCCTCAAAATGAACATCAGCACCGCTGGCAAGGCCATCAGCATCATCCTTTTGCTGGTCACCAGCTGGATTGGCCTTTTGGTGTACTATCTCTATGCCAAGGATCATCTGACGGAATGGTTTAAATAACCCCACTTCGTCATGAGTCATCACTAAGGATTCCTTTCGGAATCCTTTTTTTATGTTATTTTTCGTCCATTGTTGCACCTAATTAAAATAAAGCGATTATCTTTGCCGCTTCAGAATCAATAACAAAACACATTAAATATGAAAAAACTAACTTTGACCCTTTGCCTCATCGCTGCCCTCGGCAGCCTCATGGCCGGCCCTGTCGACCAGCAGAAGGCACAAAGACTGGGTGCCAAATTCTTGAGCACCACTGCTGTCAGCCAGCGCAACGCTGACATACAGCTCAACTTGGTGGCAACCGCCATCGACATGCAACGTGGCGGTACCGATTACTATGTCTTCAACGTCAGTAACGGCGAAGGCTTCGTCATCGTGGCCGGCGACGACCGCGTGAAGCCCATCCTAGCCTACTCCACCACGGGCAGATACAACCCCAACGACGTGGCCGAAGGCTTCCAATTCACCCTCGACGGCTTCCGCCAGGAGATCCAATACGTGCGCGAGCACAACCTCAGCGCCACACCCGACATCATGGCTGAATGGCGTTCGGTGGCCAATAACGGCAGCCTCAACCGCGGTGAGCAAACCCGCGCTGTGGTGGGTCCGCTTTGCCAGACCCTCTGGAACCAGAACTTCCCATGGAACAGCCAGTGCCCCGAAGATCCTGAAGGCAACGGCGGGCATGTGTACGCCGGTTGTGTGGCCACGGCCATGGGTATGGTGATGAAGTTTTGGGAATGGCCAGCCCAAGGTGTGGGCTCGCACACCTACACCCCTGAAGGCTATGCCCAACAGTCGGCCAACTTCGGCGAAACCGAATACCATTTCGAGCTGATGCCCAATACGCTGGACTCAACCAGCACGGAAGAAGAATACTTCGAAACAGCCCAACTGCTGCATCACCTTGGCATCTCAGTCAATATGATGTATAGCGGCCATGGCAGCGGTGCCTACTCCGACGATGTGCCTACCGCCCTGCGTAACTATTTCCGTTACAACTGCGAAGACCATGTCACCAACTACGGTGGCGGCTGGTGGCCAGGTTGGGGCTACACCAACGAAGAATGGGCTCAGATGCTGAAGGACGGCGGCTTGGACGAACTCCTGCCCCTCTACTACAGCGGCCAGGACGACAACGGTGCCGGTGGTCACGCCTACGTATGCGACGGCTACGACGAAAACGACTACTTCCACTTCAACTGGGGTTGGAGTGGTCGCGACAACGCATGGTGCCCCATCGGTGCCCTCAACACCACCCGTTACGCCTTCAACACCTACAATGGTTTCACGGGACACATCGTCCCGCAGGGTGACGTCTACTATAGCCGTCCCGACAGCGTGGCCAACATGCTGGCCTCCGAAGAGGCCACATTGGATGCCGTGCGCCTCAGCTGGACCAACCCGACCCTCACCGTCGATGGCAGCGATTTGACGAGCATCACCTCCATCACCATTCGTCGCAACTTCGAAGTCATCGCCGAACTGACCGATGCCCAAGTGGGTGCCAACATGGAATATGATGACAACGGCCTTGAACCTGGCCTTTACGAATATGCCATCTACGTGACCAACGAAGCCGGCATCAGCCGCACCACTTACCGCAGCGTGCTCGTCGGCGAGAAGTGCAACGTCGTTTTCCAACTCCACGACGAGGCTGGCAACGGCTGGAAAGGCGCCGCTATCAGCGTGACCTCCGAGAGCGGACAACGCATCGCCATCGTTACGATGACCGAGGGCTCAGACTTGGTTGTTGACCTTCCTTTGCTGCGCGGCAACCTCAACTTCATCTGGAACCATGGTTGGTACCATGCCTACGAAGAGCACGACACCGACTTTGAATGCTCCTTCACCATCCTCGACAGCAACGGCAACGAGCTCTACACCTCTGCCGACCTCGAAGACGGCATCTTCATGACCTATGAGAACAACTGTGAGGAAGCCCCGCTAGCCTGCTATCCGGTGCAGAACCTGCAAGGCGAGTATCAATGGCATAGTGAAGAAGAGTATGGCGTTTACCTCACTTGGGACAAACCCAACGTCACAGCCAACCTTGACCACTTCAACATCTATCGCTCCATTCTTGTCACCAAAGAGTCAGAACTCATTGCGGAGGTACCCTACACTGGCGCCAACAGCTACGAATTCTTCGACAACAACAATGAGCTTGGCGAATACGAGTATGAGGTCACCTCTGTCTTCGTTAGAGGTAGCGAGCAATGCGAATCGGAGGTTGAGGGCATTGGTAACCTGATTGTCACCGCCGTCAATGAAAACGCTGCCAACATCAACCTCTACCCCAACCCGACCAATGGTCTGCTTAACATCGAAGGTCAAGGCACGATGCACATCAGCGTCAGCAATCTCATGGGACAAAAACTCATGGAAGCTGAAGCCGAAGGCAACACCACCCTCGATCTGAGCCGTTACGAATCGGGCATGTATCTTGTCCGCATTGAATACGCTAATGGCGTGATGGTGCAGAAAGTCAACGTTAGACAATAACACTAAGAGGTTCCCGCTTCGCGGGAATGGAGTTATAATCATTTTATAAACCGCGGCGGCCTGTAACGCTTACAAACTGTAAACGCTACAAGTCGCCGCTGGTCATTTTATGTCTTACTCCATTCCCGCCGTAAGGCGGGAACCTATTACCACTTCAAGATCTTCTTGAAGTCGTAGTCCTCTGGATTCGGCAGGTAGGCCTTGGCCGCTTCGTAGTCGGCAGGACTGATGTACTGCAAGCCTTCGTTGAAGATCAACTCGGCCTTGGGGCCGTTCAGATTGACCAAGCGCGGTTTGATCTTGCCGTTCTCGTCTTCCACGTCCTTCAGGTACAACGGCATGATCTCACCCTTCGGGTTGGTGGTGACCATAGCGCCACTCACACCCTTGTCGAAGAGTTTCTTCACGCCGTAACCCAGCAGTGAGCAGTAAGTCAAGTCGTAGCCGTTGGGCTCGACACAACGGATGCCGTAACCGATTTCGACGGGACGGCTCTTCACATTGATGCCCAAGGTCTTCAAGCGCTGTTGCAACAACAGGTTGAAGATGTGTGCCTTACTCACGTTGCCCAGTTCGGGATGACCATGTTCGTCGTAGGTGAAGGCCACACCCGATTTCTCAATTTCCTCATCGCTCATGAAGTGGAACACACCCTCGCTGATGATGACAACGCCGTAGTTGACACCCAAGAGTTTGCGTTTCACTATAGAGCTGACTACCAGCTTGATAATGGCATCGAAGGTCACTTCCGCGTTGTTGAACATCTCGGGGATGACCACCATCGGGCAATGGCAGGCCGAGGTCATACCGAAAGCCAGGTGACCAGCCTCACGGCCCATGGCGGAGACCACAAACCAGTTGCCACTCGTACGGGCATCTTCATAGATGGTTTGCACCAGATGCACGGCAGCATCTTTGGCGGAATAATAGCCGAAGGTCGGGCTGCCCTCAGGCAACGGAAGGTCGTTATCGATAGTCTTAGGCACGTGGATGTTTTGGATGGGGAAGCCGCTACTGGCCAAGAACTTCGAGATGCGGTTGGCCGTCGAAGCGGTGTCGTCGCCGCCGATAGTGACCAACAACTTGATGTTGTTCTTGATGAAGAACTCCGTGTTGAACTCTTCGTTTTTCGGTTTGTAACGGCTCATCTTCAAGGCCGAACCGCCCTGCTTCAGGATGGCGTCGGCATAGAGGAAGTCCATCTCGACCACATCGGGATTGGGTTTGAAGAGGTTCTTGTAGCCTTCGTTGAGGCCGAGGACACGATAACCGTCCTTAAGGAAGGTCTTCGCCACGGTGCTGATCACCGTGTTGATTCCAGGAGCCGGACCACCGCCGGCAAGGATTACAATGGATTCTTTCATATTTGAGGTTTTTAAAGAATTATAATTCAAACTCAACTGTTTGAGATTCCCTTCGGGAATGGAGTTTGTGTCGGAGTGTCATGCGGCGGTGGTAACAGTTTATTACTTTTGACTGGCTCTGCCGCCGCTGGAAACAAAAACGTACACTCCATTCCCGTCAGGGAATCTCCTATTCTATCACCAATTCATCACAGAAGATCCATGCCTTCTGTCCGGCACCCACATGGCCTTCGGGGCAAGTGCCGATGGTCTTGGCCACCATCTTCACATAACGGGCGTTGCAGCGCGGACGCACCTCCATCTCCTGGACGAAAGCGCCATCGGCATCTGTAGGCACTTCGTTCTTCACCTTACCCACGCTACGGAAGTTGCGGCCGTCGTCGCTGACGAAGTATTCCACCTCGGTGGGCATCCAGATCCAAGAGTAGATCTCCTGCAGGAAGCTACCCGCCAATCGATTGAGGCGTTTCGAAACGCCCAAGTCGACGGTGGCGATGAGGTCGACGCCGTAGTAGCCTTGCCACGAGCCTGTGCGGAAGTTCTCGCCGCCGCGCTGGTGGTCGATCAAAGCCTTGAGGCCACCGGCCTCGTATTGCTCGTTGTATTTGTTCTCCAGCTTCACGCTATGACGCGCGTCGATCAGATAATAGTGTGCGTCGATGGGCAGACTCCAGCGGCCGTCCTGTAAGGCAGCGGCACGTATGTCGGTGGCCTCCTTCAGGCAGATGGGCTTCTCGTAGAGCAAAGCCGAATCGGAAGGCTCGGTGCCATCCATGGTATAGTAGATCTTCACGCCTTCGACAGGATGGCTCATGCTGACCATGATGCTGTCGAAGAAAGTGTCGGAGTTGGCGTTGACGGTGGGTACGATGACAATTTGTTCGCTGGGGATACGCATCACGGGGCAGTTCTCGGGTTGCGTGGCCCAAGGCGAGTTGTTCTTGTCGGTCATAGTGAACTCAAGCGTGCCGCCGTTAAACACCTCCTCGAAGGTGACGTAGCTACGCTCCAAGGGCTTGCCGTTCAGCTTGACGGACTTCACATAACAGTTCTTGTTGCTCAAGCCCTTGGCGACGACTTCGAACTGCTTGCCGTTCTCAAAGGTCAGGCGGGTGCGCTCGAAGCGCGGCAGACCCAGCACATAATAGCCTGAGGCTGGCGTGGCGGGATAGAAGCCCATGGCGGAGAGCACACCCCAAGCCGACATCTGGCCGCAGTCTTCGTTGCCAGCATAGCCGTCACGACGGTCGGTATAGAAGTCGTCCATCACCTTCTTCACATAGTATTGCGTCTTGGTGGGCTTGCCGACGAAGTTGTACATATACACGGTGTTGTGGCTCGGCTCGTTGCCGTGGGCATATTGCCCGATGAGTCCCGTGATGTCAGGCTGCTCGCGGCCCGTCAGGTTGGAGGGGGCGTTAAACAAGCCATCGAGTTTAGCCTCGTAGCCGTTCCAACCGCCCATGAGGTCGATGTGGCCATTCACGTCCTGTGGCACGAAGAAACCGTACTGGTAAGAGTTGGCCTCGGTCAGCGTGAAGTTGACCTGTGCGGGATCAAAGGGACGCGACCAGCCACCATTGCGACGACCTTGGAAGAATTGGTTCTCGGGATTGTAGATGTTCTTATAGCTCTGTGCCCGGGCATAAAACTCCTTGGCAATGTCGGTCTTGCCTAAGGCCTCGGCCAGGCGGGCAACACACCAATCGTCGTAGGCATATTCGAGGGTCTTAGACGTGGCCTCACCTTCAACTTCGATCGGGATGTAGCCATATTTCATATAAGCGCCCATGCCACGGAAGTCGTCTTTCGAGCTGGCCACCATGGCTTCCAGAGCCTTTTCCGTGTCGAAGTCACGGATGCCGGCAAAATAGGCGTCGGCGATGACGGGGATGGCGTGGTTGCCGATCATGCAGTAGGTCTCGTTGGCAGCCAGTTCCCAGATGGGCAGCATGTGGTGCGGGTTGGTCTCGTACTTATTAATAAAGGTGTTGATGAAGTCGAGGGTGCGTTCGCGCTGCATTAGGCTAAAGAGCGGATGCAGGCTACGGAAGGTGTCCCACAAAGAGAACACAGTGTAGACGGGTCTTTCGGACTTATAGACCTGCAGGTCGTGGGCACGGTAACGGCCGTCGGCATCGCTGTAGAGGTTGGGAGCAATCATCGTGTGGTACAAAGCCGTGTAAAACACCGTCTTGTTCGACTCGTTGGGGTCGCTGACCTCATAACGCAGCAGTTCCTTGTTCCATTTGTCGTAGGCTTTTTGGCGCAGGGCATCGAAGTCGAAGTTGTTCTCGCCCAACTCGGCTTTTAAGTTGTTCTTTGCGCCTTCCACGTCGACGGCGGAGAGGGCAATACGCATGACGAGGGGCTCTCCTTGAGTATTTGGAAACATGAAATAGGCCTTCCTGACCTTGGAATCGAGCAAAGGAAAGCCTTCGATGTTTGAATTCTCATAAAAGTCGCTATAATCAAGAATCATTGGCCAATAACCATTGTCAACTGCAAATGGCTTAGAAAACTCTGCATAGAAATACAAGTATTGGTCGTTGGCCCAATCGCGCGTGCGACGGAAGCCGCTGATGGCATGGTCATTTTCTATATTCAGTTCTGCCTCATACACAAGTTCATCGTTTACGCCATGCTGCAAGTCAAGTATCAAACGGCGAAATTTGTCTGACGGATAGGTGCAGCGCATCATGCCCACACGGTCACCCGTAGTCAGTTCCACCTTAATGCTGTCGTCCAAAACCACAGAATAATACCCTGCCTGAGCATACTCGTCTTCATGCTTGAAGGTAGCATTGCTATAAACCGAATCATAATAAGGATACTTATCATTCGGCAAATCATCTTTAAGCTTGAACTCACCAGCGAACGGCATAAACCTAAAATCGCCGTAGTCGGAGCAGCCCGTGCCGCTGAGGTGGGTGGTGCTGAAGCCGAGGATGGTGTTGTCGGTGGTGTGGTAGCCTGAGCAGCCGTCCCAGTCGTTCATACGGGTGTCGGGGCTGAACTGCACCATGCCGAAAGGCACCGTGGCGCCCGGGAAGGTGTGGCCGTGGCCACCTGTGCCGATGAAGGGATCAACGTAATTGGCCGGGTCAGTGACGTAGTCAGCCTTGGGCTGAGTGGAGCAAGCCGCAAGGGCGAGCAGCATCAAAGGTAATAGAAGCTTTTTCATAGGTTAGCGTATTTGAGGGTGTAAAGATATAACAATTATCGGTTCAAATAGACAAAAAAATGACAAAATGAGATTCCGATTCTCTTGGCACAGCTTTTGCATATAACTACAATTGTATAAAAAATTGCCATTTTATGGCCTGGTTTTTTCAAAATGCTTATATTTGCAGCCCAAATTTTGAACAATATTATTCATTAACTAATTAAAAACAAACCATCATGAAGAAAGTTTTATTCATGTCTCTTGCAATGGCCGTCGCCATGACCGGCTTTGCACAGAGAGTTGTTGTTAGCAACGACGCCAAGAACGCCTGTGCAACCGCTAAAAAGCCCGCCGCAGTCCGTCAGATCGACGGCTCTGCTGTTGAAGGCATCCAATTCAGCATGGCCAAGAACATGGTCAGCAACAGAAGCCTTGATGACTTCGACGAGTACACCACCATGACCACCAATTACGACCTGCAGTCGAACAGCGCCCTTGGCAACCGTATCGCCACGTGGTCCGACGGCTGTGCTTCTTTCGTCGCCACTTGGGATCACTCCGGCAACACCGGTTTCCCGGATCGTGGTGCTGGTTACAACTTCTACACCCCCGACATGAAGGGTATGGGCGAAGAGCCTGAAGTTCGCCAAGAACCCATGAAGTCGGGTTGGCCCACCATCGCCGCTTGCGGTGAAGGCGAAGTCCTCGCCTCACACGCCACTGGCGTCAACCTCTACTATCGTCCCACCAAGGGCGAAGGTGAATGGGAACTCATCTACAACTGGGGTAACGACTATGGTGCACCCACTTGGCCCAGAGTGGTCGTCAGCGGTCCCAACAACGAGTTCATCCACCTCGTCATGTGTAAGCAAATCAGCTTGCCCGACGGTTCATATGACAACCACGTCTACTACGTCCGCGTCAAGCACGTCGGTGACACCTGGGAGATCCCCACTGAACTGAACGACTTCCCCGGCGTTGACAACGAGGCTGACGGTGAATACCGTAACCAACTCAGTGCTGACGATTATGTGATGGCCGCCAACGGCAACAACGTTGTCTGCATGTTTGGTTCCTACACCACTGAAGTGTTCTACATGATTTCGCACGACAACGGTGAGACCTGGGAGCGCCAAATCATTGCCCCCTATGCCATCGCAGGTGAAGACGGTGAACCCGTCCACGCTATCAACTTCGACGACTATCCGGAAGGCATGACCGATTCAATCGTCACCTCCGACAATTCGCACAGCATTACCATTGACAACAATGGCACAGTCCACGCAGCATTCGCCCTTCTTCGTTGGAGAGTTTCCGATGCCGACCACTACACCTCATGGCCTGGCTATAGTTTTGGCATTGTTTACTGGAACTCTAACTACGTGAACGAACAAGGTGGCCACGAAATCCCGCCTTATGGCCGCTGGAGCCAAGACTCACAATTCCCAGCTTACTATGCTGAAAGAGGTTTTGCCTACACCCTGATCAACGAACGTATCGATGCCTTGGCAGAAGCTGACGGCCGTCAACACCTCAATTACTTTGGCGTGGTTGACGAGGACATGGACGGAACCCTTAACATCGACTGGGCAGCAAACATCGACAACAGTGATTGGAGCTATCGCAGCATCGGCAGTTCTACCATGCCCAGCATTTCTGTCGACAATCTCGGCAATGTGGCCATCATCTTCAGCACCTTGGCAGAAACCAGAGTAAACTCCATCAACAGTTGTAACTACAGAAGCGCTTATGTCACCCTCAAGGACGTTGACGGCACTTGGTATGCTGACGAATATGGCATCAACCTTGCCGAAGACTTCGTCCACGAACTGGAAGAGCAATATTCTTGCGTGGCTGCCAACCATGGTTACGACGGCACCTTCTGGGTCATGTACTCGGGCGACGAAAACCAAGGCCTCTACCTCGACATCAGCGATTCCCACCCGAACAGCAACATGGGTGTTCTCACCGAGAACTACCAGTATGCTTGCTGGATCAGACCTGAGACTTTCGGCATCAACGAGCAGGAAGCCGTCAACCCGATGACGACCACCCGCGTGTATCCTAACCCTGCCACCGACGTCCTGAACATCGAAGTGAATGCCTCGCAGGCTTCCGAGATGAGCATCAACGTCTACAACATCATGGGTCAGAACGTGATGAGCAAGAACGTGAACATCACCACCGGCATGAACACCCGCAGCATCAGCACCAGCGAGCTGAACAGCGGTATCTACTTCGTGACCGTCAAGGCCAACGGCTTTGAGAACACCATGAAGTTCATCGTGAAGTAAGTCTGACTTACATCGTTTGACAAAAAAAGGAGGCTGCGGCCTCCTTTTTTTTTGTCAAACCACTTGCGGTTTAAGAAAAAGCATTATCTTTGCCCTCAAATTGCCAAAATAGCAAACACAAACAAAAAACTCAATTATTAATCAAACACATTCAAAATGAAAAAGTTATTTACTTTAGCTTTAGTCTTGTTGGTGGCCACCTTTGGCTACTCACAAGTGAGACAAATGTCGTCAAGCGACGCTAAGAACAAAGTTGCCACCATGAAAGTGACCAAAGGCATGGAGAGCTTCGAGAACGTGCAAATCGAGCCTAACATGATGCGCACCGATGGCGAACTCGACTGGACGACCTACGACTGGCAGTCGAACGCTGGTGCTCGCACCTGGACCATCGTTTGGCCCGACAACAAGATCAACTTCGGCTACACCATGGCTGTAGACCCCAATTTCACTGACCGTGGTACTGGCATTGGCACTTACGATTACAACAACGACGAATGGATTCCGCTGGGTGGTCGTATCGAGAACGAAAAGACCGGCTTCGGCTCCATCGCCCGTTACAAGGAAAACGGCATCGTTGTGGCCGCCCACACCGCCAGCAACATGGGTGTCTACCTCATTGAGGACAAGGACAACATGACACCTAACAGTGTCCCCGCCTCTCTTTACACCAACAATGGTTCCTACACGCACCCTGCCGTGATGACCTCCGGTGCCAACCGTGACATCATCCACGTCGTCTGCGGTAACTTCGATGACAGCACTCTCCCCATCAAGTATTGGCGTTCAACCGACGGCCAAAGCTGGGACGAGGCCGAATTGGTCCTTCCCTTCATCGAAGAGGCTGGCGCTGACTGGGGTACCAACGATTACTATTGGATGGAGACCACCGAAGACAACTGCCTCGCCCTCGTCGTCAACAGTGCTTGGAGCGATGGTATGGTGTTATACAGCTATGATGATGGTCAAACCTGGGAAAAGAAGACCTTCTATCATCACCCTGGCGTTAATGTAGACTATGGTGAGGATAGAGTGGCTTTCTTATATCCTCGTTGGACTTCTGCACAGTGGGGTATCAACGGCGAACTCTGCATGGCCTATTCCTTCAACGGTACTAATAGCTATGCCGGCAACGCAAATAGCGGTTACTATCCTGGCATCGGCGGTGTCGCCTATTGGAGCGAGAACCTGCCTTACCATGGCGAGACCCAACCTCAATATGGTGTCGACCCGACCAACCCCATGCCTCCCGTCCCCGGCAACCCCTTCATCATGGATTCTTCCTATATCATGCAAGACATCTATGAAAGCTGGATGCTCTTCAGCGAGCAGACACACGACATTTGGCCTGAATATATGGGCTACCTTGCCCCGTTGGACGATGATGGCAACCCGGAAGGTCCCTTGTACGATGACGTCACTGGCTGGAACATTGAAGACTTGACCAAGCATGGCCCTTACAATAGTGGCTCTGTTGACTTCCCCGTCCTTTGCCTATTGCCTGACTGCGGTGGCTACGACATGGTTGCCGTTTGGAGTGGCATGGATGAGAACCACATGGATGCTACCACTGGCAATTTCTTCTACAAACTCTTCGCCAGCTATTCGGGCGATGGTGGCCGTACTTGGGCCCATCAAATCCAGCTGACCAACGACTTCATGTATGACCTCTCTGAATGCGTCTATCCTCAAGCCGCTGTGATCGGAACGACCCTCGTGATTGCCGTTCAGATGGACGGTGCTCCTGGCACCTATGTCCAAAGCGACGATACTGAAGCTAGCGACAACTACTACCAAGGCCTGACCTTCGAACTGAACGACCTCTTCCCGGATGCCGGTGTTGGCGTGCCGGAAGTGAGCCACAACACACACATGAGCATCTATCCTAACCCCGCCACCGACCAAATCGGTGTCACCCTCAGCCAAAATGCCGACATCACCATCTACAACATGATGGGTCAAGTCGTCATGACCACTGAAGGCCACGCTGGTGTCAACAGCATCAACATCAGCAACCTCACCGCTGGCATCTACTTTGTCAACGCCGGTACCGAAACCCAGAAGATCGTCGTGAAGTAATTCACCCTAACTTCTAAAACAAAAAAAGGAGGCAATTGCCTCCTTTTTTTGTTGCATTTCACGAGATTCCCTTCGGGAATGGAGTAATCCGTTCTTGTTACCAGCGGCGGCATGAACCAGTTACCAACTTGTAGCAGTATCATCCGCCGCATGTAAACTTGTTATTATTCTCCATTCCCGAAGGGAATCTAAAAAAACACTTGCGTATAAAGAATATTTATTATCTTTGCCCTCAAATAACCGAATTACGAACACAACTAACTAACCTATTATTAATCAAAACCCGTTAAAAATGAAAAAGTTATTTACCTTAGCATTGGCCCTGATGGTCGTCGTTGCCGGCTATTCACAGGCTAAGAGAGTGTCGATCAAAGATGCTCAACCGAAAGCTGCCCAAGAGATGGTACTCACGGGCGACGAAGTTTTCCAACATGTCGGCAGCCAGCCCAACATGGCCCGCACCGACACCGAGTTGGACTACACCTTCTACGACTGGCAGACCAACACGGCCGCCAAGAACCTGACCATGACCTTCCCCGACGGCTGCGTGGGTATGGCCTATGTCATCTCCACTGACGTTGACCACACCGACCGTGGTACCAACATCGCCATCTATTATCCTCAAACCGATGAATGGAAGACCTCGGAAGGCAAGATCGAAGACCACAAGACGGGCTTCGGCTGCGCCGCCCGCTATGGCCAAAACGGTATCGTCGTGGTTTCGCGTAACCCAGAAACCAGCACCTGCGAAGTCTACATCATCGAAGACAAGGACAACCTGCCTCACGGTGATTTGGCTCCTGCCTTCATTATGGAAGCTGGACACAACCCGCACTTCCCGGCTGTGATGTGCAACGGCCCCGAGCACAAGAACATCCACATCCTCGTGACCGGCCTCAACGAAGTGGTAAACGACCAAAAAAACCCCTTCTACTACATCCGTTCGTTGGATGGCGGCCAGACCTGGAGTGACTTTATGTCCATCGAATACCTCGGCCGCGACTATGCCCCCACCTACGGCTCTGGCCAAGACGCCTACTTCATGGAAAACACCGGCGGCGATCGTCTCGACATCGTGGTGAACACCCGTCGTGGCGACGGCGTCGTGCTGACCTCTGAAGACAATGGCGACACCTGGACCCGCACCGAGTTCTATCATCACCCCGGCATCGACGTCGACTATGGTGATCCATCGAATGGCGGAGTGATGTACATGTATCCCCGTTGGACCTCTGCACTCTATGACAACAACGGAAAGCTTCACATCGCCTATGAATTTGGCGGTGGCAGTGGCGATGCCTCCTCAACGACCTACTACCCACTCATCGGCGGCATCGGCTACTGGAACGAGGAAATGCCTTACCACGGAGAAGTGGCTCCCCAGTATGGCTGCGACCCCAACAACCCCATGCCTATGGTGCCCGGCAACCCCTTCATCATGGACTCTGCCTATCTGCGCCAAGACATCTATTATTCATGGTGGTTATGGAGCGATGCCACCCACGAGATGTGGCCTGAATACATTGGCTATGTTGCACCTTTGGATGAAAATGAGCAACCTTTGTTAGACCCTTATGAGGCAACTGATTTCATTGATTGGAGTTCTTTGACGGCTGACAGTCACGGTCACTACAATGGTGGTACTTGCGAAATGCCTGTTTTAGTCAAAACTGCTGGCGGTGACTTGTTGGTGGCTGTTTGGATTGCCATGGATCATCATTATTTGGGTGGTAGTGGTGGCAACCAGTACTTCTTTAAGCTCTTCACCCGCGCCTCCTTGGACAATGGCTTAAGCTGGACACCTATGCAACAGATCACTGCCGATTTCATGTATCAGCTGAATGAATTCGTTTACCCGCAAGCTGCCATCACCGGCAACACCCTTGTGATTGCATGCCAATCAGACGGTGAACCCGACTCCTACCTCATCGCATCAGGTGGCGACCTCATCCCCGATGACAACTTCTACCAAGCCTTCACCTTCGACCTCACCGAACTCTTCCCCGAATACGACGGTGTGGAAGAACAAGTGAGCAACAACACCCTGATGAACGTTTATCCTAACCCCGCTGTTGACCAACTCAACATTACCCTCAACCAGAATGCCGACATCACCGTCTTCAATATGGTGGGCCAAGTCGTCATGACCACTGAAGGCCATGTTGGTGTCAACACCATCAACATCAGCAACCTCACCGCTGGTGTCTACTTCGTGAATGCTGGTTCGGCCACGACGAAGTTTGTTGTGAAATAAGCATTAACTCAATGCAATAAAAAAAGGAGCCATTAGGCTCCTTTTTTTATTGCTCCTTACGGTGCCCAACAATGTCGGCGGCCAGGAAGACCGCCTTGCGATAGGAGTCGGGCTCGGCCATGTTTTGGTTGGCGATGTCGAAGGCTGGGCCATGCAATGGCGAGGCACACACCACAGGCAGTCCGGCCCAATAGCAGGCACAGCCACCCAAAGCCATCATCTTCAGCGGGAGCATGCCCTGCTCATGATGCAAGGCCAGCACCGCATCGTATTTCTTCCACAACCCGTCTCCAAACAGCTGCGAGGCCGTGAAGGGCCCGAAGGCATAAACGCCTTGCCTCTGCGCTTCTTCTATGGCCTTCAGCACCTTGTCGTCGTCGCCTTCGGCTACCGTGCCTGCATGGGGATTGAGGCCCATGACGGCAATCTTGGGCGAGTTGAGGCCGAAATCCGTCTTCAGGGCCTGCGAGAAGGTAGTGAGCTTACCCACAAGGAAGTGGGTATCGATCATCGACAGCGCCTCGCGCAGCGGCATGTCGTCGGTGGCCAAGCCGATGCGCATCATATCGTTGACCAACACACGCAGGGCGTCCTTATCCTTATGGAACGACAGCAGATAGCCCATGTTGCTCTTCTCGACCGAACGCGAATCGGGCGTCATGACCAAGGCATCCACATAGCCGTTGTTCAAGTCTTCGACAGCCCGCTTCATCGAGAGCACCGACATCTCGACAGAGACCTCCGATGGCTGCCCAGGCTCGATCTTCACCTCGTTTTCGACGATATTAATGATGTTGAACTTCTTGTCCCAAGCCTGCCGCGCATCACGGGTGAGGGCGTAGTTGGGACTCTCCATGCCAAAGTTCTTCTTGTAGTAGGAAAACGCTTTCGACTGCCCAAACAAGACAGGTGTCAGCATCTCGAACATTCGGGCATCGGAAAAGGTTTTAAGGATAACTTCGTAGCCGATACCGTTGAGGTCGCCTTGGCTGAGGCCAATGCGAGGGAGTGAGGAAACAGGGGTAAAGTCTTGCATAGGCAGTTTTATTTTTCTGAATTTCAACGGGAAATCAGACTTCAAAAGTAGACAATAAAATTAAAGAAACAAAAAATAACTTCAAAAAATCACGAAAAAAGCGTGTTTTCGAAGCTTTTCATGATGATCTCGGTGGCCCCCACCTGCGATTTCAGATAGTCGCTGCAGGTCTGCGAGGCTTTTGCGTAGAATGGCTCGTCAGCAATCAGTCGGATGAATATCGACTCCAACTCAGCCGCATCGCTGATGGAGAAGGCGCCACCAAGAGCCACCAAGTCGACCGCTTCCTTGAAGCTCTTATACTTAGGCCCGAAGACCACGGGGCAGCCAAAGGTGACCGGCTCCTGGATGTTGTGGATGTTGACACCGAAACCGCCGCCGATATACACAAAGCGGGCATATTGGTACAATTGGGAGAGTATGCCTATGGTATTAATGACCAAAACCCTTGACGAAACCATGTGATCCATCTCAGTATAGCACTGGGCCTCAGGAAACATCGCCTTGATTTGTGCCACATGTGAGGCAGAGATGTCGTGCGGGGCCAGGATGAGACAATAATCGTCGGGCAGCTTGGGGAGAAACGCCTGCAACAACTTCTCATCGGGAGGCCAAGTGCTGCCAGCGATGATGCACTGCCGTCCGGCAATGAAACGCTCTATTTCGGGGAAAGACTTGGCCTGCTCGGCAATGGCCGCTACGCGGTCGAAACGCGTGTCGCCACAAAGCGTGACATTGTCGAAGCCATTCTTTCTGAGCAAATCGACGGTTGCCTCGTCTTGCACGAAGAAATGCGTCACCGTATGCAACTGCTGGCGGAACCAACGGCCATAGGGACGGAAGAAAAACGAGTTGGGCTTAAGGATGAGCGAGATGTAGAACAATGGGATGCCTGCCTTCTTCAAGGCCCGCATGTAATTGAACCAAAACTCGTATTTGATGAAGAAAGCAGCCACGAAATGATGCCGGCGCACCCATTTGGCGGCATGACCAGGGGTATCGGTGGGAAGATAGGCCACTTCATCAGCCATAGGATAGTCCTTGCGGACCTCATAGCCCGAAGGCGAGAAGAAGGTCAAAAGGATTTTGTACTGTGGATAGCGTTGTTTCAAAGCCTCGATGACGGGACGACCTTGCTCGAACTCACCCAAGGAAGCGGCATGGAACCAGATCCATTGCTCATTGGGATCGTCGACGGTCTCAGGCATTTTGGCCCTCAGCTTACGGCCATCCACCCATTGCTTGGCTTTGGGGTTGCCCAGCCATGCAGCCACCCTCACGCCTAGGGCATACAGCAAGACTCCTATGGTGAACAGGATCAACACGGCGGTTAGTCGTAATAGTATTCCTGCGGTTGACGCTGATAGGTGGGGATGCTCCAGGTGACACGGATGCCGTAGTAGAGGTCGTTGTAACGCTTATGCGGGTCGGTGTAGCCCACCGGCTCCTGCAGACCCGTTTCGGGGTTGGTGAACACGCGGAAGTCGTAGTCGCGGAGGTCGCGGGTAAAGGCATAAGTCACCTCCAAAGCGACAGAGAGGTTGAGCAGGCGAGTGTCGTGGAGCAGCAGATAGCCTGACTCAAGATGCAGTGCCGGGCCACCACGCATGCGGTCGTACCCAAACCTATAATCGCCATCCACCTGATAAGGCGGATTCAGCGCTGTCACTTGATAATCGGCATTAATGCGGTTGAAGAGATAACCTAGGCCTGCCTGTACGAAAACACCACTGTTGGGGTTGGGTCCCATAGGGAACAGCTTGCCCACCTGACCCTGGAAATGCAGTCCGCGCTGGCTGACTTCCAACTGGGCATAACTGCCAGCACCACCGATGATCTCGCCTTCGGCGGTGGTGATGCCTTCGCCAAAAATGTCAACCCATTCGCCTTTGACCTTCTTGCCAACGATGTAGTTGCCCGAGACCGACAGCAGCCAGTTGCTCTCTGTCTTAAAGGCGAAGCCACCACCCACATCATGACTCACACCATACAACGTTTTGGTGTCAAGACCTGGCATATGGAAGGCATAAGTCGCCTGAAACATGGCTACGGGGATAGGGTCTTTCATGATGTCTTTGGGCATTTGTGCGGCCACCTGCAGCGTGACGCCCAATAAAAGCAATAAGGATATAAAGACTTTGCGCATCGCGATCGGTTTTTTTAATGAACGGAATTCGTGTCGTTTTAGTATCGAGACTGCAAATATACGAAAAAAGGTCGCCTCGTTGACGAAGCGACCTTGAATTATAACCGAATAACGCTTTTACATCTTCACCACCCTGCGGACAAAGGCACTGTCGCCCTTCATGATGCGGAGCGTGTAGACGCCGCTCTCCAAGCCGTTGAGCTCATAGGCGTCGCCATCCACCTTGATGCGTTGCACCAGCTTGCCTTCGGCCGAATAAACCTCGAGCATCGTCATGCCTTCGCATTGGATGGTCACCTTGTCGGAGGTCGGATTGGGGAAAAGGCTCACCTTGCCGTCGTTCTCGTCAAGGCCTGTGAAGTAGTTGGCACAAACGGCTTCGCCTAAATCGGAGATGCCTTTTTCGAAGACCGTTTGAACGGCGTAACAGTGTTGCATGTTGATGGCCATCTCACTGTCGTCGTAAGTGGTGGCGGTGAGGTTTTCGGCCAACAGCTCGCCGTCACGGTAGAGCTTGTAGGCAATGGCGCCGTCCACGACATCCCATTCGGTGACCATATGGCCTTCGCGCACGTCATTAAAGCGGATCTCGGGGGCCACATTGGTGACTTCGAAAGTGAGTTCGGCGGGCAGGGTCAAGCACAACCCACCTTGGTCAGGGTAAACGGCAATGGTATGGACACCATTCCCAAACCATCTCATATAACTCGTTCCGAAGCAATTATCATGCTCGCCATCCACCACAAGGTCATTTCCGACCTCAGGGCCTTCCCAAGTGATGGTCACCTCATTGCCTTCGAAAGCATAATCGAGGTTGGTTACGGGGGCACAAACCGGGAGCGTATAACACACCATATCAGAATTGCATCCATACACGGAATGCACCGTCACGCAAACCGTATTATCGCCTGGCTCAACCTCCAAATCGATGTAACAGTCGGTAGTTTGCACGGTCTCCTCCTTAAAGTCAACCATATAATATTCTGCATCGGAAACCGCATTCCAGGCAAAACGGACCGTAGTGTTGTCGACCATGGCCTGATAGTGCACTTCCTCGACAGCCTCGCATAGGCAAACCTCGATAGTGGCGCCCATCACATGGCAACCTTCAGACACCGCCTTCACCATGACAGTGGTCAAGCCAAAATCGGCATCAAAGGCATATTCAGTGGACTCGACTGTGGCCGCCAATTCGCCGTTGAAATACACCTCATATTGGCTTACACCTTCGATGGCATCCCAACTCAAAATGACATTATTACTCTCCAATTGGACCTGATAAGTCAGATTTTCCACAGCGCCTACGATGCAGACGTTGACATGCTTGTCCTTTTCGCAGCTTTCGTAGACAGCCTTCACATACACGTCGTGTTGGCCATCAGTGACAGTGAAAGCATAGGTCAATTCGTTGGTCGTGGTCAGCAGCGCTTCATCCATATAGACTTGATACTCCACCAATCCTGTGGGATCCTCGGGGGCTTCCCAAGTGAGGGTAAGCAAGAGGTCATCGTCCAAGGTATAGTCAAGATTTTGAACGGCGTCACACATCGACACGTCAACATCGGTGCAGACAAACTCGCTCTGGCAGCCGTCGTAGGCGGCATAGACGCAATAGCTGTAAAGGCCCTCTTCGACATCGGGGTCGGTATAGGTCAATTCCTCGACCAGGTCAAGGAGTTCGGTGTCGCGGTACACTTCATACCAAGCCGGTGTGCCGCTCGCGGGAGCCTCCCACGACAGGATGACATCGTGACCGTCGATGTCGTAGCTCAGGTTACGAATGGGGTCGCAGAACTCGGGAGCGCCACCGCCGCCAGAACAATTGATGGTAAATGTTTGCGTGCCACTGAAGCCACCAGAATTCTGATAGATGACCGCGCCATCATCGTAGGTGACCTCGAAACTGCATTCTGAGGTCCATTGGCCGTTATGCCAGGTGAGCGAGATGGTAGAGCCCGAGGCTACCTCACGGGTAAACGTGGCCGAACTGCCGTCGTTGACCGTCATCTGCTCGGTAGGCGAGCCATCGGAATAGACCACGGTAAGGTAATTGCCTTGCCAGCCGTCGCCGTAGGAGTCGTGGAGCGAGAAGATGATGTTGCAGGCGTTTCTATAATTGAAATCTATCACGGTAACTCGGCCGTTGATGTCCGTTAGGGTCAATGTAAAGGGGATAACAAAATTCTCGGGAGCAGCGGCATCGAGGGTGAGATTGTAATCGGCGAAGGCCATCATGCCAGCGCCGATGGTGCTGTAAGGTTTCTCCGTCTCGTTGAGGGTGACGAACTCATAATCCGTCGACAGGGTGCCTACCACCATTTGAGCCAACTCATTACCTGCATTGTCGACCAAGATGCGGAGGTCGGCCGTCTCGCCGGGATTGAGGAGGCCGTTGTCATTGTCGTCGTTCAGCACGACGGTACCGCCCAATTGCAAGTTATAGTCGTAGACCGGCACCTTGAAACTAAAGTTGGCCGTCACCTCGCCACCGACCGACACCTCTAAGTTGAACTTGATCTGCTCGTTAGCGGCCACATTGTTGGTCACCGCGAAGGCAAAGGCATTTTCAACGGTAAGGGTCTCGTTAGCGGCAAAATTCGGGAAGTCGGCCGTGTTGTCAGTAATGGTCACTTCGGCATGATCGGTGCTCAACACCACACTGACATTGCTCACGGGTTCATCGGTGACATTGTCCAAAGTGAGGTCCATCAGAACCGACTCGCCTGGGTTGAGATTGTGGTTGTTGTTGCCTTGCGGGTCGTTGATGGCATAGGTGTTGTACTTGATAGCGCCAAGTTGGATGGCCTCCACGGCGGCGAGCACATCGATACGGCCAAAACCAAATATGTTGCTCTTGCCTTCGGCCAACCGGACGGCAGTCTCCTCAAGGATGCGGCACACATCGGCAGGCATCAGATTGGGGTCTTTGCTCAACATGAGAGCCATGCAACCAGCAGCACATGGCGTGGCCATTGAGGTGCCACTCATCGACGTATAGCCTGTGTTGGTTTGATAGTTCAGCGACTTGATGTCGACGCCAGGGGCGCACACATCGGGGCGGATGAGGCCGATACCCGGTTCATAAGGATAGTCGCCAAACTCGGTGTTGGTCCAAGTGACGGGGCCGCGCGAAGTGAAGTTGGCGGCGGCATCGTTGTAGTTGACAGCGCCGATACACACCGAGCAGGACAGGTCGCCTGGGTTCTCGCCCTGCACCTCGTCCATATAGGGAGGCGGGCAGCTGCCAGGAACACGCACATTGTTGGGAATAGGCGCTTGCCACATTTGGTTGCCCTCATTGCCAGCGGCGATAGCGGCCACCACACCAGCATCCAAGGCGGCTACACAGGTATGACGCAGCAGCGTACGCTCGGCAATCGTCGAATTGGAGATGCCGAGTGACATGCTGAACAAGTCGCAGCCGTGCTCCACGGCCCATTGAATACCAGCGGAGATAGGCGTTGCGCCACCGCTACCGTTGGCGTTCAAGCACTTGACACACATCAGCGTGGCATCGGGAGCCATACCCGTTTGTGAACCCGCCGTGCCATCACCCAGCACCGTTCCCGAACAGTGCGAGCCGTGACCATGGTCGTCCATGGGATCGTTATCGTTGTTAAAGACGTCGAAGCCATGATGCGGAAATTCCGTTCCACCGTCCCAAAGGTGATCGGCCACATCCAAGTGGTTGTAGTTGACACCCGTATCGATGACGGCCACCACAATGCCTTCACCCGTGTAGCCCAAGTCCCACACCTGGTTGGCACCGACTTGGGTGACGTTTGGGGTAATCTCGCGCGTGGCGGAGGCGGGAGTAGCCTCTTCCCCATCGGGAATCCAATTGCGCTCAATATCATAACCGATAATCTCGATGTCGTTGCGACGTGCCAAATCGGTAATGGCAGCCTTATTGGCCGAAAGGCCCAAAGCGTTAGCCATCCAGAGGACAGTCGGCTCTGTTGTCATGTCGTTACGACGCATCTCGTCCAACGAACGTCTCAGGTCGAACTGCGTGGCCTCAGCAAAGGCCTTCAGCTCGTTGACGACAAACTCTCGGCGTTCGGAACGCGTAGCGAAATAGCTGGCTTGACGGTTCATCTGAGCCCTGTCGTATTGCGACTTCATAATGACGATGACATTGATTTTCTCGTCATCGTTGCGGCGGGCCATCTCCTCGCTCAGCAGCGGATCAATGACGGCTTGGGCATAGCCTGCCATGCAACAGACCGCCACTAGGAATAGAGTAAATAGTTTTTTCATTTCAGTTAGAATTGATTTTAAAGGTGCAAAGTTAGAAATGTTTTGCGTTTATCGTATCTTTGCAGCCCAATTTTCACTCCATGTTGGAAAACAAATACAAAGAATCCATCTTGCCGAACGGCATTCGGCTGATACATAAAGAGAAACCGGGCGAGATAGCCCACCTTGTGCTGATGGTGGAGACCGGCACCCGCGACGAGCAGGCCCACGAGAACGGCCTAGCCCACTTTGTGGAGCATACCATCTTCAAAGGCACGCAAAACCGCAAGGCCTATCATATCTTGAGCTGCCTCGACAATGTGGGCGGCGACCTCAACGCCTTCACCACCAAGGAAGAGACCTGCATACAGGCCACCTTCCTCAAGCAGCATTACAAACGCAGTCTCGACCTCTTCGCCGACATCGCCTTCCACTCCACCTTCCCAGAGAACGAACTGGCCAAGGAGAAGGAAGTCATCCTGGACGAGATCAACTCCTATCTTGACTCACCCTCCGACGAGATCTATGACTTGTTTGAGGAGATGGTTTTCAAAGGGCATCCTCTGGCACGAAATATTCTGGGCACCGCCGACTTGGTGAAAGGCTTCCACCAAAAGGACATCCTCGACTTCATGGCGCACAACTACAGCACCGACCAGATGATCCTGGCCAGCATCGGCGGCATCAGCTTCAGGGAGTTCGAAAAACTCGCCATGACCTATTTTGGCGACCAGCCTGCCCATCTTATTAATAGGAAAAGAAAAGCCTTCAAAGGATACACACCCGAGTGCCGCAAGGAGACACGCAACAACCACTTGAGTCACTGCATCATTGGTGGCATCGCGCCTGAGTTCAGCAGCCCGCAACGTATGCCCATCGTAATGCTCAACAATGTGCTTGGCGGTCCGGCCATGAGCTCACGCTTAGGCTTGAACATACGCGAGAAATATGGCTTCGCCTACAGCATCGAGTCGCAATACACAGCTTACAGCGATGTTGGCCTCATCAATGTCTACATGGGCGTCGACCCCGATTCGTTGGATCGCGCTATTGAACTGGTGCATAAGGAACTGGGGAAACTCTGCACACAGAAGTTGGGTACCTTACAGTTGCATCACGCCAAGCAACAGCTCATCGGACAGGTCGCCCTAAGCTACGAGAGCGGCATGAACGAACTGCTGAGTGCGACGCGATCGCTCATCATGGGCGAACCCATCGAATACATGGACGACATCATTCAGAAAATAGAAGCCGTGACAGCCGACGACATACTAGCCGTGGCCAATCAGGTCTTCGACAAGAAACAATTGAGCCAGATTGTATTTGAAGGCAATTAATTCGTCTTGAACTTATACTGCACTTCTTTCAACTCGACGTTAGCCTTTGTAATCTTATTCTTCAGGTTCTCCTTATAATTCGCCACTTTGGCAGCGATTTCGGCATCGCCTAAAGCCAGCATTTCGGCAGCAAGGATGGCGGCATTGAGAGCACCATTCACGCCCACCGTGGCCACAGGAATGCCTGGAGGCATCTGGATGATGGACAGCATGGCATCGAGGCCGTCGAGCATACCTTTGACGGGCACACCGATAACGGGCAAGGTAGTGTTGGCGGCAATCACGCCAGGCAAGGCGGCAGCCATGCCAGCGGCAGCAATGATGACCTTAATACCGCGGCCTTGGGCCTCGCGAGCGAAAGCTTCGACCTCTTGCGGAGTGCGATGTGCGCTGAGGGCGTTCATCTCAAACGGGATTTCCATCTCATCGAAAAACTGTGCTGCTTTTTCGAGAACGGGAAGATCGGAAGTGCTTCCCATGATGATGCTAACGATTGGCTTCATTTTTGCAGAAATTTTATGCAAAGATAGTTTTTTTTCGACTATGGTCGAAACAATTGCTGTATTTTGTATATTTGTAACGCATAAACCCTACGGGCAAAAGAACTTCAACCCTTTGAAAATGAAAACAGTAAAAGTTATAGACAAGGAATTTGGGCTTTACATCCCCCAAGAAAAAATAGAAGCCAACGTACAGAAAGTGGCCGACCAAATCAACAAGGACTTGGAGGGACAGAATCCCATGTTTCTTGTGGTGCTCAATGGCGCCTTCATGTTTGCCTCCGAGCTGTTCAAGCGGATCACCATCCCTTGCGAGATCAGTTTCGTCAAACTCACTTCCTATGCCGGTACCGAAAGCACCAGCGTCGTGCGCGAGCTCATCGGCCTCGACCATTCGCTTGAAGGCCGACATGTAGTCGTCGTGGAAGACATCGTCGACACAGGCCATACCATGCGCTACACCATCAAGAAACTCCGCGACCTGAAAGCCGCCGACGTGCGCATCGCCACGCTGTTCTTCAAGCCCGACAACTTCAAATACGACTATCCCATCGACTACAAGGGCATGAACATTGGCAACGAGTTCATCGTGGGTTACGGTTTGGATTATAACCAACAGGGACGCAATCTGCCGGATATTTATAAAATCATTGAATAAACCGCCTCTGGCTTTTGGCCTTTGGCTATTGGCAGCTTCATGAAAGAAAAAACAATTACATATCTCGATGGAAGCTGCCAACGGCCAATAGCCAGCAGCCAATAGCCAATAAAAACATAACACCATGCTAAACATCGTACTTTTTGGCCCTCCCGGGGCAGGCAAGGGAACGCAGTCGCAGTTCCTGCGCGAGAAATATAACCTGACTTACATCTCCACCGGTGAAATCCTCCGCGAGGAAATCGCCGCCGAGAGCGAGTTGGGCTTGCAAGTGAAGGAAATCATCAGCCAAGGCAACCTCGTCTCCGACGAGATCGTGGCTCAAATCATTGAGAAGAAACTCTCCGAGAACATGGACTCGGCTGGCTTCCTCTTCGACGGCTATCCGCGTACCGTGCGCCAAGCCGAGATCCTGGACGAGATGATGGAGAAATTCGGCATGTCGCTTACAGGCGTGTTGAGCCTCGAAGTGCCTGAGGAGCTCCTCATCGAGCGCATGCTCGAACGTGGCAAGACCAGCGGTCGTGCCGACGACAACCTCGATTCCATCAAGCACCGCTTCGTGGAATATGAGGCCAAGACACGCCCCGTGCTCGACTTCTACGAAGGAAAGAACAACCTGCATCCGGTGAACGGCGTAGGCGAGATCCCGCAAATCTTCGAGAACCTCTGCACCGTCATTGACGCTTTGTAGGATTATCACAAAACCTTCAAAACCGACAAAACCTTTTCATGAGTTGAGGGGAAGCACGCCAACCGGCGGCTTCCCGGCGACGCACGGTTGTGCTGTCGCCAGTTACTAACTCATCTGTTTTGCAAGTTTTGTAGGTTTTGTGACATTAATGTTCCCAGCGGATGTCGTGCTTAAGGACTGAGGGCGGGTTACCGCCGATGACCTGATGCTCGCCGCTGAAGGACGAGGTTAGCAATGTGCCTGCCGCCACGACGGTGTTGTCGGGCACCTCGGCACCTTTCAGCAACACGCATTTGCAGCCAATCCACACATGGTCGCCCACCAAGATGGCCTTGTCGGGATTGATGCGTTCGTTATCCTTATTATACAGGGGATGTTCGTCGGTGTCCATCACGAGGATGTCCCAAGCCAGCAGGCAGTCGCGCCCAAAACGAATTTCCTTGGCGCAGACAATGGTGCTTTCTGCAGTCATGTTGAAATCCGCACCCAAACTCAAGTTTCCGCGCACCGAAAGCTTCGAACCATGCCCAATGCTCGCCTTGCCGCCGAAACTCACCGTGCCACTCACCTGCCAAATGCTGCGTGAGCGTTTGCGGTCGTAATGACCCACATCACCGAAGCCGATTTTAATCATTGCACGCTCCGCCTTTTTGGGAAGCTCCACCTTGCCGTGTAGCTCGCGGAGATAAGTGCGGTGCGACACCACGACAGGCAGCTTTAAAGCCGTCTTTAGCGGGAAATAATGCAAGTTGAAACGCAGCGTCTTCGGGATAGAGCGGATGATGTTGAAGAAATCGAAAGCGGTCATGGGCATCGTTTTGATTGGGCAAAAATAGGATTTTTACACATACCATTGCCAATTATAGAAATATATATACATTTGTGCCGCCAAATCTTTCTACATACCTAACTCGTAAAACTACATGAAACATGAAAAAGACCTTTTTACTTTTGATGTTTATTTGCCTTGCTTTGGTGTTTCGTGCCACGGCCCAAAACAAGACCAAAGTCTATGGTAACCTAGGCTTAGAGAACGTAAACATCCAAGTGAGCAATACCACTTGGGGGACAACCACCGATGCCAAAGGCTTCTATGAACTGCTGCTGAACAGAGATAACAAACCTGTCAAATTACATTATTCTTGCATCGGCTATCAGGACACCGTAGTCAGTCTTTCAACCCAACAATTGCAGCACGATTCCGTCAACATCAGCTTTAGGATGCGGAAGCAGAACTACAACCTACAAGAAGTCACCGTGAGCGCTAAGCATAAGCTCTATGGAGAAAAATACTTTTTCATGGACTTTGAGGTTTTCGACCAAACGATATGCATTTTGGCTGCTTGCCCAAACAGGAAACAGCACTGCCTCATCATGGCCGATGAGGACCTTCGGGGATTTGACACCATCCCCATCCCGGACTACATCACTCCTGAACTTGTGATGCGCGACTGTATGGGCAATTGTCAACTCATTGCCACAGACAGCGTTTACGAAATCGACCTCTCTACCAAACCGCATCATATGAGCGCCGCTGAAAGACGCTTCTTTTACAGGACGATGAGTGACTGCTTGTTCGCCACCGACGAACATGTCTATTTCAAAGAAAAAGGAATGCAGGGGTATTACACCTCGTTTTACAGGGTAGATCGCCAAACGAAAAAACCTCAACAACTGTTCAACAGCGACATGACCGATAACATCAATAAGTATTGGGACGAAATGTTGTTTTTCATGTCGCTTTGGAGCCCCGATTCACACGGAGCGCCTCCTGGCGTTTGGAGTCGCCATATCAAAGCCCACTGGTTCCGCCCCAGTGACGCAGAATTGCTATTGGCTAACGATGGTTTGTACTATTTCGACCAAAGCCTCGGCTATATCCAACATTATGATTTTGGAATCCATATAATCGACTCCTGCTCCATCCAATTCCCTTTTATGGAAGGCTGGAAACACACCTTGTATCAAGACCTCGCCAAAAACAAGTTTTATACAGTCATCAAAGACAAACTATATGAAATAAACCCTGTTTCTGGAAGCATAACTGCAAAAACGACGCTGATTCCTAGTCTCTACCCCAAAACCGTCATTCACAACGGGCAGCTTCTGTTGCTGAGGAAGGCTCACTATTCTTCTGGGGAAACAAAAACGTTCGTCGAAAGGAGAAAACTATAAACAGCGCATTCAAAAACTACTAGCATGAAACTAAAAACGCTACTATCAATCATATTAGGTCTCTTCTTGACCATTTCGGTCTCAGCACAGAACACAACCAAAGTATACGGTAATCTTGGCATAGAGAACGTCAACATCCAAGTGAGCAACACCTCTTTAGGCACCATCACCGATGCCAGAGGCTACTATGAACTGTTGTTGACAAAAAGTAGCAATCCCATCGAATTACAATATTCCTGCATCGGTTATCAGGACACCATAGTCAGCATCTTGCCCAAGCAAATGCAAAAGGGATCCATCAACATCAGCTTCAGTATGCGGTTTAAGGATTACGCCTTAAGTGAAGTGACCGTGACGGAAAAAGCGCCCGAGATCGCCTATGCGGGCAAGATGACCAGCATCGTCGATTACGAAATCAACGACATGGGAGTGTATATCATTGGCTATCGGACAAAAGGCTGCATCCTTCTTCACATGTCGTTTGACTTTGACACGCTGTCATTCATCCCAATCGACGAGAAATACCAAAGGCTATACAAAGATGTGTACAACCAGATCCACCTTCTCAGCTACGATTCTGCGTTCCAGATCGGTCACAGGCAATATCGTGGCGAGTATCAAAAAATGGAATTGTTTTACGGCATGAAAAGCGACCAGTTTTACAACATCATGGGTAACAATGTGGCAGCTACTGACAAAGTGTTCATTACTGCGGAATACCAAACGAAATGGAATCAGGAGCTATATTTCTATTGCCGCAAAAAAGGCGATTCCGAGGCTTCGGTTTGGGAACACACTCGCGATTCAGCCATGCTTTACGTACTTGAAAACGGAATGTGGTGCATGCCTGATTGTTGGCCTTATGTAAAGCCCATCTACGACCCCGTCTTCAACCTTAACGACACCTTATATTTCTTTGATTTCGATGCGGACCGAATCGTCATCTACAACAATGAGGCTAAACATATCAACACCATACCAATGACTTTTCACAGGAAACGCACCTGGAAAGGAGAATGGGAAAAGCAGAAAAGTTGGAAACGGATCGTGATGATGGATGCGCCAAAGACCAAGTTTTATACTGCTTTTGAAGAAGAAAGCGTGATGAGCATCAAAGAAATCAATATCAAAACGGGAATAGCTTCCGACATTGTGCGGTTATCGAACTTCCATTTCGTACAAATACCAAAGATGCATAACGGCGTCTTGTATTTCCTTTATCCTACTGGATACGACCACAGGAAAGCTTTGTACAAACTGAAGATAGACTAACAATACTCATTCTATAGACAAAGTCTCAGCATGAATAAGAATATCCTATATCTGTTTCTCTTCTGCCTTGGTTTCACTTTTCAAGCAAAAGCCCAGGAACACCAGATCATCCAAGGCTATTGCAAGGACGAAAACGGCAAAGTCATCGAAAACGTTAGCGTTTATGCACATGACTCACTACTCGTTTCCGTCACCGACGAACAAGGCCGCTTCACCTACAGCCTTGCCAAAGCAGGTATGAGACTACGTTTTGCCCACATGGTTTTCGAACCAGCATATTACACCATTACCGAGAAGGACCTCAACGGCAAGAACCTCACGGTAAAGATGCAAACCAAGAAACACGAGTTGCTTGAGGTGGAGATTACCGCCAATGCGCCCCATATCGCCTTCGACAACCCCGTGATGACCGTCATCGACTACACCCTCCGCGACGACGGCATTTACCTGATTGCCTATCGCCGCCGAAACGCTGTCCTGCTCCATCTCTCCTTTGATATGGACACATTACATGAGTTGCCTATTTCATCACGTTACAAATACCTCAGCAAAGACGCTTTTGGCGACATCTATGCCATCAATGACTACCAAGCCAGCCAAGTGGGATTCATTGAATACGGCAACGGAAGAAAAGGTCAGATGAATTTTTACCATTCCATGTCAAGGAAAACCTTTCTCGACAAATTCTCCACCATCGTGGCAGCATCTGATAGCATCTTCATCACAGGACGGTACTTCTATTACAATAAAGAGATGGGGTACTTCTGTAATGCCTTTGGCGGTGGCGAGGAGCACTACTTGCTCCATTACATCGTGGACGAGAAAGGTCGCGACGACATTTGGCTATTGACGCATACGAGAGGTATCGGCGCCAATTTTTGGGTGGCCGACCCGATTTACAACCCTATCTATGCCATCGACAACAAGTTTTACCTTTTTGCCTATACCGATCACGAGACCATTGTCTTTGACAACGTTGGCAAGGAATTGGAACGTCATCCCCTCACCTTCCACAAATATCGCAAATGGAACGGCAAAATGGAACCCGACCCACGTTGGAAACACCTTATGTTAGTAGATGCTGCCAGAAAAGAGTTCTACACCTTCTTCGTCAACGACGGCATCTATACCTTGAAGCGCATCAACCTTGAGACTGGCACCGCCACCACCGTGATGGACCTCAGCGGCTACCCCTTCGCGCAAAACATGAGGATTCACGACGGCGTGCTGTATTTCATCTACCCGACAGGCCTTAACCACAGAAAGGCATTGTATCAGGTAAGGATTGAATAATTTCCCTACCTTTGCGGCATGAAAACCCTATTCAGATTACGATACGACAGCCGTTGGGGCGAGGAATTGTTCCTCACGGGAAACAGCACAGAATTAGGCAATTGGAATCCCAACAAGGCCATTCCGATGGATTATGTGGGGCCTGGGATTTGGTCGGTCTGTGTAGAGACGCGCCATGGCACGTCTCTACCAAACGGAATGGAATACAAATATTTCATCCGCGAAAACGACCAAATCCGCTGGGAGGACGGCCCTAACCGCATCTTGCCTCAGGGTAAAGACCGCGTTTGGGATTGGTTCGGCTTCACGGAAAGGCAGACCATGAAAGGCGTGGCCGTGCCGCTGTTCAGCCTGCGCACGGAAGAGGATTTCGGCATCGGCGAATATGCCGACCTGCCTAAACTAGGCGAATGGTGTGTGGCCAACGGGATGAAAATCATACAAATCCTGCCCATCAACGACACGACGGCGCACTACGACTGGGGCGATTCCTATCCTTATAATGCCATTTCGGCTTTTGCACTGAATCCGGTTTATCTCGATCTCCAACAATTGGGCATCAATGAAGACGCGGCTTTCAAGCGGATGCGAACCATGCTCAACAAAGAGGAATCCGTCAGCTACCCCAAAGTGCTGAAAGCCAAATGGAAATACTTCCAAATCGCTTTTGTGCAGCAATGGGAATCGCTGAAAGAAACCACCGATTTCCAACAATTCTGCAAAGACAATGAAGACTGGATCAACGACTATGCCCAATATTGCGCCGAGCGCGACAGCAACGGTACGGAAATTCACCTCTTCCTGCAATACCATTGCAACAAGCAGTTGAGCGAGGCCGTGAAGGCCTTGCACGACAAGGGTCTGCTGTTGAAGGGAGACATCCCCATTGGGGTAAACCCCTCTGGAGTGGACGTTAAATCGCATCCCGATTTGTTCAACCTTGACGTGCAAGTGGGCGCACCGCCCGACGACTTCGCCGCCGAGGGACAAAACTGGGGCTTCCCATCCTACAACTGGGAAGCGATGGCCAAGGACGGCTACGCCTGGTGGCAGCGTCGCCTACAGGTGATGGCGCGCTATTTCGACGCCTACCGCATTGACCATATCTTGGGCTTCTTCCGCATCTGGGAGATTCCAAAGACGGCCAAGTCGGGCTTGTTAGGGCACTTCTCTCCTGCCCTGCCGATGAGCAAGGAGGAAATCGAAAAGCAAGGCTTCCATTTCGTCAAAAGCAAACATTTGAAGAAAAGCGTGGACACCCTCTTCATCCCCGCTCCGAACGAGAAAGACAAATACATCCCTCGCATCGAACTGCACAAGACTAAGGTCTACCAAGCCCTCAGCGAGGAGCAGAAACACGCCATCGACGACCTCTACGAGAACTTCTATTTCCACCGCCACAACGACTTCTGGAAGCAGAAAGCCTTGGAAAAACTGCCCGCCTTGGTCAATGCGACGAAGATGATTGCCTGTGGTGAAGACCTCGGCATGATTCCCGCCTGTGTGCCTGAAGTAATGCAGGAGTTGGGCATCATGAGCCTTGAGGTGCAACGTATGCCCAAGGTGTTTGGCCATCAATTCGTTCAGACCGAAGACCTGCCCGAAAACTGCGTCTATACAACGGGTACTCACGACATGCCTACCTTGCGTGGCTGGCTAGCCGAAGACCGTGTGCGCACCCGTCAGTTCCTCGACAGCCTTGACCTCGACGACCGCAAAATCACGGCCAAGACGCTCAAGAAAATCATGGAAAAACACCAAGACAGTCCATCAAAGTGGAACATCTACCCGCTTCAAGACCTGCTTGACTTGGACGAAAAGAATTGGTCGCCCAACCCTACAGACGACCAAATCAATGTCCCCGCCAACGCCAAAAACCAATGGAAATGGCGGATGAAGATGAATTTGGAGACTTTATTGTAGCCAATCCGATAAAAAACCTTACCTTTGAAGCCTAAAACCTAACCACCATGAAGTTCAAACCCTACAACCATAGCGAAGCCGCGCTCAACGAGCGCATCGCATTGATTCTTAGCGAAGAGAAGAAAAAAGGACACGAGAAGGAAGCCTTATGCACCATCTTCCAAAGCATCGACTTCACCACCTTGGAGGCCTTCGATAACGAAGCCAAGATCAAGGATTTCTGCGAGAAAGCCTTGGCCTTCCCGAAGCAGAAACCACACCTCAGCGTGCCTGCCATCTGCATCTACAGCCCCTTTATCCGTCAAGCAAAGAAACAGCTTGAAGGTAGTGGCATTCGTGTGGCTACAGTGGCCTGCTGCTTCCCCTCGGGTCAGATGCCGTTCGACCTGAAAGTCAAAGAGGTGGAATACTGTGTCAACGAAGGCGCCGACGAGGTGGACATGGTCATCTCGCGCGGCACGTTCCTCGCAGGGCGTTACGATGAGGTCTTCAACGAGATCAAAACCATCAAAGAGACCTGCGGCAACAAGGCCAAACTGAAAGTCATCCTCGAAACTGGTGAATTGAAGACCGTGGAAAACATCCGCAAGGCCAGTGAACTCGCCATCCTCGCTGGTGCCGACTTCATCAAGACCTCGACGGGCAAGGTGCCGGTGGCCGCCACGCCTTTGGCCGCCATTGTCATGATCGACACCATCAAGGAATACTATGAGGCTACGGGCAAGAAAGTTGGCTTCAAGCCTGCCGGCGGCATGAAGGTACCCGATGACGCCCTCACCTATTACTATCTGGTGAAAAACATCCTCGGCGAACAGTGGCTTAATCCTAACCTCTTCCGCGTGGGCACAAGCCGCCTGGCTGGATTGATTTTGGAACAATTATAAAAACTCTAAATATGGCAACCATTAAAGGAACATACAAAGGCAATCTCCGCAACGAGATGACCCATGTGCAGTCGGGCAACACCATCCTCACCGACGCACCCACCGACAACCACGGCAAAGGCGAAGCCTTCTCGCCCACCGACCTCGCCTGCGCAGCCCTCGCCGGCTGCATGATGACCATCATGGGCATCAGCGCCCAAGGCCACAAATTCGACATCGACGGCACCACCTACACGGTGAAAAAGACCATGAACGCCGACCCGCGCCGCATCGGGCAGATCGACATCGTGTTCAACTTCCCCGCCAAGGAGTATAATGAAAAGCAGAAGGCTCTGCTGTGGGCTGCCGCCGAGAGCTGCCCCGTAGGTCGCTCACTGCACCCCGATGTCATCGTCAACATCACCATGAATTTCCAAGCCTGATGAGATACACCTATAGAACCCAAGGCACCTGCAGTCAAGCCATCGAGTTTGAAATCGAGGATGGCATTCTGAAGAATGTTCAGTTTTACGGTGGCTGCAATGGCAACACGCAGGGTGTGAGCGCTTTGGTGGAAGGCATGAAAGTAGAGGATGTGCTGCAACGCCTCGAAGGCATCCGCTGCGGCTTCAAAAACACCTCGTGTCCCGACCAACTCTGTAGGGCGATACGTCAGGCCATGGAGCAATAATAGGACTTTCAGAAATGGAAACGCTGTCGATGCACAGCTATCTTTTCCTTGAAATTGGCCAAACGCGTACCGGCTTCCGATAAGGCATCGGGCAAGCCTTCATTATTAGTCACCTTACCCGCACTACCTCCGCGCCAATAGCGCTCAGAGAAAGCCATCAAAGCTTCCCATTCCTCATCCCCGAAATCGCTCAAGCTGAGGAAACCACCTTGGCCAATAGCCATCTTTGAGAATACACGATTCACTAGGGGAAACTGCGCATTGTTGCTCAACAAAAACAAACCAACATCAGCCACATTGGGGATATCGTCAACCATTTTGATGCCCAAGTCACTGGCGTATTCCTTTAGGCTGTTGACTTCCTCTTCAGAGCATTTTCCTTTGCCGCTCCATTGCAGGTAATTCAACTTATAGAATGACATCACGTCCAACATCCTTTTTATCTCGTTGAATGTCAGTTTTTCGCTATACCTATCAAGGCTGATGCCACGATAAGGACAAGCCGGCTTGTCGTAAAAATCAACGTTAGCAATCTTCCCGTCTTCACCAATGAGTTGGCTAAGGGTACTTTGTGCCCAGATCACATTGCCTGAAACGATGGCCTTACCTCGTCGAGTAATGATATGGTACTCGTCGGGATCGTCGAAAGTCTCCTCGGCATTGACCACAATCTTCTTAAACGGATATCTCTTCCTCGTAAATTGCTGATAATCCTTTGGCTCCGGTATCACATCCGTCTTCGTATCCAACTCATAGTAACGCACATAGTCGATGCGCAGTTCCACTGGCAATTTGGCCGTGTCGATATAGGGCGAGCGGTCGTAACCCAGTTGCGCATCCATTATCAGGAAGTAATCGTGCTGGCTGAAGGGAAACTGGCCATTGGCCCCATCGCGAAAACGCGGATAGTTCAACGTCTTACTGCCGTTCACATAGAAAACCAGGCTGTCGTAAAAACGTTCCAAGGCATAGGTGTTGTACTCCCCCTCGTTATATTTGGGATAGACCACCTGAGAAGGCCGGTTGCGTTTGCGCAGGTTGACGGTATAGTGGCTATGCACCGTTTGGTTCACCGTAGGATTGCTCCTGAAATGCTCCATGATGTCAATCTCTCCGCCATGAGGCCAATCCAAAGCCTGACTGGTTTGGGGCAACATCCAGATGGCGGGCCAAAAGCCTTGCGCCACATCAAACTTGGCGCGCACCTCCAACCTCCCAAAGCCAAAAGATTTCTTATGTTTGCTCCATACACCACCCGTCAAAAAAGGGGCTTTATCGTTGGGCATGAAGTCATTCACCATGCCTCGCAACACCAAGGATCCATCGTCGAAGGCATAGAGCGTGTCAGCAGATGACATGTGGACGGCCCATTCCGACCTGCCCCGCCATATCTTCGACCAAACCTTGGCGTCCAGGACATCTCCATTGAATTCATCGTTCCACATCAAAGCATAACGGCGATGTTCCTGTGCCGAAAGCGAACCAACTAAACAATTGAATATCAAAAAAGTAATTAAGCACTTCTTCATAACACTTTTATTTCAGCGTGTAAAAATACAAATTTCCGCCTAGCATTGAGGCTTTCTCGGCCGAGTTTCTTACTTTTGCCAAAAATTTCAGAAGCATGGAGAAAAAAGAACTTCGCGCCCGCATCAAGGCCTTGAAGAAACAGCATACCAAAGAGCAGCTGATGGAACAGTCGGAAAAGATCCTGGCCAAGTTGGAACAACATCCCGACTTCATCAAAGCCGAAAGGGTCATGCTATACAGCGCCTTGCCCGACGAGGTGCAGACCCAGGCCTTCCTGGAGAAATGGCATCTGAAGAAACAGATCATCCTCCCCACCGTCGTTGGCGACGACATCGTCCCTGTTGAATACGGCAAGGACACCGCTTTTGCCGTGGGTGACTTCAACATCCTGGAGCCACAAAACGAACCCTATCAAGGGAGCTTCGACCTCATCATCGTCCCTGGCGTGGCTTTCGACCGCAAGGGCAACCGCATAGGGCGTGGACGCGGCTATTACGACCGCTTCCTCTGCCAGCATCTCGACGTGAAACGCATCGGCATCTGTTTCGACTTCCAACTGGTCGAAGAGGTGCCCACCGAGCCATTGGACATCCGCATGGACGAAGTCATTTCGCTGTAAAAAAGTGATTTCTTTTCCATAATGCACGAGCATTCCGATATTTTTCCTATTTTTGAAGCCTTTAATTCAACAACACCAAATAGTCTATGAACAAACACTTTTTATTACTGATTGCCTTGTTTTTGGGCATTACCTCATTGAACGCCAATCCCGTTGATAGGGAAAAAGCCAAGATCATCGGCCAGAAATTCGCTTGCACCGCCATCAACAGCGATCTAAAGGCCAGCGACTTGCAACTGGTATACACAGGCACTTCAAACCGTGGCGAGGCTTGCTTCTATGCCTTCAACGTGGGTGAGGAGGGCTTTGTCATCGTCTCGGCTGACGACCGTTTCCGTCCTATCGTGGGCTACTCCAACGAGGGGCCTTTCGAGACCGAAAACATGTCGCCCGAGCTCGCCTTCTATCTCGAAAAGATCATCGAGGCACGCACAAGCCGCAACGCCGTTCTTTTCGACAATACTGCTGAGGAATGGGTCAGTGTGGCCAACACCGGCAAACTCATCTCTCGTAATGGCGGTCGTGGCGTCGACTTCATCTGCACCACCAAGTGGAACCAAGACTCACCTTATAACCTCTACGCTCCTGATGCTCCCGGTGGCCCCGGCGACCGTTGCTATGCAGGTTGTGTGGCCACAGCCATGAGCCAAGTGATGAAACGCTGGAACCATCCTCTCCAAGGCAATGGTAGCCACTCATATTACTGCCATGGTTACGGCACCCTATCAGCCAACTTCGGTAACACCACCTACGATTGGGACAACATGCCCGACCGTCTCGGTGGCGCATCACAAGAGGAGATCGAGGCCGTGGCCTTGTTGATGTATCATTGTGCCGTGGCTGTCGACATGGACTTCTCACCTTCGGGCAGTGGCGCTAACTCATGGGACGTGCCCTACGCCATCAGACACTACTTCTCCTACTCCAACCAATGCAGCCTCAAGAGTCGCGACGAATACTCGATCTTTGATTGGCAAGACATGCTCAAGGAGCAGTTCGACTTGGGTTGGCCCGTCTATTATTCCGGCTTCAGCAACAGCGGTGGCCACGCCTTCGTGTGCGACGGCTATGACGACGACGACCTCTTCCACTTCAACTGGGGATGGGGCGGCAGCAGCGACGGCTGGTTTGTCATCGACGAAATCGACTATGCCGGTTGGGCTCAAGCCATTTTCAACTACGTGCCTACCGATGTCTATTCCTATATGCCTCTGCAGCCCGAAAACTTGTCGGTGGAGCCTAGCAACGACTTCGATTATGCAGCCACAATCAGCTGGACCAACCCCACCCAAAATATCCACCTCGAGAATCTCACCGCCATCGACCAGATTGTATTGACGCGCAACGGCGAAGTCATCTATACCGAAGACAATGTTACTCCTGGTGCTACCATGAGCTTCACTGACCATTACATGCCCACCATCGTGGACTATTGTGTCTATGCCGTTGTCCACGATGCACAAGGGAAGCCATCATACGAGAAAAACGTATTGCTTGGTCCCACCTGCGACTGGACTGTCGAAATGACCTCATCCGACCCGCAAGGCTGGCATGAAGGTAAGCTCACCTTCGTCAACGGAGCTGGCGACGAAGTGGCTTGTGTCACCCTCGAATCGAGCAGCGCCACCCAGACCATCACCTTGCCACTCGGCCATATCGATATCCTTTGGAACAAACCCGTCCAACCCATCAACATTAGCTTCAAGGTCAAGAACTCAAATGGCGAACGCAAAGTCAGCTTCCAAGGCTTGAGCAGCGACATTGACAACGGTTTGTTCTATATTGCCAACAACACTTGCAGCAACAAAGACGATGAGAGCAATGGCCCCATCGGCCTGACGGCAACACCTTCGGGCGATGACATCACACTGAGCTGGACGATGGAAGGCAACCAAAACATCATCCATTACTACGTTTTCCGCGACAACATCCTCATCGCCGTCAGCGAGAGCACCCAGTTCACCGACCCGCAGGCAGCCAATGATTTCCACACCTATTTCGTCACCGCCTGCTCCAACGACGGCGAAACCTTGCATTCCAATGTCGCCAACGTCATGCCTGAGTCACCTTGCGGCATCCCGACCAACCTCCGCTATGAGATGGTCACCCCCACCAAGGTGAAAATCATGTGGGACGCCCCTGAAGCTGAAGGTGTCACTGGCTATATCCTTTATCGCCGCATCAAAGGCCAAGAGTTCAAACGCATCAAGGCGCTTACCAACACCAACCACACCGACAACCTCAACGCTCAAGAAGACAATCTCTTTGAATATGCCGTTGCTGCCTATTATAGGGACAGCGATTGCACTTCGGGCTATGCCACGACTCAAGACAATCCGGAGATGCATTTCATTGAGGTCAACAAAACCATTATCCCTCGCCATCTCGACTTCTTCATCCACCAAGGTCACGTCGTCCTGCAATGGGACGGAGCCACCAAGGCTGAAAAATACTACATCTACCGCGACGGACAACATATTGGTTGGTCCGAAAGCACCGATTTTGTCGACTTCAGCGCTGTACAAGGTCAGGCCTACACCTACACGGTGACCGGTAAAACTGCCTCTGTCGAATCCAACCCCACCAACTCGGTGTATGTCGACTGGACCACTGGCATAGATGAAAACGGCTCCGAAACGGGCGTCCGTCTCTATCCCAACCCCACCGAGAGCCAAGTCACCATCGAAGGCCAAGGACTGCGCCAAGTGCGTGTCTTCAACGTGACAGGACAAGAAATCGAACATCGTGATTTGAGTGGAAGCCAAGCTGTAATTGACCTTTCGAATGCTCCTAAAGGCTGCTATTTCATCGAGGTTACAAGCGAATCAGGTTGTACGACATCCAAAATCATGAAGTTTTAAAACAAACAAAGACAACATATTATGAATAGATTCATGAAACTGGCAGCCTTCACACTGCTGTTAGGCACTAGTGCCACCCTCTTTGCCCAAGAAGCCAAAGATGAACCCGTCTATCAGATCACCGAGACCGTCAACGTGAAGCATACTCCCGTCGACAACCAAGGTAGCTCTGGCACCTGCTGGTGCTTCGCGGGCATTGGTTTCGTCGAGGCAGAAATCCTCCGCATGTACGGCAAGGAGTTCAACCTCTCCGAGATGTTTGTCGTCCGCAATGCATGGACCGAGAAAGTGGCCAAGTTTACCAGAATGCACGGCAACAACACGCTCAGCCAAGGTGGCGAGGTGTGCGATGTACTCTATATGATCGACAAATACGGCATGATGCCTGAAGCTGACTACAGCGGCAAGGTCATCGGCGAGGAACGTCACATGCACGGCGAGATGAATGAAGTCATCAGCTCGGTGGCCCGTGGCATCATCAAGAACGGCAACAAGAAGATTTCACCCGCTGGCCCAAAAGCCATTCAAGGCGTCCTGGATGCCTATCTCGGCGAAGTGCCTGAAGAGTTCACCGTCGACGGCAAGAAATACACCCCCAAGTCATTTGCGGAGAAGTATCCCATCGACCCTGCCAACTATATCGAGATCTGCTCGTTCACCAGCGAGGAATACAACAAACCCTGCATGGTTGAGATCCCTGACAACTGGACCTGGACCCCTGCCTACAACCTGCCTCTTGACAAGCTGATGGAAGCTGTCGACTATGCCCTTGAGCACGGCTACACCCTCGGCTGGGCACAGGATGTCAGCAACAAGGGCTTCTCGGGCAAGACCGGTATTGGCATCGTTCCCGAAGACCCCGAAAGCGAACAGCTTTGGAAAGAGATTGTCGCTGAGAAGAAAGTGACCGACGAGGACCACCAGAGAGCCTACGACAACTGGGATGCAGGCGACGACCACAGCATGCTCGTCGTCGGTATCGCCAAAGACCAAAACGGCAACAAATACTACAAGATCAAGAACTCTTGGGGCGATAGAGGCCCTTACAAAGGCTATTGGTACTGCTCCGAGCAATACCTGCGCCAATACACCATCTTCTTCACGCTCCACAAAGACGCCCTTTCGAAGGCCATGCGCAAAGACCTTAATCTTTAATTTTTGAATCATAAAATTCAAATTATCAATTGTCAATTATCAATTACAAATCATAAAATCATGAAATTCAAACACTTATTGACTGCAACCGCCTTGATGCTCAGCATCAGCGTCGTTGCCCAGCCTCAAGCTAAAGAAGAAGCCAAAGACGAAGAAGGCTTCAAGTTTGAAACCATCAAGGAGTTACCTGTCACCTCCGTGAAAGACCAGAACCAAGCTGGCACTTGCTGGTGCTACAGCTCATTGGCTTTCTTCGAGGCCGAGTTGCTCCGTATGGGCAAGCCCGAATACGACTTCTCCGAGATGTACATCGTTTACAAGACCTACCTCGACCGCGCTGAAGCCGCTATCCGTACCCACGGTGACGTTTCCTTCTCGCAAGGTGGTTCCTTCGGCGACGTGCTCTATGCCATCAAGCACTACGGCCTCGTCCCCGACGAGCTGATGCCTGCTGGTGCCATGCACGGCGACTCCTTGTCGAACTTCACTGAGCTCTCCGCTGTCACCGACCCCTATGTGGAAGGCGTCATCAAGAGCCGTAAGATCCAGATGGACAAGGACGGCAACGCCCTTTGGAAGAAAGGCCTGGCTGGCATCTATGATGCTTACCTTGGCGTCCCTCCGACCGAGTTCACCTACAAAGGCAAGAAGTACACGCCTATGACCTTCGCCGAGTCGACGGGCCTCAACATGAACGACTACATCAACCTGACTTCGTTCACGCACCATCCTTTCTATGAGCCCTTCGTCATCGAAGTGCAGGACAACTGGCGTTGGGGTCAGGCTTGGAACCTCCCCATCGACGAGTTCATGCAGGTGATGGACAATGCCATCGATAAAGGCTACCCGATTGCTTGGGGTAGCGACGTCAGCGAAGCCGGTTGGCTCCGTGGCAAGATGGCCGGTGTGGCCGTCCTTCCCGACCTCGAAGCCAAAGGCCGCGACCTCCAAGGTAGCGACATGGCCCACTGGCTGGGTATGAGTGCCGCCGACCGTAAGAAAGAGGCCATGAATGGTCCCACCCCGCAAAAGTGGGTCACCCAGAAGGAGCGTCAAATCGCTTACGACAACTACGAGACTGGCGACGACCACGGCATGCTCATTTACGGCACCGCCAAAGACCAGATGGGCAATGAGTACTTCATCGTGAAGAACAGCTGGGGCGATGCTGGCCAATACAATGGCATTTGGTACGTCAGCAAGGCTTTCGTCCGCTACAAGACCTTGAACATCGTGGTCCACAAGGACGCCCTGCCGAAGGACATCGCCAAGAAGCTTGGCATCAAGTAAATCAATTATGGTTTAACAAGAAAAAAGGAAGTCGTTTGACTTCCTTTTTTCGTTTATCGCTTAATCTGTTCAAACCCCTTACCGTAGGCACCCATCACGGTGTTCATCGTCATGAAAGCCTTGGGGTCTTCGTCTTTCACAATCCGTAAGATATGCTGCGACTCACGCTTGTGGGCCACCACCATCAGAATGGGACCTTCGTTCTTCGTGTACCATCCCGTGCCGTTGATCATCGTCACGCCACGCTGCATCTCGTTGGCAATGCGATCAGCCACTTTTTCGGGCTCAGAGGTGAAGATAAAGGCTTGGACCGTTTGCTTGTTACCCGTCAGCACCAGGTCGATGCAATAGCTGCAAACACCCATCACCACACAGCTGTAGATGAAGTCTTCGACAGTGTTACCCACGATAAAACCGCAAGCGATGATGATGATGTCGAGGATGAGGATGACACGTCCTTGCGAGATATTGCGGTATTTGCACACAATCATAGCAATGATGTCGGTGCCTCCAGTGCTACCCCCTTGCGTGAAAGCCACACCAATGCTCAAGCCTGCCAAGCCGCCACCGAGGATGGCTGCCAAGAAATGATCGCTGACGAAAGGCTGCATTGTCCCTGCCATCATCGGGTCTGTGATGAAATGCTGCAACAGCGACATAAACACTGATGCCATGATGATGGAATAGGCCGTCTTGATGCCAAAACCCACGCCTATGATCTTCAAGGCAATGAGTAGCAGAATGGCATTAATAACGAACACCGTGATACCTGTGGAGATACCTGTGCCCCAATACACCAAAGCCGCGATGCCGCTCACACCACCGCCCATAAGGTGATTCGGAATGAGGAAGGCCGTCCAGCCCAAGCACATGGTAAACAATGCCAAAGTGATGACCACATAACGCTTCACCTCGGCCAATACGGTTTTCTTGTCTGCTTTCATACCAAATTGTTTTTATGCGGCAAATGTAGGGATTATTTGATTTAAAACAAAAAAGCCTCCTCAAAAAAGAAGAGGCTTTCTGCGTACCCGAGGCCGGGCTCGAACCGGCACGCCTTTAAAGGGCAAGGGATTTTAAGTCCCTCGTGTCTACCAATTCCACCACTCAGGCACTTACACAAAAAATCCCGATTTTACTCGGGACCTTGTGGAGCGGAAAACGAGACTCGAACTCGCGACCCCGACCTTGGCAAGGTCGTGCTCTACCAACTGAGCTATTTCCGC
>JAFYHS010000029.1 GCA_017539045.1 Bacteroidales bacterium
AGAAACAACGAGACGAAGGACCAAAAGATGGTTATTCAATAATCAAAGGGCACTGATAATTAACGGAAGAATAACAAAATAAAACCTACATACGATGAAAAAAGTAATAATGATAGCAGCCGCCCTGATGATGTTTGCCGCCACGGCCAAGGCTCAGGTCTTTATCCTCGATGATGACGAGTTCGCTGGCAATAGAGCTTCTTCTACCATGGGCGTTCCCAACCCGCAGATCTACGACTCGGGTGAGGACTGGTACGTCCCCGCTGGCGAAGGCATCTTCGTGCTGGCCGGTCTGGCTGGCGCCTACCTCCTGGGCAAGCGCAAGAAGGAACAAGAATAAAATTTGAACGTTTTACAGTTTTTTGGTAGCAAAGGTCCACCCCTTATGGGTGGCCTTTGTTTTTTTTAGGGGAATGAGGTTCCCGCCTGGCGGCGGGAAATCGAAGATTCGACGAAGTCAATGGAGGTTATAGTAAGAGGTACCACGCGGCGGCTTGAAGCGCTTACTGAGCGTTAACGTTAGAAGCCGCCGCTGGTCACATTATGTCTTACTCCATTCCCCGTAGGGGAACCTCATCATTCGCATTCATGTTTCTCGTATTAAAGCAACTTGAGGATTGTGCGTCATTGCGAGGAGGAACGACGAAGCAAATCGAAGATTCGGCGGAGCCAATCCAGGAATAGAGCTACCACAAAAGTGTATGGTTACCTTCAAGTTGAATCACATTCGATATACTTATTGTGTATATGGTATGCGGTTCATCTGGATTGCCGCGCTCTGTTGCACTCCGCTCGCAATGACGCGAAGCGACGACAAGGATGTAGTCCTCTGGCGGTGCAAGGGATGGCGGATCCTTGTCCGCCATGAGGGTTTGGGGCGGAAGTATGTCGTTAAGGACGAAAGTGAAAACAATGGACACCGTGGGCTGGAACGCCAAATATCGACTGGGATGGGCGGGGAGGCTCGGCCGCCAGGCGGGGAAGCGCCCGCAAAGGATGGCTAAACGCTTGACTTTCAGGGAGGGGCGCTTGCGTTTGACTTTGCAAAAGTCACTACCCAACTTGATAGTCAGGCGTTTAGACAGCCGCGAGGAGGACCGATGGAGGCGGCCTTGATTCTTCGATTCCTTCTCATCAAGGAGAAGGAAGGAAAAAGCAAACCGCAGGCATAGATACACTCGCCTGAATCCCCCGCCCTTCGGGCACCCCCTCAAAAGGGGGAAGCGCGAAGCGACGACGAGAAGTGTAGTCCTCTGGCGATGCAAGGGATGGCGGATCCTTGCCCGCGATGAGGGCATGGGGTGTGAGTGTATTCCCAAGAGAAAAGGACATAAAAAAAAGCGGAGCCGTTCGGCTCCGCTTTTTGCTTTAATAATGTAGTAATTACTTTTTCTTAATCAGTGACACAAGCCACAGCAGCACCACGGCACCGACGATGCCGACGAGGAGCTGGCCCCAGAAGTTGGAGCTGGCGGGAAGACCGATGATGCTGAAGATCCAGCTGCCCAAGAAGCCGCCGACCACACCAACGATGATGGCCCAGATCAAACCGAGGCCGTAGTTCATGAGTTTACCGGCGATGATACCAGCCAGAGCGCCGATAAGAATGGAGATTAACATTCCCATAATACAGTAGTTTTAAGTGAATAATAAGGTTAACTGTCGTTATTTCTTCTTGTTTAACAAATCTGCAATCTCGTTGTTCTGCTGCTCGATGTAATCCAACACCTCATCCCTCCCCTGCTTCTTCTCCGCCGAGGTAGTGAAGATGGGCGGCAGTTCCTCCCAATTCTCCAACAGACGCGTCTTCATCGCCGTCACGTTGCGGTCGAGCTCGGCCTTCGACACCTTGTCAGCCTTGGTGAAGACGATGCAGAAAGGCACCTGGCTTTCACCCAGCCACTCCATAAAGCCCACGTCGTTGTTCTGCGGCTCGAGACGCGCATCGACAAGCACAAAGGTGGTCACCAGGTTGCGCCGGCGCGTGATGTAGTTGTTGATCATCACCCGCCATTGCTCACGCGTCTTCTTCGAATGTTGGGCATAGCCGTAACCCGGCAAATCGACGAGATACCAAGCGTCGTTAACGATGAAATGGTTGATGGCCACTGTCTTGCCTGGCACCGACGAGGTCTTGGCCAGACCCCTGCGCTGCACCAACATGTTGATCAGCGACGACTTGCCCACGTTGGAACGGCCGATGAAGGCATACTCGGGGATGTTGTCGTTGGGCAGAAACTCGAAACGAGTGTTGCTCATCAGGAATTCGGCTTTCTTGATATCCATGGCTGCTTAGCTTAAGTGTGAGGGTATGGCGTTCTTATCGTATTCCATGTGGCGACGCACCTTCTCTTCATAGATGTCTTCGATGGTCACGAGGATGCCCGTTTCCTCCACCTTGCCGAAGCCTGGGTTGAGGGCGGTGCCGAAAGAACGCAACGTCGAAGAGAGGTTCATATAGGCATTGACCAAGGGCGGCACGGCGGCACCTCGTTCGCACACCTGCTTCACCAAGGTCTTATAGTCATCACGGTAGTTCTCGTGGCAGAGCACCGAGGCCAGCCATTCACGATCGGTGAGGATGGGCAGATCGAGCTCGGGGCGCACGGTGACAAGGCTTTGGGGATCCGGGAAGTGCTTCTGGATGAAATAGAGGATCATATCGCGTGAGGTACGTTCCAGCTGGGGATACATCGTCACCTTGCCGAAGTAATACTTGGCTTCGGGATAGATGTCGACGAGCGAGCCTAAGCCGTCCCATAGGTTATCTAAGGAATAGATACCCTTGGCGAGGTTCTTCGTAGGCTGGTAGTCGGGCTGGACGAAGGAACGGCCCAACTCAATGGTGTCGGGCAGGTATTCGTTCACAAACTTCTCGGAATAGTGGAAGAGCTCGCTGGTGGGTGTGTCCACTTGGCCGTTGGCGTCGACGGGCAGATGGTCACAGAGCAGGAAACGGTAGCCGCCCACGATGACACGGTCGACGGGGTTCCAAACGATGAGTTGGAAGAAGAAGTTGTCGTCGCGGGTGTCGAACACGTCGATGTCGCAGTCGAGACCCGTGCCACCGCCCGCTGCACGGAAGCTGATTTCGCGCAGACGGCCGATCTCGCGCATGATATTGGGCGAGTCGTGTGCCGTCAGCACATAGATCTCATTCCCGCCGTTGTTGGTCTTGCGGAAGAACTTGTCGGCGGTAAGCTCATCCATGATGGCCTCTACCGGGACCGGAGCTATTATATCTTTCATCATATCGTATATTCTTTTTGAGGGTCAAAGTCCAGATGGGCGTCGTCACCCAACTGGTACGAGAATGTGCGCAGCTTCTCCGCCCATTGGGCGTCGTTGAAGCGGCGGTCGAAAGTCTGGTAAGGGATAGGCTTGCCAAAGCTGATCTTCAGCTGCTTGTTGCGTTGCTTGAAGAACTCGTCGACAAGGAAAGCCATCTCGATGTTCACCTTGATGCCCAGCTTTTTGCGCAAACGGGCCAGGTTGTAGAAAAAGTTGGAGTTGCGTCCTTCGATGTGAACGGGGACGATGTCGCGCTGGAAAGCCTTCGACTTGGTCACGAAGGTCTTCTTCCAGTCGAGGTCCATGATCTTGCCACCCTTGGTCTTGCGCGAGCAGAGGCCGAAGGGGAAATAACAGATGGTGGCATCGCCGGCGAAGGTGTCGTTGAAGAGTTTCAGGCTCTCCTCACGGCTGGCCGTGGCGCTACCCACCTTGCTGACGGGGATGAAGATAGGCTGGAGGTTTTTCACGAACATCAGGAAATCGTTGACCGGCGTCAAGGTCTCTCCTCTATGGTTACCCACGGCACCGATGAGGGCGATGCCGTCGAGGCCACCGAGAGGGTGGTTGGAGGCCACCAGGATGCGATCGGAAGCCATCAGGTTGTCGACTCCGTCAAGCACCACGTCGAGGTTGAAATCGGCCACCACCGCGTTGATGAAGTCGAGGCCCTGCAAGTCGGCATACTTGGTCAGGATCTCGTTGATGTCGTCCTCATGCAGGAGTCGCTGTATCTTCCTGAACAGCCACTCCGGCATGTGTTTCATCAACTTAGGCACCTTCGCGGTAAAGATCTTCCTCAAGTCAATCAGGTTGTTTTGTCCGTTTTCCATATCGAAATGCACTCCACAAACGCAGCAAAGATAGTAAAAAGAAAAACGAAATTGTTCATTTCTGCCGAAAAACACGCTTTTGGACGCCCCAAAACCCGTGAAAACAGATGTTAAATTTGGTATAAATATTTGACGAACAAACAATTAACAACATATCAACAGGTTATGAACAATCAATGTTGAAAACTTTTTATGAAAAAGTGGGATAAAATGCAGCGAAGTGGGATAAAATGCATTACTTTTGCACTGAAAAAATCGTCTTAAGAGAAATGAGTTACCCAATCGGACATTTTAACTGCAAGTTGGACGCGAAAGGCCGCCTCATGCTGCCTGCCGAGTTCAAGGAGCAGATGGGAGAGCAGGCGGAGGAAGGCTTCGTGCTGCGTCCCAGCCTGTTCGACAACAGCACCTGCCTCGACCTCTTCACGCGCCGTGACTGGGACGAGCAGCAGGACAAGCTGCGGGCCCGTTTCAGCATCTACGATGAAGACGAGATTAACGCGCTGCGTTTCCTCAACGAGGGCGTGCGCTACGCCAAACTCGACGCCAGCGGCCGTCTCCAGATCCCTAAGGAGCTGATGGAGAAAGGCGGCCTCGTCAAAGAAGTCGTGGTGGAAGCCCTTGCCAACAAGATGGAGATCTGGGACAAGGCGCGTTACGAGCAGTCAGTGTCGGCCGTCGACAAAAAGAAAATATTGGAGATTCTTCGTACTATTAAATAAGTAAGGAGTGAAGGCAATGTATCACAATCCGGTCATGTTAAACGAATGCATCGGGGGATTGAACATTAACCCTGATGGCGTATATGCCGACGTCACCTTTGGTGGCGGCGGACATTCGCGCGCCATCCTCGACCGCCTCACCACTGGTCATCTCTACGCCTTCGACCAGGATGAAGACGCCGCCGCCAATGCCTTCGACGACGAGCGCTTCACCTTCATCCCGCAAAACTTCAGGTATTTCAAGAACTTCATCCAACTCTACCACGGCGGACAGATCGACGGCGTGCTGGCCGACCTGGGTGTCTCCTCGCACCAGTTCGACACCCCCGAGAAGGGCTTCTCGACCCGTTTTGACGGTCCGCTCGACATGCGCATGAGCCAGATGACACCCAACGACGCCGCCACCGTAGTCAACACCTACGACCACGCCGACCTGACCCGCATCCTGCGCCTCTATGGCGAGATGCAGCAGCCCAACCTCATCGCCTCCGACATCGTCATGGCCCGCGAAAACGAACCTATCGAGACCACCGAGCAGCTCAAGGCAGCCGTGCAACGCCGTCTGCCCCGAGGCAAGGAGAACAAGGTGCTCGCCCAACTCTTCCAGGCCCTACGCATCGAGGTGAACCAGGAGCTCGAGGCCCTCAGCGCTTTCCTCACCCAGTGTGCCGACGTGCTGAAACCCGGCGGTCGCCTCGTGGTGATGTCGTACCACTCGCTCGAAGACCGCATCGTGAAGAACTTCATGAAGACCGGCAACGCCGAGGGTAAGGAAGAGAAAGACTTCTACGGCAATCTTTTGACACCTTATCATATCATCACGCGCAAACCCATCGTGTCCTCCGACGAGGAGACTGAGAGCAACAGCAGGGCACGCAGCGCCAAACTCAGAATCGCAGAAAGGAAATGAAGCCATGACAGAGCAAAAAGAGAAAAAGAGAAGCGGAAAGAACGTCATGACCATCTTGGGCGGCAAGTTCCTCGTGAAGGAGAAGTTCTCCAAACAGTTCCCCTTCATGGTCTATATCACCCTCCTGCTCATGGCCATCATCACCAACACCTATATCGCCGAAGCCAAGAACCGCGAACTCGCCGAGGACGCCCAGAAGCTCAACAAGCTACAGGTGGAATACATCCAAGTACGTTCCGACATCATGGCAGCCTCCAAACAGTCGGTGCTGGCCAAGAAGCTGGAAGGCTGTGGCATCAAGGAGGCCATCGTGCCGCTGAAGCGAATCAACACAAACGAGCAACCTGAAAACACGGAGGAGCAATGAACATCGACCCTAGAACCGACACCCTGTGGAAGACCTATCTGGTGTATTTCCTCGTGCTCCTCTTCGGCATCGCCCTCATCGTGAAGATCATCCTGGTGCAGACCAAGGACAGCGAGGAGCTGAAGGAACTCGCCCAGCAGAAGGAGCTCCGTGTCAGGACCCTGGAGGCCTCGCGTGGCAACATCTACTCGAGCGACGGACAGCTGATGGCCACCTCCATCCCCCAATACGATGTCTTCTTCGACTACAAAGCCGTCGACTCGACCCTCCTCGCCAACAAAATCGACTCACTCTGCATCCAGATGTCCGAGCTCTTCCCAAAACGCACTCCCGCTCAGTGGAAGGCCTTCTTCGCTGAAGGCATGGTCAAGAAAAACCGCCACTACAAAATCGGATTGAACATCTCCTTGGCCGAATACAACAAGATGCAGAAGTTCGTCATCTTCAACCAAGGAATCTATAAGGGCGGTCTCATCGCTGAGAAGAAGATCCGCCGCGAGCGTCCCTTCAAGGAACTCGCCGGCCTCATGCTCGGCATGGCCAATGAGGAGCAAGGCTATTTCTTCGGCATCGAAGGTGCCTACAACGAATACCTCCGAGGTGTCAACGGCCGCCAGCTAGTGCGCCGCATCCACCACGGTGACTGGATGCCCGTCAACTCGGAAGACGACGTGGAAGCCCAAAACGGCGACGACGTCATCACCACCTTCGACATCAAGTTGCAGGACATCGTGGAAAGCGCCCTCAACCACACTCTCACCGAGAACAAGGCCGAACAGGGCTGCGCCATCCTGATGGACGTGGAAACGGGCTACGTGAAGGCTATGGCCAACCTGCGCCTCAACCACGAGACAGGCAAATACGAAGAGTCATACAACGTGGCTATGGCTGAACGCTATGAGCCCGGCTCGGTATTCAAGATTGCCTCCATGGTCGTGTTGTTCAACCACAAAGAGGACACCAAACTCACCGACTTGGTCAACATCGGCACGGGTCCCATCAAGTTCTCGAACCGTGTGATGAAAGACGACCACAGCTTCGCCAAAGGCGGCATCTGCACTGTGCAAGAGGTCATCGAGCAGTCGTCCAACAAAGGCACTGCAGTGCTCATCACCAAAGCCTTCGCCGCCCATCCCGAGAAATATGTCGACGGCCTCTACGCCCTCGGCCTGAACAAGAAGATCGGCACTGGCATCAAAGGCGAGGCACAGCCCGTCATCAAGCACCCCAACGACAAGACCAAAGACGGCAGAAAACTCTGGTCGAACGTCTCCCTCCCCTGGATGTCGATAGGCTACGAAGTCAACGTGACGCCTATGCAACTCATCATGCTCTACAATGCCATCGCCAACGGCGGCCGCCTGATGAAGCCTCAGTTCGTCACTGAGATCCGTCGCGGCAGCCAGACCGTGGAGAAATACGACCCCATCTGCCTCAACGAGCATATAGCCTCACCTGAGTCCATCAAAAAGCTGCAGACCATGCTGGAAGGCGTCGCCATCAGAGGTACCGCCAAACGCCAGTTCGCTGGCTGCGTGGTCAACGTGGCAGGCAAGACCGGAACTGCACAATACTACGACCGTGTGCAAGGTTACGCCTATCACGAGCCGGGCATCGGCCGTAAGCTCTACAACACCACCTTCGTGGGATACTTCCCTGCCGAGCAGCCACGTTACAGCTGCATCGTCATGGTGAGCCGCGCCCGTGGTCGCTTTTGGGCTGCAGGCGGCGTCTCCGCCCCTGGCTTCAGGGAGATCGCAGAGAAGGTTTACGCCATGCGCATCGGCACACAAGACGACGACTCGATAAAGGTCGCACCGAGAGTCGCCTCCGAGCCCGTCATTGTGCGCCACGACAAAGAGACCGCCTTCCTCAAGAGCATCGCGAAAGACTACAACGACTTCGCCATCAACGGCGAATGGGTCACCGTGGAGCAAAACGAGAGCGGCGAGACCAAAATCAAGGAGGCCCGACTGCAGTCAGGCAGGGTGCCCAACGTCATCGGCATGGACATCTCCGACGCCGTCTACCTCCTGGAGAACATGGGCATCAAGACAAACTTCGTCGGACAAGGCACCGTCAAAGAACAGTCGCTGCACCCCGGCGACACGGTCAGAGCAAACAGCATCATTCACCTAACACTGGAAAAGAAATGAAGATCAAAGAGATATTGGTAAACTGCAACCTGCTGGAAATCATCGGCGACAAGGACCTCGACATCCTCGACATCTCGTTCGACTCCAGGAAAGTCGACCACGGCACCCTTTTCTTTGCCGTGAGAGGCACCCAGGTGGACGGCCACGACTACATCGACAAGGCCATTGAGAAAGGGGCTTCCGCCATCGTGTGCGAGAAGCTGCCGCGTAAGAAGTCGGACCAGGTCACCTATGTCAAGGTGGACAACTCGGCTTACGTGCTCGGCGTGGCTGCTTCCAACTTCTTCGGCAACCCCTCTGAGAAGATGAAGCTGGTGGGCGTGACCGGCACCAACGGCAAGACCACCATCGCCACCCTGCTCTACCGTCTCTTCACTGACGCGGGCTACAGCTGCGGCCTGCTCTCCACCATCGAGAACATCATCAGCCGCGAAGTGATCCCTTCGACACATACCACGCCCGACCCCATCGAGCTGAACACCTTACTGCACCAAATGGTGGAGAAAGGCTGTGAGTACGCCTTCATGGAGGTGAGCTCACACAGCGTGGCGCAAGACCGTATCGCAGGACTGCATTTCGCAGGTGGCATCTTCACCAACCTCACCCACGACCACCTTGACTACCATAAGACGATGGCCAACTACCGCAACGCCAAGAAGAAATTCTTCGACAGCCTGCCCCAGAGCGCCTTCGCCCTCACCAACCTCGACGACAAGAACGGCGCGGTGATGCTGCAGAACACCAAAGCCAAGAAACTCAGCTATGCCCTGAAACACGACGCCGACTTCAAAGGCATCGTGATGGAAAGCCACTTCGACGGCATGCTCATCAAGGTGAACGGCACCGAGGTCTACACTCAACTCGTGGGCGGCTTCAACGCCAGCAACCTCTTGGCTATCTATGGCGCGGCCATTTCGTTGGGCTTCAATAAAGACGAGCTGCTGGTTGAGATCAGCAAGCTGCATGGTGCCAACGGACGCTTCGACATGGTGCGCTCCGACTGTGGCATCGTCGGCATCGTTGACTACGCCCACACCCCCGATGCGCTGGAGAACGTGTTGGTCACCATCAATGACGTGCGTTGCCACAAGGAAACGCTCATCACCATCGTGGGATGCGGAGGCAATCGCGACACCACCAAACGCCCCGAGATGGCTGCCGTGGCCGTGAAACTCAGCGACCGTGTCATCCTCACCAGCGACAACCCGCGCAACGAAGACCCTGACGAGATCATCCGTCAGATGAAAGCCGGCATCGCTGAGGAAGACATGCACAAGGTGCTGAGCATCACCAACCGAGGCGAGGCCATCCGCACAGCCGTGGCCCTGGCCAAGAAAGGCGACATCATCCTGCTGGCGGGTAAGGGACACGAAAACTATCAAGAAATCAACGGAGTAAAGAACCATTTTGACGACAAGGAAGTCTTGTCGGCAGCATTCAAGGAGGTCAAATAATGCTATACTATCTGTTCAATTATTTAGAGCAACGCAATTTCCCCGGTGCAGGCGTATTCAACTACGTCACCTTCCGCGCTGCCATCGCCATCATCCTAGCCCTTGTCGTCTCGGTATGGTTCGGCAACTATTTCATCAAGTTGCTGAAGCGCAAGAGAGTCGTCGAGACCCAACGCGATGAATCCATCGACCCGTACAACACCAAGAAAGTGGGTGTGCCCACCATGGGCGGCGTCATCATCATCGCGGCCATCCTGATCCCTGTGCTGCTCGTCTGCAAGCTCCATAGCATCTACACCATCTTGATGATTATCACCACGGTACTTCTCGGTATCATCGGTTTCGCCGACGACTACGTTAAGACCTTCAAGCACAAGAAAGACGGCATCAAACCCGCTGTCAAGCTCGGCGGACAGGTCCTCTTAGGCCTCATCGTCGGTCTCACCCTACGTTTCAGCCCAGCTGTGCAAATCAACGAGACGATACAACTGAAGATAGAAGACAACAAGGAAATCGTCGTGAAGAGTCCCGACGTGAAATCGACCCGCACGACCATCCCCTTCCTGAAAAACCACAACCTCAACTATGCCGACCTGTTCCGTTGGGCAGGCCCCAAATGGATGTACAACCTCGCATGGGTCTTCCTCGTGCTCCTCACCATCTTCATCGTGGCCGCCGTCAGCAACGGCTCCAACCTCAACGACGGCATGGACGGCATGGCCTCGGGCAACTCAGCCATCATCGGCATCACGTTGGTTATCTTGGCCTACATCTCAAGTAATGCCGTCACGGCAAGCCACTTCGACCTGATGTTCATCCCAGGCAGCGAAGAGCTGGTGGTGTTTATGGCAGCCTTCGTCGGTGCTCTGATCGGCTTCCTGTGGTTCAACTCCTACCCTGCCCAGATCTTCATGGGCGACACGGGCAGCCTGACCATTGGCGGCATCATCGCTGTGTCGGCCATCATCATGCACAAGGAGTTGCTCCTGCCTCTGCTCTGCGGCGTGTTCCTCTTTGAGATCCTCTCTGACCTCGACGTGAAACGCTTCGTCAAGACTGGAAAGAAACACAGAATCTGGAAGAAAGGCCCCTTGCACGACCATTTCCGCACCAGCTACAGCGACTTCCAGAAAGCCTGGCCCAACTCAACCGTCACCTTTAAAGGACACGGCAAAGGCCACAACACCGTGCATCACGAGGTGAAAATCACCATCCGCTTCTGGATCATCACCATCCTGCTGGCTGCTTTCACACTCATCACTTTCAAAATCAGATAAAACAACTGAATAACCGAACAACTGAACAACTAGAGAACCATGATATACATCGAAGAATTGACCAACACACGACACTCACAACCCTCTACCATGGTAGCCGGGATTTCTTCAAAGATCCTGCAAATCCGCAAAGAGAACATCAAACAGAGTCTGAGCGACATCAACACCATCGGACACAGGCAGGACTTCGTGGCCGCCATCGATGGCGTGATGTATTACGACGACTCAAGAGCCGAGAACGTGAATGCCACATGGTTCACTTTTGAGAATATAGTAAGACCCGTGATATGGATTGCCGGAGGCAACAGCAGCGACGCCGATTTCAAGGACCTGAAGAAGGTGACGAAAAAGAAAGTCAAGGCGCTGATCTGCGTCGGGTCGAGCAACGAGAGCCTGAAGAAAGCCCTCAACAAAGACGTCAAAGACATCTACGAGGCCAAGAGCCTTGAAGAAGCAGTGAACATGGCCTCGCTACTGGCCAAGGAGAACGACATCGTCCTGTTCTCGCCTGCCTGTAAGTCGGACCACGAGACCTATATTGAAAGAGGCAACCTTTTCGCAAAAACCGTTAAGCAACTGAAAAAATGAATGCCATCAACAAAAAACTGAGAGGCGACAGGGTCATCTGGATCGTAGCCGTGGTTTTAGGCATCATCTCGGTGATTGTCGTGTATAGTGCCACCAGCGCTCTGGCGGTCTCCAAATACTCGGGCAACACGGGCAAGGTGCTGATGAAACACGTCGGCATGTTGCTTTTCGGCTTTGTGATGATGATAGGCGCCTCAAGGATCAACTACAAGCACTACGCCAAGATCGCACTGCTGTTGATGATACCCTGCCTGGCACTCTTGGTCTACACCCTGGTTTTCGGACGCAACATCAACGATGCCAGCCGTTCCATCAACGTCGGCGGATTCTCGTTCCAGCCTAGTGAGATGGCAAAAATCATCCTCATCACCTATCTGGCGCGACAGCTCGTCATGATGGGCGACAGCATGTACCGTTTCAAGGACTTCCTCTTGAAGCTTGCCCTGCCTATTCTGGTTACCGCCGCACTAATCTTCTCTGAGAATCTGTCAACTGCCGTCATCCTGGTGGCAGTCTGCATCGTGCTACTCTTCATCGGCAGGGTGAAGTTCCTTCACATCCTCGCCCTCGTAGGCCTCTGCGTGGCTGGCATGGGAATGTACCTCCTCTTCGATGCCGTCAAGACCAACATCGACAACAAGCATACCAAAAAAGAACACACCGAGGCATTGACCATCGGCGAAGCCAAAGGCGAATACAAAGAGAAACAGAACCGCATCCAGACTTGGTCGAACCGCATCAAGTCGATGGGTGAAGACAAAGAAAGCATTGACCCATTCGACGACAAGCACATGCAACGCACCTATGCCAACATCGCCGTGGCCTCTGGGTCACTCATCGGGAAAGGCCCCGGAAAGAGCGAACAGCGCAACTTCCTGCCTCACCCCTACTCTGATTTCATCTACGCCATCATCATCGAAGAATATGGCTTGTTGGGTGGCATCGTAGTATTGATGCTATACATCTTCCTTTTCACTAGGGTGATACGAATTATTGGCAAACGTCCGCTCACCTTCGGTGGGCTGATGGCCTTCGGCTTGGGATTCCTCATCATCCTCCAAGCCATGGTCAATATGGGTGTGTCCATCGGACTGCTGCCCGTCACCGGCCAGCCCCTGCCTTTCGTCAGCATGGGCGGCACCTCGCTGATGGCAACAGGTTTAATCCTAGGTATGATCCTGAGTGTGACGCGTAGCATGGAAGAAGAGGAAATGACAAAAGAACAAGAAATAGAAGCAATCACAGAAATCTCTGAAGAAGATGAAAGATAACTTGAAAGTTGTGATAAGTGGTGGAGGCACCGGCGGACATATCTTCCCCGCCATTGCCATCGCCGATGCATTGAAGCGGAGATTCCCCGAGGCCGACATCCTGTTTATCGGTGCCAAAGGCCGTATGGAGATGGAGCGCGTGCCTAAGGCCGGCTATCCCATCAAGGGACTCTGGATCAGTGGCATGACCAAGGACCTGAGGTCACTAATACTGCCTGTCAAACTCATCGACAGCATCAATCGCGCCATCGCCATCTTGAAACGCTTCAAGCCCGATGTCGTGATCGGCGTAGGTGGCTTCGCCAGCGGTCCCACCCTGATGGCTGCCAACTATCTCAGCATCCCCACCGTCATCCAGGAGCAGAACTCTTATCCAGGCAAGACCAACCGCAACGTGGGCAAGAAGGCCAAGGCCATTTGCGTGGCCTACGACCATCTCGACCAGTGGTTCCCTGCCGAAAAGATACACTTCACAGGCAATCCTCTACGGGCTAACATCGCCCTCAACGGCACCCGTGAGGAAGCCGCCGAATACTTCCAACTCGACGCCAATCGACCCGTCGCCCTCTTGGTCGGCGGCAGCCAAGGTGCCCTCGGCATCAACAAAGGCATCAGCGCTCAACTGGCCGCATTCAAGGACAACGACCTGCAGCTCATCTGGCAGACAGGTAAGACCTATTACGACAAAGCCATAAGCGAGGTGAAAGCCTTAGGACTGGAAGCACAGGTGAAACCCACCGTCTTCATCGACCGCATGGACCTGGCCTACGGCCTCGCCGATGTGGTCATCTCACGTGCCGGTGCCATGTCGATCTCTGAGCTTGCGTTGATGCAGAAACCCGTCATCTTCGTGCCGTTGCCCACTGCCGCCGAAGACCACCAGACCAAGAATGCCCAGCAACTTGTCGAGGCTGGTGCCGCTCTCATGGTGCGTAACGCCGAGACGGAGCAGGAGCTCGTCCCAACGCTGTTCAAGCTGAAAGACGACCCCGACCTGCAAGGCACACTGAGTTCCAACATCGGTAAGTTCGCCCGCCCGAACGCCGCCGATGACATTGTGGACCAAATCATCAAAGCTATAGAAGAATAAAACATGAAAAACGGAGAAGGACATACGATTTATTTTCTCGGCATCGGAGGCATCGGTATGAGCGCTTTGGCACGCTACTACCATAGCCAGGGTTATACCGTGGCCGGCTACGACCGTACGCCCTCACCGCTCACCAAACAACTTGAAGATGAAGGCATGGCAATCCATTATGAAGATAACCCCAACCTTTTGCCTGCCTTCATCGACAGGGTGGTATACACGCCCGCCATACCGAAAGACCTCAAGGAGTTTGATGTGCTTCGCCAACGCGGTCTCCCCATCCTGAAACGTTCGGAAGCCCTTGGACTGGTCACCGAAGGGCACTTCACCATCGCGGTGGCAGGCACCCATGGCAAGACCACGACCACGGCCATGGTAGCCCACATCCTCAACCATTGCGGTGTGAGCACCACCGCTTTCATCGGAGGCATCGCCAACAACTTCAACAGCAACCTGCTGCTGAGCCTTGAGAAAGAGTATGTCATCGTCGTCGAAGCCGACGAATTCGATCGTTCCTTCCTGCATCTCCATCCCAATATCAGCATCATCAACTCCATCGATGCCGACCATCTGGACATCTATGGCGACCGACAGCATCTGGTGGCTGGCTTCAACGACTTCGCCCACCTCACCGAACGCGAGGTCATCGTCAAGGAAGGTCTTGCCATCGACGTCTCCAACAAGATCAGCTTCGGTTTCGGCGAAGGCTGCGACTTCACCATCAAGGACCTCGACTCAAGCCACGGCACCTCGGTCTTCAGCATCACACACGACGGCCACGAGACCGTCGTCAAACTCCCTATGGCTGGAACACACAACATGCTGAACGCCACCGCAGCCTTTGCAGCAGCACTCAAATCGGGCGTACCTGCTGAGCGCATCGCCGAGGCCTTGGCCTCCTTCAAAGGCGTGAAACGCCGCTTCGACATCAAAGTCAACAATGAGAAGCATTGCTACATTGATGACTACGCCCACCATCCTGAAGAGATACGTTCCTGCCTGACGGCAGTGAAGGGTGCCTTCCCCGAGAAACGCATCACCCTCGTCTTCCAGCCGCACCTCTTCAGCCGCACCCGCGACTTCATGGAGGAGTTTGCCTCTATCCTGTCGCTGGCCGACGAACTCATCCTCCTCGACATCTACCCCGCCCGTGAGAAGCCCATCGAAGGCATCACCTCTCAGACTCTGTTGGACAAGGTGCCGATGAAGGCAAAAAGACTATGCCCGAAAGCCGGGCTCCTCGAGCTGGTCAACGAGGAAAGGCCCGAACTGCTCATCACCATGGGCGCGGGCGACATTGACCGTTTTGTAGAACCCTTGGAAAAGATGATTAAGACATGGTAAAGAAGATATTAAGCATAGTGTTATGGGTCATCACGGCCGCCGCGTTGATCGTCTTGTTCGTCTTTGCAAGAGAAGACTACTTGAGAACACCGTTGAAGTCCATCCATTTGATCACCGAAACCGACACCGGTTTTGTCAGAAAAGGCGTATTGCACGATGAATTAGGCCAGCTATGCAACCAAAAGAAAGTCGGCACCGTCAACATGATGGACATCCAAAAGCACTTGGAAGACAACCCCTGGATAGAAGACAACGCTTCATATATCGACCTTAACGGTAACTTAAACGTCAGCTTCAAGGAATACGAGCCGAAGTTCAGGGTGTTCGGTAAAGACGGACGCTCCGTCTACGTCACCGACGACGGCGTCGTCATTCCGTCGAGTCCCATCTATACGCCTTATGTCCTGGTTGCGAGTGGCAACTTCCAACTGAGAAACGAGACAGGAAGCTACAAATTGAGCGACACCATCGTCGACAGGAATCTCGTCAACGCCTTGCATTGGTATAAAGCCATCCAGGCCAACAGCTTTATCAAGAACTGCGTCGGACAGCTGTATTGCAACAGCCGCAATCAATTCGAGCTCACCGTGAAAGGCCTCGAAACGAGAGTGATCGTGGGCGACACCTGCAGCGCCGCCGACAAGCTGAAGCGTTTGGAGATCTTCATGCAACAGCGTCTCGACAGCCCCGAGACAAGACTTTTCAAGAGTATCAATCTAAATTACAAAAATCAAATAGTCTGTACAAAACGATAATGTTATGAACGAAGGAAAAATCATCGTCGGTTTAGACATCGGCACCACCAAAGTGGCCTGCATCGTAGGCCAGAAAGCCGAGAACGGGAAAATTGAAATCCTGGGCTACGGCAAGACCGTATCTACAGGTGTGAGAAGAGGCGTGGTCACCAACATCTTCGATACCGTCGAAGCCATCAAAACCGCCGTCAAGCAAGCCTCCGACCAGTCGGGCGTCGAGATCAACCGCGTCAGCGTGGGCATCGCCGGACAACATATCAAGAGCTTGCAGCACCGCGGCGTGATGATGCGCGACAACCATGAAATCGAGATCACGGAAGCCGAACTCGAACGCCTGCGCAACGACACGTTTAAAATCAATATGACGCCTGGTGAGGAAATCATCGACGTCATCCGTCAAGACACCTACGTCGACGGCGAACTGGCCACCAACCCTGTGGGTATGTTGGGCAACAAAATTGAAGCCAACTTCCACGTCATCATCGGCCAGACCTCAGCCGCCAAAAACATCGTCAAATGCATCGAAAGTGCTGGTTTGGAGATGGACTACATGATCCTTGAGCCCATCGCCTCGGCACAGGCCGTGCTCGACGACGAAGAGAAAGATGCTGGCGTGGTCCTCGTCGACATCGGCGGCGGCACCACCGACATCGCCATCTTCAAAGACAAGAAGATACAACACACCGCCGTGATACCTTTCGGCGGCAACATCATCACCGAGGACATCTGCACGGGCTGCTCTATCATCAAGCACTACGCCGAAGAGGTGAAGGTGAAGTTCGGCTCGGCTCTCGCCAGCGAGAACCGCGACGACGAAGTGGTCTCCATCCCCGGCATCAGAGGAAGAGAGCCCAAAGAGATTTCCTTCAAGAACCTAGCTAGTATCATCCAAGCCCGACTGGAAGAGATCTTCGAGCTGGTCAACTACGAGATCCAGAAAGCGAAGACCGAAAACCAACTCATCGCAGGTATCGTCCTCACCGGTGGCGGTGCCATGATGCGTCACATCCAACAGCTGGCCGAGTTCAAGACCGGCTTGGAGGTGCGTATTGGCTATCCCAACGAGCACCTCAACAAGACCCCGATGAAGGAGCTGTCGAGCCCTATGTACTCCACCAGCATCGGTATCGTCATTGAGACCATTGCTCGCATGGACCATGACGAATACCTCAAGGCATCACAAGCAGCACAGCCCGCCATGAGCAGCCGCACTGTGGTCCCTGAAGAAACTGTCGTGGACACCGAAGAGCATGAAGTCGTTGAAGAGCGTGAAGACGACGGCAAGAAGAAAAAGAAGAAAGGCATCGACCTGAAAAAGATCGTAGTGTCATTCACTGAGTTCTTTACCCCCGACAACATCGAATAACCCTTCTAACATAAAGACTATGGAAGACAATTTTATGATAAACAACGGATCTGACAACGAGTTATTCAAGCCCGTCGGCGTGGAGAAACCCAACTATATCAAAGTCATCGGCGTGGGCGGTGGCGGCGGCAACGCTGTCAACCACATGATGGAGGAAGGCATCCAGGGCGTCGACTTTGTCCTCTGCAACACCGACCATCAGGCCCTGCTAAAGAGCAATGTGAAGACCACCGTTCACCTCGGCAAGCGCGATCTGGGAGCAGGCAACGACCCCAATATCGGACGTGAAGCCGCCGAGATGAGCCGCGACGAGATAGAAGCCCTGCTTGACGAAAACACCAAGATGCTCTTCGTCACAGCCGGTATGGGTGGCGGCACAGGCACTGGAGCTGCTCCCGTGGTGGCCAAACTCGCCAAAGACAAAGGCATCCTCACCGTAGGCATCGTCACCATGCCTATGGAGAGAGAAGGCCGTCGCCGTAAACTGCAAGCCCTCTCAGGAATCGACGAACTCAAGAAATGCGTCGACACACTCATCCTTATCAGCACCGATAAGCTTCGCGACCAATATGGCAACATGAAACTCTCCGAGGCCTTCAAGAAAGCCGACGACGTGCTGGCTACAGCCGCCCGCGGCATCGCCGAGATCATCACCGTCCCCGGCTATGTCAACGTCGACTTCGAGGACGTCAAGACCGTCATGAAAGACAGCGGCAAAGCCATCATGGGCTCTGGCACCGCCGAAGGCGAAGACAGGGCAAAGAAAGCCATCAAAGATGCCATCCACTCACCTTTGCTCAACGACTCCAACATCGAAGGTGCCAAAAACATCCTTCTTTATATCACCTCGGGTGCCAATGAGGTCTCACTCGACGAGGTTGACGAGATTCTCGAAATCGCCCAAAACGCCTGTGGCAACAACTCCGACGTCATCTGGGGTAACGGCACCGATGAAAGCCTTGGCGAGGCCATCAGTGTGACCCTCATCGCCACGGGATTCAACCACGACGCGAAGCCTTACTCCGCCGTAGTTGGCGAGAAGGAAAAGCCCAGCACTCCTGTGCAACCTAAGAAGGTGTACAGCTTGAATGGGGACATCAAGGACAAGGAAACGCCCGACCAACCTGAAGCCAAGGCAGAGACGCCTGTGGCTCCCGCTTTCATTGCCCCTCAGGCCGTCCTTCCCAAAGAAGAGCCTGTCGAAGAAAAGCATGAGGAGAAGACCGTGCACTCTCTGTTCGTTGAGGAGACTCACGAATCCCCCGAAATGGAAGAGACGTTCCAACCTGTCGAAGAAGCCGCTCCCGAAGAAGAGCCGACTCCCGAAGACGACGAGCCTCTGTTTGAACCCACAGTGGAAGCCACACCTGCCACTCCGGTCCAAGAAGACAGTCCTACCGTGCATTACGAGGAAGAACGCCCCGTCGTCAGAGTCTTCGACAACCCCTTCCGCTCCAACAGCAGCGAAGATGATGGTTTCGAGATCACATCACGCATCATCACCCAGGAAGAGGTCCAGGCCCGTGCCGAACAGGAAGTCGCCCTGCTCGAGGCCAAAAAGGTCAAGAACAACGACCCCAAAGCCGAGCTGAAGAGACAGCGCCTCCGCAACTTGAGCATGAACTTCAGGACCACACGTGGCTTGGAAGAGCTCGAAAACCAGCCGGCCTACTTGCGCCGTAACGTGGAGATCAACCAGGAAGGCAACGAAGCCGACCTGTCGCACTACTCCACTTCGAGCAACGGCATCAGCAGCGAGAACTCCTTCCTCCACGACAACGTCGACTAACGCTGAACCTAACATGAAGATAGTACTTCGAATATAGCATTATCGTAACTGACTATTTGATTTTTTGTATCGTAGCGCCCGCATGATGGAGAAAAACACACTCCGTCAATGCGGGTTTTACGTTTTTGGATTATCTTTGCAGCATCAAATATCACTACCATGCGAAAACCAATAGCATTACTCATAGCCTTGTTTTTCCTCCCCCTCGGCATCATCGCCCAGGAATGGATTCCCATACAAAGCCAACAGCCTGAGTCACCAACCGTCAAACTTTTATCCTGCACGAAACAGGAATCCACGGTAGCCTTTACCTTAAACGGCTTCCATAAAACGCCTGTCAACACCCCTGACGGACTTCAATACAACATTACCGTGCCTCAGATGGCTTCCATGCTCCAAGAAGGCGCACCCGACCTGCCGCTGTTTGCCATCTCCATGCTTATTGGTGATGATGACGATATGGAAGTGCTTGTAAAACAAACCAAATACCAAGACTATAAGGACATCTCCATCGTACCGTCAAAAGGCAATCTCAGCCGTCAGATCGACCCTGAAAAAGTGCCCTATCGCTACGGAGAAGCCTATCAACAAAACCAATTCTTCCCTGAGGCAAATGCAACATTAGACACGCCTTATATCCTTCGCGACTGCCGAGGACAGAACATCTTGGTATATCCCTTTGCCTATAACCCCGTGACCAAGACCCTCCGTGTCTTTACGCAAATGACCCTTACCATGCGTAAGACTGGAGAGAGAGGCGACAACGCAAAGCATGCAAACAAACATTCAATAAAGATAGCCCCCGAGACAGAGGCTTTATACAGCCAACGCTTCATCAATTACAAAGCCAAGGCTGCCAAATACCCATTTCTCCCCGATGTCGGTGAGATGCTCGTCGTCTGCCCCGACCAATACATGGATGCCATGCAGCCTTTCGTCGACTGGAAGAACCAGTCGGGCCGTCCCACCACAATGGTGAGTCTCTCCGCAGTGGGTGGCAACAACGACAGCAGCATTAAGGAATACATCAACAGCATCTACACTAACCCTGAACATAATCTCACTTATGTCTTGTTGGTGGGCGACTATGCCGACCTTACCCCCCACTCGATGAGTGGCGGTCGTTCTGACATCTGGTTCGGACAGTTGGAAGGCAACGACTATTACCCCGAGGTCTTCGTGGGCCGCTTCTCCGTCGAGAGCGTTGCCGATGTGCAAAACCACGTGGCTAAAGTGTTGTATTATGAACGCGACATGCCTTCCTCGGTGATATGGGTAAACCATGGCATAGGCATAGGCTCTACCGAAGGCGCTGGCAATGGCCATAATGGCGGCGAGTCCGACTATGTGCACATCGAATACATCCGTGACACCTTGATGCACTACACCTACGAGAGCGTGTCACAGCACTATCAAGGCGTGGGCGTGGGCACCAACGCTGCTATGTTGAGCGAGGACTTCAACAACGGCGCAAGCCTATGCAACTACTGCAACCACGGATCGCAGACAGGTTGGCATGTTGGCACATTTAATAACAGCCATGTCAACGCTCTCGTCAACGACTACAAATGGCCCATCATTTGGTCGACGGCCTGCCTCAACGGTCAATTCAACACCACCTGCTTTGCAGAGGCATGGATGCGTGCCACCAACAACTCGACTGGTGCTCCCACTGGTGCCATCGGTGGCATGTTCTCATGGACCAACCAACCTTGGCAACCACCCATGACAGGACAAGACGAGATGGTCAACGTCTTATGCGAATGGCGCAATGCCGACCAATTCCACCACACCCTCGCTGGGGCATCACTCAACGGCAACATGAAAATCCTCGACCTGCATCCCAGCGACCAAGGTGCCACCCACAACACTTGGATCCTTTTTGGCGACCCCTCGCTCGTCATGCGCACCGACAACCCGACTGAAATGAACGTCGCTTGTCAGCCCGAGGCCATATTCCTTGGCCAGTCAGAGCTCGTGGTCACAGCCAATACCGACTATGCCACAGCCACCCTTTCGTTCAACGGACAAGTGCTGTGCTGCGCACCAATTATAAACGGTGAAGGCACGCTGCATTTTACAGCATTAGAGGAAGAAGGCACCGCCCAACTTGTGGTGATGAGCTTTAACAAAGTCACCGAAGTGCGCGACATCGAAGTCATCCCTGCCAATGGGGCTTATATCACCTACGAAAGCTTTTCCATCAACGACAGCAACCATCAAGCCGACTATGGCGAGACCCTGAGCCTCGACCTTACCGTCAAGAACCTAGGCAATGCGGGCACTTCCAACATACAGGCGACCTTGAGCAGCGAATCGCCTTGTGTGGAAATCATCGATGGCGAGGCCATCATCCCTTCCATCGATGCCATGGGGCATTACACCATCAGCAATGGCTTCGAAATTGCCATAAGTGATGCTGTCGCCGATGGCACCCAAGCCGAATTTACTTTGGTTTGCAGCGATGCCAACGGCACCTGGACCAGCCGCTTCAGGATGACTCTCCATGCTCCTGTATTCACCTTAGCTGAGTTTCGACCCACTGGAACCGTGCATCCAGGCGAGACCTGCACTTTGTTGGTTGGCATCAGAAACATTGGATCATCAGACGCCCATAACGCCATGATTCAGCTGTTCAGCAGCACCACAGACCTCGTCTTCAGCCCCGACATCTATTCCTTCGGAGATGTTGCTGCAGGAAATACCGTCACCACAACGGCTTCATTCACCACAGATTCACAAGTTCCCAACGGATCCAGCTTCGAGGCATACTATCATGCCTATGCCGGTCACTATGGGCTTGAAGGCACCGATTTCATTAACATCGGCCCAGTCAAAGAGACCTTCGAGACGGGCGACTTCAGCGCATTCAACTGGGAGACTTTAGGGGGCGCACATTGGTATATCGACAATTCGACGGCACATACAGGCACATACAGCGCTCGTTCAGGGGCCATCGGCCATACCAACCTCACTACGCTTCAGATCAGTATCGATGTCGCTGAGGACGGAGAGATCAGCTTCTACAAAAAAGTATGCTGCGAGGCAAACAAGGACCTCCTCACCTTCTATATTGACAATACGGTGATGGGAGAATGGTCGGGCGAAGTCGACTGGAGTCGCGAGCACTTCCCCGTCACAGCAGGCACACACAAGTTTAAATGGATCTATTCGAAAAACGGCAGCGGTAGCTATGGCGACGATTGCTGTTGGATCGACGACGTGCAGTTCCCCTCGTCGAACACCATCAATCTGCTGCCTGCCTTGCAACTGGAGGGTTATGCCAACATGAATCAAGTCAACCTGCACTGGCAGCCTCTGAATCCCGATGACAACTATATCATCCGTCGTGATGGCGAAATCATTGCCAATCAACACGGAAACTACTTCATCGAGTATATGGATCTTGGAACCTATACCTATAGCGTCACTGCCATCAGCCCACAAGGCCAACAATCCATTCCCGCCTTTATCACTATTGACATCAACATCGTGAGCGTCGACGAGAATATATGCGATGCACAACTCTACCCCAACCCAGTACATGGCAACCTGAACATCAGTTTGGGACGTCCTTTCCATTATGCCATGTTCAACAGCATGGGACAACAAGTCATGCAAGGAGAGTGCTCAGGAAACGACCAAATCTCGTGCAACGGTTTGCCTGGTGGCTTGTACTTCCTTCAGATCTCAACCGACACCCATAACTGCATCAGGAAAATCCTCGTGTATTAAGTCAAGCCTGCCATGAGCTATCTCAAGTCGAACGATTTATTTGAGCATCTCAACCCTGAAGGCCTCTATCAAAAGGTGCCGCATCCCATAGTCATTGCCGACCATTTGATGACACCCGACAACATCGGGGCCATGATACGTTTGGCCGACAACATCGGTGCTACAGAGGTATGCTTCTTAGGCAAAGAAGAGGAACATAAGATGGGCAAGATTCGCCGTTCTGCAGCATCGAGCCGCGACAACATCAGATGGTACTTCACTGAGGAAAACGACCTACGTAAGATTGTGCCCGAACATAAGAAAATCGTTGCCATTGAGACGGCCGACAATGCAACTTGCATTTACGAGACTCCTCTTCCAGAAGATGTGGCTTTCGTGGTGGGTAGCGAGCGTCACGGCCTCAGCGAGGAGCTGCTTTTGCAATGCGATATGGTGGTGTTTATCCCCGTACCTGGCCCAACCCGTTCCCTCAATGTCAGCCATGCCGCTTCGGTGGCTTTGTTTGAATGGCAGCGTCAAATGCTACAGAAATGAAACCTTACAAGCATATTTTCTTCGACCTCGACCGCACCCTTTGGGACTTTGACGCAGCTGCTGAAGTGGCCTTCGAGCGTATCTACGAGAAATATGGTCTGAAAGAACTAGGCATACCGAGTGCACACGACTTCCATATGGTCTATCATCCTTTGAACGAACGCCTATGGGAACTCTATCGTGCCGACAAAATCACCAAGGACGACCTCAATCGCACACGATTCCTGAAACCTTTGGAGCATTATGGCATCCATGACATCGAACTTGCCGACAATCTGAGCAAGGACTATGTGTATTGGTCGCCACGCATCGTCAGGTTGGTGCCAGGAACCATGGAACTATTGGATTACTTGAAGCCTAAATACCATTTACATCTGATCACCAACGGCTTTCAAGAGGTGCAGCATACTAAGCTGGGGGGCTCGGGCATGGAGCCTTATTTCGAGACTTTGACCGTTTCGGAAGAAGTCGGGGTGAAGAAGCCCAACCCCGAAATCTTTCTCTTCGCCTTAAAGAAAGCAGGTGCAACAGCCCAAGAAAGTTTGATGATTGGCGATGAAATGGCGGTTGACATTGATGGCGCACGTGCCGCCAAAATCGATCAACTCTTCTTCAATCCTAGCGGGGAAAAAACCATAGGTGAGCGAACCTATGAAGTTCGTAGTTTATTGGAAATCAAAGAGATATTGTAAACAACTTATTTCAGCTTAGCTAAAACCGTTTCTTTTCCTACAGTCTTGTCACCTATCTTAACCTTGATCTCGGCATCTATTGGGAGAAACACATCCACACGGGAACCGAAACGAATCATGCCCAGTTCCTCACCTACGACAGCCTCATCGCCGGGCTGCAAGTCGCACACGATACGCCTCGCCACGAAACCAGCGATTTGACGTACAAGGATCTCACGACCTTTTGTGTCTTTCAGAATAATGGTGTTATGCTCGTTATCGGTAGACGACTTGGGGTTGAAAGCCAAAAGAAACTTACCGGGATGGTATTTATAATAAGTCACTTCACCATCAAAAGGAAAGAAATTGACATGAACATTATAAATAGACATGAAGATGGAAATCTGACGACGCTCGTCATGGAAATACTCATTCTCCATCACCACCTCGTTGGCCGCAATCTCTCCATCGGCAGGGGCTAATACGGAATCAGGTTCAAGGGTTGTCTTTCTCCATATGGGCACACGGAAAAAGCGTACAATCAAAACCAAGATGGCAAGTTGCACTGCATAGAATAGGTAGTGCCAAATCGTTTGAGAAGGCCATAACCAATTGACGAAGGCTATAACAACCGCAATCACCACAAAAGTGATCAGGATGGCTATGCTGCCTTCTTCGTGTATCTTTTTATGAATCCTCATAACAGGAGCAAAAATACGAAAACAAACGGAATGCTGAACATCACGGAGTCGAAACGATCCAAAACACCGCCGTGGCCAGGAATCAACTTACCCGAATCCTTCACCCCCGCTTGACGTTTCAGCATCGACTCACAAAGGTCGCCTAAAGAGCCAAACACGACGGCAATGGCAGCCATGCCTAAGGCTGCTGAGATGGGAAGCCAGCTGGCATAACGAGAGAAGACAATAACGGCAATAAGGGTAAACACCAATCCGCCTATGCTACCTTCTATCGTCTTGCCAGGAGATATGCGTGGGAAGAGTTTATGTTTACCAAGAAGTCTTCCCGTCAGATAGGCAAAGATATCATTAGCCCACAGGAGGCAGAAAACAAGAATGATCAAGCCGGGTCCAGCCATATTGCCAAACATATCCTCTCGATACATGAAAAGCAAGAGTGAGGAAGGTAAGGACAGGAAGAATAAGGAGCCATAGACAAAGGCGAAAACATGTTTTACATCTTTAGTCTTGGAAAACAATGCGATGAGAAAGGGAAACATCGGGAAAAGCAGTTCCAACAACAGCCAACGCATTGGGATGATTTGTAATGCAGCGAAAGCAGCCAACAGAAAGGCGCCAACCGAACATGCCTCACCAATCAGAAGATGTGGCCAGGACTGCATCTGATGCAGACGTGACATCTCAAATGTGCCGATGACAACAATCAGCAGGAGCAAAGCGGCGAGGGCCCAAGGAGAGAGGCAGATAGAACCTATGAGTAAGGCTGCCAGAATCAAGCCAGAGATGGAACGAATCAGCAATTCTTTCATGGTACACAGAATGTGATGCAAAGATAATAAAAAGAACGATAAGCTGACGTATAAAAACAGATAAGCCCGCCAGCAATTGCTGACGGGCTTTCCGCTATGGGTGGGCGGCGAACTACTTTTCCACGGTCTCCCGCAGTATCATCGTCGCGGCGGGGCTTAACTTCTCTGTTCGGAATGGGAAGAGGTGCGCCCCCGCGCCATAGCCGCCACTTTTCTCTCTACGGCCTCGACGGACGGGCGAAAGCCGGCACAAGGACCACACAGCGCACCGCGCCCCCTCGCGGGGCGCAGAGCGGAAGCGTTCGGGCAATTAGTGCCGCTCGGCTCAACGTGTCGCCACGCTCCCACCTGCGGCCTATCAACGTCGTCGTCTCCGACGGCCCTCAAAGGAGGCCTCATCTCGGGGCGAGTTTCGCGCTTAGATGCTTTCAGCGCTTATCTCATCCGGACGCGGCTACCCGGCCGTGCGCCTGGCGGCGCAACCGGCACACCGTTGGTCCGTCCGACCCGGTCCTCTCGTACTAAGGTCAGCCCCCCTCAAGCCTCCGACGCCCGCAACAGATAGAGACCGAACTGTCTCGCGACGTTCTGAACCCAGCTCGCGTGCCACTTTAATCGGCGAACAGCCGAACCCTTGGGCCGGTATGTTTTCCAGGATCTCGCAGCGAAGCAGTCCGTCGCCGAACTGGCAGACAGCTCCGGGCTTCAGCCGGCGGCCGGGACGAACCAGAGCCTCCCAGTCGGTGGCACTGCGGCGGTGC
>JAFYHS010000005.1 GCA_017539045.1 Bacteroidales bacterium
CTTTTCGGCATCTGCGCGACTGACAATGACTTCGGCAGCTGTCTGGCCATGCACGGCATAATGAATCTTGTTCTGCACCCGCTTGAAAAACTCAATGGAAATATCGGCTTGGGGATTGTAGTCGATGCTTGTGGCGTAAATATCCAGCACTTGCCTATAAAACACCTTCTCCGAAGAACGGATGTCGCGGATACGTTCGAGAAGTTCTTTCCAATAACCACCTCCACCAAGGTTCTTCAGGCGGTTGTCGTCGAGGGCGAAGCCTTTGCGGATGTACTCTTTAAGTACGCCAGTGGCCCAAATGCGGAATTTAGTGGCCTTGGCTGAATTAACACGATAGCCTACTGAAATAATGGCATCAAGGTTGTAGAACTGGGTTTGGTAGTTTTTGCCGTCTGCGGCAGTTGCCGAGATTTTCTCGGTAACTGAATTTTTGTCTAATTCACCTGAAGCAAAAACATTCTTCAAATGAAGAGAAACATTGTCTGTTGAGCAATCAAACAATGCAGCCATAGCCTTCTGTGTGGCCCATAAGGATTCATCCTTAATAACCACTTGTATGACACCTTTTTCGTCAGGCAGTTGGTATAATATGTATTGGGTTTCGTTGGTCATTGTCTAGTTTTTTGATATTTGGTATTATTCAATCTATCTGCGCCTTGCGCGTTGGCGAAACCGCTAATGTAGGCAAGGTATTTGTCGTCCCACTGCTGCTTGTATTCTATTGTTTGGGTTTCCATATTGCAATTCGTATCAGTAATATGTTTGTTTTGTTAGATGCTCTATAATGGGCCTCATCCTTTTATAAAAACTCGTTTTTAACAAAAGTAACTTTTTTCTCTTTTATTGCACGAAACTCTCCAATAGGCAAATCTGTTTTCGGCAAAACCTCGTAAATAAAAAGCCAATATCTATCCATGTCAACTATGAGACTCTTGGCTTTTTCTTTGAACTTTTTCTTTCCTTCTTTGATTTTGCCTTTTTCTTTAGTTGTTTTTAAATAAGATAAAAGCATAAAAACACAATCCTCGCTTGCAAAGGAATCTTCAATATGATTATTTGATAAATCAAAGCCGTACTTTATTGCCCAGTATAAGGCAAAACTACAGGACTCATAAATACGCCTACTAACACCCACGTTATATACATCTTGGGCTATTTCTCTAATTGTTCCTTTTGAAATGCTGAAGGCATCAAAAACAAATTCTTCTATCCAATGGACTAAATACGGATATAGACACACAAGATGATGAATAGTATTGATGTAATACGATAAGGCTCGTTTGCCCAAATATGTATTCGATATAGTTTTAATGGCATAAGAATAAATCGATTGATTATTTGTGCTCTTAGCCAAACTGATAACTAAATCTAGATATGCTTTTAATCTTTGAAACTTAAAAACTACTTTTTTGTCTTCTGTTAAATCGTTTCCAATATGATAACTATTTAATGCTCCTACCCAATCAGAAGTTGATGAGACAGGGAGTTTGATGATTTCCGTCTTTTTAGTATTTAAGGCTAATTCATATTTTTTGAGACTTGCATTTAAATCTAGCAAAAAGCGTTCTGCCTCATCATCCGAATTTACATAACATGTAAAATCATCAATGTTTCTAATAAAATTGTAATGTGGAGCCAAATCTTGATCAATGCGACATAAAACGAGTTCTGAAAGAAGATTTGAACTATGAGGTCCTATTAGTAATCCATTTGTTTCTTCGTTTTTAGTATTTCGAACATGGAAATCAAGAACATTATACCACTTACTTTTATCTTCTTTGTTCTTTTTTGCTTCTTCTTTACCAACAATTGCCCAAGGAAGTGCGTGCGAATAGATACTAGGGAAACAATTTGAAATATCAGCACAGACTCTAACTCTTTTCATTATCTGAAGTTTGTCAAGGAACAACGATAAAGAATAGTCTTTGTCCGTGTAATGCTTATTCATTTCAAACAACTGTTTTTTATTTTTTAGTTTTTGAATATGAATTTGACTTATCTTAAAACTGTGTGTTGAGGATGCTTCATTAAATACATTTCTCAATTCTTCCCAATTGTTTGAAATGCAATTACAAAGATTTGAATATGCAAAAGGGTTAGGAATAGATATTAATCTAGGGATGTTTGTATTTCTTGTCGTTTCATATCTAATATAATCACGCCCCTTTTGCTCAAATTTTGGGAAACCATTTGTTTTACAATAATTGTAAAAAGCTTCACTCGATAAAACACCTGGTAACTTATCGGCAAACAATCCAAAACCAAGAAGACCTTCCAACAAATCGTCTTGGGATAATTCATTCATATAATCATTATATGCCTTCATGGTATGTTGAATTTGATTATGTAAAACACCAAATAATTGGTGAATGATACTTGATTAAGTGTTATTTCGAAACAAATCTTTTCAATACTATTGGCCAATCATCAAAATTATTATGTGACTCTTCACTTCCATTGAATATGTACGGTTGAATACTATTGTTTTTATATAGGCACGTTTCTGCATCGTAAATCCCCAAACCTACTCTATATTGCCTTTTTTCTCTAGAACATTTTTACAATAAAAATAATCAGTGGTATTGTTTCCAAATAACAACATCAAATACCCAATTATATATTCAACCATCTCACTTCCAATTTCATCATATACATTTCTATACCCAGCGACCAAAAGAGTTTCATCTATGCCAATTCTTTTCATAATAATATACAACCTTAGCATTCCTAAATGAATCTGTTTATTACGGCAAATTGGGCGTTCTTTAATCTGACTATCAATGTCATCAAAAGAATCAACAATTATTCTAATGTTTTTTCCTAATAACACATCATTGGAAATGACATTTTCAATGTATTTAAGGGGTAGTTCTGTTATCTTGGCAGTCTTTTCTTGAACAAACTTGCATCGTTCCTCTTCAAGCGAATACTTGAAAAGACCTTTCGAGGCAAATTTCTGGATGTATCCCTCAAAGTTTGTGTTTTCGCCATAAAAATGCTCGAATATCCTCCTTGTGTTGTTATAATCCATTACAAACACAATATTGTCAAAATGGAACTTGTTGTAAAAGTATTTCCTGCTGTTTTCTATAAAATATTTCTCATCTGTATCAAGATGGGCTGAAAAGACATTCATGATTCTAAACAGATGAGCAGGGTCTAATCTATCCATGTCCTCAATCAGCAAAACAATCCTCTTTTTAGTATGTTTCGTTTTATACTCATCGATACTGTCTTGTATTATTTTGGTTACTACATCTTCTTCAAGAATTGGAATCGTGTCTGCCTTGTTTAAAAACTCTTCTAAAGCGTACGTTGATTTATATTTCTTCTTCAATCCAAAAACCTTATTTTTTAATTCCTTAAGCAGATTATTTAATGAAAGTGCAGCTAAAACCCCTTTTGCAACTTCGGTTGACGAATGAAGTTGGCTAATGTATGACAACGTGCTTTCAGTAAGTCCCATGAAATTATTCTGAATATAGAATGCTAATGCTGTTTGGTCATCAATATCCAAATCCTCAGAAAGCATATTGTTGACCGTGATTTGAAATAGGACATCTCGTTTTATTAACTCAAATATGTCCTTATTTTCAAGTACCTGATAATTTATAGGGTGTAAAGTGATAAAGACAAAACTCCTATTCCGTTTTTTGATAAATTTTGATAAAAAATAGGTTTTCCCATCCCCAAACTTTGCAGAAAGAATGGTTCTTGGATGTGATTTCAAATGAAAACCAAATTCATTGATAGCATTATCGATAGGTATTTCAAATTCGGTCTTTTTTTTCATACAATCATTTCTTTTACTGCGTAATAAGATTCTTTAACGGATATGGAATACAAGCAACTCCCTCCATTTCTGTCGCTTTTTACTCCAATATGGATAACTGTGTGCTCTGAAGACACACTTATAGAGGCTATCCAATCAACATTGATAAGAATAGGTTTGCCATTATTGACAGAATCATGTAGTTCCACAAATCTTGCCATGTTTTATTAATCTCCCAAAGTAAAATGTTTACTTCTCAATATTATCGTCGATTCTTCAAATTCCAACAATTACATCCGCATATTCTCTCCACCCATTTGCTGTTTTATAAGCCTCTACAGATGACATTGGAACACTTATTTTTTGAATAAACCTACCTGAATAGACATTATTTCCTAATTCAGGAGGATTTAAAGCCATACATGTGATAGTAGTTATAACATTGGGATTTATTGTTTCAAAAAACAATGCAAATGCTAAGTCGTCAATTCTATTGGTTGTACTTGGCAAGAAAACATCTGTTAATGACTCACAATCATAGAATGCCCATGAGCCGAAAGATCGAACATTATCACCTTTAATCCCAGTCAGATTACGACATCCCAAAAAGGCACATCTGTCAACAGATGTTACAGATTTTGGAAGGTGAACATAAGTAACTAAATCACAATCATTAAAAGCCTTGTATGCTATAGCAACAACTGAATAAACAGTGCCCAGATGTGCAACACTTTCAGGAACAAACACCTCACCCCTATACTTATATACTTGGCTTGGATTATCTTGGTAAAAAGACGCTCCATTCACCATTGCAACCTCTGTAGAAGAAAGGAGTGCAAAATACATTTTGGATCCATCTTCAAAAACTGCCTCAATATACACCGTACCATCATGTTGAACTTCCGAGGTAGAAACAATTGCTGGATTTTCAGGGGTATTACCGCCATTATTGGGTTCATCAGGTTTATTGCATCCAGTAAACCAAACTGCCACAACAAACAATATCGATAATGTTACTTTTAATAGTTTATTCATGTCTATATTCATTTTCAATTATTCGTGCAAAGATACATAATTTGAAAGAAAACAAGAAGTTCTTTTGATATTTATCGTACTTTTGTCCCCAACAATCTTTGAATCTTTAAATCTTAAATCCTTAATAATGAAAAAACTCACCTTTTTGATTATGGGCAGTATCATCACCCTTTTCGGCTGCAACCAACAGCCGCAACGCTATTCCGTCAAGGCTTATCCCGAGACGCGAAAAGACACCACCGTCGTTGACGACTATTTCGGCACGAAGGTCGCCGACCCGTACCGTTGGCTCGAAAACGACACCTCCGCCGAGACCGCGAAATGGGTCAAGGAGCAGAACGAAGTCACGCAAGACTATCTGAGCCACATCCCCTTCCGCAGCGCCCTCAAGGACCGCCTGACGCAACTCGTGGACTATGAGCGCTATGGCATGCCTTCGAAGGAACACGGCCGCTACATCTACTCGAAGAACGACGGCCTCCAGAACCAAAGCGTCATCTATATGCAGGAGACGCTCGACGGCGAGCCCACCGTCTTGTTAGATCCCAACAAACTATCCGATGACGGCACCGTCTCGTTGGGTGGCATCAGCTTCTCCAACGACGGCAAATACATGGCCTACACCATCCAACGCAGCGGCTCCGACTGGGTTGAAATCTACGTGAAGGACATGGACACACTCGAACTTCTCCCCGACCACATCGAATGGGCCAAGTTCACGGGTGCATCCTGGTACAAGGACGGCTTCTTCTATGCCGCCTACGACCGCCCCGAAGCTGGCAAGGAGTTCAGCAACGTGAACGAAAACCACAAGATCTACTACCACAAACTCGGCACGCCACAAGAGCAAGACGAGCTCTTCTACTCCAACCCTGCCCAGCCGCGCTATTTCCACCAAGTGGACCTCACCGAAGACGAGCATTACATGTTCCTCTTCGAGAGTGGCCAAGGCGCAGGCAGCACGCTGTGGATCCGCGACATGCAAGACCCAAAGGGTAAGTTCGTCCAAATCGCCGATGACATGGACTACCAGTATGGTCCCATCGACGTCATCAACGACACGCTGTATATCTTCACCAATTACAACGCACCCAAGGGCCGCATCTGCAAAGTGTCGGCCAAGACCCCGCAGATGGAAAACTGGGTCGACGTGATTCCCGAAAGCGATAACGTAATCGCTGGCATCAGCCTCGCCAAGGGCAAGATGATCGTCACCTACGACAAGGACGCCGCCAACCACGCCTACGTCTACACCATGGACGGCCAACAACTCCACGAGATTGCCCTGCCGACCTACGGCGCCGTCGGTTTCAGCAGCGAATACAAGGAGCCCGAAGTGTTCTATGCCTTCACCTCATTCGTCTTCCCGACCACGATTTACCAATACAACATCGATGATAACACTTCCACCGTGTTCCGTGCCCCTGCCATCGACTTCAAGTCGGACGACTACGTCACCGAGCAGGTCTTCGTCACCTCGAAGGACGGCACCAAGGTCCCGATGTTCCTTACCTACAAGAAAGGCTTGCAGAAAGACGGCACCAACCCGACCTTCCTGTATGGCTACGGCGGCTTCAACATCACCCTCAACCCAGGCTTCAGCACCTCGCGTCTGCCCTTCATCGAGAACGGCGGCATCTATGCCCAAATGAACCTGCGTGGTGGCAACGAATACGGTGAGGATTGGCACCTGGCTGGCACCAAGTTGCAGAAGCAGAACGTCTTCGACGACTGCATCGCCTGCGCCGAATACCTTATCAATAATGGCTACACTTCGCCGAAGTACTTGGCTCTAAATGGTGGCTCCAACGGCGGTCTGCTCGTCGGTGCTGTAGTCAACCAGCGTCCCGACCTCTTCGCTGTGGCCGTGCCGCAAGTCGGCGTGATGGACATGTTGCGCTACCACCTCTTCACCATCGGCTGGAACTGGGCCAGCGACTATGGCACCAGCGAGGACGACGAGGCCATGTTCAAGGCCCTGTATGCTTACTCGCCGCTGCACACCATCAAGAGCGGCGAAGATGTGCACTATCCCGCCATCATGGTCACCACTGCCGACCACGACGACCGTGTGGTGCCCGCCCACTCGTTCAAGTATGCGGCCACCTTGCAGGCTGCCCAGACTGGCGACCAGCCCAAGATCATCCGCATCGACACCAAGGCCGGTCACGGCGGTGGCAAGCCCATCTCCAAGGTCCTGGAAGAACAGGCTGACATCTATTCGTTCATCCTGTATAACATGGGATTGACCTATCCGAAGGAGGCGAAATAATCGCTGACCTTCATGCACAAAAATCGCCCGTCAGGTTCATTCTTGACGGGCGATTCTTATTTTCCGATTGTCTTTCAACAACTCTTTACCAACAGTACTTCACCGCATACCAAATGGCCACGAACTGCTCGATGGTGACATTGTCGGAAAGGTTGAAATCGACATCCGAAGTATAGCTGGATGTGTTTTTATACACTTTGAGGCCTTGCTTGTTGGCAAAGACATCGGAGGTATAACTCGAATTGCCTTTGTAGAGTTTGCCGTCCCTAATCGTGAAAACCACATCGGAAGAATACGAAGACGACCCTTTGTAGACTTTGCCATCCCTGATGGTGAACAAGATATCACTACTATAATAGGAATTGCCCTTGTACACCTTGTTGTCGTCAATTCGGCAAAGGACATCGGACGAGTACAAGGAATTACCTTTATACACTTTATTGTCCTTTAAATTGCAGATTACGTCGCTGCTGTAAGAGGAGTTGCCCTTATACACTTTCACTTGGGCGAAACTGCTGATAAAAGCCCAACAGAAGCATACGGTCAACAGGGTTCTCTGATAGTGTTTTTTCATGATAGTCGAACATGCATTTTACTCTGCAAAAGTAGCTAATACAAAAGTATCTCGCCACTTTGAGAAAGATTATTTTTCTGCCGTCCCCAAAACAAACTCTTCAATGTTCCCTCTGGCCTCGGTCATACCCAACTTCTTGCGGATACTGGTGCGTGCTTTACCGATCATCGCGGATGATACATCCAAAATGTCAGCAACTTCCTTCACTGAAAATGGCATCATCGATAATATGCAGACCTTGAATTCACTATCGGTCATAGCAGGTTGGTTACTCTTGATGCGTTGAACCACATCGGGATAAACCTTGTTGTATTCTTCAAAGATAACATCATAGGCAGAGTCGGCTTGTCCGCAGACACATGATTTCAGCTTTTGGAAGGACGGCTTGTCAATATCCTTGTTCTCGCCAATCAAGAAAATCTTGTAAACCATCATTACCTTTCGGAAGAGGTTATCGCGATTGGTCTCAGCTAATGCCTCGGATTCTTGTTGCAAACGGGTAATATCCAGGTTCAACTCAGCTATCGTAGCACGTTTTTGAGTGGCACGATACAAGAGGAAAAACACCAACGCGACCGCCACAACCAATACCAACGAAATGATGAAAAGCATTTTGCGCCGGCGCAGAAAAACTGAAATCATATTTTCGCTATGGTCCAGGTCGCCATTCAAGGTTGAAATGGTGGTCTGTACTTTTTCCATCAGTTTGATGTCCTCGCTCGACCTGGCCGTGATAATGGCCTCATTCAAAGCCGCCATGGCCGAGTCGAAGTTGTTTTGTTGCCAATAGACGCAACCGCTGTAAAGGGCCGACAAGGTTTTCATCTCGGCATCGTCAGTGAGATTGAAATAACGCCGTGCCTGAAAAATGGAGGTGTCCTGCGAGATGTCCTCTCCCCTGCTGAATTTGCCTTCGATCTCCAACACCGTCCGTTCCATGTTGTCCATGTCGGACTTCACATTGCAAGCTGCCAATAGGCATATCAGCACAAAGGCCAACCAACATCTTGATTTGTATAGCAAATTCAGCATCGTCTCAACAATTAAACAATTGACTTCGTCGAATTATCATTTCAACAACGCAACAATTCAACAATTATTGCCCCGCCGCTTCCCCACCATTTTGGGCCTCATTCTCCAGTTCGATGTTACCGAAACGCAATGTAAAACCTGCACACACACAAGAAGAATTGTATCTTGATGTTTCTGAAACCGTTACCGTTGGGCTATCAATATATGTGTCTTGCTTCAACAAACCAAACAAATCGTAGCCGTTGACAAACACTGACAACTTATGATCGAAGAAATCGGCACGCATACCGCAGTCGACGGAATAATTGGCACCCTTCTTCCAAAACAGCGTCTGGGTTGGAGAGTTGTAGTAAGCCGAGGCATGCACTTCCAGACGGTCCCATAGCTTGGTCCAAAGGTTCAGTCGAAAACTGTAGCAAAGCATCTCACTCGGTTCCAAAGCATCATCGGTCTTGATGTAAGATTCATAAAGGTTGGCATAAAACCGCAAATTGAACATCCCGTTCGGACGATACATCATGTTGAACTCACCACCCGCATTATACGACCTGCCTACATTGACCGGCCAGTTGAAAGAGACCACCCTGCCATAATGCTCATGGTAAGCCGCATCAGTTATCTTGTTGATTTCATTTTGTTTTCCTTTATAATAACCAGTCAAACCAACAGAACCAAAATCGTCCCAATACTTCGTCCAACTTGCCTCAATGTTGTGGGTGAAAACTTGTTTCAGCTTAGGATTGCCCGTAGCATAGGATTCCTCATCGAATTTGATAAAAGGACTCAGTTGCTCTGCGTAAGGATTCTGGATCCTCATGGAATAACTCAACTTGAAGTTGTGCATCGACTGGGTGTGATACGACAAATGCAGCGATGGCAAAGGATAGAAATAATAAGCTGTAGAATCATAATTTGGAGCGTCGGGATAGACAATTCCCGTCCTATAATACCTTAAACTCAAAGTAGGCTGCACAGTAAAATTGCCGAAACGGTGCCGCACCTGGAAATAGCCGCCCAAATGATGATCGACCTGACGGAATCGATACGACATTACCGAGTCGTGCACATATACGCCATTGGCCAGACTGTCCAATGGGCTGCACTCGTTTTTTCCTTCCCAACCGGCATTGATGCCCATGCCAAATTCGCCATTCTTGGAATAAGGTAAATTGTAATCCACGCGTGCATTGATAGGGATGTTGGTCGAGACATAGTCCATCACGAATGCCCTTTCATACGGAGACGGCAAGGTGTAAATCTTGTGATAATCAATAGGAAGCGCCGAACGGGTAATACTTCCATTCATGCGTAAAGTAAGGTTATGTCCTTCTTCATCGAATTTGTGCTGATAGTTCAACCCGTAAGGCAAGAAGAGATAGTTTGAATTCGATTTGTTCTCGATGGAGTATTTGTACTCGCCCGATTGTTCAATGTATTCAACGCGTTCGCGCTCCTGTCTAACCTCCGAAGGCCCAAATGAATCCCAAAACATGGCATACAAAGAGAATGTGTTCATCTTGTTAGGCGTGTAAGTCAAGTTCAGGTTGACCCCTGGACTGTAAGTAGTGTAATTGTTGTACATGCTACTCTTCAAATGGCTGGTCAAGACTTGGTTTCCTTCTTCATCTTCACCATACAAATCCTTCTCAGAATGCGCTTCGCCTTTACCATGATACCAATAGGTGTTCGCGTAGGCATTCACCGTCCACTTATCGTTTTTCCAGACGTAGGAAGCCCACGGCATCACGTAGGGTTGCGAAGAAACATTGGTGCCAAAGCAAAAGAACTCGTTTCGCTTGATTTTGGTGTTCATCACGATGTTGATGATGCCATCGGCGGTGGTGGCATAACGCGCCGATGGGTTAGTGATGACTTCTATGCGGTCGATGGCGTTGGCGGGCAAGGTCTGGATGTAGGCCTTGAGGTTTTCTTCCGTGAGGTTGGAAGGCTGGTCATTGATCCAAATTTCAACGGAAGAAGTCCCACGCAAGGTGATGTTGCCTTCCACATCCACGCTCACGCCGGGAGCATTCTGCAAGGCATCAGAGGCCACGCCACCTTGCACGGTCGGGTCGTCTGAAACTTGATACAATGTCTTCTCGCCTTCGACGGAAAACAATGGTCTTTCCGCCGTGATGGTGATGCCTTCAAGCAGCAAAGTGTCTACCGCCATCTGCAGGCTGTCGGCTTTCGGTTTGACTTCAGGAATTTCGACTTGGGCAAAAGACACTGTGTTAAACATCGCAAAGGCGACGGTGAGGAATAGGTTTCTTGTTTTCATTGCATGGTACATTTTGAAGTTTTACCATGCAAAAGTATAGTGAAAAAACAGGCTTTCCGCAAGCCTAAGCCTCGTGTAGAGATATTTGCGGAAAGCCAAAAATCAACTATTTGTAATTCAATGCGTTGAAAAGTGGATGGTAGAGACCTTTTTACTCCATCTCCAGCTCTTCATACGCATATCTGACCTTCTCCCCGACCGTCACCACCAGATAACTTGGCGTTTCCTTATCTTCGTTGAGGTTGTCGGTCATCACATATTGCACACCGCCAAACTGACGTTGCTCACGCATGTGGAAGTGGCCCATGATGACCATCTCCACATTGCTGTTGCTCATCAGGTCCATAAAAGCATATTGCTCGTCTTGCGGCAGGTTGGCTGCTGGCGTGGTGGTGTAATTATAAGAGGTGCGGAACAGCCAGTTGTGGCTGACGACAAAGCAGTGACGGTAGTCGTCGCGATGCGAGAGTTTCTCCTCGAGCCATTCCAGCTGGAGCTTACCATGGGTACCGTTGCCCGAATCCAAGAAGATGAACAAATCCTTGTAGCCACTGACGGTGTTCACCGTAACGGTATAAGTCGAGGTATGGAAATACTGCTTGTAGAAAGGTGTGCAGTCGAAATACACATCGTGGTTGCCAATGACCAAGAAACATGGGTCGTTTTTGGCCTGATTCACGGAATCATAAACCAAAGCGTCATGCGTCATCCTGAAGCCCGCTTCCCCACTCTCGTTCACGATATCTCCGGCATGGATGGCAAAAATGGCCTTCGGGTCGTTGCGCTCGGCAGTGATGTACTTGTAGAGACGGTCGTTCTCGCCCTGAGGCACGATGCTGTCGCGCTCGGAATAGTGCGAATCGGAACAGGAATAAATGTGGTACTCGTCAGGGGCATTCTCGATGACGGGTTCGCCGTTCTGTGCGTTGTAGTCGAGCCAGTCGGCCACACGTTCCTCAGTGTCGCTGCGGTTGATGACCATGCCTGCGACATCCAAGCGGTTGCAGGAGGACAACCCTAATCCAATGGTAAGTGAGATTACAAATAGAATATGCAGTCGTTTTTTCATAATTATTCAAAATTATAGGTGAAACCAACATTGATGAAGAATCCGTTGTATTGCGATGATAGGTTCAGAACACCAGCAGGATGCAGTCCTGCTTCGCCCAACACACGCCACTTGTCGTTGATATTGTAATAGCCGTTGAGGGTATAGTAGAACAAGGTCACACGCTCGACGATGAACTCGCGACTATTGGATATGCCACACCCGATATTCCACGAATGCATTTCGTCAAATCTAGAAGTTGGATTCTTCACTGGTGCATTGGGGAACAAATAGTATTCAAGGTCAAACACCACATTCATCGGCTCGAAGATGGTACCCATGCCTCCGTCAAGGCGCAGCGGAATCGCGGCCATATAACGATTGCATAAACCCAACTTGAAGTTCCAATGGATATTGCGATAGCCTATGCAGAACATACCTGTGAATTCCTGAATGCCAAACTCCTTGAAACGGCGATAAAGGTAACGGTTTTCAAGATAAAGCAGGCCTTCATTCCTCCAACTCGTATTGATTCCGAATTGATAGGCCACATTAAAAAAGTGTTTGTCTGGACCAGCTTTATACCCAAAGGTATAAGCAAACTCGGAATAATTAGGAGAAGAACAAAACTCGTGCCTATTCCTAAAATCAAGGGCGAGCACCGCCGATGGCTCAAAGCCCGCCGTACGGGTGTAATCGCCCTCCATCAGAAACCTTCCCCTCATATAGCCTTGGGCCTGTGCTACCATCGATGCCAACACAAGGCAGCAGAATAATACAATCTTTTTCACGATCAATTCTTTAAATGAATAATGGTTTTAAATTCGTTCTCATTTGGTTTACAAAAGTACGGAAAAGAGTGAAATCTTTGTATCCTCAAGTTCCTTTTCCTTAATTTCGCGAGCATTATTAACCAACAGATCCTATGAAACGCAGCAGTATTTTTATCACCAGTCTATTCTTTTTCAGTTTTTTAAGCATCAATCTTTCAGCCCAATACGGTCCTCAGTTCGACAATCGCGGATTTGAGCAATGGACCAATCGTGTCAGTGAACCCACGCATTGGCATTCGGGTGGAACTGCCACTGGAACGTTTTCTGGCTGGGTATCTAGCCAAATCGAACAGTCCTCTCAAACACGTCCTGGCTCTTCGGGAACCAAGAGCGTTAGACTCTTTCCAGAAAATGTTTTGGGTGTCACTGCCAATGGCAACCTCACAAACGGACGCATGAACGCTGGCAGCATGTCAGCCACGGGTTCAGGCAATTACAACTATACGCAACGCAGTCAGACGGCATTCAACACTCCTATCACCCAACTCCCCGACTCACTCACGCTATGGGTTTGTTTCCGTTGCCAAAGCTCCTCTGACAAAGCCCAGGTAAAAGCTGTCGTCCACGGTAACGCCGACTACAAGATCATCGCTAACGGCACCGAAGAGCCAATGGACATGCACGTGGCTACCGCTCTTAGTTCTTTCAACCGCACTTCGGCAGCAAACGGAGCCTACACTTGGCGTCGTTTGAGCATCCCGTTCAACAACAATGGTCCCTGCACCGACGTGCGCTACATCCTGATGACTGCCACAACCAACGAAACGCCTGGCTCAGGTAGTACCAGTGACGACCTGTTTCTCGACGACCTCCTGCTGGTGTATACCCCCACACTCACCTTGAACAACTTGGAACAAACCCAATTTGAGCCCAACGAATACTTCACTATCAATTTCACCCTCACGGGAACGATGTCGCCCGACAATCTCAATGCTGAGCCTAACGTGGTCATCGCACAACTCTCCGATGCCAATGGCAACTTCAACAATCCCGTTGAGTTAGGTCGTACGACCACCAACACAAGCGGCGTGATGACGGCAAGAACGCCTGACGTACCTGCTGGAACAAATTACCGCATCCGCGTCATCTCCACCAACTATCCCTTGGTCGGAGGTAACATCCAAACGGTTGCCATCGCTCCAAGCGCCTATACCATCGCGGTGACTGCCAATCCAAGCAACGCCGGAAGCGTCACTGGCGGCGGCACCTACAACCAAGGCCAATCGTGCACCGTCACAGCTACAGCCAGCACTGGATTCACCTTCACCAACTGGACTGAAAATGGCAATGTGGTGTCGACCAACGCCAGCTACACCTTCAACGTGGAAGGCAACCGCACTTTGGTGGCCAACTTCACTGAAAACACCTATACCGTAACTGTCTCAGCCAACCCAAGCAATGGCGGTCAAGTGAGTGGCGGCGGCACATACAATCATGGTCAATCATGTACGGTCATCGCCACTTCGGCAGATGGTTACACTTTCATGAATTGGACAGAGAATGGCAGTGTGGTCTCTACTGACGCCAACTATTCCTTCGTCGTGACAAGCAACCGCACGTTAGTGGCAAATTTCGAGGAACAACTACCCGACACCTATAACATTAATGTCTCCCCCAACCCGAATATTGGAGGAACGGTGACTGGTGGTGGCAATTATGAAGGAGGTCAGCAATGCACTGTGACCGCAACTGCCAACACGGGCTACACCTTTATCAATTGGACCGAAAATGGTGATGAGGTCACAACGAATGGAAGCTACACCTTCGTTGTTGCAGGTAATCGCACCCTTGTGGCTAACTTCACGCTCAACAACTACACAATCAGCGTGACTGCCGACCCCACCGAAGGTGGCATGATAACGGGTGCAGGCAACTACGATCACGGCACCACCTGCACACTGACGGCAACTGCCAACGAGAACTATGAATTCATCAATTGGACCAAGAATGGCATTGAGGTTTCCACTGATGCTACCTTCACTTTCATAGTCACTGCATCAGAAGCGTATGTGGCGCATTTCAATTTCGACGACTATGTCATCGAAAACGCCTCAAGATGCCAGATCTACCCCAATCCTTTCACCGACGTCTTGCGCGTCACCACTGACAACACGGCCCATAGCATCAGTGTATACGACCTTTATGGCCGACTGCTGAAGAAGCAAGAGGTTTCGTCCACACAATTCGAACTCGACCTGAGCGAATTCAGTGGAGGAGCCTATCTGCTGCAAGTCGATTATGGCGACAGCCGAAGCGTGCATCGCATCATGAAATCCGAATAAAAACGAAAACCGCGACGAGGTCATCCCCGCCGCGATTTTTGTTTTCAGACGTCATGTCGTTTACAGACGCTCGTTCACCACATCCCAGTCGATGATCTGCCACAAGGCATTCAGATGGTCTGGACGACGGTTCTGGTAGTCGATGTAATAGGCATGTTCCCACACGTCGAAGGTCAGCAAGGGCCTATAGCCACGCTGCACGGGATTGCCGGCATTAGTCTCCTGCGTGATCTGCAGTTTGCCGTCTTTGTCTACGGAGAGCCACACCCAGCCCGAGCCAAACAAGGTGGCGCCTTTCTTCGTGAATTCCTCCTTGAAGGCATCGAAGGAGCCAAATTGCTTGTCGATCCAATCGGCAATCACACCCGTGGGCTTGTTGTCAGCCTTCGGGGCACGGAATTGGGTGAAATAAAGATTGTGGTTCAGAATTTGACCAGCGTTGTTGAACACGCCACCATCGGCGGTCTTGACGATTTCTTCGAGAGGCATTTCCTCGTATTTCGTACCTTCGATGGCTGCATTCAAATTGTTGACATAAGCATTCAAATGTTTGCCATGGTGGAAGCCCAACGTCTCCTTGCTGATGACGGGTTCCAAAGCATTTGCCTCGTAAGGCAATTTGATGAGTTCGTATTTCATAAGGTAAAATTTAGATGTTCGTGGCTGCAAATATAATAAAAAGTGGGATTCCAAATTGGGATCCCACATTTTTCATTGGTTCATATACATCTGATAAAGCGGAGAGTTAGGCTCCGTCTTCAAACGCTTCAACGCACGGTCGCGGATCTGACGGGTGCGCTCACGTGAGATGTCGAGCTTCATGGCGATCTCTTCCAAGGAATACTCACGCGTGGTACCCAGACCGAAATACATGCGGATGATGGTGCGTTCCTTCTCGTTCAGCATGTCGAGCGAGTTGTGGATGGCCTTGCTGGCCGACTCCTGCTCCACAGCAGCGTCGGTTTGCTTCTCATCTTCAGCGATGTAGACATCCAAGAAGTTGGCATCGTCTTCATCGTCGAGTGGTGCGTCGGTCGACACGGCACGCGAGTTGAGGCTGAGCAGTTGCTCCACCTTGTCTTCGGGCATACCGATTTCGTCGGCAATTTCCTTCACTGTGGGACGGCGTTCCAGTTTCTGCTCAAGCAACGAAACGGCTTTCTTCACTTTGGCCATAGCGCCCACCTGGTTCATGGGCAGACGAATGATACGCGCCTGCTCGGCCACGGCTTGAAGGATGCTCTGGCGGATCCACCACACGGCATACGAGATGAACTTGAAGCCGCGTGTCTCGTCGAAACGCTGGGCGGCCTTCACTAAGCCTAGGTTACCCTCGTCGATGAGGTCTTGCAGGCTCAGGCCTTGGTTCTGATACTGTTTGGCCACCGAGACGACGAAGCGCAGGTTGGCCTTGACCAGCTTGTCCAATGCGGCCTTATCGCCCGCCTTGATGCGCTGCGCCAACTCCACCTCCTCATCCGTGGTCAGCAAGGCCTCCTTCGCAATGTCGGCAAGGTACTTGTCCAAAGTACCCGAATTGCGGTTGGTGATTTGTTTTGAAATTTTCAGTTGTCTCATTTCTTCGTAATCTTATTATTGTTTAATTGTTTCATATTCAAAATCTTACTCTTCATATCGCTCTCCACATGATTTTTTGCATAATCCGCTCATCAAGGGAGGCCGCAGGGCGCAGTCTCCCCGAATCACGAAAGTAAATACTATCAAAAACCGTACCGAAGTCTTTGATTTTCAGAAAATTCTTTTGACTACTTAGTAGTAGAACGTCGCGTTCATGCCATTGGGATAGACACCCTCTATGGTGGTGCGGCGCGAACGTTTGTTCTTTAGTGCATTCTCAAGCTCGGTCTTGTCGTTGACGGCGACACCGTTCACCTTAGTGATGACGAAATCGACCGGCACACCAGAGTTCATGAAACGGCCTTGACGGATCTCTACGATCTTCAAGCCGTTCTTGATGTTCAGACGGCTCATGTCGTTCTGGTCGATGGGCTGCAGCATCAGTCCGAACTCGGAGTTGTAGAAGCTGTCGCCTTTCTTGACCACATTCACATTGCCGGCTTCGTTGAGCAAGGTCAGGTCATAGTGATGATGATGGCCATTGCGGTTCACTTCCACGTCGATCTTGTCGCCTGGACGGTATTGTCCGACGCTCTCCTTGAGTTGGGTCGTGGAGTTCACCTTCTTGCCGTTGATAGAGGTGATCACATCACCCGATTTCAGCCCTGCCAATTTGGCAGCGCCGCCATCAGTGACTTCTGCAACATACACGCCTTCAATGTTTTCCAAGCCTTCCTTGTCGGCAATTTCCTGTGTAAGTTCGGCAATCTGCACGCCGAGATAGCCACGCTGGGCGGTGCCATACAGCAACAGGTCATCGACCACCTTACGGACGATATTGGAAGGGATGGCGAAGGAATAGCCTTCGTAGGAACCCGTGTGCGAGGCAATGGCTGCGTTGATGCCGACCAACTCGCCCTTAGTGTTCACCAAAGCACCACCACTGTTACCAGGGTTGACGGCGGCATCGGTCTGGATGAAGGACTCCACCGAAGTGCCTTCGCCCAAGATGCTGAGGTTACGCGCCTTGGCACTCACGATACCCGCAGTGACGGTGGATGTTAGGTTGAAGGGGTTACCAACAGCCAGCACCCATTCTCCGATACGAACGTTATCGGAGTCACCAAAAGTAAGGTAAGCCAAATCAGAGGCTTCCACCTTGATCAAAGCCAGGTCGGTAGTCGGATCGGTTCCAATAATAGTAGCGGTCTTCTTCACTTTATTATTAAAGGTGACCTCCACCTCATCGGCGCCTTCCACGACGTGGTTGTTGGTGACAATGTAGCCATCAGGCGTGAGCACCACGCCGGAGCCGTAGGCCACCATAGTGTTGTTGCGGGTTTGACCCGGATAACCGTAGATCTGGCCAAGCAAGGCGCCAAAGAAGTCTTCGTAGGTATTGCTCTGTCTGACCACCTTAGTCATGATATGGACCACTGCGTCGACGCTGCGTTCGGCGGCATCAACGAAGTCGGGTGTGCCTTGTGCCGGCATAAATGCCGCACGCTGCACTTGGGGCTGCTGCACCTGTTCCACCTGCGAAACGGGTTGCTGCTGTTCAGTTTGGTTTTCGCTGTCGTTAGCGTTCTGGGATTGATTAGCACAAGAAGCGGCCATCAGCAAAGCCGCCAGCATCAATGTCATACTCACTTTTCTCATCTTATCTCAAATTATAGTTTCTTTTTCCTTTTATAGTCTCATTAATGCATTTTTTCAACCTTTATTGCACCGAAATGCTTATTTTTGTCGAAAATTTAGCGGGATAAGGCAATCAAAATATGTGCCAATTTCCACGCTTCGTGCAGTTTTTCATGAATTGCGACAATCATGTTTATCAAGGACAAAACGATAACCCTTCGTTGCGCCGAGCCTGACGACGCCGAGCTTATCTTCCGATGGGAGAACGACCGCGACATCTGGCGGGTCAGCGGGACACACGTGCCCTATAGCCGTTTTCAGATTGAGCAGTTTTTGCTGGGCAACAACGACTTGGTCACCGCCAAGCAACTCCGCCTGATGATCGATCTGAACGAGACGGGCGAATCCATCGGCTGCGTCGACATCTTCGACTACGACGGCATCAACCAACGCGCCGCATTGGGCATCTTAATCGACAAAGAGCATCGCCAACAAGGCTATGCCAAGGCCTCTTTGGCCCTGTGTATAGAGTATCTTTTCCATGATGTACTTTTGCATCAGGTGTATTGCTCCATAGATGAAACCAATACGGAGAGCCTAAAATTGTTTGAAAGCCTTGGATTTGTACTATGCGGAAGGCGTAAGAGCTGGTTGAAAACCGCCGAGGGGTTTTTAGATGAGCTGGAGTACCAGTATATGTCCCCAACAGATGTCGAAGCAACTCCCCCTTTAAAGGGGGCTGGGGGGATTAAAACAGCCCCAACTGACCGATTCTCAATTTTCACTCCAGATTATCTTCAACAAAACGGGATACACACAGATAAACTGATATTTGTACCATATAATCTTCCTTACAATCCAAGTCTAAAACAACGAAGTCGTAATTTGCGCAATGATTGTCTGTCATCGGAAAAGCTTTTATGGAATCAATTGAAAGGTAAACAAACTGGCTATACATTTAATCGACAGAAACCCATACTAAACTATATAGCAGATTTTTATTGCAAAGAACTTGACTTAGTTATTGAGATAGATGGAGCATCACACTTTAATGAAGAGGCTCAAAAATATGACAAGGAAAGGGATAGACAAATGCAAGTATTAGGATTGAAAGTAGTTAGAGTGTTGGACAACGAAGTGAGAAAGGATTCTGAACATGTTGCAAAGAGTATAATGGATCAAGTATTATCAAATACAAAATGAAGAGAAAGCATCTTTGAATCCCCCTACCCCCCTTTCAAGGGGGAACAACTTTTACGGAATTTGAAACTTCATATAAGAACAAATACATAAATGGTCAAAATAGAAACCACACTTCCAAAAGAAAAAAAGGCCCGAAGAAGCGGGAAAAAGAAAAACAGTAAGCGTTCACGGTTCACCATACTGCTGGTGCTCGCCATCCTGCTGATCTTTGCCTTGGCCTTCGCTTATTGGCTCTACCGCAGCCTCATGTCACCCAATGTGAAAACCGCTGGTGGCAAAGACGTCGAGTTGTTCATCCCCACAGGCGCCGACTACGAACAAGTGCAGAACCTCATCAATAACGCCGGATTCTTGGTCAACGAGAAGAGCTTCAATTGGATAGCGCAGAAAAAGGAATACCCCGAGAACATCCACCCCGGCCGCTACATCGTGAAAGACGGCATGAGCAACAACCGTTTGGTCAACATGCTGCGTGGCGGTCTTCAGAGTCCTGTGAAAGTCACCTTCAACAATATGCGTAATGTCGACCAGTTGGCAGGCCGCATTGCCTCACAGATAGAAGCCGACTCCTCCTCCATCGCAAGCCTGCTACACAACCAGGAATACATTAGCCAATTGGGGTTCAACAAATACACTATCCCTGCCCTATTCCTGCCCGACACCTACGAGTTTTACTGGAACACCGACGCCGAAGGTTATGTAAACCGTATGTTTCAGGAGTACAACAAATTCTGGAATGAGGAACGCAAGCAGCAAGCCCAATCCAAAGGCTTGACCCCTGTTCAAGTCAGCACACTGGCTTCCATCGTCAACAAGGAGACCAATATGAGCGATGAGATGCCGCGTGTGGCAGGCGTCTACCTCAACCGACTGAAGAGCAACTGGCTGTTGCAGGCCGACCCCACCCTTATCTTCGCTTGGAACGACTACAGCATCCGACGCGTGCTCGACTATCACAAACAGATCGACTCACCCTACAACACCTATAAACACCAAGGTCTTCCCCCGGGACCCATCTGCATCCCTTCCATCGCCGCCGTCAAGGCCGTGCTGAATGCTGAAGACCACCATTACTACTACTTCTGCGCCAAGGAAGACTTCTCCGGCTACCATAACTTTGCCAAGACTCTCGACGAGCACAACCGTAACGCTACAAGATACCAGCAGGCACTTAACCAACGTGGAATCAAGAAATAACCAGACCTATGAAAATGAAAGCTTTTAAGGCATACGATATTAGAGGCGAATGGGGCACCGACCTCAACGTAGACATCGCCTACCGCATCGGGTATTTCCTGCCCGAGGTCCTCGACACCGACACCTATCTCGTGGGACGCGACATGCGACTCTCATCCGACGCCATGTTTGATGCGCTCACCCATGGCCTCACCGACCGTGGCAAGAACGTGGATGCCATAGGCCTCTCCACTACGCCCATGGTCTATTGGTCGACGGCCAAATACGGCTACGGCGCCTCCATCCAGATCACGGCATCACACAACCCCAAGCATCATAACGGACTCAAGATCTCGGCTAAAGACGCTCTACCCGTGGGCTACGACACAGGTTTGAACCGCCTGGAGGCATTGGTGGCAAGCGACAGGGCCACCGTGCCTTGCGAGAAGAAAGGGGTCATCCGCGAAAAAGATGTCAATGCGGACTATCTGGCTTTCCAGCGTCAATTTGTGGGCCCTCACGACAACCTCAACATCGCCGTGGACTGCAGCAACGGCATGGCCTCGCTCTTCGTCCACGAGCTCATCGGCAAGGCGCATTATATTAACGACACTTTAGACGGCAACTTCCCCAACCACGAGCCCAACCCGTTGGAAGCCAACGCACAAGAGCAAATCAAGGCCTTGGTGAAAAAAGAGAAATGCGATATCGGCCTGCTCTTCGACGGCGACGCCGATCGCATCACTTTCATCGACGAGAAAGGTCGTTTCATCAGTCCCGACCTCATCATTGCCTTCTTGGGCGATTATTTCATCGGCGAACAAAGGCAAAAAGGCATAGTGCTGCAAGACATCCGCAGCTCACGTGCCATCCAAGAATACCTGAACAAATACAAAGCCAAGGTGGAGACCTGGCGTGTGGGTCGTGCCTACGCAGCTTTGAAACTCCGCGAGCTGGACGGCTGCTACGGCGGCGAACTGGCCGGGCACTACTATTTCCGTGACTTCTACTACTCCGACTCCGCCCTGCTGGCCGCCTCCATCGTGCTCCGGCTTCTGGCCCAACGCAAAAAGGAAGGCATCACGATGAGTCAAATCATCGACGGCATCACGCCCTATTCCAACTCGGGCGAAATCAACTTCAAGATCGAGCGTAAGCAAGAGGCCATGGACGCCGTAAGAGACCATTTCATGCAGATTGAAGAACCCGAGCGCTTCCTCGATTTCGACGGTTACCGTCTTGATTATCCCGACTGGTGGCTCAACATCAGGCCTTCCAACACCGAACCTTATCTCCGTTTCCTCTGCGAAGCCAAAAGCGAGAAGAAGCTGCAGGAGCTCATCACCACGGTAAAGGCCATCGTTGCCTCATTCGCATAACAGAAAAAAGCGTATCTTTGCAAAAAATTGAAGCGATGAAAAGACTGACACTACTGTTCGCCATCATGACCCTTTTCGCCCTGACCGGTTGCGAAAACCCCGCCAAGTCACGCCTTTACACCGAAGAAGGCTCTAAGCAGCTACTGCGTTACAGCGACTTCCAAAAGGCCGAGGAAACCCTCAGCAAGGCCATCAGATACGACAAAAGCAACTTCGAGGCTTATTATTTTCGCGGCTGCGCTAAAGTCAATGCATTGAACTATCAAGGCGCCATTGAAGACTTCCAGAAAGCCATCGAATTGAAGCCCGACTATGCTGATGCCTATTTCAACCTTGGAAGAACATATTATCTGATGAACGACCAAGACAAGGCCTGCGAATATTACAAATTGGCTGACAAATATGGACGTCCCAACTTGGAGGACTACATCAAAAACTGCCAATAAGCCTTATTGGATCGCCTGCTCACCAAAGGCCTCTTCGGCGATGACATCGCCTTCCTCATTGTAGGTCTTCCACTTCCCCACTTTTTGGCCTTTTTCATATTGTCCCTCCTCCTTCAAAAGCGAGCTGGGATAATAGGTCTTTGCTGGGCCTTCCAGTAATCCGTTATGGTATTGGCATTCCATAATCATGACTCCGGTATCCGAATACTTGCGGCATGGCCCTTCGGGCTTCCCTTCAACAAACTGGGTCTCTTCGGCAAGTACGCCATTCTGAGGATTGTAGAGCCGCGACCAGCCGTGCACCTTCCCTTCCTTATTGTCTTCGACCATACGCAGTTGGCCTGAAGAAGCATCATAATACTTCCATTCTCCATCTTTCTTCTGGTTCAGGTAGGTGCCCGTGGCCACCACCCTGCCGTTGGGCGCATAGGTCTTGTTCAAGGCCCGCTCACCCGATTTGTCGAACTCATTGGTGGCTTTCAGGTTGCCTTGTTCGTCATAATAACGGAATACGCCCTTGCACTTGTCGTTCTTGAACTCGCCTTCGTAACGCAGCTGACCGTTGGGATAGTAGTCGTGCCACCGACCTTGTCGGCGGCCTTTGGCGTCGGTTTGGTTGAAGTCCTGAGCTATCAGTGAGGTGACGGCGAACAACATGGTAGCGAGGATAAGGGCATATCTTTTCATGATTTCTTCGTTTTTGAGGCTGCAAATTTAAGGAAATAACTTAATTTTGCCGCGATTATTGTATGGCAGAGTATTCATCCATATTATTAGAGAACGCTGTCGAGGCGCTTTCCAAGTTGCCAGGTGTCGGCAAGAAGACCGCCTTGAGGTTGGCCTTGCACCTGCTCAACGAGGACAGCCTTGAGACCGAGCAGCTCGCCGATGCGTTGCTGAAGATGAAGCACAACATCATGCTGTGTGAGCGGTGCTACAACATCAGCGACACCAAGGTGTGTTCCATCTGTGGCAACCCGCGTCGCGACGAGAACACACTATGCGTGGTGGCCGACATGCGCGATGTGCTGGCCATTGAAAGGACTGCTTCCTATAACGGGCTTTATCATGTCTTGGGCGGTGTCATCAGCCCTATCGAAGGCATCTCGCCCAACGACCTGAAGATCGCCCAGCTGGTGCAGCGCACCAAGAAAGAGGACATTAAGGAAATCATCTTGGCCTTACCTGCCACCATCGAGGGCGACACGACCAATTTCTACATCTTCAGGCAGCTGAAGGACTTCGAAGGCAAGGTCTCGGTCATCTCGAAAGGCATTGCCGTTGGCGATGCGTTGGAATACGTCGACGAGGTCACCTTGGGTCGTTCGATACAAAACCGCATCCCTTTCCATCAGAAATAAGGCGATGACATAAAACAAAAACGGCCATCCTCGATGAGGACGGCCGTTTTTTCGTTGTCACAAGGAATGAGGATTATTCGCCTTGTTGAGCTTTTTCTTGCTTCTCAAGGTTTTCCTTCAGACCAGCCAGGACTTCGAGGTCACCGAGGGTGCTGTGCTCAATGTTGTCATTGATTTGCTTCACAGTACGCTTGGCTTGCTTGGCGGCCTTGTCGGCGGCCTTTTCCTCTGCGCTCTTGACTTCCTTCTCTTCCTCTACCTTAGGCAGGGCGAGAATGATCTTCTTGCTTTCCTTGTTGAACTCAAGGACCTTGAACTCGAGGGTGTCGTCAACCTTGGCGTTGGTGCCGTCTTCCTTCTTCATGTAACGGCTGGGGCAGAAGCCTTCCACGCCGTAAGGCAGGCTGACCACGGCGCCCTTGTCGTTAGCGCTGATGACGGTGCCTTGGTGCATGGAACCGACGGTAAAGACGGTTTCAAACACATCCCAAGGATTCTCTTCGAGTTGCTTGTGGCCGAGGCTGAGGCGGCGGTTCTCCTGGTCGACGTCGAGAACGACGACATCGATGGTCTCGCCAACCTTGGTGAATTCGGCCGGGTGCTTGATCTTCTTCGACCAGCTGAGGTCGCTGATGTGGATCAGGCCATCGACGCCTTCTTCGAGTTCGACGAAGATACCGAAGTTGGTGAAGTTACGCACGGTGGCGGTGTGCTTCGAGCCAATCGGATAGCGGTCGGTGATGTTGGCCCACGGGTCGGGCATGAGTTGCTTCATACCGAGGCTCATCTTGCGCTCCTCGCGGTCGAGGGTAAGGACCTTGGCTTCCACCTCGTCGCCAACCTTCAGGAAGTCCTGAGCACTGCGGAGGTGCTGTGACCATGACATCTCGGACACGTGGATGAGGCCTTCGACGCCAGGGGCGATCTCAACGAACGCACCGTAGTCGGCGATGACGACGACTTTACCCTTGACGGTGTCGCCCACCTTGAGGTTCTCATCGAGAGCATCCCACGGATGAGGAGTGAGTTGCTTCAGGCCGAGAGCAATACGTTTCTTGTTGTCGTCGAAGTCGAGGATGACGACCTTGATCTTCTCGTCCAACTTGACCACCTCTTCGGGGTGCGTGATGCGGCCCCAGCTGAGGTCGGTGATGTGGATGAGACCGTCGACGCCACCGAGGTCGATGAACACACCGTAGCTGGTGATGTTCTTGACCACGCCTTCGAGGATCTGACCCTTCTCGAGCTTGCTGATGATCTCGGCCTTCTGGGCTTCGAGTTCGTCCTCGATGAGGGCTTTGTGAGACACAACCACGTTCTTAAACTCTTGGTTGATCTTCACGACTTTGAATTCCATCACGCTGTCAACAAACACGTCGTAGTCGCGAATGGGCTTGACGTCGATTTGGCTGCCGGGCAAGAAGGCTTCGAGGCCGAACACTTCGACGATGAGGCCACCCTTGGTGCGGCTCTTGACATAACCGTTGACGATCTCGCCACTTTCGTAGGCTTCGTTGACGCGATCCCAAGACTTGAGCAGTTGGGCTTTCTTGTGAGAGAGGATGAGTTGGCCGTTGGGACCTTCTTGGTTCTCAACGTAGACTTCCACCTTGTCACCCACCTTCAGGTTGGGGTTGGTGCGGAATTCAGCAACAGGGATAACACCATCCGACTTGAAGCCGATGTTGACCACGACCTCGCGGTCGGTGATGGCCACCACGGTGCCTTCGATGACCTCGTGGTCGGCGATCTGGTTCATAGTGCCAGCATACTTCTCTTCGAGCTTGGCGCGTTCGTCAGCTGAGTAGTTGTCGAACTTCTTGTGAGATGAAGTCCAGTCGAAATCCTCGGCGGGAACGGGTTTCTGCTTCGGGGCCTTGGGGGCCTTCTTAGCGGGAGCTTCCTCAACGGGGGCTTCCATGACTGGGGTTTCTTCAACGGCCTTTTCTTCTACCGGCATGGCTTCGTTGATGATGTTTTCGTTTTCTGCCATTGTAATAATTGTAAAAAATTGTACCCGCAAGCGTTCCAGAAAACCGCCAACGAGGAGGTTAAACTTTTGATTTTCAACTCAAACCGCTGATTTTGCAACCAATCTGGACTGCGTTCTGAATTGGGCTGCAAAGATAGGAATTATTTTTATACGAAATGCTTTCTAACGAATTATTTTTCAATCCCTTTCACAAACCCCACGATCATCTCCAACACCTCGGGCGAAATGGTCTCCTCGATTTCGAAGTATTCGTTGGGCGAACCCGTCTCGCAATGCTGGAAGAGATGGTTCAAGTCGGGCAACTCACGCAGGGTGAGGTTGGTCTTGCCGTGTTCGGCGATGATCTTCTCATAGCCAGGGAGATTCTGCGAGGCAATCACTTGCAGGTCCTTGGAGCCGTTCAACAACAAGGCCGGACAATTGGTCTTCACGATGGCATCGGTGGGGTCGTATCTTAGGAAATAATACATCCACGGTGATGCCATCTGCCCCACCGTCTGCTCGGTCAGTTCCTCGTTGTAGCCCCAGCCTTTCACCAATTGGCGCAAGAGGCTGTCGGCCTCTTCCCTACTGTTTGACGTTTCAATGATGTCGAACATCTGTGCATTGGCATTGCCATTAAACTGTACCATCTCTTCCGTCATGCCCGAAGCCCTTAAGATGGCGGCTTGCTGTTCTTTGAGCACCTCTATGCCGTTCACCGAAGGACCGGCCAAAGAGATCAGGAAAGCCACCTCGGGACGACGCGACGACACCATGAAGTTGATGACGCCGCCCTCGCTATGGCCCATAATACCAACCTTGGAGGCATTGATTTCTTTGCGATTACAGAGATAGTCGAAAGCCGCCTCGGCATCGTAGGAGAAATCCATGGAGGTGGCGTTCTTCACTTCGCCATCAGAGCCACCAACGCCGCGGTCGTCGTAGCGCAACACGGCAATGCCATGACGTGCGCAATAATCCGCGATGACCCAGAAGGGACGGTGGTTCATCAGCTCCTCGTCTCGGTCCTGCTGTCCACTGCCCGAGACGAGCACCATGGCCGGAAAAGGTCCCTCGCCTTCAGGGATGGTCAATGTGCCCGCCAATTTGTTGCCTTCTTTTTCATTGACGAAAGTCACCTCCTCAATTTGATATTTGAACGGAGGTTGTGGGTCTTGAGGACGAGTCTTTTTCTGTTCTTTCTTCTCTGCCTTGGCAAGGTTGAGCGTGAAGGTCATGCCGTGTTGGGTGAATTCACCTTCGATGACGTCGCCTTTCAGCGTTCCTGAATAGCTGGCACCCATCGCCGACATCGTCAATTGCAGATGTCCGTCATGGAAGGTCGTTTCATCAACAGGAATATCGTACGCACCTTGAGCAGGCACGTCAAAAGTGGCACCATAGCCGTTTTCAACAGCCTTGATGGCGAAAGCCGTCTCCAGCTTTTGTACACCTAAGTCCATCTCGCCTTTCCAATAGCCCTCGATTTGTGCCATTGCAGTTGTAGCTGTTAGGATAGTAAACAATAAGATTATAAAACAATTTTTTGCTTTCATTACTTTTAGAATTATGATTTAGATGATTATATCGTCATCACGCGTGTAAAGCAGCTTGGCGATGAAACCTATCGGGAAAACGATCAGGAAAGTCACGGCAAACCAAAACCAGAATGATTTGCCGCGTTTTCTGGCGATCATCCCGCCAACAACGGCTTGTAGAACATACAAGAATACCGACAGAATAATGATCCAAGTTTCTATGTCCATAATGATGCTTATTGTTGGTTATTTCTTTTTACGTCCACTCTTCTTCAAAGCCTCGGCGATAATCCATTGCAGCTGTCCGTTGACGGAGCGGAACTCGTCGGCAGCCCATTTCTCCACCGCTTCCATGGTCTCCGCATCGACGCGGAGCAGGAAGGTCTTGTTGTTGGTGCTATTATCTTTCTCTTTTGCCATGGTTCACCTCCTCTTTGATTTCACTTTCGCGATCATCTCCAGCGTCTCTTCTTCCGTGGGGCAGTTGAAGTAATACAATCCACCATCGGAAGTGCGAAGTTCAAGCACTGGACCACCGTCTTCATGAATAAACATCATGCAGTTTTCGCCGTTCTTCAGGCGGAAATGCCCCATGTTCACCTTATTGGTTGACATGCCGTTGGTACGCATGGATATTTTCGGCCAGTGTTCCCAAATGCTGTCCGAGGTGATGTCGGCAACGGGAATCGTCGCGTGGTATCCCCCACCATTCACCTTGATGCATTCGCTTGAAATGTCATACTTGGGACCTTTGTTGCCCCAGAGAACCAGAGCCAAAAACAAGCCCATGCATAATATGGGCAGGATGACGACAGTCCATAATGTAATTTTGGTCTTCTTTTCCTCCGTTAGCCCTTTCTTTTCTTGGCGTTCGGCGAATTCAACACCATCAAGTTCTCCTCTTCTACGCCCGAAGCCATTGTATTTCCACATGGCGATAAACAAGGGGATCATCATGGCTAAAACCAGTGCAATCATTACATTTGCAGTCATCATCTCGTCAATGACTTTGGTCATGGAGAGCGTGGCTGTGACAATCAACAGGAAACCCGTCACGCCAAAGGTGATGGCCACAGCTTTTTTCAGGCCGTCGATGTCGACCAAGGCTTTTCGCTCAGGAGACAAGCCTCCGTATGGATTAATCAAGTCCGGATATCGGTAGCAAAGCAAGCCTGACACGATCAGGAGCAAGCCTAATCCAATATTCATATAGTCTATGAATTCCATAATTCTATCTGTTATTTATCCCATACTTAGGGTAAAAGAGCGACATACCAAAAATAGGCTGCAATAGCCAATAAGGACAATGAGAGTAGTAGCACGATAGCCAAACTGGCTCTGTACCTTTGTTTCAGCACCATTTTCCAAAACAGCAGCATCATCACGACTGACATTACCATGATAATCGAAAAGACGATTGCTTTCTGATATGCTTGCCATTGAGGAATGCTTAACGCCACTGCCATCATGAGCAACATAATGCCCAAGAGCAAAAACACGACAAAACCCCAACGTTGCTTTTCAGGAATCGTAAGTTCCCTGTTACCAATCTTATACGCCATTCCTTTATACACGATGTCGGGGCGGAATTTTCCAAGAACCGCCATTGCGATGGAGGCGATGCCTGCAATTAATAATATGATTGAAATGGTATTCATTTAATTCTGTTTTTGTTTATGTTCTATTTCCTTCACCCTTATCTGTCATTCCGGACTTGATCCGGAAATCGAAGATTAGCTACGCTGAATCGAGGATTTCAACGGAGTCAATCTCCTTTGCGCTTAGGTGTCATCTCCGTGCGAAGGAGATGGCGGATCCTTGTCCGCCATGACGGTTAGGGGGTGGGGGCTTGACCTACGGCTTAGTATAGACTGCCCGTATTGACTACCGGTTGGGCCGACTCGTCGGCGCAGAGCACCACCATCAGGTTGCTTACCATGGAAGCCTTGCGTTCCTCGTCGAGTTCGACGACACCTTCGTCCTTCAATTTGTCCAAGGCCATCTTGACCATCGAAACGGCGCCTTCCACGATCTTCTCACGAGCCGAAATGATGGCGGCTGCCTGCTGACGGCGCAACATCACGGCGGCAATCTCAGGGGAATAAGCTAAGTAGTTGATGCGTGCCTCAAGCACTTCCAGACCCGACATGCTCAGACGCTCGTTAAGTTTGGACAGCAACACCTCATTAATCTCGGCACCGCCCGAACGCAGGGTCAACTCATCGGCTTCGGCCTCGTTCTCGTCGTAGGCATACATGCCTGCCACCTCGCGCAATGCGGCGTCGCTCTGCACCTTGATGAAGCTCTCAAAAGCCTTCATGCGGCTAGAAACCGCCACGGGAGCCGTACCCGAGTTACCGCCGGCCATCGTCTGCGAGTCGATCTCGAACATGGCTTTGTAGGTATCCTTCAAACGCCACACCAAAATCTGTCCGATCATGATGGGGTTACCCGTCTTGTCGTTCACCTTGATGTTGTCAGGGTTGAGGTTGCGGGCACGCAGCGAGACCTTCTTGGAGGTCATGAAGGGGTTGACCCAGTGGAAGCCCGTCTTGGTAAAGGTGCCTTTATACTTTCCGAAGAACAACATGACCATGGCCTCATTGGGTTCCAACTTACGGAAGCCGATGGGCAGGATGCAGGCCAGCAAAATGCCAATGACAAAAAGCAGTGGCGAAGCAAATACACCTTGCACAAATGCAATTAAGCTCCAAATGCTCAGGGCAATGATAGCTAATTCAACGAACAACGCGACGAAACCGTTCATCGCAAAACCTTTAAATTCAAATTCTTTGTTTTCCATAGTTTTATTTTTATGATATTATTTTGATATCGTTTTGATGTTGCAAAAATACATTAATTTTGGAACATGCAAGAAAAAAATGCACTTTTTTTGAAAAAAATTTCTTTTTATGCATTATTTTTGCAGTGATATTATTGGAATCAATCATTAAACCTATTCAATATGAAGAAATTAGCATTGTTTTGTGCAGTTATCCTTGCCATGGCAAGCTGCACTTCCATGAAAGTCGTTGACCCGAATGCAGCCGTGAATGCCGGCGCAGCCGCAGTCCAGGCACTTACCATCAGCGATGCGCAGGTTGCCCAGCTGTGTGCCCAATACATGACCGAAAGCGACGGTCAGAACACCGTGCTGCCTGCAAGCAACGACTACTCCCAGCGCCTCGACCGCATCATGGCTCGTTTCCACAACATCAAGGACCTGAACCTGAACTACAAGGTGTATCAGTCGAACACGGTCAACGCCTTCGCCAGTGGCGACGGTAGCGTGCGTGTCTACACTGGACTGATGGATGCCATGAACGACGATGAGGTCTTTGCCGTCATCGGCCATGAGCTGGGTCACCTTATTAATAAAGACGTGCGCGACGCCTACCGTGCCGCCTATCTCGTGGTGGCTGCCCGCTATGGCATCGCTGCCGTCAACACCACCGCTGGAGCCCTCTCAACTGGCTTCCTTGGAGACCTCGGACAACAGTTGGCCCAAAACGCCTACTCGCGCCGTCAGGAGACCCAAGCCGACGAGACCGCATTCCAGTTCTGCATCGCCAACGGCGTGGATCCTTATGCCATGTACCACGCACTGAACGTGCTCATCAGACTGAGTGGAGAAAACACCCAGCAAGGCAAGTTGGCCGAGCTGCTCTCCACCCACCCCAACACCGCCAAACGAGCCGCCCACATCAAGGAGATGTGCGAGACGGCAGGTTACAAGATGACGACTACGGGAACGACAGGTACCAAGCCTGCAGGCAACACATCTTCGGGTACCACCACCAAGCCCAAGACCGTCTCTCCGAAAACCAATGGCGGCACCAACAACACGGGCAACACCAATACCGGCACCAATACCGGCAATGCAAAACCCAAGACGGTCACTCCTAAGAAAGGATAAACCGTGACAACAACAAATCAAAAAGCGCGAGAGTCTCACTCCCGCGCTTTTTTCATTTTCCAAATGCCGCAGCCAGCCGCTTGAACTTGGCACCGCGTTCCTCAAAGTTCTTGTATTGGTCGTAGCTTGACGCCGCAGGCGACAGCAGGCAGACATCGCCTGGCCTGGCATGAGCGGTGAGATAGGCGAAGGCTTCTTCCATGTTGGCATACGTGATCATGGACGGCCCTTCGACGAGCTCAGGGACCTTCGCTATTAATTCCATCATCCTCTCTCCTGCTTTCCCTGTAAACAAAAGGTGCGGAACAGGATGCGCCTGAAGGAAATCAGCCAAAGGCTGGTAGTCGATGCCACGGTCGAAGCCACCAAGCAGCAGGAAATCGACACGCCCCAAGGCCTTACAAGCCTGGATGGCCGCCTGCGGAATGGTGGAGATGCTGTCGTTGACAAACGTCACGCCACCAAAGATGCCCACAGGTTCCAAACGGTGCTCCAAGGGCGAAAACGTATACAGATAGGGTATCAGCTGCTCGGGATCAACGCCATCATAGGCATGGCAAGCCAGCAAAGCCGCCTTTACATTCAGCATGTTATGCTCGCCTTTCAAAGGGAGTTGGGCTTTATCAATAAGATTGTCAATTTCAAATGGGGAGAAAACAATATGATTGACAAGCAGTTTCCTAGCATCGTCCAGCAAATCCTCGTGAACGACCGCGATATCCTCCCCACCCATATGACGCATGATGCGTAGCTTGGCCTCTTTATAGCGCAGCATCGACCCGAAATGGTCGAGATGCTCCTCAAACACGTTGAGTAGCACACCCACACGAGGGGTATTGTGCACATACTCCAGCTGATGTGCCGAGAGTTCGTACACCACGACGCTCTCCGGTTTGATGTCCTCCATAATGTCGAAACATGGGATGCCGATGTTGCCCGTCAGGATGGCGTCGCGGCCCGAGGATTTCAGCAGATGATAGATCAGGCTGGTCGTGGTGCTCTTGCCTTTCGTCCCCGTTATGCCTATGGTTTGATTGTGGAACTGGCCAAGGAAGAGGTCGGTTTGCGATGTGATTTCCACCCCCTTCGTATCGAAGTCCTTCAAAGAGATGCCCGGCGTCTTGATGACGATGTCGTAGTCGTACATGGCCTCAAGATAGCCTGTGCCAAAATACTGCACAGCCTCCATCTCGTTTTTGTCGGCCACCGCAACGACGGCCTCGGGCAGGTACTTCTGCAAGAAACGCAACGTCGACTTGCCCTCGCGGCCGAAGCCGAGGATCAAGATGCGCTTACCGCGTAATCGATTCAGTATCAAGTCAAACATGGAGACGGTTTTTTAGGATTTTCTCAAACGGTTCAGGCAAGAAATGATGGGTGTTGAAACGACGAAGGATGTCTTCAACGGTCGGCCCTTCGACAGGCTCAGGGACCTTAGCAAAAGCAGCGGTCATTGAGCCTGTCGAAATGCCCGCGTCCTTCATACATGCCCTCACCTCCTCCACCGTTCCAACGCACTCAAAGGGTTTCACGGAAGCAGTGCCATTCAGCTCTTCCAGAATGGGACGCAGACTTTCGTCGGCCATGAGGTCCTTGCCGAAAATGGCGACAAGTTTTTCCCTTGAGAGGAAAGGTGAGAGAACGATCCAGGTAAACAGGCACTTGGGACATTTGCCACACCACGAGTCGGTCTTGCTGCCCGCATTGCAGCTGCGGAACACGAGATGATAGGCCTCGCATTCCGAGAACAGCTTGGCAATCTGCAGCTCGCTCAAAGGACGCAAGAAGCTGAAATACTGTACCTCCTGATTCAAGTTCTCAGCCACATAGTTCCTGAAATCGCTCTCAAACTCGATGGATTTGCTGTATTGGTGGTTGATATTCGTCCCAGGCACAGTCGACTCGTTCGCACTATTTTCGTTCGACAAGGCAATGTATTTCGAGCGACTACCAAAGGCCACAAGAATACTGATGAAAGCTAGCAAAGCAGAGAAAGGTGTGTGTCCGTTCAAGTAGCCCTCAGCATTGAGCTTCAGCATGGTCGGGTCGAGGGTGCGGTTGATGACGATGAACTCGTCGTCTTTATAACCCGCCGTCTTCACACAGTTCAGGGTCGCGCCACGAGGATTCACGATGAGCGGGGTGACATGCATTTCATTGCGAAGGCATTCCAGCGTGACAACAGAGTCCTTGCCGCCACCAATGGGGACAAGGGTCTTTTCTTCAAGCAGAAGGTTAATTCTGCTGAAAGAAGGCATGTCATGCCGAGTCTTTCCGTCCATAGATACGCTCGTCCCCTGGGCTCGGTATGACATGGACGGAAAGGCGAGAGCATCTATGCCTTCGTCATTCTCCAGTTCCATCAAATCCTTTTCCGAAACCGAAATGCCATTCAGATACAGAAACTCACCCAATCCATTGTAATACAACTTCTTCCAAAATGCTTTTTGCTTCTCAGCCAAGGCAAAAGGCTTCACCACCACCCTTTTAGGACAGGCGATTTTCCAATAGCTCACCAGTTCGGTCATACCAATCTGGAAAGCCAAAGCCAGCAGCTGATCCTCGGGGATGCTGTCCCAGTCGAAGAACGGCCTGGCAGGGATTTCCAAGGTCGGCCTGAAGTGATAGCGGTCATCGAGGTTGAAGTCGAAGGCCAGCGACAAAGCGCCACCCTCACGTTTCACCGTCTGGCGTTCAAAAGTGAAGATGGAAAACTCCCGTCGCAGGGCATCAAATTTGGATTGGTTGTCAGTTCGTTTCAAGATATCCGTGTTTAATGGCACAAAATTACAAATAATGCATTGAATATCATCCAAAAATCCTAATTTTGCGGTATGGATTTAGGAGAAAAGTTCGTCATAAGGAGCAATTCGTTGGAGCCGCAGCAGGGTAAAATCCTGATTTCCGAGCCTTTAATGAACGATTTCCACTTCGGGAGAGCGGTCATCCTGCTCATCGACCACGTGGAGTCGGAAGGCAGCTTCGGCATCATCATCAACAAGAAGCTCGAGGTGCAAGTCAACCATATCGTCGACGAGTTCCCCGACTTCGAGGCTCCCGTCTATCTTGGCGGTCCCGTGGCCGACGACCAGCTTTTCTTCATTCATACCTTGGGCGAGATGATACCTGAGTCCTACCCTATCGTCGACGGCCTTTATTGGGGCGGTGATCATGAGACCTTGGCCACCTTAATCCATACGGGCATCGCCAACGAGGACAATGTGCGTTTCTATCTGGGCTATTCGGGCTGGGATGCCGGGCAGTTGGTTGGAGAGCTGGTGCGCAACTCGTGGCTCATTGGCGACATCACCGCTGAGGAATACCTGAGCACGCCCCCCGACAAGATGTGGCAGACCTTTGTGGACAGGATGGGCAATCCCTACGAAATGTGGAAACGCTTTCCGAAAGACTTTCAGGACAACTAATTATTTATTCAACTTAATACATTTGAAATGAGAAACTTAAACAAATTCTTCTCAACGAGCATGCTGTTTGCTGCGGCACTGCTCATGTTGCTTGTTGGCTGCAAGAAAAAAGCCGACAACAAGTACAAGTATGAAACCGTGAAGGGCGACCTTACCGAAGCCCGTATCTACACGCTCGACAACGGTCTGACCATCTATCTGAGCGTCAACAATGAAGAGCCCCGCATCCAGACCTATATTGCGGTGCGCACGGGTTCGAAGAACGACCCCGCCGAAACTACGGGTCTGGCACACTACCTCGAACACATCATGTTCAAGGGCACGACCCATTTTGGTACTACCGACTATGAAGCCGAGAAGCCTTTCTTGGACGACATCGAGGCGCGTTACGAGAAATACCGCACTCTCACCGACCCCGAGGAGCGCCGCATTGCTTACCACGAAATCGACTCGGTGAGCCAGCTGGCCGCTCAGTATTTCATCCCCAACGAGTACGACAAGCTTATGTCGACCATTGGCGCTGAAGGCACAAATGCCTACACCTCCGAAGACGTGACCTGCTACACCGAGGACATCCCCTCCAACGAAGTCGAGAATTGGGCTAAGATCCAAGCCGACCGTTTCCAGAACATGGTCATCCGTGGTTTCCACACTGAATTGGAGGCCGTTTATGAGGAATACAACATCGGCATCGCTCAGGACAGCCGCAAGGTATGGGAAGCCCTGAACGCCATGCTCTTCCCCACTCACCCCTACGGCACACAGACCACCATCGGTACGCAGGAACACTTGAAGAATCCTTCGATTACCAACATCAAGAACTACTTCAACAAGTGGTATCGTCCGAACAACGTGGCCATCTGCATGGCAGGTGACTTCAATCCCGACGAGGTCATTGCCATCATCGACAAATACTTTGGCAGCTGGCAACCTGGCGACGATGTGAAGCAGCCCGAATTTGAGCCGCTGAAACCCATCACCGCACCCAAAGACACCACCATCTACGGCCTCGAGGCTGAAAACCTCATGATGGCTTGGCGTTTCGACCGTGGCAACTCATTGCAATGCGACACCCTCGACATCATCGGCGAGATGCTTAGCAACGGCACCGCTGGCCTTATCGATTTGGACATCAACCAACAGATGAAAATGCTCGGTGCATGGGGTGGCTCAAGCAACAACCGCGACTACACCACGTTCCTCCTCGGCGGAACACCTAAAGACGGGCAGTCCCTTGAAGAAGCCAAAGACCTGCTCCTTGCCGAAATGGATAAGCTGAAGGCTGGCGACTTCTCCGACGACCTGCTGCCCTCGATTATCAACAACTACAAGCTTAGACAATACACCTCACTCGAACGCAACGCCGCTCGCGCCAACATGTTCGTCAACACCTATATCAATGAGATTCCTTGGGAGCAGCAAGTCGGCTATCTCGACCGCGTTTCCAACATGACCAAGGAACAAATTGTCGCCTTCGCCAACAAACATTTCAAGGACAACTATGTGGTGGTTTACAAGCGTCAAGGCAAGGACGAGGGTCAAAAGAAAATCGACAAGCCTGCCATCACCCCCATCCCGACGAACCGTGACCTCGTGAGCGACTTTGTGACTGTTGTTCAGAACACCGTAGTACCTCCCATCCAGCCTCGTTTCGTCGACTTCAAAAAAGACCTGACCTTCGGCAAGACCGATGCCGGGCTGCCTTACATCTACGTGCAAAACAAGGAGAACGGACGCTTCACCTTGGCTTTCCGTTATGAGTTTGGCGACGAGGCCGACCTTCGTTATGGCGTGGCCGCCGATTACCTCGAATACCTCGGCACCAACGAGATGAGCAACGAGGAGATCAAGCAGCAATTCTATAAACTCGCCTGCGACTATTATATCAATGTGGGTTCGCGCAACATCACCGTTACTTTGAATGGTCTTGGGGAGAACATGCCTGAAGCCTTAGCCCTGCTTGAAAACGTGATGCAAAACGCCCAAGCCGACCCGATGGTGGCTGAGATGTGCATCCAGCAGCTGGAGAAGGGTCGCATGGACGCCAAATTGAACCAACGCAGCAATTTCAACGCCTTGGTGCAATATGGACTTTATGGTCCCTATAACAGCCAGCGCAACCAGCTCTCTCCCGAGCAAATCCGTCAACTCGACCCACAAGAATTGCTTGACTTGCTGAAAAACCTCAAGAACTACGAGCACACCGTATTGTATTATGGCCCGATGACCGCTCAAGACATGGCTGCAGCCGTCACCGAAAACCACAAGACAGAGGCAGAGTTGCAAGCTGTGCCCGAAGGCAAGCACTATGAACTGCAGCCCACTCCCGAAAACGAAATCGTCATTGCGCCTTACGATGCCAAGAACATCTATATGCGCATGATCCATAACGAACAACGCCAGTGGAATCCCGACGAGGCTGCCGTTAAGGCTTTGTTCAACGAGTATTATGGCGGTGGCATGAACACCATCGTGTTCCAAGAGATGCGTGAGGCTCGCGGCTTAGCTTACAACGCCTTTGCCGCCTATATGGAACCTAACTACACCGACCAACCGGAGTACTTCTTCACCCACATCATCACGCAAAACGACAAGATGATGGATGCCGTCGGTCACTTCTTGGAGATCCTCAACGAAATGCCCGAGAGCGAGCAAGCCTTTGGCATCGCCAAGGAAGCCCTCACCAAGCGTCTGGCCAGCCAACGCACCACCAAGTTTGGACTCATCAACGCTTGGCTGAGCGCCCAAATGAAAGGCATTGACTACGACCTCAACGAACGCATCTACAACGCCCTGCCCAATGTCACCCTGCAAGACATCGTGAAGTTTGAACAGGAGCAGATGGCCAACAAACCCTACCGCTACGTCATCCTCGGCGACGAGAAGGAACTCGATATGAAGGCCCTTCAGAAGCTCGGTCCCGTCAAGCGCGTAAGCACTGAGGAGATCTTTGGGTATTGATTTTCTTTCTTTACAATAAAAAAGAGGCTGAGCAAACTCAGCCTCTTTTTTATTTACTGGGCCGTCAGTCGGCCCGACTGACGATAAAACAAGTCGGGCAGACTGACGATTGTCCAGCCTATCATACATTTATATCATTTCACAATTGAGCAACTTGCTGCCCTAGACTGCACCATGGCCACTTGTGTGCCTCATCCACTAACCCTGCTTTGACCGGATTGTTATCTATGTAATTTATGACAGTTTCCAAGTGTTTCTCATCTCGGATATAACGATCAAAATACTCTTCCATCCAGAGATTACCTGTGCGTTCAAGAATTTTATTGGCTTGATGAGCCGTGTATGAACGCCATCCGTGCATGATGGTACTTAAAGTCCAGCCTTCCATGACTTCGATTAATACATGTACATGATTAGGCATAATGCACCACCTCAAGACATTATATCTGATTCCGTTGAAATGGAAAAGATTCTCTTGAACCATTGAAGCTATTCGTGAGTCTTTGAGAAAACATTGGCCGTACCCAACATCTTCGTATTTGTCAATGCGATTACGGAGCAACTCTACCCTGGGATCGTTTGACATGGTCATTTCCGTCACCTTCAGCTCTTCCTTCCATGCATCAATGAGCTTTTGTGGAACAGAATCATACAAACGATAGGTGATGAACTGTAACGCTTTGTATTCGCGATGAGGAAACTTACCGCGACAATGCCAATTTGGCATTTGACGTTTATCAGATGGCTCTATCGTTGGCATACTTGTTGTTTTTCCGCAATCGGGCTGATTATAGGCTCAACTTAGTTTTTTCTGCAATCGGGCCGATTGCAGGCCCGGCTGTAAAAACCATCACTCCAAGCTATCGCCTGTCTCGCTATCGCCTTCCTTCGCCCTTTGTTCGAGTTCCAGCTTACCGAAACGCAGCGTGAAGCCAGCAGAGATATAGCGGCTGTTGAGCATCTTATTGGTGGCGTCCTGAAGGTAATATGGGTTGGTGTTCGATGAACCCGAACCGATACGGGCGCCCCAGTTGAAGATGTCCTGCACGTTGACGAAGACCGACAGACGGCGGTTGAAGAAGTCGCTACGCATGCCCATGTTGAGGAAGTAACGCGCCTTTCGCTCGCTCATCAGGCTGATAGTCGGCGAGTTGTAATTGGCCGATGCCGTTACTTGCAAACGGTCGAACAGTTTTGCCCAGGTGTTGACACGCACACTCCACGACCACTTGTCGTTTTGATCCATCTTATGCTGGATGTTACCGAACTCGTCGACGCGGTCATATTCCATGCGGTAGCCGTAATTGTATAGGTTGGCATACAATCTCACATTGAAGAAGCCACTCGGACGATAGGTCATGTTGACCGATGTGCCGTAGCGCCACGAAGTACCCATGTTATACGGTATCGAGTAGCTGACGATACGGTCGAGAAAATCGTCGTATTCGGCATCGGTGAGCGAACTAATCTCGTTGGTGCTCCAGCGACCGTATGCCTCCATGCCGATATTGCCGAAACGCTCGAAGAACTTCTGCCAGCCAGCCTCCATGCTATGGGTGAACGAGTCTTTCAGCCCATTTGGATTTCCAACGGAGTAGTTGTTATCACCATAGGAGCGGAAACTGGTAACTTGAAAGTAATCAGGTGCTGACATGCGCATGGTGTAGTTAAGCTTCCAGTTGTGCATGCTCTCGGTGCGATACGTGAGATGGATGGACGGACGCAAATGGATGTGCCAATACGTGCTGTCGTCGGCAAAAGGTGTGTTGCTAAAGGAGTAGCTCATGCGTTCCGATTCCAGCCCTAATCCAGTACTAAGCGCGAAGCCGCCCCAACGGTGCGTCCAGTTGACATCGCCGCCAATGTTTGATTCAGCTTCCTGAAGATGATAGGTGCGCAAGGTATCCACCAAGATGCCAATGGTGTCGTTGTATCGGTCGTAATCGTTGTCAGTTTTTCGATGCTCAACTTGGAAACCGTAACTCAGCTCGCCATTCTCGCTGTAGGGACGGTTATAACGCGCGTCAAAGTCGGCTCCATAACTGTTGGCATTCGTTAGCAGATATCGATGCTCGTCAAGGTCTGTATAGACGTCATACACTCGGTTGTACCATTGCTCGTTGGCATTGTTGGAACGTGTCGCGTTGAGCCCGAGACGTAAGTTGTGGCCTTCATTGTCGAACTTTTTGGTATAGTCGCTGCCAATATGACCAAAAATCGATTGGTTTTCATAGTCACTCTTGGTTTGGTCGGCAAAAAGTTGCGAGAAGGATGGGACGGAGTCCAAATAATAATAGGTCTGTCGTTCATTACGAAGCATGTTGTTTTTGGCGAGGTTATAGAATCCGCCGGCATCGACAGAGATGTCGCTGGTGCTGTCAATCTCGTAATTGACGTTCATGAACACATTACCAGAGCCTCTTTTGTTGCTGCCGGTTTGGCTAACGGTGTCGGCCCAAGTCACTTCATATTCTCCGAGGGTCTCGGCATCACGACGTCGTAGAGCCCATGAGTCGGAAGCATTTTCTTGGTTGCTGTAGCGTCCCGAAGCGAAGAGGTTGATGCTCAGTTTCTCCTTCTTCCACATATAGCTGACCCACGGCGAGACAAAAGGCTGGTTGGAGCCGTTCACACCGAAACTGACGAACTGGTTGCTCTTGATATGCGCCGAGGTCACGATATTAATGACTGCTTCTGCATCGGTAGCATATTTAGCCGAGGGGTTGGTGATGGTCTCGATACGGGCGATGGCGTTGGCGGGCAAGGTCTGGAGATAGGTCTTCAGGTTCTCCTCGGTGAGTTTCGAGGGCTTGTCGTTGACCCAGATCTCTACGCTCGACACGCCACGCAATGTGATGTTGCCTTCCACGTCGACCTCCACGCCGGGCGCGTTCTGCAATGCGTCCTCGGTGGTACCCGTCTGGATAGATGGGTCTTCACTGACGTTGTAGATCATCTTCTCGCCTTCCATGGCATAGAGCGGACGTTCCGCCGAAACGGTGACCTCCCCCAAAGAGGTCACGCCCGGGTTGAGACGTAAAGTGCCTAAATTGGTGTTGTTGGTCACGTTGAACGGTAACGAATAGCTCTCATAACCGATGGCGGAGACACGAAGCACAAACGCACCTTGCGGCACGCCATTGATCTCAAAAACGCCATCCATATTGCTCACGCCACCTTTGACGAATTCGTTGTCGACGGAATCAAGCACGGCGAGGTTGACAAACGGCAAGAACTCGTTCGTCTTGGCATCGCGCAACACGCCAACCACCTGGAAGGTGTCACCTTCACGTACTTTCTTTTTCGGCTTCACGGTGGGCATGTTACCCTCGGTCTGACCCCACTGACGGTCACCGCCGCCAAAAGGAGGACGTCCCCCTGGAGGACGGCCACCGCCACCCCCTGGAGGTCTACCCCCTGGAGGTTGGGCAACACATAATATCGTCGACAATGCTAATGTCGTGAAAAACAATAGTTTTAAAAACAAGGTTTTTCTCATATTAGGACAAAAATTAGGTTGCAAAAGTAAAAAAATATACCTTTGCAAACCTTAATAACAACAATAATTATTCCAATTTTTACCAAATGAAAAAGCTAGTTTATACATTGATATTGGCCCTCTATGCGATTCCCGCTTTGGCCTGCACCAATCTCATTGTGGGCAAAAAAGCCTCCACCGACGGCAGCGTGATGTGCACTTACAACTGCGACGGCTTCGGCTTCTCCGGATCGCTGTTCTACAGTCCTGCGGGCCAGCACGAACCTGGTGAGCTCATTGAGATCCGTGGCTGGGGACCAGCACATGCCGGACAATACGTGAAACAGGTGGAATACACCTATAACGTCGTCGGCTTGATGAACGAGAAGCAGGTCACCATAGTGGAGACCACTTTCGACGGGCGCCTGGAACTCGTCAACCAAGAAGGTTTGTTGGACTATTTCTCCTTGATGCGCCTTGCCTTGCAACGTTGCTCCACCGCTCGAGAAGCCATCCGTTGCATGGCGGAACTCGTCGAAGAATACGGTTACAACAGCAGCGGCGAGACCCTCACCGTTTGCGACCCCAACGAGGCCTGGATTATGGAAATCATCGGCAAAGGACCTGGCCGCAAAGGAGCCGTTTGGGTGGCCCTGCGCATCCCCGACGACTGCATCTGCGCCCACGCCAACCTGAGCCGCATCCGTCAGTTCCCGTTGGAAAAGAAGTCGAAAAACAGCATCAGCAGCAAGAACCTGAAGAAAATCAACAACCCAGAGATTGAATGCGTCTATGCCGCCGATGTCATCAGCTTTGCCAAGGAATGGGGCTATTTCAATGGTAAGGACGAGGACTTCTCGTTCCGCGACGCCTACTGTCCCATCGACTTCGAGAATGTACGTTACGCCGACGCCCGCGTATGGAGTTTCTTCCGCCATCACTACGACCATGCAGAGATGGACCAATACCTGCCTTACATCAATGGTGATTTCGAGGCTTGCGACCATCTTCCGCTATGGATCAAGCCTGACAAACCCTTGTCGTTACGCGACCTGCAGAACGACATGCGCGACCATTTTGAGGGCACACCTTTGGATATGACCTCCGACATGACCGCTGGCCCTTGGGGTATGCCCATCCGTCCCCTACCCATGCACTTCCGCGACAACGACAGCGTCGACTACTACCGCGAGCGCCCCATCGCCACGCAACAAAGCGGTTTCACCATGACCTGCCAGATGCGTTCGTGGCTGCCCAACGACGTGGGCGGCGTCACCTGGTTCAACTGCGACGATGCCAACATGGTGGCTTATGTGCCGCTCTACTGCTGCATCACCCAAGTGCCCGACTGCTTCCGTCCCGAGAACAACCCTCGCAACGAATTCAGCGACAAGTCGGCCTTCTGGATGAACAACTGGGTGGCCAACATGGTCTACCCGCGCTATTCCATGATGATTGACGACCTCCGAAAGGCACAAAACGAACTGGAAGACTATTACTTCGCCGACCAGGACAGCGTGCTCAACGCCATCGAAAAAATGATGCCTGCCGACCGTCGCAGCTACCTCAACAACAAAAGCATCGCCTATGCCGACAAGATGATGCAGCGTTGGGACAAGTTGGCCAAATACCTGATCGTGAAATACAACGACCAAGTGGTGAAGCGTGTCGACAAGGAGGGTAACTTCCAACGTTGGGGCTACGAGACACCTGGCTACGACCAACAATTCATCGACGCCATTGGCAAATCCACTGGCGATAGGTATAAATTGAAAAAGGTGATTGAACGCAGGGAACGTTAATCCTGCGCAAAACGCTTCAGCGCCTCCTCATCGAGGCGTTGCACCGTCCATTCATCCATGGGCACGGCACCGATGCTGCGGTAGACCGTCAAAGCCGGCTTATTCCAGTCGAGGCAGATCCATTCCATGCGACCGCAGTTGCGTTCAACGGCCAGTTTAGCGAGGTATTTCAGCAAGGCCTTGCCATAGCCAAAACCCCTTTTCTCCGGGAGGATGAACAGGTCTTCGAGATATAATCCCTTACGTCCCACAAAGGTGGAGAAATTATGGAAAAACAAGGCGAAGCCAACGATAGTGTTTCCCTCTTCGGCGAAAACCACCTCGGCTGATTTCTCCACAAACAGCGAATGATACAAGGTAGCCTCGTCGGCTACCACCTCGTCGGCGCATTTCTCGTATACAGCAAGTTTCTTGATGAACTCAAGGACAAGACCGGCTTCCTCTGGCCTTGCAGGGCGTATAATCAACTGGGTTTTTTCCATCTTTATTAAGCTTTTGATTCACTTTCTTTCGGTTCCACATGCACGGCCACATGGGTCTCTTCGCCATAACGTTGTCGGAGCATGTCTTCCACCTCCGAGGCCTTGTCATGCGCTTCATTGAGCGTCAAATCACCATCCATGAGGATGTGTAACTCTATGGCATAATGGTTTCCTATGCGTCGTGTACGCAAGTCATGAGGATCGGTGACACCAGGCAGTTCCGAGACCATCTGGATGATCTCGTCTTCCACCTCATCGGGCAACGACTGTTCCATCAGGTCGCCGATGCCGTTTCTGAGCAAGTCGAAAGCTACCTTGACGATGAAGGCGCCCACCACTACCGAGGCAATGGGATCGAGGATGGTCCAACGCTCACCCAAAAAGATGGCGCCACCGATGCCGACAGCCGTGCCTATCGACGACAAGGCATCGCTACGATGATGCCAGGCGTTGGCTTCAACAGCCTTCGAGTTTAGCTTCCTAGCCTTGATGATGGAGTAACGGTACACCGCCTCCTTGAGCACTATCGACACGATTGCCGCCCAAAAAGCCAGCATCCCAGGTGCCTCAAGCACCTCGCCGTTGGCCCATCCAGCGATCTTCATAGCGCCTTTGACGATGATGCCGATGGCCACCGCCATCAAGGCGACACCAATAAGTGTCAATGCAAGAGTCTCATATTTCCCGTGGCCGTAGTCGTGCGATTTGTCCTGCGGTTTGTTGCTGATTTTGACGAAGACCAAGACGATGATGTCCGTCACGAAATCGGAAAAGGAATGCGCGGCATCCGCAATCATAGCCGCACTATGGCCCACGATACCCGCCACGAACTTGAAGAGCAACAACAAAACATTGACCGCACCGCCAACGAGCGTCACCTTGTATATTTCTTTTTCCCTTTGCATGTCAAAATACAATCGACCTGCAAATGTAAAGATTTATGCGCAATTTAGACGATGATTAGAAAATAAAAACACACTGCCCTATAGAAAAAGAAAAAACCTATATTTGCAAATTCAATTCAACAAAACCAGAACACAAAAAACTTCTAAAATGAAGAAAGCACTATTGATACTCTTTGGCCTCATCATGGGCTTGATGATGCATATTAATGCCCAACCCGTCAAACTCCAAAGCCCCAACGGGAAACTGGAACTAAGCTTTGAGCTAAGGGACGGCGTGCCCTACTACGCCCTCAGCCGCACTGGGACACCAGTGGTGCTTCCCTCACGCTTGGGCTTCATCATGGAATGGCGCGACGACATGAAGGACCATTTCGTGCTGAAAGACACAAAATACGGCACCTTCGACGAGACATGGGAACCCGTCTGGGGCGAAGAGTCAAAGATCCGCAACCATTACAACGAGATGCTGGTGACCCTCGAGCAACCCATAGGCTCCGTGTCAAGTATGGACCACTCCACCGAGACCAAAGCCACCGTCATGCAGGTGCGTTTCCGCCTCTACGACGACGGACTCGGTTTCCGTTATGAGTTTCCCATCGAGAACGCCTTGGTTTGCTTCTGGTTCAAGGAAGAACTGACCGAGTTTGCCATGGCGGGCGACCACAAGGCATGGTGGATCCCTGGCGACTTGGACACGCAGGAATACAACTACACCGAGTCGCGTTTGTCGCAAATCCGCGACTTATGGGAGGCGGGCCACAAAGACGGTGGATGGCCTTGGACTTCGTTCTCCAACACCGGCGTACAGACCGCTTTGCAGATGAAGACCGACGACGGGCTTTATATCAACATCCACGAGGCCGCCACGCTCGACTATCCGACCATGCACCTCGACCTCGACGACAAGAATATGGTATTTCATGCCTTCCTCTGTCCCGATGCCACGGGTTACAAAGGCCGCATGCAAGCCCCTTGCCATACGCCTTGGCGCACCGTTATGGTGACCACCTCGGCCACCGAGGCCTTGGCTTCGCGCCTCATCCTCAACCTCAACGAGCCCTGCGCCCTGCAGGACGTGTCGTGGATCCACCCCGTCAAGTATATGGGTGTTTGGTGGGAGATGATTTCGGGTAAGAGTACCTGGGCATACACCAACGATTATCCCTCCGTCATCCTCGGCCAAACCGACTACGTGCATGCCAAACCCAACGGCACCCATGGCGCCAACAATGCCAACGTACGTCGTTATATTGACTTCGCCGCCGCCAATGGCTTCGATGCCCTCCTCATCGAAGGCTGGAACATCGGCTGGGAGGATTGGTATGGCAAACAGAAAGAGTTCGTCTTCGACTTCCTCACGCCCTATCCTGACTTCGACCTGCCGGCCTTGAACAAATACGCTCACCAGAAAGGCATCCGTCTCATCATGCACCACGAGAGTTCGGCTTCAACGGTGAATTACGAGCGCTGGATGGAGAAGGCCTATAACTTGATGAACCAATACGGTTACGATGCCGTCAAGAGTGGCTACGTGGGCACCATCATTCCCTTTGGCGAGGGCCACTACAGCCAACCCATCAACAACCACTACCATTATGCCATCGTGGAGGCCGCCAAGCACCATATCATGGTCAACGCCCACGAAGCCGTGCGCCCGACGGGCTTGTGCCGCACCTGGCCCAACATGATCGGCAACGAGAGCGCCATGGGCACCGAGTTCCGTGAGCGCATCAAGCCCGGCCACACCACCATCCTGCCCTTCACCCGTCTGCAAGGTGGACCGATGGACTACACCCCCGGCATCTTCGAGCCCGACATGGGCAAGATCGTCCCTTGGGGCGGCAAGATGCGACACACCATCTGCAACCAGCTGGGCCTCTATGTGACCTTCTATTCGCCTCTGCAAATGGCCGCCGACTTCCCTGAGCACTACGAACCTTATATGGACGCCTTCCAGTTCATCAAGGACGTGGCGGTCGACTGGGACAAGAGCCTCTATCTCGAAGCCGAACCTGGCGACTATATTGTCACCGCGCGTCATCCTAAGTTGTCATCCCTGAACAAGGCCGCCGAGGGTGTCGGCAAGCTGCCTGACGGCAAGAAAGGCGTGGTAGCAAATGCGACCAAGTTCGTGTACGACCTGCCCGAGGACGCCACGATAGAAGACCTTTGGCATGCAACACCACACGACGTATGGTACGTGGGCGGCATCACCGACGAGAACGCACGCGAGGTAAAGGTGAAACTTGACTTCCTAAAGCCTGGTGTCACCTATGATGCCACCATCTATGCCGACGCCGACAACGCCGACGGCCTCCCCGGTGACAGCTACAACCCACAAGCCTATACCATCTCGCATCAGAAAGTCACCTCCAAATCCGTAATCAAGGTCAAGATGGCCCGTTGCGGAGGCTTCGCTATCTCACTCCGTTCAAGATAATTACAGATTTGCACGGTTTTTGCAATTACTTCATACCAAACGACAAATCAATCTACAATCATGAAGAAGATATTCACTTTTATCCTGTTGATGGCCTCCCTGATGGGAACAGCCTTCGCTCAGAACGCCTTGAATGAAAAGGGCGACAACATCATCGGCACCTACCTTGGAACCCAGGGTGAGGACCAGTTTAAAGCCCAATTCACCAAACAAAAAGACGGCACTTACCAGTGTCAGGTCATATGGCTGGAGAAGGACCGCGATGCTAGCGGAAACAAATTACTTGACGTCAAGAACCCTGACAAGAGCCTGCGCAATGTGCCTTGCGACCAGATCGTCATTATCTCGGGACTGAAATACGACGCCAAAAACCAGCGTTGGGGCGACGCCAAGATCTATGACCCACAGCGTGGCATCAAAGTAAAAGTGACAGGCGAGTTCACCAAGGATGGCCAGCTGAAACTCAGAGGCTCGGTGCTGGGCATCGGCGAGAGCGTCTATTGGAAGAAAATCAAGTAAACATGCCATCGATGAACCCATACAGACACGAAGTCAAATACTACGAATGCGACCGCATGGGCGTGACGCATCACTCCAACTATATCCGTTTCATGGAAGAAGCCCGCGTCGACTGGCTCGACCAACTGGGCTTCGGATTTGAAAAGATCGAAGCCGAAAACGTCTTCTCCCCCGTCATCTCCATCACTTGTGAATACAAGCGTCCCACCACTTTCAAGGACGTTATCGAGATTGAAGTAAACATTAGTAAAATGACCGAGATGAAATTTGACTTCAGCTATGTCATGCGTGTCGACGGCAAAGTGGTGTGCAACGCTCAGAGCACCCACTGCTTCATAGAAAACAACCGCCCTGTAGCCCTCTCGAAGCGACTGCCCGAGTTCTACAAGGCGGTTAGCAATCAGCTTCAGAAATAAAGCCTTTATTCCGCTATCGGATAAGCTTCATACAGGATGTCGTGCAAGGCGGTCCTGACACCGGTCTTGACCAATTTGTTAGGATCCGGATAGGGATGCACGCGGTTCGACAGGAAGATGAAGACCGTCTTGTTGGCAGGGTCAGCCCAGACGAAAGTACCCGTAAATCCCGTATGGCCGTAGCCCTTCATCGAGCCCAGCTTCGACTCGGTGCATGAGCCTTTCTTGTCGATAGGAAGCTTGTCGAAGCCGATACCTCTGCGGTTGTTGTTGCTTGAGGCGAAATGCGCCTTGGTGAAATAGCGCACGGTCTGGGGCTTCAGATACTGGACTCCCTCATAGGTGCCTTCGTCAAGGAGCATCTGCATGATGGCCGCCAAATCATGGGCATTTGAGAACAGTCCCGCATGACCTGCCACGCCACCAAACATGGCTGCTGCCTGGTCGTGGACGTCGCCCCAAATCAGCTGCTGACGGAATACCGTGTCGTTTTCCGTCGGGGCTATCTGGTCACGGGTGAAGTGATTCAAAGGCTGATAGCAGATATGCGACAGGTTCATGGGATAGTAGAACTTCTCGTTCAGGTAGTCTTCGATGCTCTGGTTGGTGATCAGCTTCACGATTTTAGGCATGTAATAGAAGCCCATATCGCTATACAGGTATTTCTTCTTCCCCAAGGGCGTCTTCGAAACGGAGTCGAAGATACGATCGGGATAGTCGCTGATAAGGAATAGGTTCTCTGCCACACGGATGCTATGGTTTTCATCCATCTCGTCACTGTAGAACTCCTCCATAGGCTGTCCGTTCTCGTCCACTGTCACCTTATAGAACGGCACCCAAGCCTTCAGTCCAGCCTGGTGCGTCATAATGTCGATGAGTTTCAGCTTGCCATGGGCCTTGCCCTTCAGATAAGGGAAGAAATCGGCCAAGGTCTTGTTGAGGTCAATCATGCCATCGTCATACAACTTCATGATAGCTAAGGTCGAAGCGAAAATCTTGGTGCAAGAGGCGATGTCATACAAATCGTCAGGCTGCACCCTGTGGCCACCGCCATAGGTAAAGGTACCAAAGCATTTGTCGTACACCACGTTACCGTCTTTCATCGCCACGATCTGGCAACCCGGATAGGCCCCTTTCCTTATGCCCATCTTGGCCACCGAGTCCAACTTGTAGGCCGCACGTTCCGACAATGGCTCAAAGGCCTTGGGGGCGGGCTTTTGCATCAAAGGGTCGACGTTAGGCATAGCCTTTGAAGGCTGTTCCTTCGAAGGAAGAATATGGTTCGTCTTCATGGGTGCGTCAGCCACGATGCCGTCGCCACAACTGAACTTCGTCACCGATACCGGCAAGGTGCCATGGGCTTCAAGTTCACCAGCAAGCAGTCGCACCACGGCGTCGACGGCAGGCACCTCGTCTTGGTAGGCCACCACCAAACCCTTCACACTGTTGTTGATGCGGAACATATCCAAGGCATAAGGGCAGGCAAACAGGTTGAGGATCACATCGTTTTGGGCCACAAGACGGTTGAAGAACTTCACCGTCTCCGCATTGATGCCGTAATTGCTATTGGCGAACATGGAAGTCTTCTCAATGCTGACCACCACCAAATCGTAGGCCTCCAACTTCTTCAGCCAATCAGCAGACTTGGCAGCGATGTCCTCTTTCTTCGTCACGAATGAGGTGGTGGCGAAGCCTCTTTCCGTCAAGCCGTTATTCACATCATTTTTGGTGTTTCCAATTGTCACAACGGCAATTTTCTTGTTGTTGGCCAATGGAATCACATCGCCTTCATTACGCAGCAGCGTGATGGCCTCATCATAAAGCAGCTGACGCAGTTCGGTATAGGCGGGCTTCTTCAGGTCGGTCATCAGATTGGCTGCCGACACCGGTTTATAATGGTTGAGACCCACACGATATTTGTAACGCAAGATCTTCTTACAGCTCTCCTCGAGCCTTACAGCAGCCTGTTCGTCGCGTTCAGCTGCAGCCTTGATGGTCTTGATGGCAAAAGGCACGTTGGAAGGCAGGATCAAGACATCATTACCAGCCATAAAGGCCACATAAGGCACGCTGTCCTGACGCACTTTCTCCGAAACGCCTTTCATGTCGAGGCCGTCGGTGAAAATCAGGCCTTCAAAGCCCATCTCTTCTTTCAGGAGGTCGGTGACTACGCCGTGTGAAAGCGAAGACGAGGTGTTCTTCACCGTTTCGATGGCGGGGAAATACAGATGGCCTACCATGGCACCATTGGCACCAGAGGCAATCATCTTACGGAAAGGCGCCAACTCGATGTCGCGGACCTCATCCATCGTGCGGGTCACGGTGGGCAGGGTCAGATGCGAATCGGTGGCAGTATTGCCATGGCCAGGGAAGTGTTTCATCGTGGTAATCAAGCCATTGCTCTGCATACCCAAGGCGTAGGCCGATGCCATGTCACCAACTTTTTCGGGATTTTCGCCAAAGCTACGCATGCCGATGATGGGATTTGACGGGTTGGAATTGACGTCGGCGACAGGGGCAAAATTCACATGGATGCCCATGCGTTGGCACTGTTCGGCCACCTGCTGTCCCATCTCATAAACGAGTTGGTCGTCAGCGATGGCGCCCAATGTCATCTGATAAGGATAGGCCAGTGTCTTGTTCACACGCATGGCCAGACCCCATTCCGCGTCGATGGAGACCATCAGCGGCGTCTGAGCCATAGCCTGCCATTCGTTGGTTTGTTTCACCTGAGCCTCGGCGTCGGCACGGAAGAAGCACACACCACCGATGTTGTACTTCTTGATATAGGTAGCCACTTCCGGAAAGAAAGGCTTGCTTGGATTGTTGGCACGCATGCATATCAACTGGGCCACGCGCTGCTCCATGGTCAAACTGTTATACACCGAATCCACCCAGCGCGTCTCGGCATCCTGGGCAAGGCATTGACTGGCGGAAACAGCCAACACAAATAACCCTAAAATATACTTTTTAATATTCATATAATTAAATTATTTTCAATATTTTATATTATTAGATTTCAACCAATACTTTAATTCGGTCCAATCATAGGGTTTACACACTATTTTCTTCTCCGAATCCAACAAAAACACCGTTGGTGTTGAGGTGACATGGTAATCTAAGAATGCCTTACTCTCCCAACGCAATTCATCATAGAAATGGTATCCTGGAAGACGCATCTTTTTCACCGCATCGGCCACTTCCTCTTGATCTTCAGCCAGGGCGAAAGTCAGCAGCTCAAAACCCGACTTCAAGTCCAAGTGTTTCCTGATTTGCTCCAGAAAATCATGGCAATACTCGCAGTCGGTCGACCAGAACACCACGATAATCCATTCAGCCTTAGAGGCATACAGGTCATAGGCGAGTCCATCTATGGTAACTCCAGTATAGTCAGGCGCTTTGACGCCCACTTTCACCAATTGGTAAGGCTCCGTGATCGAATCCAACCGAACACCTTCCGATTCGGTGATGTCACCTTCACGCAACATGGGATAATTCAACAGATAATCAACAACTTGTGTCCTTCCCATATTGGTAAATCCTTTCAACATAAACTCCAGCACATATTCGTATACCCGCATATTGGCTTTTGACTTGTCCAAGAGGATCGCGATGCTTACCATCGACAGGCTGTCGAACTGCGTCATGTCGTCGACACTGGTGTTCAGATACAACTCATTCACCATCCTCGCGCTGAATGCTTCCGACGTGATCAAAGCCGTATCGCTGAAATCCACATCGCTCCAGTCCTCCATCATAGGCCTTACTTGAGCATGCAAATCCAGCGCCATAAAGAGGCATAGCAACGAAAAAAGGATTCTATGTATAAATTTGACAACCAATTTGTTTAATATTGTTAATTAAAGTCCAACTTTAATTGTATGGCCATATTGAAAGTCATGCGATGCAACGGAGTTGTACCATAGTCGGCAATGGCCTGTTTGTGTTCGGGAGTCGGATAGCCTTTGTTCTTTTTCCAGTTGTAAACGGGATATTGCTCGTCGTATTGTTCCATCATCATATCCCTCGTAGTCTTGGCCAAAATCGACGCCGCCGCGATGGACTGGTATTTGGCATCGCCACCCACAACACAGACGTGTTTCACCTTCTTATAGGGATTAAAGCGGTTGCCATCGATAAGCAACAGTTGCGGGCGTATCTTCAGTTGGTCCAAAGCCCTATGCATGGCCAGGAAAGAAGCATTAAGGATATTGATTTCATCAATCTCCTGGGCGGTGACAATACCCACACCATAGGCCAAGGCTTCTTTCATCACCAGCGTTCTCAGCTGCATCCTCTTCTTCTCCGTAAGTTGCTTTGAATCATTAAGTTCCGCATAGTCCTTGTCTCTATCCAAGATGACAGCAGCAGCTACCACGGGACCTGCCAAACACCCCCGGCCAGCCTCGTCGCAGCCCGCCTCTATCACATCCGAATAATGGGTTAGCAACGACATGGCTTACAAGAGTTTAAAGTAATAATGGTTGGCAAAGATCAAAATCATAAAGAGGATCAAGAACAGGTTTGCCCATCCCGTATTGTTGATATAGGAAAAGGCATAGGAGATGAGTATGGCCAACACGATGAACACCAATCCGTTCATCAAGACGTTGCTCCCCATAAACAGAAACAGCACGGCAAAAATAGCCAGGATGTAGGTCATCGATATCTTGGTCCTCACTGCCACGGTCTTCTCAAAGTTGGCATTACTGCTCCCGAAAAGCAGGAAGATGGTGGACACCATAAGCACAGCCAACAGCAGGATAACCTTCAGGTTAAAGCCTGATACCGAGAAAGGCAGCGTGCTGAAATAGTCACGATAGCCAGACCAAACGGAAGGCAAGTCGCCAAACAGATAGACGCAGACAAAGTAAACAAAATAGACAAACAGGAAGCCGAAAATAGGAATCAATTGCAGCCTCAACGAGCCTTTCTTGGCAACGGGAAGAACCACAAACACCCACACTATCAAGAACATAGCGGGGAAATAACACATGGACGCCAAAGCTACACATACACCGGTTTTCAGCAGGTTCATCTCAGGATTCTGTATCTGATAAACATCAAACAAATTATTGATCATCAGCAGGATAAACACCGAAGACAAAATGAAGGGATAGAACTGGGTCTGTGTCCGTGTCAGGCTCATCAACAGCAAAAACACGAAAGCACCCATGGTGCTGACCTTGCCCACAATCTGGTTTTTCACCAGCATCGCGTTGAAAAACAAGGTCTCGAGTACCAACAGCACAAACACAAGCACATGTTGCAGTATGGGGGAAAAGCCGAGCAACCGGTCAATCACATTATACAATGGCGTCACGGGTTCATCCAAGCCCATGGTCATCTTGCCCGAGATGAACGCAGGTATCCACAGGGCGATAGCCAGCAAGGCAATCACCACATACTGAATGGCATAGCTCTGTCTGAAAAACTTTATCATTGCATTCTCATCAAATCAAGTCCAATGTCGTGGCGGTAGTTGGCGCCCTCAAAATGGATCTTCTCCACCTCGCGATAAGCAATGCCCCTCGCCTCTTCTATCGAATCGCCATGGGCCGTCACTGCGATGACACGACCGCCAGCCGTGACCACCTTATTATCAGCATCAAATGCCGTGCCAGCATGGAAGGCGACGACATCTTTCAAGCTGTCTAACCCACTCATTACCATGCCTTTCTTGTAAGCCTCAGGATAGCCACCTGACACCATCATCACCGTCACCGCGGTCTTGGCGCTCTTGGCATAATGCACCTCGTCAAGGCGCCCGTCGGCACAAGCCATGAGCAGGTCGGCGAAGTCACCCTCGATGCGGGTCATCACGGCCTCGGTCTCAGGATCGCCCATACGGACGTTGTACTCGATGACGTAAGGATTGCCGCCATCATTCATCAATCCCAAGAAAATGAAGCCCTTATAATCGATACCCTCAGCTTTCAACCCCTTGAGCGTAGGCTTCACGATGCGTTCCTCTACCCTGTTCAGGAAGTCGGGCGTGCAGAAAGGAACCGGAGAGACGGCACCCATACCACCCGTGTTCAGTCCCTGGTCGCCGTCGTCAATGCGCTTGTAGTCCTTGGCTTCGGGCAACAAAACATAATGCTCGCCATCGGTCAGCACAAACACCGACACCTCGATGCCTTTCAGGAACTCCTCGATGACCACGGTGGCCGATGCCGCACCGAATTTGCCGTTGAGCATCTTTCCGAGTTCGTCCTTTGTCTCCTGTAAGTCATTGAGGATCAGCACGCCTTTGCCTGCTGCAAGACCGTCTGCCTTCAACACGTAAGGGGCTTTCACGCTCTCAAGAAAACGACATCCGGCCTCCACGTTGTCCTTGGTGACCTTGAAGCACTTCGCGGTCGGCACGCCGTACTTCTCCATGAAGTCCTTGGCGAAAGCTTTGCTGCCTTCGAGTTGTGCACCACGTTGGTCGGGACCGATAATCTTCACTCCTTTCAGCTCGGCATCACCTTTGAAGAAATCGACGATGCCGTCCACCAGAGGCTGCTCGGGACCGACCACCACGAGGTGGATCTCCTGATTCAGGCAAAACTCCTTTACTGCCTTGAAATCAGAGGGCTTAATATTGACATTCGTACCCACTGTTGCTGTGCCAGCATTGCCTGGAGCGACAAAGACATGCGCACCTTCGCTCTGGGCCAGCTTCCATGCCAAAGCATGTTCGCGGCCACCCGAGCCGAGCACCAAAATATTGCGTTTCACTGCAGTGATATGCTGTCCTTGAACGGCTTTCCAATCCATGGTGTCTTTTTGGACTTCGCCAGGATACATTACTATTTTTTCCATATTCTATTCTTTTATTGCTTGCATTAATGATTTCCAGATATCGTCGGCGGCTTTGTCCCATGAGAAGTCTTTGGCACGTTCCCTGCCCTTCTCTATAAGAGACTCACGCACGTTCTCGTCAAGCATCTCCGTCATGCCTTCGGCAATGGATGCCTCGCTGAACGGGTCGACGAGCAAGGCCGCATCGTCAGCCACTTCAGGCATAGAAGTGACGTTGGAGGTAATGACAGGCGTGTCGCAACGGAAAGCCTCCAAAATCGGGATGCCGAAGCCCTCGAAATACGAAACATACACCGAGGCAAGTGCCGCCGCCGTAACCAAGTGCAATTCTTCGGCACTCAGACGGCCCGCAAAGACCACCTCGTCTTTGAAACGCATCTGGCTGTAGGCTTGTTCTATCGGCTTAGACCACCAGCGTTTCTCTCCCACAATCAGCAACTTGACGTTGGATGGCGTCTGGCTCTTGAACAAGTCGAAAGCCGTGAACAAACGCGCCAGGTTCTTGCGCGGATGCAGCGAGCCGACAAACATGAAATAAGGGTTACCGTCGGTGTATTTGGCCCTGATCCTCTCCTGTTTCTCGTCGGAGATAGGTGCAAACCTCTCATTCACGCCGTTATAGGCCACGTCGATCTTCTCGGGTTCGATGCCATAACAGTCAACGATATCCTGTTTCGAAAACTCCGACACCGTCACGATGCGTTTGGCCTTACGGGCATACTTCGGGAAGTATTTCCTATAATGCCACAGATGGATCTTCGGCATGTCCTTGGGAAAATGCTCGAAGTTAAGGTCATGGAACTGAGCCACTTGTGGCACATCAGAACGAAGGCTGAGATAGCCATCGGGCGAGAAGAACAGGTCAGGTTGGATCTGCTTCAAGACCTTCTTCACCGAAAACTCAAAGAACCAGATGAAGAGGAAGGGATGCCGTGCTTGAGGGAACAGCACCACAGGTTTAACGTTGTCGCCAAAGACAAACATAGGGTCGGGCTCGCGGTCGAAGAGGAAATAAAACTCCACCTCAGGATGGTCTTTCACCATGCGACGCAAGGTCTCATAGGCCACCCAGCCGATGCCTTCCAGCTTGTCCTTCAGCAACAAGCGTGTATTTACAGCGATTTTCATGACAGGAGATCCATCAATAACGATAGATGTCCGACTTAAACGGTCCGTTGACCGGCACGCCGATATAGTCGGCCTGCTTCTGCGTGAGCTTGGTCAGCTTCACACCGATCTTCTCAAGGTGCAGGCGGGCCACTTCCTCATCCAAATACTTGGGCAGGCAGTAGACGCCCACCTTGTATTGTCCGCGCTTCTCCCAGAGGTCCATCTGTGCCAAGGTCTGGTTGGTGAACGAGTTGCTCATCACGAAGCTGGCGTGACCCGTGGCGCAACCCAGGTTGACCAGTCGGCCTGAAGCCAGCAAGAAGATGCAATGCCCATCGTCGAAGACGTACTTGTCGACCTGCGGCTTGATGTTGATCTTCTCCTTCAGGTGCTCAGTCTTCTCGAGGCGGTCCACTTGGATTTCGTTGTCGAAGTGGCCGATGTTGCATACGATGGCCTGGTCTTTCATCTTTAGGATGTGTTCCAGCGTAATGACGTCGCAGTTGCCCGTCGTGGTGACGAAGATATTGCCTTCCTTGACGGCCTCCTCCATCGTGGTGACCTCGAAGCCTTCCATGGCGGCTTGCAGGGCGCAGATGGGGTCGATCTCGGTGACGAGAACGCGGGCGCCATAGCTCTTCATGGAATGAGAGCAGCCCTTACCCACTTCGCCGTAGCCACACACCACGACCACCTTACCGGCAATCATCACGTCGGTGGCGCGCTTGATGCCGTCGGCCAGCGACTCACGGCAACCATAGAGGTTGTCGAACTTCGACTTGGTCACGGAGTCGTTCACGTTGATGGCAGGAACGAGCAACTCGCCGCGCTCGTGCATCTGATAGAGACGGTGCACGCCCGTGGTGGTCTCTTCCGAGACGCCCTTCCAACCAGCCACAACTGTATGCCAGAAGGTAGGATTCTCTTTATAAGTGGCCTTGATGACGCTCATCAATGCTCTTTCTTCCTCACTGCCCGTGGGTGCGTCAAGGAGTTTGGGGTCGTTCTCGCAGGCATAGCCCTTGTGGATCAGCAAGGTGGCATCGCCACCGTCGTCCACGATGAGGTCCGGACCTGTGCCGTCGGGGAAGGTGATGGCGCGTTTGGTGCACCACCAATAATCCTCCAAGGTCTCGCCTTTCCATGCGAAGACGGAGGTACCCGTCTCGGCGATGGCTGCGGCGGCATGGTCCTGCGTGGAATAGATGTTGCACGAGCACCAACGCACCGTGGCACCCAACTTGACGAGGGTCTCAATCAAGCAAGCCGTCTGTATGGTCATATGGAGCGAGCCCATGATCTTGGCGCCCTTCAGCGGCTTCGTGTCGCCGTACTTCTTGCGCAGCGACATCAATCCGGGCATTTCATGTTCCGATACTTCAATTTCCTTGCGTCCCCAGGCGGCCAAACCCATGTCAGCCACCAAATAGGGCAATTTGTTGTCTAAAAGTCTGTTATCCATTGAGTTAAGATTTATATTTCTGTGTAGATATGAAAAGGCAAATATACAATAATTCTTGCATATCTAACGCAAAAAAGCACACATTTTGCCTATTTGCCTTGATTTACAATTTTTCCCTTCTAAACTCAATACTTGTAATTCACCATCACCTCAAAACTCCTACCCGGCATGGCACGCCAGATAACGTTTTGATAGTCTTTGTCGGTGAGGTTGTTGCAGCGCAACTCCAAGCGGAACCTTTTGATTTGCTTGCCGATGGCGACATGATGCAACACATACGAGGGCAAGTCGTAGGCGAAGAACTCCTGGGCGTTGTAGGATGTGCTGCGTCGCCCTGTCATCTCTATCGTATAGCTTAGATTCCAAGTATCCCACTGGGTGTTGAGGAAGACATTGGCATGATGACGTGGGATATAGATCAACTGCTTGCCGTTGGTGCCTTGGGCATAGGCCTTGTCGCTCTCGTCGGTGGTGACGGTGAAGACGTAGTTGCCCGACAGCGTGACTTTCCAATTTTCCTTAACAAAAGCCGCGTCAATATGGTTCTCTAGACCACGAGCATATACCTTCGACACATTCTCCGGCACCCAAAAACGGTATGAGGTCGGCATCCATTGTATCCAGTTCTTCACGTTGGAGAAATAGCCTCCCGTACGCAAGTCAAGCTTGAAGGGGCCTTTCTGCAGACCGTATTTCAAGGCTAAGTCCACCGTACGACCTTTCTCAGGCAACAGGTCGGGATTGCCGCCTGGATACCAATAGAGGTCGTTCAACGAGGGATTACGATAGTTGTGGCTATAGCCCAAAGTGAAGCTCATCGCTTTGTAGAACGGCAGCTGATAGGAAAAAGTGGCCGTGGGAAACAGCCCCATCGCCTTGCCGTCGGTCCAGTCGTAACGGGCCGTGAGGTTGAGTTGGGCGCAGTCGAAAGGCTCACCACTGAGGGCAGCGTAGGCCGAGAGCAGGTTGCGATGCTTCTCCCCTTCATAGTTGTTGCTCCTCACCCTCTCGTTGTCCCATTGCAGCTTGGCTTTCAAGTTCCAACTCTTGTAGAGATGTTGCTCAAGGTTGGCGATTTGGTGCAAGACAACGGCATGGTTCTCGGAGTTGATAAAGGTGACCGTGTCGTCATTTGAGGGGATGCGTGTCAACAGGAAATAACGCTGGTTCTCAATAAAAGCAGCCGATTTCAATTGCAGGCTACCCGTCTCCCAATAGGTCTTGAAAGAGACGAAGTTACGCGAGAAATTGTCCCTGGTCCACTCTTCCAAGTTGACGTTGAACACATTGGGCATGATGGGCGGCAGGTTACGGTTGTTCCATTGGTTCCAAGAAGCTACCGAAATTACACTCTTCCCCAGCAACACACTCATCTCGGGCATCACGCCATAGTCGACGAAATCGGCGTTGCGTTGTTTCATCGTTTGATGCGGGATGGTAGCCAGGTTCTCGTATTCAAAGTCGTTGTCGGAGGAGTTGCGATAGGCCTTTACCCTAAACGAGAATCGCCTGCCGTAGTTGCCCACCGTAACGAAGCTACCAAGGGTGTTGAAGCTGCCGTAGGTCTGCTTCAAGTCGAGCAACAACCCGTCACCGAAGTGGTGGGCATTGTCGATGTTGACCGCACCGCCCAAGCCCCCGCTATTATTAGAGGTGCCGCTGCCCCAGTTAAGGCTGACGTCATCGGCCAAAAACACGGGGATAGTGCTGAAGTCGACCTGGCCTAAGCTCGGGGCGTTGAGTTGGAATCCATTCCAGAGCACCAAGGTATGACTGGCCGTAGTGCCACGAAACGAGGCCGTGGAGGTGCCACCAGGACCATAAGTCTTGATGAAGACAGGGCTATGCTGAATGAGCAGATCCGAAAGGCTCGAGGTGCTTTTTGACTGCAGCACAAGCGTGTCCAGCTTACGCACCACCAGAGGCTTCAAGGTCTCAACAGTCTCCTTGTCGCCAATCACCTCGACAGATTGGAGCATAATGGTGTCCTGGGCATGAAGTCGCAACGACATCACACCAGCACAGAAAAGAAAGAGAAATAGGAATTTACGTTTCAACGCTTTTTGGTATCCTTTTCTTTATCAACGGGCATCGGCTTCTGTTTCTCGGCATAGGTCTTTTTCTTGCCTTTCAATGCGCCGTCCTTATAGGTAGCCTCGCTCTTCATGGAGCCGTCGGGATAGAAGCTCTCCTGCTTGCCATTGAATTGTCCTTTGGTATATTCGATGGTCATTTTCTTTTGGCCACTCTCGTAGTACCACGTCGTCAGGCCATCGCGCAAGCCATCCTTGTATTCCGACACCTCAAGGTTGCCACCCTTCTCATAGCACAGGATCTGACGACCGTCAAGTTTGCCGTTCTTGTAAGTGTTCACCTTCGAGAGACGACCACCGCGGAACCACTCGCTGACCTCTCCCTCAAGCACATCATTCTTATACTCAGCCTTTTTCGTGATGGATCCGGTCTTGTCAATCTCTACAAAAACACCATTCCTCTTGCCATTTTGGTAATTCACAATTTTTTTGGGGAGATAGGTATTGCTCGAAAAGTATTCAATCCACGTGCCCTCTTTCAAGCCGTTTTTCACCACACCTTCGATAGTGTAATCGTAAGCGGCGGCGGTGAACTTTCCATTGGGAGCCTTTGACACATCAACCGTCTCGATGGTTTGTGCAAACAAAGGCATGGCAAACAAAGCCATTGCAAAGATAATCAAAGATTTACGCATTTCTTATTTCGTTTTTGATTGTACAAAATTATAAAATTCACCCCAATAGGCTGCAATTTTCATGCAAATTCTTCAAAATTCGTTTTTTTTTCGCAATTTCGCAGCAACAAAACCTCAATGCCATGAAAAAGATAGAAGTCAAGAACTTTAAGCTTTACACCACGGCTGTCATCAGCATCGAGTGGAAACAGGAGCTGCTCAACGTCAACCTCGACCTCGCCATGATGCTGAAGATGATGCATATGGAAGGCCTCACCGAAGCCGACATCGAGCGCTACAGCAAAAACGGTCAGCCCATCCCCTTTAAGAAGGTGACGCTCATCCTCTTCCAGGACGACGGCAAGCCCGGACAATACTACACCGACGAATCGTTCGAGGAAGACGATGACCCGACGGTGTTTTATGTGGAGATAAAAGATTAAAATTAGAGCCGCCTGCGGCGGCTCTAATTTTAATGCAAGCTCTTAATATACTCATCAATCGCCTTGGCGGACTTCTTACCGGCACCCATGGCGAGGATGACTGTGGCGGCACCGCTCACCGCATCGCCACCAGCGAAGATGCCGGGACGTGAGGTTGTGCCCACCTCGTCGGCCACGATGCAACCCTTCTTATTCAAGTCGAGGTTACGGGTCGTGCTACCGATGAGCGGGTTTGGCGAGGTACCGAGAGCCATGATGATCATGTCGACATCGAGGACAAACTCAGAGTCCTTGATCGGGACGGGGCTTCTACGGCCAGAGGCATCGGGCTCGCCCAGTTCGCATTTCACGCACTTGAAGCCTTTCACCCAGCCATTCTCGTCGCCCAGCACCTCGACAGGAGCTGTCAACAGGTCGAAGATGACGCCTTCTTCTTTGGCATGGTGCACCTCCTCCACTCTGGCGGGCAACTCGGCCTCGGAACGACGGTAAACGATATGCACCTCAGCACCGAGACGCAAAGCGGTACGCGCGGCATCCATAGCCACGTTGCCGCCGCCGACCACAGCGACTTTCTTACCCACGAAGTTCGGGGTCTGATAGCCCTCCTTATAGGCGAAGAGCAGATTGTTACGCGTCAGGAACTCATTGGCAGAGACCACACCGCAGAGGTTCTCGCCCGGCACGTTCATCATCATCGGGAAACCAGCTCCCGAGCCGACGAAGACAGCCTCAAAGCCTTCGCGTTTCATCAACTCGTCGATGGTGATGGTGCGACCGACGACCACGTCCTTCTCGAACTTGGCGCCCAGCTTACGCACACTCTCCACTTCCTTCTTCACGACGCTGTCCTTCGGCAGACGGAACGACGGGATGCCATACATCAGCACGCCACCCAGCTCGTGCAAAGCCTCAAAGATGGTGACGTCGTAACCCATCGAAAGCAGGTCTTTGGCGCAGGTGAGGCCCGATGGACCGCTACCGATGATGGCCACCTTATGGCCGTTCGGGATGCTTTGGCTGCTGAAATGCAGGTTGTGCTCGATGGCATAGTCACCGACGAAACGCTCCAGCTTGCCGATGGCGATAGGCTCGAATTTCTTGCCCATCACGCAGGCGCCTTCGCACTGGGTCTCCTGCGGGCACACACGGCCGCAGACGGCAGGCAACGCCGAGTCGCAGCTGATGACACCAGCAGCACCCTCAAAGTCGCCTTGGGCCACGCGGGCGATGAAATCAGGAATATCGACGTTGACAGGGCAATGTGCCACGCACTGCGGACTCTTGCAGTGCAGGCAGCGCTGGGCCTCCATGATGGCCATGTCGGCCGAATAGCCGAGGCACACCTCGTCGAAGTTATGGGCACGTACCTCAGGTTTCTGTTCCGGACAAGGCACACGTTTTTTCTTGTCGAAGCTCTCTTCCGAGATGCCTCCGATATGACACTTGTGGCCTTCGGCTTTCTCCTCGGCCTCAAGTTGCTTGCGCGTCACTACATTATTATACATAGCCTGACGTTTCATGGCCTCGTCGAAGTCGACGTCCTTACCCAGGAACTCGGGGCCATCAATGCAGGTGAACTTGGTCTTGCCGCCGATGCTCACACGGCAGGCACCGCACATGCCCGTGCCGTCGACCATGATCGAGTTGAGCGACACCGTGCAACGGATACCCAACTCCTCGCAGGTCTTGGTGGCAAACTTCATCATGATCATAGGACCGATGGCCACGGCTTCGTCATACTGCTTGCCGCTGGCCACCAACTGACGCAACACGTCGGTCACCAAGCCCTTACGGCCGGTGGAACCGTCGTCGGAGGTGACATACAGGTTACTGACCTCTGCCAGTTCCTTTTCGAAGATGAGCAAGTCCTTGGTGCGCGCACCGATGATGCAGTCGGCTGTAGCACCATGGTCATTCAACCATTTCACTTGAGGATAAATCGGGGCGATGCCAACACCACCACCGATGAATACGAACGAGCGCTTACGCAGCTCTTCAGCGGTCATCGTGGCAAACTCAGAAGGCTTGCCCAAGGGGCCGACGATGTCGGCAAAGCGGTCGCCTTCCTTATATAGCGCCATCTTCTTGGTGGATTCGCCGATGGCCTTGAAGACGATGGTCACCGTCCCCCTGACGCGATGGTAGTCGCTGATGGTCAACGGGATACGCTCTGAGTTCTCCTCCATCTTGACAATGAGGAACTGACCCGGCAAGGCCGAATGTGCTATTCTCGGCGCAAATACGTCCATGAGGTAGGTTTCGGCCGCGAAGGTTTCTTTGTGTACGATTTCGAACATAGTGTATGGAATAAGAGTTAGTTTTCAGGTTTTATGCTCCGCAAAGATAGTAATTTTCATAAAAGAAAAGAAAAAACATATTTTTTATAACAAAAAAAGCCCCGAGTTTCCTCGAGGCCTTTTTCTCATTTAAGGTTGGACTTATTCAGCGTCCAAAGCCTTGGCTTCTTCATTCATCTTGAGCTGCACATACATGGTCTTCAAGACGCTCTTGACTTCGGGCGTGGGTTGGGTCTCATAAGCCTTCTTCACATAAGGAAGACCGGTGCGGACCAGATCCTCAGCCTGCTTGACCAAGTCATTGTATTCCTTCACCTTGTTCAGGGGGAGTTCGTTGGCTTCGGTCTTCAGCTTGTTCGACATGGTGATGTAGAGGGCACCGAGGTTGTAGATGGCATCGTAGTAGTCAGGGTTGATCTCGATGGCATCCTCATAGTACTTCTTGGCTTTTTCGGTGTCGTACACATCTTTGTTGTTCTCATCACCGTAGATGGTGCCAAGCACAAAGTACAGCTGAGCGTTCTGGGGATCGAGAGCCAGGAGTTTGTTGATGTCTTCGACAGCTTCGACGGTCTTACCTTCCTTCATATAGGCATTCACCTTTTCGACGATAAGGCTGGCGTCGCTGGGGTCTTTCTCCAAACCGGCGTTGATCATGGCCATGGCGTTAGCACTGTCGCCCATGCCATTGTAGCAGGCGGCAAGGTGCTTGTAGACGTCGACACCTTCAACGCCGTTGTTCTTCAACTCATTGAAGTAACCCAGGGCGGTGGCATAGTCTTCAGCTCTCAGAGCAGAGGTGGCAGCGAAGTTCAGCATATCGTTGGCGTCGGAGCTACCCAGCGATTTGGCGATGTCGTATGACTTCTTGAACATGGGTGCTGCCTCGGCAAACTTACCCGTGTTGTAGTCGTCGGCACCTTTAGTATAATAGGTGTTCATGACCGACATCACACGCTGGTAAATTTCCTGCTTGTTCTGGGAATCCTTCAAGAACTCTTCATTCTTCATGCAGTTCATCAGTGACTCATAAACAATCTCCAGTGCATTGGGGGCTTGGGCCATCAAAGCCTCATCACCCGATTGGATGATGTTTTGGTAGATAGAGGCACGATACAACCAAGCCTGTGACTGGTCGTTGGGCTTCATACCCAAGAACTGTTCATGGTTGACGCACTTTTCAATGGAGGCCATAGCCTTGGCATATTGGCCGTTCTTGTTGTACATGTAGGCGTCGGTTCTGTCTTTCTTTTGGGCCATCATCACGTTGGCGGTGAGGAGGACAGCCAGCAAAATCATTACTTTTTTCATTTTCTCAATTATTTAAAGTTTGACAATATTCTTTTGTTATCTTGTTCCCTTACAATTATTGTTCCAAAGTGGTTTCACCTTCCGGAGTCGGCCCTTCGACGGGCTCAGGGGCCTCGGTTCCATCGGGGGTCGGCGTTTCGACAGGCTCAACGGCCTCAACTTCTTCTTCGTCTTCATGCTCGGTCTTGGTGACAGCGGCAATCTCGTCGGTGCCGCGCAGGTCGATGAGCTTCACGCCTTGGGTGGCACGACCCATCACACGCAGCTTGCTCACAGCCATGCGAATCACGATGCCCGACTTGTTGATGATCATCAGGTCTTCGTCGTCGGTCACAGCCTTGATGGCGATGAGGTCGCCGGTCTTGTCGGTGATGTTCAAGGTCTTAACGCCCTTGGCGCCACGGTTGGTGATGCGGTAGTCCTCGATGTCGGAACGCTTGCCGAAGCCCTTCTCGGAGACCACCAAGACGGTCTGTTGCGGGTCGTTGATGCACACCATGCCAATGACTTCGTCGTCGGGCGAGCCCAAGGTGATGGCTTTCACACCCGTAGCGGTACGGCCCATCGGGCGGACGGTCTGCTCGTTGAAGCGGACGGCCTTGCCCGAACGCACAGCCATCAACACCTCGTCGTTGCCGCTGGTGAGGCATGCCTCAAGCAGTTGGTCGTCCTCGCGGATATTGACAGCGATAATGCCATTTTGGCGCACGTTCTTATAGGCAGCCAAGTTGGTCTTCTTGATGATACCCTTCTTGGTGCAGAGGATGATATAGTTGTTCTCGAGGTATTCCTCATCGGTCATGCTCTTCACATTGAGATAGGCCATCACCTTATTATCCTTATCTAAAGGCAACAGGTTCTGGATGGCGCGACCCTTGCTGTTTTTGCCCTCTTCAGGAATCTCGAAGGCACGCAGTTTGTAGCACTTGCCTTGTTCGGTGAAGAAGAGCAGGTGGTTATGGTTGGTGGCCGTGAAGATGTGTTCGATGAAGTCGGTGTCGCGGGTGGCGGAGCCCTTCGAGCCCTTGCCACCGCGGCTCTGCACGCGGTACTCAGTCAGCGGGGTACGCTTGATGTAACCGAGGTGCGAGATGGTGATGACCACAGCATCGTCGGCGATGATGTCCTCCATGCGGAACTCACCGGCGGCGGGCACAATCTGGGTGCGGCGCGCATCGCCATATTTTTCTTTGATGACCAGCAGTTCGTCCTTGATGATCTGGAACTGCAATTCCTCATTCTGTAGAATTTCGTGGAAATGCTTGATGCGTTCGTGGATTTCGTCCAACTCGTCCATGATCTTCTTGATCTCG
>JAFYHS010000006.1 GCA_017539045.1 Bacteroidales bacterium
CGAGCGCATCTACATTCAGTCTGCATTTTCGATTCCATCTACGGAGAAAAGACAAAATGAGGAAAGATCCCTCATTTCGGTGGACGATTCCTTCCGCAAAGTAATTATCACAGCAGACAAAGTCATGAAGCATCGTGACGAACAAGGAGTACTCATCATGGGCTTGCAGGAATTCTTGCTGAACCCTGAAGCATCATTATAATAGGAAACTCGCTCCGTTATTCTCCGTTGGTGCTGCTCTACGACCAGCCACTTTCATGGCTCCTGTTCGCTTGAGTGGTTGCTGACCGTTGGAAATGCACCCAAATAATTATTTTGCCGTTTCAGACAATAAATGATAGGTGGAAAACAAAAATCATAGAGACAAAAAAAAACTTGTGCTTTTTTTCATGATGTTGATTCTCAAAAATATAACAACGGACCATCTGAAAAAAGTAGGGACAAAACCATGCGAGACCTCAAAAACTCTTTGACAAGCATTTATTATGCTTACCTTTGCCGATAATAAAGAAAACCCGTGAAATATGAAAACAAGTCCGCTATGGGATGGAGTCAGTTCGCCGATATAATCGTAGGATATTAAGATGGCAAATAGTGGATTTTTATTGAACTGGACCGTTGGAAAACAGAAAAGTATTACTTTTGTAGGCGAATAAAGACATAATACTGGGCTTTACGCTCTTGTTCTCACTCGGGAAAATCTGGTAAATTTTAGCGAGAGAATAAGCAAGCGGAAAGTTCACGTTTTAAGGCGTGAACTAATTCGGGCTTATTATCGCAACGGTTTACCAGAGCCTTCCGAGTTAATAAGCAAACAAACGAATGGCAAGCGCCTTTCTTTGTTGCTTGTGGACGGAGAAAAGGCCAAAAACGAAGCGAACCATGAGCAGATATCATCAATACTTCGGAAAATCATAGGGACAAAACCAGATGCCGGTCTTGTTTAATATGTTGAAAGCCAATAACGAGAGGAAAAAATCATAGGGACAAGCCGTTTTGCTGGTCATTAATACATTGTTTTATTATATATCTTTGCAGAAAATGATGAACACAAACAGAAAAACTATAATGCCATGAAAAAACCAATCTATTTATTTGCCCTGTCGTTTTTGTTGGCGGCTTTAATGGGATGCCAGAAGTCCGATGTCGAGATTTTGGGAATTGTCTCCACCGATGAGGTCGAAAACTATTTCGGCACTACGGTTGAGGTAAGCTATTCAGACAACACCAAAATGTATTTTCACTTGCTCTCTGATACCACTGCTGAGGTGGTCAGTTATAACAGGTTTTATACCGTTCAAGAAGAGCAATCACCTTGGATCTATCGTGGCGATGTCGTCATCCCCAACCGTTTTGTCCATAACGGCAAGACCTATAAGGTAACTTGTATCGGCGAAGGCGCTTTTAAAGCCTCTGTCCAGAATCATGAGCTTGTCAGTCTGGTGTCCTCAGTCGAGATGCCCAACACTATTGACACCATACGAAACTGGGCTTTCAGCGAGTGTGTGCATTTGACCTCCATTGACATTCCCAATTCGGTGAAGTACATTGGTGATGCCGCTTTCGCTGGTTCAGGCTTGACTTCTGTGGTGATTCCCGGTTCCGTGAACGGTTTCGGAAATAGCGTCTTTTCTTCTACGTGCCTGACCAGCGTTGAGATTCCTGAGTCGATGGAGAAGATTCCCTGTGGCATGTTCTCCATGTGTTTTTCTTTGACATCTGTCACTTTGCACGATCATGTCACCACTATTTGTGATGACGCATTCTATGACTCGGGGCTCACCAGTTTTGAGATTCCTGCATCGGTGAACTATCTGGGCGTGAATCCTTTGGATGATTGCTCATCGTTGACCACCTTAATATGCCGACCGACAACCCCTCCAGAGAAAGACCCCCATGGTCAGCATTATGAAGACTATTTCATGCTGGGCAACTCCATCGAGCGCATCCTTGTTCCGGCACAAAGTGTCGACCTATACAAGGAAAGCTATTTCTGGCGTTTGTATAAGGACATCATTGTTGGAATGTAATTCTATGGACTAAAAAAATGAAAACGATGAATACAAAGAATTTATGGAAAGGCTTGTTGGTCCTTGTTTTGGGCTTAGCCATGACCGCTTGCCAAAAGGATGAAAACGACCCGCTGAAAATCATTTCCACACAAGAAGTGGTCCGCGATGGTCAAGTAATAGTTGAGGCCAGTTATCGAAACGACTTGAAAAAGATGTATTTCATCCTCGTTTCGCCCAACACTGCCGTCGTCACCCGAGCGACGGATTTCAATCCCGAGCTGGTCAACAGGCAGTATTATGGGAAGGAAGTCATCCCTGCCGAGTTCACGCATCTTGGCCAGACTTATTCGGTAGTAGGGATCAAGAGCGAGGCTTTCTGGGGATGTAATAAGCTGACATCCATAGTATTGCCCAATACGGTCACCAAAATTGGCAATTATGCTTTCTTTGGTTGTACGGAATTGAGTAGCGTCACCCTTTCAGAATCGCTTGAAGAGATTGAATATGATGCTTTTCATGGATGCAGTAACCTGGCTTCAATTGATTTGCCTGCTTCCATCAGGTGGATAGAGGTTCATGCCTTTGATGAATGTGCTTCGTTGACTTCCATAACTTGTCGGGCCGTTACACCTCCGTCGTTTGCGTTGGTGGAATCGGATTATCTTCTGTCTCGTCTTCAGGAAATCAAGGTTCCACAAGCCAGTGTGGAGGCCTATAAAACCGCTTGGGGATGGAGTCAGTTTGCTGATATAATTGTAGGATATTAGGTGTCAAAAGACAAACAGTATTATAATGAAATCCGCTTTGCGCATAATGACATATCGTTTTGTGGCCTTTTTGATTTTGGTCTATCTCGTTGTGTCCAATTGTTTCGCGCAAAGCTCCATCGGCACCGACTTTTGGGTCACCTTTATGCCTAATGGTACTTCAAACAGCAATCCCATCAGTTTGGATTTGGTTTCGACCTCACATTGCAATAGCATGGGAACCGTAACCAACGAATACACTGGCTTTTTATCTGATTTTGAAGTGCTTACAAATGAAGTGACCACTATTAACTTGCCAGAAGAAATAGCCTATTTTGGAGAGCAGTCAGATGTCGTTTTGCATAATGCGTTTCATGTGACGGCCACAGATGAAATTGCGCTTTATGCCTCCAACTATAGAATGGCATCCTATGATGTAGGCAAGTTGTTGCCCACTGATGCGTTGGGAAGCGAGTATGTGTTGCAGACTTATCCCTCTGATGGAATGTACGACTATGCTTGTCCTGTGTTTGCAGTCATCGCCGTTGAGGACAATACAGAAGTGTTGATCAACCTGACTTCCGACTCCAAGGGAGGACATTATGCTAACCAGCCCTTCACGGTCGTCTTGGATAAAGGCGAGTGTTATCAGGTGCAGGCGTTTTCAGACGGCGACTTTTCAGGCACTTGGTTGCGAGCTGGTGAAGGCAAACACATCGCTGTGTTTGCGGGTAGCACTGGTGTTGTTGTCCCTATAGGCCACTATGCATACGAAGCCATTTTTGAGCAGATGCCCCCTGTCGAAAGATGGGGCAAGCGTTTCGTGGTGACCAGTTCCATGGAAAGGAAAAACGACCGTGTTCGCGTGACAGCCTTGCATGACGATTGTAAAGTTTATAAGGACGGTGCATTGTTGGCTACGCTTGATGCAAGACAAACTGCGGAGTTTGGAATTAACAATGTGCTTCGTTCTGCTATCTATCTTGAGACCACCGAACCTGCTCTCGTATATCTTTACCCCACATGTATGTCATACGGCGATGTCAATCAATCGACAGGCGACCCATCCATGGTCAATATTCCGCCCGTTGAGCAGGCCACAGGCAATTATGCCGTGATTCCCGTGCTCGACCAAGGAGGATGGTGCCATATTGTTTATGTGAATATTGTCACTAAAACGGAAAATGTGGAAGGTGTCTGTTTGGATGGTGTCTGCGTGGCATCGTCTTTTGAAGAAGTGCCTGGTCTGCCCGAGTATTCATACGCACGATTGCCCTTGACGCTTTCTTCTCACGTTCTCATGAGTACGACGGGCAACTTCATTGCACACACCTACGGATTTGGCCCTGCTCAAAGCTATGCTTTCGTGGTTGGAACGAAGTTGATGGGACAAATCACTGTGAATGAGGAACCATCTTCAAATCATCCGCAAGGTTTTGAGGCCTGTGAGGAAGAGGTGATGACTTTCGGATTGCAACCCAATATCGAATCGACTTCAGTACAATGGAACTTTGGCGATGGAGATGTGGCTCAAGGCTATCCCATTAACCATGTATTCGACTCGGCAGGTGTTTACGGAGTGACTTGCGAGGTATACGTCCCGAACCAACTGCAGCCCATTGCCCTGAACACATCTGTTATTGTGCATCAGAAATACCATATTGAAGAGGAGCGGATTGCATGTGATTCGTATGAATGGAATGGTGAAACTTATACTGAATCAGGGGTTTATAATTATCAAGGTGAGAGCATCTACGGTTGCGATAGCACATTTGTACTTCATCTTGTCGTGAATTACGATGTCGTCATTGATACTGTGGTGACGGCATGTGAGGAGTTTGTATGGTATGGTGAAACCTACACATCTTCGGGACAACATGAACAAACATTGCAAACCAGCATGGGATGCGACAGTATCGTTAGACTTAATCTTACTATAAACCACGCCCAACAGCTTACCCTTCAAGGCTCGGCGTTAGTATATGCCGCAACTAATCTCGTTGAAGGTATTTATGATTACAGAGTAACCGACTCGATGGGTATTGCGCCAGGTTCACTTATATGGTCGTGCACCGTTCCCGAATGGGAAATTAGACCATCGGAGAGTGGTTTTCGCTGCAAATTAAGGGTAACCGTCCCAGGCCAAGGCACACTGTCGGCGAGGATTGACAAGGACTGTGATGTCAGTTTCAGCCTCGACATTTTTGCGGAATGGTTCGATATTGAGGAAAACAGAATCATGAAAATCAGCGTGTTCCCCAATCCTGCCAAAGATGAGTTGAACATCGACATTTCGGGCTTGCCGGAACACAATGAACATCGCATACAGATTACCGATGCCTTGGGACAGATTTACGTGGATCGCATTATCCGTGGCGAAGGAAATGTGCTTACTTTGGGCGTTGCCAACCTCCCCGTCGGAGTGTACACCTATCAAATCTATGACAAAAAGAAAACGCTTTCCTCGGGAAAGTTTGTGAAAGAATAAAAAAGAACCATCATGAAAAAAACAACCATCATCCTCTTTCTCGCCGCTTTGATGCTCATCGGCGGCAACGCCCAAGCGCAGGGCAAGAAGAAAATCCGTATCACCTACCGCAGCGCCAAACGCCTGGTGGAGAAAATCGAGGCCAACCCCAACGCCGAGACGCTTTACCTCTTCCGCAACGGTCTCGACTCGCTACCCGAGGAGATCGGCCAACTGAAACACCTCAAGAAACTGGTGGTCAGCTCCAACCGCCTCACCTACATCCCTCCCGTCATCGGCGAACTGACCGAGTTGGAGCATATCTCCTTCAAGCACAACGACATCAAGGTGCTGCCGCCCGAGATTGGCCAACTCAAAAACCTGAAACACCTGGAACTGGACTACAACGATCTCCAGACACTGCCTGAGGAGTTATGCGAGCTGAAGAACCTGGAATACCTCTCCGTCACGCACAACGCCCTGCATCACCTGCCAAACGACATCGGGAAGTTGGAATCGTTGGAGTTTTTCTACATCGGCACCAACCTGCTGCAGGAGTTGCCCCTCGGTTTGGCCCAACTCACCAACTTGGTGGAACTGAACGTGGCCGGCAGCGGCGGCCTGCTCGTCGTCCCCAACCTGCGCGACTGCCAACGCCTTGAACGGCTTTACATCGACAGCACCACATTGTTCGACGCCTCCTTCAACCCTCGCACGATTTCGAGATTGGAGATTTACATGGTGGGGAGATAATACGTTAGGCTTTCTGACGTTATCGAACAAACGAACCATCATGCGAAAACCAATTCCTTTTCTTTTCCTTCTGCTGCTGTCAGTTTCAGCAATGGCGCAGAAGCATTGCATCAGCGGCTATGTGATGGATGCCGCGAGCCGTGAGACCTTGATAGGGGCGACGGTGCTTGACCGAAACACAGGCCAAGGATGCGCCACCAACAACTACGGCTATTATTCTTTGACGCTGCCAGAAGGCGCTGTCGACCTGCAGTTTTCCTTTGTGGGTTATGATGCCGTGAATCAGGCGTTCAACTTGGTTGCCGACACCCTCATCACGGTGAAGATGAGCAGCAACATCCAGTTGCAGGAAGTCACGGTGGAGGCCAACCGCGCCACAGTGGGCGCCAACAATCCCCAGATGAGCATCATCGAGTTACCCATCAAGCAGATCAAAAGTATTCCAACCCTGATGGGCGAGGCCGACGTGCTGAAAGCCATCCAGCTGCTGCCGGGCGTGCAGAACGGCTCGGAAGGCTCGGCCGGACTCTATGTGCGTGGCGGCGGCCCCGACGAGAACCTGCTCCTCATGGACGGTGTACCGCTCTACAACGTCAACCACATGTTCGGCTTCTTCTCCGTCTTCAACCCCGATGCGCTGAAGAATGTCACCTTATACAAAGGTGGTTTCCCCGCCCGATATGGTGGGCGCATCTCTTCGGTGGTGGATGTGCGCATGAAAGACGGCGACATGCAGAAATACCACGGCAACTTCAGCATCGGATTGATTTCTTCAAAACTCAACCTTGAAGGCCCGATTGTGAAAGACAAGCTCTCGTTCAACCTGTCGTTTCGCCGCACCTATTCCGATGCCCTCACCAACCTTTATGGCCTCATCGGGAAGATGGCCGACAAGTCCATCGACAAGTTCTCGTTGGGGTATTATTTCTATGACCTCAACGCCAAGATGAACTGGAAGATTTCGGACAAAGACCGACTTTATTTGAGTTGGTACAGCGGCGACGACAAGATCTACGCCAACGTGAAATGGGACTATACCTATGAGGACATGTACGCCGACCACGAGAAACTGGGCCTCAACTGGAAATGGGGCAACAAGGTGGGCGCACTGCGTTGGAACCACATCATTTCGCCCAAACTTTTCATGGACGCTTCGGCGAGCTACACGCAATACCGCCACGACCTCGGTATGGACCAAAACTACACCTACGAGCAATTCAAGCCTACCGCCTACACCTCGACCGATGAGATGGCCATGAACTTCCATTCAGGCATCCATGACCTTACGGTGCGCACCGATTTCCATTATGCGCCCAACCCGAGGCACGACATCCGCTTTGGTGGCGGCTACACCTATCATTTCTTCCGTCCCGAGGTGCAGTCGATGAAGATCAACTTCACCGAAGCGGAAGCCAACACGGACACCGTGGCCAACACGGGCGACGTGCATGCCCACGAAGCCATGCTCTATGTCGAGGATAACATCACGCTGAGCGAAGCCATCAAGATGAATGTCGGACTGCACTATTCCGCTTTTGCGGTGCAAGGCAACTTCTACCACTCATTGCAGCCCCGTCTCAGCATGAGTGCGATGGTGGCACCCCATTTCTCACTCAAGGCGGGTTACGCCTACATGACGCAATACATCCACCTGCTTTCCAACAGCAACATCACCATGCCCACCGACCTCTGGGTGCCTGTCACGGCACGTATCGCACCCGAAAAGGGACACCAGTTCTCGCTCGGCGGATTCTATGAATTGCCCAACCTGTTCGACATCTCGCTTGAAGGCTATTACAAGACGCTGGACAATGTGTTGGAATACAAGGACGGCACCAGTTTCTTCGGTACCAGCCAGGGCTGGGAAGACAAGGTGAACCTCGGGAGAGGCTGGGCCTACGGCATTGAGCTACTTGTGCAACGTTCCTTTGGCAAGACCACGGGTTGGGTTGGCTACACCTGGGCGCGTTCCATGCGCAAATTCGACCGCGAGGGCATGGTGATCAACAACGGCAATCCCTTCCCCGCCAAATACGACCGTCGCCACGACTTCAGCATCACCGTGCAGCACAAGTTCAGCGACCGCTTCGACCTGTCGGGCACTTGGGTCATCAGTAGCGGCAATTGCGGCACCTTGCCCACACAAGCCTATCCGGGTATTCCTATCACCTATTATTCACAATACGGTGGCAGTGTTGTCGGCACGCCTATCATCGGCTATGTGGAACGCAACAACTTCAGGATGCCCGTGTATCACCGCCTCGACCTCGGCATGAACTTCCGAAAGCAGAAGAAACACGGCGAGCGCGTGTGGAACATCAGCGTCTACAATGTCTACAACCGTCAGAACCCCTTCATCGTCATTCGTGGCTATGACCAAAATACAGGGCTGCCAGAGCTGCAGCAAGTCAGCATCTTCCCGATAATTCCTTCAGTGTCTTACAGTTATAAATTCTAATCCAACTATGGCCCATGGCTGATGACTATGGCCGCTTTAACCAACGGAAAATCGGCCATGGTCATAGGCCATAAGCCATAGAAAAAAAATAAAACAATGAAAACCAGCATTCTAACCTTAATAACCATCACGGCCGTAACCCTCCTTGCAGCCTGCACCAAACCCTTGAAATTCAAAGGCGAATATGTTGACCCCAAGTTGGTTGTCAACTGCATCGCCATTCCTGGTGAACCCATCAAGGCGGTGGTTTACAAAAGCGACTTTGTTTTCGACACCATCACGGACTACACCATGCCAGAGGGTACTCAAGCATTCCTTTTCGTAAACGGTATAAGCAAAGGCGAGATGCAGCTGAAAGGTGACACAACCTATTATGATTATCTGAATCCTCCCGTGTTCTTTATCAGATATCATTTTACCCACGATTATGTTCCGCAAGTCGGCGATGTGGTCAAAATCAGCGTGACAGCCCCGGGATTTGATGAGATAGAAGGCAGTTCAGAACCTTTGCCGAACGAACCCATAGGTAGTTTTGAAGACGCCCGTATCACAAAATGGGACACCACGAGCGCAAGCGGCTATCACATCCCTGTGCCTGACACAGACTCCACCATAATCGTTTGGCTCACTCATTATCGCAAACACCTCACCGTCACGATAGAAATCACCGACCCCAATCCCGGTGCGTTGGATCTTTATTGTCTTGAAGCATCTATGCGCACCGAAGGCGACTGGACCTATCCCGATGGGCGGGAATACTACGACCAGCCCGCTGAGTTGAACCAAGTCTATTTCAACGACCCCATCATCGGCACCTCAACGGTGCAATTGGAAGACCAGTTCGGCATTGACGTCGGTTTGACCAACCGTTCAAGAAGCACCTTCAACGATGCCACCTTTGACGGCGGCAACTATCGCATGGAAATCCCCATGGTCACCAATACGCTTTTCAAGGCCAACGACAGCATCAATGCCTTCGTTGAAATCAAGTTGCGGCATTTGACCGAAGGGGCATACAATTACTACACCACCATCACTTCGGGCAACAGCCTGTCACAATACTACAGCGAGCCTGTTGGCATATATTCCAATGTGAAGAACGGCTTCGGCCTTGTGGCGGGAAGCAACGACAAAACAATCAGTTTCCCTGTTTGGTAATGGATTTGTAGGGCTGTCACACCGTGGCAGCCGCATAACGTAATTCGTATTATGCGGCTGCCATAATATGACAGCCCTACATGTATCATTTCTTCAGCGCCTCTTCCGCCTGTTTGATGGTGCCTCGTTCGCCGTTGACGAAGGCCACGATGAAGGCATCTTTATAGCCCAAGTTACGCACCTCGGTCTGACGTTTGGTGGCGGCATCCTTGCTCGTAAACTTGCCTGAGACATAACGGAAGGCGCCGTTATACTCATAGACATCCACTTCTTTCACGCCGTTGAAGGCCTTGCCCGTATCGGCCACTTTCTTGTCGCGGCTGGCAAACTGCACGGTGAAGTAGGTGCCACTGGGAGCGGCAGGCTTCTCTTCGACTTCGGGCTGGGCGGTATGGTTCTCGGCCTCAAACTCACGCTTGTATTCCTCGAAAGCGCGATACAAGGCCAACGCCATCTGGGTCTGACCCTTCTCGGAATTGAGGAACTGCTCCTCCTTGGCATGGTTGATGAAGCCCAACTCCACAAGGATGCTCGGCATGGCGGTCTTCCAAAGCACCAGGAATCCCGCCTGCTGCACACCACGGTCGTGGCGGCCTTTGCTGGCGAACTGTTGCTGCACCTTGCCGGCCAAATCGAGGCTTTGGGTCTGATAGAGACTCTGGGATAGCGAAAAGAGGATATAGGCCTCGGTGCTGTTGGGGTCGAAGTTATTGTATGCGTCGGTGTTGTCCTCGAGCAAGATGGCAGCGTTCTCCTTCTTTGCCACAGCCAAGTTCTTTTCGTTTTTTGACTCACCCATGACGAAGGTCTCGGCGCCGGAGGCGGAATTGGGAGTCTCCGTGGAGTTGCAGTGGATGGAGATGAACACATCGGCGTTGTTGCGGTTGGCGATGGCCGCGCGCTCGCTCAGCTCGATGAACTTGTCGGTCTTGCGGGTATAGATGACTTTCACGTCGGGCAGGTTCTCCTCGATATAGGCGCCTAACTTGAGCGCGACGGCCAGATTGAGCGTCTTCTCATTGGTCAGCTTGCCCAAGGCACCCGTGTCCTTGCCGCCGTGACCCGCGTCGATGACGACGGTCTGTATCTTTTCGCCCTTCTGCGCCAAAGCACATAAAGGCAGGAGAAAAATCAGGAAAAAAACACCAAATCGCGAAATCTTTCGTTCTATCATACTGAGTTCTTAATTAATGCGCGAAGAAAAACTATCTTTGCAGCGGAATTTCATTGCACAAAAGTAATCGTTTTCACGTTGACAGAACGCACGACATACATGAAATATTTTTCAACAGCGGCTTTTTGTCTGTTTGTTGGCATAGCCGTGTTGTTCTGCGGATGCAAGCAAACCGCTCATATTGAAGCACATAAGCACAGCCCCGCCCCGACGGAGGTGGACAGTGCCGCTTTAGTCCACGAGCGCATCGTTGACACGATTACCTTGGTCGCCGACTCGGTGGTGACGGCACAAAACCCCGTCATGGACACCCTTGATGCGATGGTCGCGGATTCGTTGACGGCGGTTTTGGATTCCGTTTCGGAGACGCAAAGCATGGCGTCTCTACAGGATACGACGGCCAACGACACCCTCAAAACCGTGACACGCCAACGCATCGCACCACGCCGTTCCGAATCGGCCATCGAGACCAAGGTCATCTGTTCGGCCGTCGACTCGTCGTATCGCGACATGAACCAAAAGAAGATCTACTATTACGGCGGCGCCAAAGCAGAATACGACGACATCACCTTGGAGGCCGACTATCTCGAATTCGACCTCGAGACCAGCACCTGCCTCGCTCGGGGTGTGACCGACTCGTTGGGCAAGGTCCACGGCCGCCCCGTCTTCACCCAAGGCGAGTCGACCTTCGAGGCCATGGAGATGCAGTACAACTTCAGGTCGAAGAAAGGCATCATCACCAAGGTGTGGACCGAGGAGAGCGGCGGCTACCTCCACGGCGAGCGCATCAAGCGCATGGACGACAACACCATCCACATCCGCACGGGCGGCTACACCACCTGCGACCTCAAGGACCACCCGCACTACCAGTTCAAGTTCACCAAGGCCAAGGTCATCCCCGACGACAAGATCGTCACGGGCCCCATCTATATGACCATCGCCGACATCCCGCTGCCGCTGGCCCTGCCTTTCGCCATGATCCCCAACACGAAAGGCAAGAAGTCGGGTCTCATCATCCCCACCTACGGCGAGTCGGCCAACCGCGGCTTCTACCTCGAGAACGGCGGCTACTACTGGGCCATCAACGACAACTACGACCTGCAGGTCTTGGGCGACATCTACACCCGTGGCTCGTGGGGCATCAAGCCGACCTTCCGCTACAACAAACGCTACCGCTTCAACGGCTCGATGGCGTTGGGCTTCGCCGTCAACAAGATCGGCACGAAAGGCGCCGCCGACTACCAGGAGAGCAACGACTTCAAGATCCATTGGACCCACAAGCAAGACCCCAAGGCCCACCCACGGCGCAACTTCTCGGCCAACGTCAACATCGTGAGCTCCAACTTCAACAAATACAACGCCCAGACCACCACCGACCAGCTGAGCAACACCTTCCAGTCGAGTATCAGCTACCAGACCAACTTCGGCGGCAAGGTCTACCTCACCCTCAACGCCAACCACAGCCAAAACACGCTGACCCGACAGCTGACCGCCTCGCTGCCCGAGATGACCCTGACCGTCAACACCTTCTATCCCCTGAAGAACGTCGGCAAGGCGGGCAAGAAACACTGGTACCAAAGCCTCAGCATGGGCTACACGATGAACGGCAAGGCTTATGTCAGCGGCGCGGACACCACGCTCTTCCGCGGCATCTACGATGACTTCGGCGACTGGGCCCGGACGATGATGCGCGACCATGTGCAGACGGGCATCTCGCACCGTGTGCCTATCAACGCCACCATCAAGCTGTTCAAGCACTTCTCGTGGACCAACAACCTGACCTTCAACGACTACATGTACTTCAAGCGCTTCGAGAAGCAATGGGTGCAGGACACCGACTCCACGGGATTCCTGCAGACCGACACCATCCATGGTTTCCGCAACCTGGTCGACTTCAGCGCGAGCTCCAACCTCACCACCAAGATCTATGGCATGGTCAACTTCGCCAACGGTCCCATCCGCGCCATCCGTCATGTGTTCACCCCGACCATCGGCTTCACCTACCGGCCCAACTTCAGCGACCCGAAATGGGGTGTCTACGGCACCTATGTCGACGGCAACGGCAGGGAACAGGTCTACAACAAATATGAGAGGGCGCTCTATGGCACGCCTTCCCAAAACCAACAAGGCCTACTGACCTATAGCTTGGGAAACAACTTGGAGATCAAAGTGCCCTCGCGTAGCGACACCATCACCGGTATCAAGAAAATCCCCATTCTGGAATCCTTCAGCATATCCGGCAATTACGATATCACCAAAGACTCCGTCAATTTCTCACCGATATCCGTCAATGGACGTACCACGTTGTTCAAGAAATTGGGCATCAATTACAGCAGCTCGTGGGACCCCTATGCCGCCGACTCTTTGGGCCGACGCATCAACCGCTTCGAAGTCATCGACAACGGACGGCTGTTCCGAAAGACTGGCTCGTCGTGGCGGTTTAGCCTGAATTACAGCTTCAACCAAAACGACCTCAAGAAACTGCAAGGCAAGAAAGGGAGCCAGGACTTGCGAAACGAGATCAACCAGAACGCCCGACAATCGGGCATGTTCGACCCCGACGAACTCAATGAGATCCTTGGCAATCCCAATGCCTACATCGACTGGACCACACCCTGGTCGCTCTCGCTCAGCTACAACCTTACCTACACGACATCCTTAGCCTATGCTGCCTTCATGGGTATTGCCACCAACACTTACGTGCATACCATAGGCTTGAATGGTGACATCAGCCTAACACCCAAATGGAAGTTCACCTTCTCGACAGGCTGGGATTTCGTCAACAACAAGATCTCTTACACCAACCTCAGCGTCTACCGTGACCTGCACTGCTGGGAGATGCGCTTCAACTGGATTCCTATTGGCAGCTACAAGAGCTGGAACTTCACCATCAACGTGAAGGCACAGGCCTTGAAGGACCTGAAGTATGAGAAGAAGAAGGATTATCGTGATAATTAGTTGAGAGTTTAGAGTTGAGAGTTTAGAGTTTTTTTTACTTTTGCATCGGAATCACAACAAATTAATACCATTCATTATGAAAAAACTATTTACCCTTATCCTCGCGCTGGCCTTTGGTTTTGGCCTGAAAGCGCAATGTCCGCTCACACAAGCCGTCGACTTCACGGCTACTGACGTTCACGGCACCGAAGTCCACCTTTTCGACATCCTTGACGGTGGCCAGTATGTGCTTATCGACTTCTTCTTCACCACCTGCGGCCCTTGTCAGCAGGCCACCCCGAAAGTTGTCGAATCCTATTACGCCATGGGTTGCAACATGCATGATGTGTTCTATATGGAAATCGCTACAGGCGACAGCGATGCGGCTTGCCTCAATTGGGTCAACACCTATGGTGTGGAGTACCCCACCATCAGCGGGCAGGCTGGCGGTACAGGCATTTGCAGCCAGTATCAAATCGGTGCCTATCCCACACTCATCGTTATCGCCCCTGACCGTTCCATCGTCATCAACGACTTGTGGCCCATCAACAACGCCCAGACCGTCATCAACGCTTTGGAACAACACGGACTGCAACAACACGACTGCAACACGCCGAGCTACGATCCGCAGGTGAGCATCACTATCGACCAAGTGCTGGAGACCGAAGTCACGGCCACCTTCACGCCCAACGAAGACTGCGCCTCCTATGCCTACATGATGGCCACCGAAGCCGAGATCCAGGAATGGATGGGCATTGCAGGCCTCGAGCTTCCCGAATACCTCTGGACTTACGGCATGCCTGGTTCCGACATCATCTCCAACACGTTCAGCGATTTGACGCCTGACACGGAATACGTAATTTATGCCGTGCCTGCCGACATCGACGGCAACCTTGGCGAAGTCGTACAAGAGCCTGTCACCACCACACCCAGTGGTCCCTCTGAAATCATGCCCGACTTCACCGCCATCGACATCGACGGCAACGAAATCCACCTTTACGACATCCTCGACGCCGGCCAGGCCGTGCTGATTAACTTCTTCCTTACTGGCGACCCGTACAGCGAAGCTCCCATGGCTGATGTCGTTGAAGCCTACCGTCTCTATGGCTGCAACCAAAACGATGTGTTCTTCATGGAAATCTCGCCCAACGGTCATGACGACGAGTGCCATGCTTGGGTTGACCAATTCGGTGTGCAGTATCCCACCATCAGCCGCGACGGCGGTGGCAATCAGATTGCACAAGACATCCCCGTGGGTTACTATCCCACCATCATGCTCATCCGTCCCGACCACACCTTCGCCAATCGCGACATCTATCCGCCTACGTTGGAATACATCATCGATGCTATGGAAGCTGAAGCATACGAACAGCATGATTGCGAAGACGGCGTAAGCCAGAATGACGGCCCGACCATCGTGGTTTACCCCAATCCCGCCAACGACTTCGTGACCCTTAGTGGCGAAAGCCTCGGCACGGTACGCGTCTATAACGCCCTTGGTCAGAAGGTGGACGAATTTAAGGCCAACAGCAGCGAACTCCGCATCATCACGACAGGCTATGAGAACGGTGTGTATGTGGTTAAGGCCGGTGAAACAACACTGCGATTTGTGGTGAGACATTAAACCAGAATAGACACCCTTACGCCTCTTGTCCTCATGGCGGAGGAACATCCGCCATCCCTCGTGCAGAATCGTCATCCAAAAGCACGAGGGATTGCGGGGCAAGCCCGCAATGAGGACAATGGGCATAAAGTACCCCATATTCCATGAAAATAACCATCCTTCGTTCCTCGTTCCAGACGGATGAATTCGTCAGGAATGAATATGCCGAATTGATTCAAAGGCTGGAAAACGAATGTAATGCCGAAATCAAAATCATTGGTGACGAACTTGTAGAGACGTGCCATGGCGCGTCTCTACAAGCGTTACCCGATGCATATATGATTGCCACCGGCGGCGTGGAAAACCTGTTCAAACGCATTTGGTCCGCCATTGACGTTGAAATGATTTGCGGTCCATCGCGCCAAAAAACCGTCACGATGATTGCCGACGGGCGCAACAATTCTTTGGCCGCCTCATTGGAGATATTGACCTATTTGGGCAATATCGGGGTGGAAGGAAAAATCCTGCATGGGACGAATGATGAAATTATATCGGCCGTGGTAGAGACGTGCCATGTCGCGTCTCTACAGGGACGAATCGGGTTGTTCGGTCAACCCTCGGATTGGCTCATTGCCAGCGGTGTGGATCGAGATTTCCTCTGTCAACGATACGGTATCGAAACCGTTGACATAGATTTACAACGCCTCATCGATGGCATCAAGGTGGTGCCTCAAACTGAGGCCGAGGAGGTGGCGCAAACTATGGTGAAACAAGCCAAGGTCGTCAAAGAGCCTTCGGATGCCGATATGCTGGAGGCCGCCAAGGCTTATCTCGCCATCAAAAGAATCTGCCAAGAAGAATGTTTGGATGCCATGACCATCCGTTGCTTCGATATCGTGAAAGCCTGTGGAACGACAAGTTGCTTGGCTTTAGCCCTGCTCAACGATGAAGGCATCGTGGCAGGTTGCGAAGGCGATATGCAGACACTGATGAGCATGTATCTCGCCAAGCGTTTGTGTGGCGAGGTGGCATTTATGGCCAACCCTTCGCAACTCACAAACCAATCCTCCATGCTGGCACATTGCACCATCCCGCTGACGATGTGCGACGAGACCACAATACGCTCTCATTTCGAGTCGGGCATTGGCGTAGCCATTCAGGGCTTGTTGCCTCTGACCGACTATACCTTATTTAAATGGGGCGGCCCGAAAATGGACCGTTATTTCGTTACCGAAGCGAAGGCCATCGAGGCCCCATACAGCAACCATTTCTGTCGCACGCAAATCACGCTCAACGTAAATCTGAAGCCTTATCTACTGCAACACTCCATAGGCAACCACCATGTCATCATCCGAGGACGACATGCCAATGAAATCCGTCAGTTTATGTTAGCAAACGGTGTCTCAGAAAGTGTAACCGAATGAGAAATAGGCTCCAAAATGGTTATTCTCGTCGCTGTTGAACCAATGAGCGGTCAATGAAACCGGTCCCAGGAAACTGTTATAGGAATACCTCAACCCTGCACCATGTGCCATGAAATGAAATATATCGGGAAAAGACATCCCACCGGTGCCCAACATTCCCCACGGCATTGAGGCATTATACATCGCCGTCAGGTAATGCTTGCCATAGAAGTTATAACGCAAATCACAACGGAAAATACTTGCGTTTTGCGTCAAATCAACAGAAGCATCTTCAACGCTGGTCAGGCCGATAAAAGGCATTTGGTTTTCAAAGTGGCGGCCGGCAATCTCCCCACCGCAAGTATTCCTAATATTATAGTATCCAACACGGGTATAGGAAGGATTGATATGGGTCACAAAACGGCCATACACTTGTGGTATGATGGTAAATGGTCCGTCACCTGGCGTGATATAGTATTGGAAAGCATAGCTGAAGTCGAAATACTTATCTTTGGTGGATGGCATGTAATAGAAATGCGTGCCCAAGTTGGTCAAGATGCCATGGTTGGCAAAATAGGCGTCATCCAAATTGTCATACTGAAACTTGACAAATGGCGCCAACATGGTATTGTTCGCATAATAAACAGAGTCAAAAGCATTATTACCATCAAAGGATGATTTGTCGAATGTCGTATTGATGTATGACACTCCTGCGCTAGTGCTGAAATTGAGCAGGTGGAACTCAGAAATGTAGGCATTGGCTTTCATTTGTTGATAATGCAAGTTGACGTACTTATTATGAAAACCTCTAGAACGGAAATGCTCATTCCTATAGTCGAAAGACAGATTGAAGTTGGCCAACGATGACCTTGAATAGGTATAGGTGAGATTGACACGCGGATTGTAACTCAGTTTCGTACTGAAATTGAGCTTCGAGCCGTTAAACCTCTTCTCATTCAATCCGATATTGAGTAAGATTGCTGCGCCTTCCTCTGTGTCGTAGCGTATGCCAAGGCCAAAGACATGAGGCTGGGCAGGTTTCATATTAATGCTCAGGTCATAGGCTTCAGACAAACGGCTGTCCCAATGTACGGAATCGCATTCCTTGATTTGATAAGTGATCTCATCATAACAGCCCGTGCCGCGATAGATATTCATGGCGCGTTCGATGTCGTCTTTCGTATAGCTGTTCCCGACGACCAATTCTCCTTTACGGATAAGCCAGCGGCTATCATTATTACTCACATTATTGACGACGATGGAACGGAGGAGAACCGAATCGTTGGTCAAGTTTTTGGCATGAGGGGCGCGAAGCGTCTTGCTGACTGGGTGACCTGCCGAGGCATCCACTGCCTCTTTGATAGCCAATAGTTGGTCATGGAATTCACTCGCTTTTTTATAGCCTCTTCCCACTAATGTGTCTATGGCATCGGGCGTGAAACTGAGCATGCCGAAGCCGCTGATGTCAGGAACGATATGGACATCGCATATGGCACGGTTTTCTTGCCTCTTCGCACTTGTGCTGGTGATGAGCAGACGGGCAAACACCTGGGGCAATGATTTCAAATCATCAGCAGTGACTGTTTTGGTAGAGGTAACCTCCACACCGATAATAATGTCGGCCCCCATATCACGAAGCACATCGGCAGGGAAATTGTTGACCAAACCGCCATCAACCAACACCTTGTCGCCTATCGTAACAGGCGAGAATACGCCTGGGATGGCCATACTTGCGCGCATTGCTGTCGAGATGCTACCGTTACGCAGCACCACCTCTTTGCCTGTAATCATGTCGGTAGCCACGCAAGCGAAAGGTATGGGCAAATCGTTGAAGTCCATCTCCTCCTGATAGCCGATACATAAGTCGTTGAACAGATTCACAAGTGAACTATTGTTGACATAAGCGCTTGGCAACTGGCTAATAAAACTAGCATTCTTCCTATTGTCCAAAAGACTTTCGAGGCTGAAAGGCACTTGCATAACCATAGTGCTATTGCGCAGCCTCATCTCTTCCGACAGCATAGGGCGGTCGATCCTATTGCCTATATACTCCGACCACTTCATTTCCGAAATAAGTTGGGTGAGCTCCTCAGGGGAATAACCCAAGGCATAAAAGCCACCAATAATGGAGCCCATGCTTGTGCCGGCCACATAGTCAACAGGGATACCCATCTCTTCAATGTATTTAAGAGCGCCTATATGGGAGGCGCCTTTGGCTCCACCGCCACCCAACACCACACCAACCTTTAGGCGTGGCGGACGGATAGTGTCGTTAGAAATATGTATCTTACTTGAGTCATGTTGGGCATGTAACATCATAAATGCCGACATAAAAAAGGAGAACAATAAGGCTTTTTTCATGTGTATGTACAATTACGGACAACAAAAATAAGGATTTTTGAAAAAAGGGAACAAAAAAAAGAGGCTGCTTTTGGCAACCTCTTCTGATTTAAAGTCAAACAAGATATTTTAATCCTTGAATTTCATAAGGTTAACAGAAACATTGCCGTAGATGGCACTGGCTGAGCAAACACCGCCAATTTCGAGCCATTTGATAGGCTTCACCGAAAGGCCAACGCCATAATTGAAGTGATTGTATCTGTGCTCGACATTGTAGTCGTGGTAGATGGAATGGCTCTCCGTGTCCACGCCGATGGAGTTACCGAGGGTCTTACCTGTGGTTTCATTGCTGTAGCCAATCAACGGGATGATATTCAGCCATGGCAACACCGGGATTTTATAGCCCACATTGATGGCAAGAGCTGTATGGTCATCATACTCCACTTGGGTCACCTTGCGATCCCAACGATGCTCGGGATTTTGATAGATAAAATCGGCATAAAAGCCCACCAATGAAGCGCTTACGCCAAAACCAAAACCAGCCAGATTCTTTTCGGCTTGGCTATTGCCCAAATGATAGCCCACCATACCGAGGTTAACACCGACGGTGGCATCGTACGTGTTTTGTGAGAAATCGAACCATTGTGCTTTGGCGCTGAGGGTCACCATTGAGAACAGCACCGCGAATAATGCTACTTTTTTCATGATTGAATTATTTAAGGTTAAAGTGTTGTTGGTTGTCTATTATTCAAGTTTTCAAAAACGATGTGCAAAAGTACAAAAAAACGAAGATATCTTTTTCGGTTTGTTCTTTTTTATCACAGAACGCGCCCACAAAAACATCAGTAGACTGTTTTTTCGGTAAGGCCTACGCCGTATGGCATCAATACCGATACCGTAAGACTATGTTGAGGCGCATTTTTTATCCAAGCCACTTTCACAGTGTTGCTTTCAGAAGACAGGACGACCCCTCCTTCGACCTGCCAGCTGGTCTCCAAAGGGTATGGTCGCACATAATAATGGTCGGTTTCTTCAACGATTTCGGGCTTTTGCGGAACGACAATGTCATAGAAAAAGTCCGTCATCATGTCTTGGATGACAAAGAAATTGTCGTTAAAGGCTTTGGTGTTGGGATCCACGTGAGGCGAGTGTTTGTAGCCGTCAAACGTGACCAAATGAGCATCATACCCAAGTTTATTGGCACGGTCAACAATACATGACGAGCCATACATCGGTTCGACCAACAGGGTTTTCAACGGGCCAGCGATGCCGAAAGGATAGTTGTAGTCGTAAGGAACGATGTTGTCGGCATTGCCATGGAAAGCTAGTATCGGGATGTTGCGTCTATGGAGGAATGAGGTGTCGGGCATGGCACCCCACATGTCGATAAGGCCTCTGATTCGGAAATGGGCCTTGATGTCGTTGCCACAGGTATCGATGCTACCGAGATCAGGACGGAAGAAGCTACTATGGGTGTATCCTGGCCTGGTATCATTGGTCATGAAGGCAAGGTTGAGCGCGGTGATGGCGCCAGCGCTGGAGCCACCCACGAAAATCATGGAAGTGTCGATACAATAGTCTTGTTGATGCGACACCAAATAGCGCATGGCGGCATGGGCATCTTGCACTGCACGGTAGCCTGCCCGCCCAATGCTGGCCATGGTAGGTAGAAAACCTATGCGATAGTCGATAGAGGCCGTCACATAGCCCAACGATGCAAGGTGACGGCACCATCGGGTGATGGACGCATCGTCTTTCGACCCAAAATAAAAAGCGCCCCCGTGCACTAACATGATCAGCGGATGCTTCTCCAACGTGTCGTTTTGAGGTCGGAAAACGTCAAGATGGAGGTCCAATGGGACTTCGCTTATGGCCTCCGTCATTCGGAAAATCTTGCCCGTGACATCGGTTTCGTCACCCATTTCCGACCAAAACCCGGGCACATGGGCATACTTAAGGTCACTGATCTCCTCCACTTCAAACAAAGTGTCTTGATAGCGCTTGTTTTCAAAAACATGAAAGGCGGGAATTTCATGTATGTTGAATTGAAAACGCGCTGTGCCAAACAAGCTCAAACGCGCATAACCAACAGCATGCTGGCTATCCATTGACTTGATGCGCGGACGGAAAGTCTCCTTTTGGTTTTCATAATAAAGGATAGCGTTACGGCCCTTAGCTTCCAATTTGAAAGGAAGGGTGTCCGTCATAGTCTCTTCCCAAGCCATATAATGTCCCTTCATGGTCAGACTATCACTGTACTCGATGAAAACAAAAAAGTCCTTGCCGTCGACAGTGCTTGTGAAAACGGCAGGGGTCTCAACGACAGGGAAAAACACCTTTTTCAGAAACAGACGAGGGTTGGGGATACCGTCATCGCCCAAGAGGTGGAATGACCATAGAGAAAGGAGTGTGAAAGCAAGAAAGCGACGCATATCGTTACGACAAAACAATAACCATTAGTTTTTAAATCAAAACCCGCCTCGTTGAGGCGGGTTTTGGATATTAATATTAAGGTGTAATTACATCATCAGGAACGACATCATCACACCTGCTGCGACTGCCGAGCCGATAACGCCGGAGACGTTAGGAGCCATGGCATGCATGAGCAGGTGGTTCGACGGGTCGTACTTCTGACCTTCCACTTCGACGACACGGGCGCTGTCCGGCACAGCCGAAACACCAGCGGCACCAATCATCGGGTTGATCTTCTCCTTCAGGAAGAGGTTCATCAACTTGGCACCGAGCAGACCGCCAGCGGTGGCCACGCAGAACGAAGCAGCACCGAGGACGAAGATTTCGATGGAACTCATGGTCAAGAACACGGAGGCCTGCGTTGAGGCACCCACAGTAAGACCCAAGACAATGGTGACGATGTCAATCAACGGGTTGGAGGCGGTGTTCTGCAAACGCTTCACCACGCCCGACTCCTTGATGATGTTGCCGAAGAACAGCATACCCAACAGCGGCAGGGCCGTGGGGCTGATGAAGGTGGTCAGGATGAGGCCGACGATGGGGAACATGATCTTTTCAGTCTTGTTAACCATACGCGGGGCACCCATCTTGATGAGGCGTTCTTCTTTGGTGGTCAGCAAACGGATGATAGGCGGCTGTATCACGGGCACCAAAGCCATGTAGGAATAGGCTGCAATGGCGATAGGTCCGATGAGGTTGCGCGTACCGTTCATACCGTTGGCCAAACGTGAAGACAAGAAGATGGCGGTAGGACCATCAGCACCACCGATGATACCGATAGCACCAGCCTCACGCAGGTTGAAGCCGAGATACAAGGCACCGATGAAGGTGATGAACACACCCAACTGGGCGGCAGCACCGAGGATCATCAGTTTCGGGTTGGCGATGAGCGACGAGAAGTCGGTCATGGCACCGATGCCCAAGAAGATCAAGGGAGGATACACACCCGAGGTCACACCGAAGTACAGGTAGTTCAACACACTGCCCTTCTGGTAAAGACCGGTCTGGAGGTTCAACTCACCGCTTTGGAACACGCTCGTCATCAAGCCTTTCACGCCTTCGATGTCGTTGTTGACCAGGCCATAATCAGCCATGTTCAGATGCTCGACCTGCTTGATGGCTTCGCTCAGCACCATGTGTTTGTCGCCCGGATTGTCACCAAAGACAGCCACCAATAGGGCCTTAGCCGTGTCCAAATCGAAATTGAGTGTGGCTGGATCTAGCGCTTGCAAATTGGCCATGGCATCGGCAAAGGTAACGCCGAAGCCTTGGAAGAACGGGATGTTACCGACGATGATACCCGTGCCAATCGGGATGAGTAGCATGGGTTCAAACTCGAAGCGGATGGCCAGAAAGATGAAGAGGATACCCACCAGAATCATGATGATGTTGCCGAGCTTGCAGTTGCGGAAGCCCGTAAGCAGCCAGAAGTTGTGCAGACCTTCTTTCAGACGGTCTTTCGTCGACATCTCCTTAACTTCCTCTTTGGCGGCCACATGATGCTTGGCGTTCTTACCTTCCAGCGTGGTCACACGTTGGTTAAGACTTTCAATCTGTTGACCCAGTTCGGCTGACTTTTGCTGTTCCGCGACAATCGCGTCAGCCATCTCAGCCAGCTGGGCGTTGCTTTCCTCTGGGGTCATCTCGCTCACTTGCTCGGTTTTACCCAAGTCGGCGACCTTGGTGGCGAACATCGGGTTGTTGACGACCGCGAGGTTCAGCAGCATCAGGAGCACCAGGGATCCGAGAATGACCGCAGGTCTTCTGTAAATACTTTTCTTGCCTAACATGACCTTATCCGATTACGATTAAAGTATCACCTTGGAGCACATTGTCGCCCTGGCGGCAGTTGATGGCGGTGATGGTACCGTCAGCCTCGGCCAGCAGGTTGTTTTCCATCTTCATGGCTTCGTACATGAGCAGCTTGTCACCCTTCTTCACGGTGTCGCCTTGCTTGACGAAGATCTGCATGATGGTTCCAGGAAGCGGAGCGGCCATCTTATAACCGGCGCCACCTGCGGCAGCGGCCGGTTTCGGAGCGGCGCTCTGGGTAGGAGCGCTGGCGGCGGGCTTGGCGGCCGGACGGGCCACGGGAGCGATCACCGGAGCGGCTTGCTCTTCCATCTCCACTTGATAATCAGTGCCATTCACATTGACAGTGGCGATGTTGCCCTCAATGTTCTGGACTTCTACTTCGTATGGTTTACCACTAATGGTGAATTTGAATTTTTTCATGATTGTTCGATTTAACGTTTCCAGTGTCTAACTCCGTAATTTTTGTCGTTCCAAGAAGTCACCCTTCTGTCGATGGTGATCACGTTGCTCTCTTCATCGTGAAGGTTGGTCGAGAGGTAAAGCGCCATACCGATGGCGGCTTGCACCTCTGCGGGAATCTCACCCTCGGCCAATTTGACTGTGGGCTTCACCGTCACAGGCTTGATCTCCTTCACTTCGTTCTTCTTGGCGTCCTGCTTCTTGAAATAGGCAGCCACGCCACGGAAGATGCTCGAAAGGATGAAGAGGGCGATGATGACGATGAGGAAACCAGCGATGGTGACAATCCAGCCTTTGGTGTAGACCCAACCTTCGTGAGCCAACAGTAATGATATTTGTAACAGGTTCATCGTTTCAGGGATTTACGGTTACAGCGGGATATTCGAATGTTTCTTCTCGGGGTTGGCGAGGCGCTTCGTCTCAAGGGTGCGCAGGGCACGGATGACACGGAAACGGGTGTTGCGCGGCTCGATCACATCGTCGATGTAACCAAACTTGGCAGCCTCGTACGGGTTGGCGAACTTCTTGGTGTATTCATCCACCTTCTTGGCGACGAACTCGGCGCGCTCTTCGGGGTTCTCGATCTCGGCAATCTTCTTGCCATCGAGCACCTCAACGGCACCGCTGGCACCCATCACGGCGATCTCGGCGGTCGGCCAAGCGTAGTTGACATCGTTGCGCAGCTGCTTGCAGCCCATCACGAGGTGAGAACCACCATAGGACTTACGCAGGGTGACGGTGACCTTCGGCACAGTGGATTCGCCGTAGGCATAAAGCAACTTGGCGCCGTGGACGATGATACCGTTGTACTCTTGGCCAGTGCCAGGCAGGAAGCCGGGGACGTCGACCAAGGTCACGATCGGGATGTTGAAGGCGTCGCAGAAACGGACGAAACGGGCACCCTTACGCGAGGCGTCGCAGTCCAACACACCAGCGAAGAAGGCCGGGTTGTTGGCCACGATACCGACCGACATGCCATCGAAGCGGGCGAAGCCGACGATGATGTTCTTGGCGTAGTTCTTGTGGATCTCGAGGAAGTCGCCGTTGTCGACGATGGCGGTGATGATGTCACCGACGTTGTAAGGCTTGTTCGGGTTGTCGGGGATGATCTGGTTCAAGGCATCCTCCATGCGGTCGATGGGGTCGTTGCACTCCACGAGCGGGGCGTTCTCCATATTGTTCTGCGGGATGAAGGAGATAAGTCTGCGGATGATGGCAAGACCTTCCTCCTCGGTCTCGGCAGCGAAGTGGGCCACGCCCGACTTCTGGCTGTGGATGCGGGCACCACCGAGGTCGTCGGTCGAGACATCCTCGCCGATGACGGTCTTCACGACTTTCGGGCCAGTGAGGAACATGTAACTACCCACATTGGTCATGATGATGAAGTCGGTGAGGGCGGGAGAATACACGGCACCGCCGGCGCAGGGACCGAAGATGGCCGAAATCTGCGGGATGACACCCGAAGCGTTGATGTTGCGCTGGAAGATCTCAGCGTAGCCGGCGAGGGAGCGTGAGCCTTCCTGAATACGGGCACCGCCCGAGTCGCAGATGCCGATGACGGGAGCGCCAACTTTCATGGCTTGGTCCATCACCTTGCAGATCTTGAGGGACATGGTCTCACTCAAGGCACCACCAAACACGGTGAAGTCCTGAGCGTAGACGTAGACGACGCGGCCGTCGATGGTGCCGTGACCGGTGACGACGCCGTCGCCAAGGTACTGTTGCTTGTCGAGACCGAAATCGACGGTGCGATGGGTCACGAACATGTCAGTCTCTTCGAAGCTGCCTTCGTCGAGCAGGATGGCGATACGCTCGCGTGCCGTCATCTTACCTTTGGCATGTTGGGAGTCGATGCGCTTCTGGCCACCGCCGAGACGGGCCTCGTTGCGCTTCTCCAACAATTCCTGGATTTTCTGTTCTATTAACATATTGAGATTATTTTAATTGATGCTATATATTGTTGACTTCGAGACCACGGGACTTCGGGACTTCGAGGATTTACGCCTCGCAGTCCCGAAGTCTCGCAGTCCCGCCGTCTTACTTGTTCTTGTCTTCGCAAAGTTCGGTCAGCACGCCAAAGGTCGATTTCGGGTGCAGGAAGGCGATGCTCAGGCCTTCGGCACCGCCGCGCGGGGCTTGGTCGATGAGGCGGATACCCAGTTCCTTGGCCTCTTCGAGGTGACCTTCGATGTTCTCCACTGCGAAAGCGATGTGGTGCATACCACCGCGACCGTTGTTGTTCTCGATGAACTTGGCGATGGTGCTTTCAGGGCTGGTGGGTTCCAAAAGCTCGATTTTGGTCTGGCCGCAGCGCAAGAAAGCGGTCTTCACTTTCTGGTCGGCGACTTCTTCGATGGCGTAGCACTTGGTGCCAAGCAGCGTTTCAAAGAAAGGAATGGACTCGTCCAAGCTTGTGACGGCGATTCCAATGTGTTCAATGTGAGAGGGTTGCATAATTATTCGAATAATTTATGGTTAAAAAATACGTATTTATTAAATCGGTGCAAAGGTATGACAATTAATTGAGGTTCACAACAAAAAAAGGAGGCGATTGCCTCCTTTTTTACATTTTTCACACAAGCGTTTTTTACTTATGCACTTTCCTCACAAACTCCTCCACCTCAGGCACACCACCTTGGTAGACCAAGTAGCCATTGTAAGGCTCTCTAGGGGTGATTTCGCTGTTAACAGGCGTGAGCATGATGTTCTTCACCTCTTCGCGGTCGTGCGTCTGACCCAAGGCCCAGCCCAACTTGATGTAGGCGGTCTCGGCGAGCATGTTCTGTGCGGGGATGATGCCACGGTCCATGAGGTCGCGGCCGGTGTCGTAGACGAACATGTGGGCATAACCCCAAATGGTCTGCACGGTCATGTACTGGTGCACACCCTTGTCGGTGGCACGCTGGATGGCGTCGAACATGCCACGGTTGACGTGACCCAAGCCCGTGCCGTCCCAAACGATGCCCTTGTAGCCGTTGTCGACCAAGGCATCAAGCACATCGGGCTTCATGCCGGGATAGTAGTAGAGGATGGCCACGCGGTCGTCGAAGGTCGGGATGATCTTCACATCGCGGTCGTTGCGGCGGTGGTTGTAGACTTCCTTGATCGGCACCACACCACGTTTGCGATCGACGGTGGCGACGGGAGTATCACCGATGGTGCGGAAGGTGGAACGGTACGAGGAGTGCATCTTACGCACACGCGTGCCACGGTGCAGGAAGCCGTACTCATCGGAGGTGGGACCAAACATGCAGACCATCACCTCAGCCACGTCACCGTGACCGGCAGCGGTCATGGCGTGCATGAGGTTGAGGGCGGCATCCGATGACGGACGGTCTGACGAACGCTGTGAGCCGACCAAGACGATCGGCACAGGCAGGTTCTGGCACATGAAGGTCAAAGCGGCGGCAGTGTGAGCCAAGGTGTCGGTGCCGTGGCCGATGACGATGCCGTCGATGCCGTTCTGTATCTCCTCGCCAATCTTCTTGGCTAAGGCGATGTACTCCTTGGGCGACATGTTCTCGGAGAACACGGCAAACACCTTCTCGGTGTCGAGGTTGCAGATGTCGGCCAACTCCGGCACGGCGCCATACAGCTCACCGGGCGAGAAGGCGGGAATCACAGCACCGGTGCGGTAGTCCAAACGCGAGGCGATGGTGCCACCCGTACCGAGTAGCTTTACGTGCGGAAGTCCCTCGGTATATGGAAATTCCTTCTCGGGGATGTGGTAGTTGGCTTTCTTGTAGTCGGTCTCCACCATGCCCGTGATGGTGCTGATGTCGACGCCGATATTGTAGCCCGTATTGACCTTCATGACGATATGCTGGTCGTCCTGGAAGGCGGCGCGAGGCAGGATTGTGCCTTTGAAGAGGCCACCCGTGGTCTGGCACTCGGCCTGACTCCACACGCGGCAGTTGTATTTCTTGAGCACCTCAAGCGAGGCGCCCCAATATCCTTGGAAAAAATCTTCAGCCATGTTCTTCTTTATTTGATGTTGTTAGCCAATTCTTTCATTTCGATGTTGCCCATCGCTTCCTTCATCTGACCCATGATCCAATTCATGCGGTCGAGGTCGGTGCAGGATTTCTTCTTCGGCGCGAAGCCGGCGCAGAGGTTGTCGAGTTTGGTGAGCAGGTCGTCTTTGGCGAAACGCTTGAAGCCGATCTTGTCGAGCACCTGTTGCATCGGCATTGAAGCGTCGTCCACCAAGGCGGGAGCCATGTTCCAAGCCAAACGGTAGTCCAAACCTTGCTCTTTCAGGAAGGCGAAGAGCTTGTACAAGGTTTCGCCGTTGAACTTCGAAGCGGCGTTCTTGCCCAGCAGGTGCTTGAGTCTCATGCCAACGAAGCGGCCCACGGTGCGGCCGTCCACGCCAAGTTTCTCGACGGTCTCGGCCATGGCGGGGAACCAGTTCTTCGCGAAGATGTAACGGAAGCAGTCCTCCGGCACATTCCACTCTTTGAGTTTGTAGTAGCGGTCGATAATCTCGGTAGGCATCTCGGCACGCAAAGCCTTGATGAAAGCCGGGTCAAGCGGGATGGGAGCCGAGTCGGTGTCGGGATACATACGGTCGGCACCAGGCAACACGCGCTCAAAGATGGTGATGCCGTTGCAGACTGCCTTACGGGTCTCCTTCGGCACGCCGTCAAAGGCCATGAGGCAACGCTCTTCGATGGTCTCGATGGCAGTGGGCATGTCGTTTTGCGGGCCCCACACGAGGATGAGGGCATCCTCATCGGTGGCATGGACACGCTTGGCCAGCTTATGCCATTGCGAATGGGTCAGCACGGGCTCCAGCATCTCGTCGTGGAGCATGTTGGGACGCTCGAGGCAGGCGATGACCTTCAGGCGGTCGGCGATTTCGTCGGCGAACATCTTGCCAGGTTGCGTGAAGTGCGAAAGCACGCCACGGAACTTCGGCAACTTGACGAGTTTCAAAGCACCACCCTTGGCTTTGTTGTCAAGGATGGGCAGGTAGTCGGTCGGGAACGACACGTCGGCCACTTCCACCTTCCAGCCTTCCTTGCCGATTTCGCGGTTGAGGCGCTCTTGCAATTGCACCAGCGACCACTGGCGGAAGCACTCGTTGTGCGACAACTCGGGGATCCACTTGGCATGTTGCACACCCTTCAACTCGATGCGGGTGCCACCCGTGCAGCTCACGTTAACATCCTGACGGCCTGCGCCCATGCCTGTGCGGACCAAACCCGTGCTGCGACCGAGGAAACGGATGTATTCGCAGGTCTCGCGCAGCTCGTCGGGGTTCTTGCAGTCGGGGTAGGTGACGGTCTCAATCAACGGCACGCCGAGGCGGTCGGTCTGATAGATACGGCGGTGGCCGATGTCGCTAATCTCGCGGCAGGCGTCTTCCTCGATGCTCAGCTGGATGAGGCGGATGTCCTTCTTCGGCAGCTTGAGCAGGCCTTCCACACCCACGATGGCGGTGCGTTGGAAGCCGGTCGGGATGGATCCGTCGAGGTATTGTTTACGGGTGATATGCACCTCGCCCACGATGTTCAGGTTCGAACGCAGGGCGATGATGATGGCGTTGTGAAGAGCCTCGCGGTTGATGGGGAACGGCGGGGTGTCGTCGATGTCGTAGGTGCAGGCGGTGCCGTTCTTGATGCGGTAGACGATTTCCTTTTTCGTCTTAAACTCCATCAAGGCCGTGCCGTCGTATTCGCCTAATTCCGAAAGTGTTGGGCGCATGTGACGGATCAGCTCGGCATCATAGTCCTCAAACTTGTTGAATTGTCCAGCGGGACAGTGGCAAAACAGCTTCTCCTTGGTCTTGATCTGCTGGTGCACTTCCAGTCCCGACATGAAGCCTATGCGATCATAGTCTTCCTGTGTGGCTTTCTTGCGCTCGACGTAGCCGGCCTGTTGCTTGGTCAGCTCGTAGTTGGCGCGTGGGTCAAAGTTGGTGCTCATATTTGTTTCGTTTGTTTTTCAAAAAGAATCGGCTAAAATAGGAAAATATTGGATAGGTATTGAAAAAGAATAAGATTTTTTTGTCAATCCCTTCCATCGTCAATCGTCCTTGCAATCTTCTCGATATTCAAGCTACGGGCCGAAGCGTCGATGATGTCCTTGTAGATGCCGCCTTTCTTGTAGATTTCGTCGGGGTCGCCGTCCTCTTCAACGCGGCCTTGCTGTAAGGCGTAGATGTAGTCGGCGTCGATGATCTGCGAGATGCTATGCGAGATGATGATGACGGTGCGGTCTTTCTTGATGGCGTCGATGCTGTTTTTGATCTGCTCGGTGGCGATGGCATCGAGGCTGGCCGTGGGCTCATCGAGGAAGATGATGGGCGGATTCTTGAGGAACATGCGGGCGATGGCCACGCGTTGCTGCTGACCGCCAGAGAGGTCGGCGGCATTGTTGTTGAACTGCTTCGGAAGCTCCATCACCTGGTCGTAGAGATGCGACTTCTTGGCTGCTTCCACCACGTCTTCGTGCGTGGCCTTGGGGTTGCCGTAAAGGATGTTCTCCTCGATGGTGCCGTCAAAGATGTGGTTCTTCTGTAGCACGAGGCCGATGTTCTCGCGGAGGTATTGCGTGTCGTATTCGCGCAAATCCACGCCGTCGAGGAGAATCTGGCCTACTTGAGGCTCATAGAACTTGTCCAACAAGTTGACGATGGTACTCTTACCTGCACCAGAGAGTCCGACCAAAGCGGTAATCCTGCCTGGGTCGATGGTCATATTCACATCGAAAAGGGCTTGGTTGCCGTTGGGATAGGTGAAGTCGACATGCTTGATTTCGAACTTGCCGTGGATCTTCTCGGGACGGTAGTTGCCCGAAGGCTCAATCTCTTTCTCGGAGTTGAGGATGCCAAAGAAGCCCTCAGCATAAATCAAGGCGTCGTTCACGTCGTCAAAGATACGCTGCAGCTGCGTGATGGGGGCGATGACGTTGCTGAACAGCATCACGTGGTACATAATCTTACCGATGGTCATGCCCGGATAACCTTTCAGCACGAGGTAGGCGGTGAGGATGATGACCAACACGGTGCCGACCTGTCTCACAAAGCTCTTCACACCATTGTAATAGAAGGCCACTCGACGGGTCTTCATCTGGTTTTCAGTCACTTGATTCTGGATATCAAGCTGCTTCTGTGCCTCAATCTGCTCGCGGTTGAAACTCTTGATGACGTTGATGGAGTCGATGATGTTCTTGATGCCTTGGCTCTTGGTCTCGAGGTGGGAACGCATCTCACGACGCCAGCCTTTGAGTCGTTTGGCCTGACGGTAGGTGATCCAGAAATAGATGGGGACGATACCCAAAGCCACTAGACCGACATACACATTGGCTGCAAACATCAGTATCAAAGCCAGCAATGCGCTCGTGAACAAAGGCAAGAGGTCAATGAAGAAGTTCTGCACAGTACGCGACAGGCTGCTCACGCCTTGGTCGATACGGGCTTGGAGTTTGCCCGTGGCATTGTCGCCCGAGTTAAAGAAAGCCATCTTGAAGGTCAGCACCTTCTCGATGACGCTTTGGGCCAAGTCGCGGCTGACAAAGATACGCATCCGCTCACCGTAGTAGTTTTGGGCGAAGGTGATGAGGGCCGACAGGATTTCCTTACCCAGCAACACGACGGTAATGATGGTCATGATGCGGGCGGCTTGGCTCCAGCTGAAGTCCGTGCCAATGAGCGCATTAATGGCATCGACGGTCCTGTCCAAGACGATGGCATTGACCTGGGCCATCAGTGAGCCAACGAGGGTTAGTATCAATGTGATGAAAACCAACCATTTGTATGGCTTCACGAAGGGTCGGATGTTCTTGAAGAGTTGAAAGAGGTTCATAGTATCTTGTGATTGATTAGTTGTTTTCGGAGAGAACGTACATCAAGCAATTGCGGCAGTCAAACTCAAGGCGGAAGACATTGTTGCCGTTACGGATCCATAATGGTGTCGCCTTCTTTCCTGTTTCCTTGCTGCACATGCCGTTGGCATAACGGATGCAATGGTGGCAGGTCATAAGATGGTCAGGGATGGCGTCGGGGTCGGTGACCTGGGTTGACGCAACCATAGATTGCCACGCTTCACTGCGTTCCGCTCGCAATGACATGGTTGCTGCAGAACGACTATTCCGATGGTTTTCAATCAATGCATCTGTCAATTTTGTCACCAATTGCCGTTTCATCTCGCCAATGACAGAGGCGGGGATCAAACGAGGTTCCGCGAATTGCAATTCCAAATGGATCGGGTTGAACACCGTGTCGCCCCATTGCAGGGTCTTTTTACGGATGTTTTCGGTGGCCTTCTCGGGGTTGTTAGCCGTGATTTTTTCGCATTGGATGGATACGGACGCACGCGGTGCGTCCGTACAGCCGGCAAACATTTCATACCCTGTTTCCGTTTCCGCCAAGGTCAGATTAATGTCGATTTTTCGATTGCCGTTGGAGGCGTCTACCTGTTTTTGCCATTCCATGTCGAGGTTGCGGTAAATCTTCGCACCGCGATGGGCACCATGAGGACGGTTGCACGACACCGTATTGCCGTTGGCCACATCAGCACGCAGGCCGACCAGTTCATTGTCCTGATTTAAGAAGCACAGGCCGTCGCCATTGTGCAAAACCTTATCCGTTTCAATTTCCATACGAAGAGGGTTGCACCATTCTACCTCGCCAATGTATTCGCCCATTGACTTCGGAGTGAATGGCGAGCCTATCCCCTTCTGACGACCGTTGATGAAATAGTCGGTAAAACCGCGGTTGAAGGATTTCTCAGGGTTGACCTCGAAACTATAGCTGCAATGCCCACGTGAAGCCTGTTGCAAATCGGGCCGACGATTGAAGAGGTCATCCAGCTTCTGCCTATAGTATGCCGTCACATTCTTCACATAGTCAGCGTCTTTCAGCCGGCCCTCGATCTTGAAACTCGTGATGCCCGCATCGATGAGCTCCTCCAGATGGGCGCTGTTGTTGAGGTCTTTCAAACATAGTAGATGACGGTTTTTGATGAGTTCCTTGCCGTCGGCATCAAGCAAATCCCAAGGCAAGCGGCAGGGCTGGGCGCAGGCACCACGGTTGGCGCTACGATTGCCGATATACTGACTCAGATAGCACTGCCCGCTATGGCTGACGCAGAGGGCACCGTGCACAAAAAACTCCAAGGGTACTATGGTCTTCTCACGTATCTCCTTGATTTGCTTTAAGCTCAACTCCCTCCCCAATACAACCTGCTCAAAACCAAGTTGTTCGAGTTGTTGCACCTTCTCCAATGTCATATTGTCGCACTGCGTGCTGGCATGTAGAGGGATTGGTGGCATATCGAGCTGCAGCAACTTCATGTCCTGCACGATGAGGGCGTCGACGCCAGCATTCCAACAGTCGTAGGCCATCTTACGGGCGCGTTCCAACTCATTGTCGTACAATAAGGTATTCAACGTCACGTAGACTTTGGCGTCATACAAGGCCGCATGCCGGCAAAGCCTTTCAATGTCTTCAATCGTGTTGGAGGCTTTCTCGCGCGCACCAAAGTCGGGGCCACCGATATAAACGGCATCGGCACCATGGTTGATGGCAGCTATGCCCACCTCGACATCTTTGGCGGGGGAGAGCAGTTCTATCTTCTTCATGGGTGCAAAAGTACGGTTTTTCGTGTTGATACGGAATAATTTGCCTGCGACGAAGTAAAAATTCCTATTTTTGCAAGTTAATACCTAACCCGATTGGGATGAGAAGTCGCACCTTGACCATATTATTCACTCTTACAGCGATTCTCCTGTTTGCTTTCATGATACAACAGGCAACAGGGGTCTTTTCATTCAAGGAGCTGAGCGGCGTCACCCAAGAACAAGCCAAACCGGAGCTGTCCTTCGATAATCTCCGTGGAGGTCTCTATCAGATCGAAACCGAGAATTATCTCCAGCAACACTATGGCTTTCGTGAGCCTCTGACACGGCTGTACAACCAAAGTCTTTGGACTGTTTTCCGTTACTCTAAGGTGGTCGAAGACCAACGTATCGCCATTACCGACGACAACTGGATTTTCGAGACCCCCACGATAGAAGAATACTATCAAAGCCGTTCGTATTATATCGCCAATGACGCGTCGGAAGTCGCCAATAAGTTTGAAGAAGAAGCCCAAAGGCTGCGTCAAATCCAAGCAATCCTTGAACCTTACGGGACCCATGTCTTCGTCGCCCTACTTCCTGGCAAGGAACAAGTTTGTGCCGAACACATGCCCAAAAACACACAGTTTTTCGAAGAGAAAAAGATCACGGCTTTCGACTTCTACTCCAAGAGGCTCAAGGAATTGGGCGTCAACCACATCAACTTCGGCGAGTGGTTCATCCAACAGAAAGGTCATACCGACTATCCGCTATTCCCACAAACGGGTGCCCATTGGAGCATCTTGGCAGCCATGCATTCAACTGATAGCTTGATCCGTTACATGGAGCATCTGAGCGACTCCAATATGGTCAACATCACAATAGGGGCTCCTTTCAAGAGGACGATGCGGCCTGATGCCGACGTCGAAAACCTGATGAACTTGGTTTGGCCCCTACAGAAAGCGCCCAACTACCTGGCAGAGGCCAAGACCGACCATGACACGACGGCTTGGCGACCGCGGCTCCTCACCATCGGCGATTCCTTCTATTGGAACATCGCACATTTCACCCCCGTTGATGACATCTTCGCCAAAGCGCCCTATTGGTATTATTTCAGCTCAGTTTATTTCGATGGACCTGAATCCAAAGTCATTGAGAAAGACCTGCTGAAAGAAGTGCTCTTGTCCGACTTCGTGATGCTCTCCTACTCCACTGTCGGCCTGTATCAGATGAGCAACACCTTCTCGTCACGGATACTGCATGAGATCTACTATGATGAAGGCGAAACCGGACCCGTCGATTTCGACAGCATCCCCGACAAACGCTCAAAGAAATTCCTACGCTATATCGAACTGAAGCAACATAATGCATTAGAATAAGGACATGGTATTCAGCAGCAACATATTTCTACTCTATTTTATGCCGGTTTTCTTCCTGGTGTATTTCCTTATGCCACGAAAGACCCGCAACTATGTGCTGCTGCTTGGCTCACTTGTCTTCTATGCTTGGGGCGCGCCTGAGTTTATCATCCAACTGGTGCTTTCCATTATCGCCAACTTCTTCACTGTCAGGTGGATGTGTAAGACCGAAAAACCTGTGGCGAAGAAATGGCTCTGCGCCTTATCCATCTTTATTAGTCTAGGGCTGCTGCTGTTTTACAAATACGGCAACTTCACCATGGAGAACCTGAATGCCCTCTTGGGCATAACAGGCCATGCCCCGCTTTCGTGGAGACGCATCATGTTGCCTATTGGTATTTCGTTCTTCACTTTCCAAAGCCTCACTTACACCTTGGACACCTACCGTGGTGTCAATAAGCCCTTGGAGAAGCTAAGCGATTACATGCTGTATATCACCATGTTTCCTCAGCTCATTGCCGGTCCCATCGTGCGCTACTGCGACGTGGCCGAACAAATACGTCAACGCGAGTCGACCCTGGCCGACCGAATGCAGGGCTTCTACCGTTTCGTCATCGGATTGAGCAAGAAGATCCTCATTGCCGATGTCATCGGCTTGCGCGTCGATGCCATACTCGGCGCTGCCAGCCAAAGCACGGCTCAGCTCTCTGAAATCGCCTCACGCATTGCCACTCTCGACACGGGCACGGCATGGCTCGTCGCCTTAGCCTATACCTTCCAGATCTACTTCGACTTTGCGGGCTACAGCGACATGGCCATCGGACTTGGACGCATCATGGGCTTCAAGTTCCCCGAAAACTTCGACAACCCTTACACCTCGCGCTCTATCACGGAGTTTTGGCGTCGTTGGCATAAAACCTTGGGGGCCTTCATCATGAACTACCTCTACATCCCATTGGGTGGCAACCGCAAAGGCACGGGACGCATGTACCTCAATCTCTGGCTCTGCTTCCTGCTTTCGGGCTTGTGGCATGGCGCAGCGTGGAATTTCGTTGTATGGGGTGCCCTGCATGGCATCTTCATCTGCGCCGACAAACTCTTCCTCGGAAAGATGATGAAAAAAATCGGCACCGTGCCGTCTGTCATCCTCACTTTCTTCACGGTATGCATCATCTGGATGTTCTTCCGCATCGAAAATATCGGCTTGGCCTGGACTTTCGTCACACGAATGTTTGCGTTCGATTTCAACGGTTTCGTCTTCCCCGGCAATGCCCATGTCTATACCACGCTCGTCATCGCTGCCCTCTTCTCTTTCATCACATTGACGGGATGGGGCAAACGCCTGGAGCAGAAAGCCTATTACACCGACTTCAGCGAACGTCAGCACATCTGGGTTTGGATTGCTGCCGCCCTCCTGTTCATCTTCTGTGTTGCCGCTCTCAATGCCACCAGTTTCAGTCCATTCATCTATTTCCGTTTCTGAGTCATGCGAAAGAAGACGACATACGATATCATCCTGTTTGGCATTCTGATGGTGTTGCTTTTCCTTCCCATGCTGCAAGAGCGTCTCTTCCATATCCCATTGAAGCCCTTGAACGGCGTGACGGAAAAGACCGAAAAGCCCGAGTTCAGCCTTCAATCCTATCGTTCAGGAGCGTTTGCCAAACAAGAAGAAGCCTATCTGGGAGCGAATTTCGGTTTTCGTGAACCTATCATACGACTCTACAACCAATATCTTTGGGACTGTTACCGAAAGACTTATGCCCACGATGTGGTAGCCGGAAAGAAAGGCTGGCTCTATAACCCAGAAAGTGTCAACGATTACTACGGCACCGAGATGCTTCGTTGGCAATCATCGCCCGAAGCGGCCCGCCGCCAATATGACCTCAACGTGAAATACATGAACTGGGCGCGCACCATACTCAAAGAAAATGGTGTCGAACTCTTGGCTTTTGTCGCCCCCGAAAAAAGCTTCCTCTATCCCGAATACCTCCCCGAACGCGAACACGACACCACGACTTTCAATGCCTGTGCCTATTTTTTGCACAAGTTCAACGAAAGCGGTTTCCCTTGCATCGACATGAACCATTGGTTCCAACAGATGAAAGACACTGTTGACTATCCGTTGATACCACAAACAGGCGCGCATTGGGTCTTCCCCGCCGTCTATGCCGCCGACTCCCTGTTCCGTTTCATGGGCGAGTTGAAAGGCATAGCGTTGCCCCGACTGAAGATCGGCACGTTGCACGAGAGTGACAACCATGGTGCCGACAACGACTTAGAACAGCTGCTCAACTTGTCGCTGCCCATCCGAAAACGCCATGGCTACAGCCCCACGGCCGAGGTCACCGTTGAACGCGACTCGACTTCCGTAAAACCCAAAGTATTGTTTATTGGCAACTCCTTCATGTGGGGTATCACCAACCAGGTGCCGATGCAGGAAGTGTTTGACGATGTAGAGTTTTGGTATTACTACTCCACCGCTTATTATGGTGACGGACTCTCGCAAACCGTCCCTGTCGCCAGTCTCAACCTAATGGAAAAACTGCTCGATTTCGACTACATCGTTTGGTTCACCACTGGCAATCAACTGAACAAAGGCACCATGAACTTTGCCCAGTCAACCATTCTCACTCTCGGCATCGAAGACAGCATCCGAAGAGCTTATGTCAGACGAATTGCCGACACCCTGTCGTTGCCCTCCGACACCGCACGCCTTTACAAAGCCTATTCCCTTCTGCTCAACCACCCTGAATGGATCCCCGAGCTGAATGCCGACAGCTTGACAACCCGAAACAGCGACATACCTTACGCCAAGGTCATCAAGGACATCAAGAAAGACAGTGTTTGGATGGCAGCTCTGAAAGACCAAGCCTTCTTGCGCACCGCTACGATGAACCGCATGCTTCATGCCGAAGTGGACAGGATCAAGGAAGGCAAGCCGCTCTATAAAGACCAACCGGACGAGGTTTTGTTCTCGCAGCAATGCCAACAAGAAGTTGCCGAATTGATGGAGAAGATGCGTGGCCGCGAGGAGACCATGAAAAAGGTAAAAGAAAAAGCCGAAAAGAATAACAAAACCCTTGAAGAAGCTCTGGAAGACGATGCCCGTTGGCTCATACGGAAGAAATATGGCCTCGACCGCTGCCGACTCATCGACGACCCTGACGCTAAGATTCCACTACCCAAAACAAACCCTAATAAATAATTTCCTATTTTTGCAAACTCAATATTATAAATAAGGTATGGTATTCAGCAGTAACGTATTCCTACTCTATTTTATGCCGATTTTCTTCTTGGTGTATTTCCTACTACCGAAGAAAATCCGCAACTATTTCCTGCTGTTGGCATCGCTCCTCTTCTATGCCTATGGCGCGCCTGAGTTTATCATACAACTGATCGTCAGCACCATAGCCAACTTCTATTTGGTGCGCTGGATGAACAGGGTGGAAAAACCTGGCCTGAAAAAACTCCTCTGCGGCATCTCCATAGCCATCAGCATCGGACTGCTGTTCTACTTCAAGTACGGCAACTTCACAATGAACAACATCAACTCGGTGTTGGGTTGGTTTGGAGGCAAGCCGTTGCAATGGACCAGGATCTTATTGCCCATCGGCATCTCTTTCTTCTCGTTCCAAAGCGTCACCTACACCTTGGATACCTACCGCGGCGTGAATAAGCCCATGGAGCGTTTGAGCGACTACATGCTCTATATTGTCATGTTCCCACAACTCATCGCCGGTCCCATCGTGCGCTACTGCGACATCGCCGACCAGATCCGCAACCGTGAGTCACTCTATACTGACCGACTGCATGGCTTCTATCGTTTTGTGATTGGTCTTGCCAAGAAGGTCTTGATTGCCGACGTCATCGGTTTCCAAGTCGACAAAGTGCTGGGGCCTTCCAACTACGACGTGCTGACTTCTGCACAACTGGCTGACATCGCCAACAAGATTGCCACCATCGACAGCACCACCGCCTGGATTGCCATCTTCGCCTTCACCTTCCAGATCTACTTCGACTTCGCAGGTTATTCCGACATGGCCATCGGTTTGGGCCGTATGATGGGCTTCAAGTTCCCCGAGAACTTCGACAACCCCTACGTCTCCACCACCATCTCAGAGTTTTGGCGTCGTTGGCACCAGACCTTCAGTGTGTTCATCAAAAACTACCTCTACTTCCCCTTGGGCGGTAGCCGTGTGAAGACCGAGGCACGCAAATACTTCAACCTCTGGTTCTGTTTCCTCATCAGTGGTTTGTGGCACGGCGCCGCGTGGAACTTCGTGATATATGGTGCCTTGCAAGGCATCTTCATTTGTGCCGACAAGCTGTTCTTGAAGAAATTCAACGAACGTTTGGGGCGCATCCCTTCGGTGTTCTTCACCTTCCTCATCATCGTGTTGACCCGCTGTTTCTTCCGTATCGAACGCATCGACCTGTCGTGGCTTTTCATCAAGCGACTCTTCGCCTTCGATTTCGCTCCTTTCCACTTCGGCGACAACCCGCACCTGTATGTGACCATGCTTGTGGCCGCCTTCTTCTCCTTCTTCACCCTCTCCAAGTTCGGCCTCAAGGTGCAAGACAAGGTATACTTTACTGAGTACAACAAAAAGCAGCATATCATCGCGTTCATCATCAGCATACTGGCCTTCGTCTTCTGCCTGGGCGCCTTGAATGCCAGCGGTTTCAGCCCGTTTATCTATTTCAGATTCTGATGCAGAAACCCAGCCGTCATATCATCCAGTTTGTATGCATCATGGCCGTGCTTACTGCCATTGCGTTGCAAGGCTTCACCCATGTGGTGAAGATGAAGCCATTGGAAGGTGTGGTGGCCAAAGAAAAAGTTGTCGAGCTGAACTTCAACAACTATCTCGACGGTAGCTATCAGTACTATCTCGCCGAACACGCCAAGCGCAACACAGGCTTCCGCGAGTTCTTCATCCGCAACTACAACCAAGTTTGCTACTCTTGCTTCGGCATATTCAACAATGACAATGTCGTTGAGGGCAAAGACGGCGAGCTGTTCACCAAAATGTATATCGACGACCTGACGGGAAAACGCATCAAGGACAAATACGGCAGCATCGACAGCCTCAAGGCCATAGCACGCGAGAACACTAAACTCACCTTGCGGCTGATGGACACCTTAAAGCAACACGGCACCGACTTCCTCTTCATCTTCGCCCCTTCGAAGACGGTGGTCTATCCCGAATACCTCCCCGATGGCTACCGCCAATACTGCTCCGACTCCCTGCTCATCGACTATTACATTGAGCTGTTCAAGGAATACGACATCCCACATATCGACTTCCACAACTATTTCAAGCAGATCAAGGACAGCTTCCCCTACCCGCTTTACGCCAAATACGGAACACATTGGGCCTATTCCACCATCCCGATGGTGTCGGACTCCATTCTTCGCAAGCTGGAAGTCGTTACGGGCAAGAGCCTACCTTCGATTCAAATCACCGATATCAACATCACCACCGACTATTTCGGTCAGGATCGCGAACTTGAAGGCCAGTTCAATTTGCTGTTTCCCATCGCGAAACCAGCCATCCCCAATCCCAAGTTCATCTTGACCGACACCGTCGGTAAGATCAAACCTAACCTCGTTGCCATAGCCGACAGTTATTTCGTTGCCTTCGAAAAAACAAGTTTCCTTCATGCCTTCAACACTTGGAGTTACTGGAAATATAATGAGGACATCGTCTCAAACGAGCCCAAATACAACTGGAAAAAAGTCAAATACTTCCCCGACACCTACCAAATCCTTGAAGACGCCGACATCGTGATGGCTGTCTTTACCTCACCCATGCTCTACGACTACATGTTTGACTTTCCCGAGACGGCTTTCAACCTGTATTCCCATGGCCAGCTCTGTGAAGAAGATAAAATTGAGTTGATGATGGAGACCATACGAGGCAACGCCCCTTGGTACGAAGCCGTGGAAAAACAAGCGAAAGAATACGGTCTCACTGTGGAAGAGAACCTCCGTCGTAACGCTATTTACGTCATCCGTGCGAAAAAAGAAAAAGAAAAAAACAACAAATAAATGGTATTCAGTAGTAACATATTCCTCTTCTTCTTCCTGCCTATCTTTCTGATAGCGTATTTCGTCACGCCCCAGAAGTTCAGGAACTACACATTATTGCTGTTCTCCCTCATCTTCTATGCCTATGGTGCTCCCGATTTTGCCTTCCTTCTCGTCGGGGAATGCATCATCAACTATTTCATCGTGCGAGGTATGGCCAAGACAGAGAAGACCGGTACGAAGAAATGGCTCTGCGCCCTCTCCGTCATCATGGCCTTGGGGCTGCTGCTGTATTTCAAGTATGCCAACTTCTTCATGGAGAACCTCAACGCCATTCTTGGCTGGATGCATCACGAACCTGTCGGTTGGATGAAGGTGGCCTTGCCTATCGGTATCTCGTTCTTCACCTTCCAAAGCATCACCTACACACTCGATGTGTACCGCGGCACCACACCGCCGAGCCAAAAGCTGACCGACTATGTGCTGTATATCATGATGTTCCCCCAACTCATCGCAGGCCCTATCGTCAACTATAACAGCGTAGCTGCCCAGCTCATCGAGCGCACCAGCACCATGGAAGACCGCGTGGTGGGGTTCTATCGCTTCATCATCGGTTTAGGCAAGAAAGTGCTCATTGCCAACACCTTGGCCGCCTATGCTGACCAAGTCTTCGCCATGAACTACGCCGACCTGGCCACCAGCACGGCTTGGATAGGCATTCTGTCATATACCTTCCAGATCTACTTCGACTTCTCTGGCTATAGCGACATGGCCATAGGTCTTGGTAAGATGATGGGCTTCAAGTTCCCTGAAAACTTCAACGACCCCTACACCAGCCGCAGCGTCACTGAGTTCTGGAAACGCTGGCATATGACGCTTGGTAATTTCATTATGAATTACCTCTACATCCCCCTCGGTGGCAACCGCAAGGGCAAGGGTCGCATGTACCTCAACCTATGGCTCTGCTTCCTACTCTCGGGTTTGTGGCATGGCGCCAGCTGGACCTTCGTCCTCTGGGGAGCCTTCCATGGCTTATTCATCTGTGCCGACAAACTCTTCCTGAAGGACCTGCTCAAGAAAGCGGGTAAGTGGCCAGCGGTCATTCTCACATTCTTTGTCGTCAATATGGGCTGGGTGCTCTTCCGTGTCGACACCGCCGCCGATGCAGGAGGCTTCTACCAAGCCCTGTTCGCCTTCAAGGGCGGCCTAACCCAACCTGCCGATCTCTTGTTCTGGTTCACCTTTGGACTGGCAGTGGTCTTCTCCTTCCTCACCCTTTTCAAAGGAGGACAACGGTTGCAGGACACCATCTTTGCCGACCATTATTCCAAGGGTCTCTCATGGACCATGTTCGCCATCTGCCTCGTATTGCTGATCCTCTCCGCCGGCTCGCTCTGCGTTTCCGACTTCAACCCCTTCATCTATTTCAGATTCTAAGCCATGAACAAGAAGCCACATTTCATCATACAGTTTGTCTGCATCTCCGCAGTGTTGGCCGCCATCCTGCTGCAGAGCTTCACGCATATTGTCAAGATGAATCCGCTGAAAGGCTTCGACAAAGAAGAACAATCCCCCGTCGAGTTGTCCTTCAAAACTTATTACGACGGTAGCTACCAGGACTATCTGACCGAACATGCCAAGCGCAACACTGGCTTCCGTGAGTTCTTTATCCGCAACTACAACCAAGTGGCTTATTCCTGCTTCAACAAAATCACCAATAAGAACATCGTGAAAGGGCACGACCAAGAGTTGTATCTGAAGATGTATCTCAACGAAGCCACAGGGGTGACCTTCAAGCAGAACTTTGCCGACGTGGAAGAAGCCAAAGCCGAGGCCCAAAAGAATGTAGAGGAGACCCTGCGGCTGATCGACACACTGCGCCAACACGGCAAAGCCTTCCTTTTCGTCTTTGCACCCACCAAACCTGCGGTCTATCCCGACAAGCTGCCGTCCTATTACAAAAACCACCTCTTCGACTTTTCGTTAGAGGAATACTATATCCAACTCTTCAAGGAGAACCATATCCCGCATATCGATTTCTACCATTATTTTCAGGATATCAGGGATACATTCCCTTATCCCTTGTATCCACGCACGGGCACCCATTGGTCGGAGGCCACCATCCCTTATGTGGCCGACTCCGTCCTGAAGAAACTGGCTGAGATCACCGGCTACAAGCTGCCATCTGTCAACTACATCGACGACAACCTCAGCACCGACTATTCAGTGCAAGACGGCGAGTTGGAAGCGTCGATGAATCTATTGTTCCCATTGAACAAGCCCGCCATCCCACGGCCCGTGTTCGAGCTAACCGACACTGTGGGGGCCGACAAGCCCAATCTGCTTGTGGTGGCCGACAGCTACTTCACCCAACTTAAAAACTCAACCTTCATCGAAGCGTTTGATGCTTGGGAGTTTTGGGTATATAACCGCGATGTGCAATCGTCGAATCCACAGCACCAATGGAAACAACTTGACCAACTGCTTGATGCCGACGAAGTGTTGGATAATGCCGACATCGTAATGGCTGTTTTCACGGCACCGATGTACTACACATATATGTTCGGTTTCCCACAGACCGCCCAAAACCTGTTCCAAAATGGAGAGATAAGCGAGGGTGCCAAACTTCAGGCTGTCATACAAATGATCAAGGACAACGAGGATTGGATGAAAGCTGTTGAAAAACAAGCAGAAGAGCGCGGATTGACCGTTGAGCAGAACTTGCGACGCAATGCAATTTATGTGCTTGAAAAGAAAAAAGAAAAACAAAAAGGACATTGACTCCATGAAAAAGCACAGAAACAACATATTATACGTCATCCTGTTTTGCCTTCTGATGGTCTTCCTGTTCTCGTTTATGATACAGGAACAGTTCGGGTTGTTTGAATTTCGGAAATTGAGTGGATACGAGGCGCCTACCCAAAAGCCTGTCTTCAGTATAAAGGACTACAAGAACGGCGATTTCCAATATGACCTCGAGCAATATGTCAGCGAAAACCTTGGTTTTCGGGAGCCCATCATCAGGATGTACAACCAGTATGTCTATGATTTCTATAAGAAAACCTATAACCAAGAAGTAGCGATTGAAAAAGACGGTTGGCTCTACCATTCCGATGGCATCAAACAGTATTACGGATGGATGAATGAAAAATTCCACCTTACTGACGAAGAATTCCAGCAGCAATTGGATGCCCAAATCCGAAGTTTATATAAAATCAATGAAATCCTAAAGGAGTATGGTGTCGGTTTCCAATGCTTTACCCTGCCGACCAAGACCTACATCTTTCCTCAGCATTTGGGCAACCATCGTTTTGCGGACACGGCATTTAAGGCAAATGAACACTTTGAAAAGAGCCTCACCTCTCTCGGTGTGCCCAACATCAACATGAACGCGTGGTTCCAGAAAGTGCAGGACACCCTACCTTTCGCATTGTTCCCGCAAAAGGGAAGCCATTGGGCCGCTGGCGCCCCCTTGGCTGTCGACACCATGCTTCGACTGATGGAAAGCACCAATGGAAGGAAATACCCTGACATTACTTTGGGCGAGCCTTATCCAGTTTACGATGTCCCCAACGACGACAAAGACCTCGAATGTCTACTCAACTTGTGGCGTCCACAGAAAAACGACCCAGTTTATGAGTATCCCGTCAGGCTAAAATTGGACAACGAGACCCAATTCCCCTCTGTCCTTTTTGTCGGCACCTCTTTCTATTGGTATATGAAACGTCGGGTACCGTTTGATGCTCTATTCACCTCCAGAGATTTTTATTTCTACTGCTCCCTCTTCTATTCCGAAAAGGAAACCGTAGTAACTTCAAACAAGGAACAAGTGGATTTGCTGTGGGAAATACTTTCCCACGACAATGTGGTGTACTTCCTCAATGGACCACAGTTATACATGGATGGCTTTTTCTTTGCCAGCAGGGCGCTGCGCGCTTTGTGTATCAGCGACAGCAGATACCAGGAAAAACTTCAAGAGGTCGCAGATAGCTTAATGACTGCCAACCATGCCGATGCTACTGAAAGGGAAAAATACCTGTATAAAGCCAAGTTGGCTTTAGAGAAAGACCCTGAATTATTCGAAGAACTGCGTGGCGAGGCTGTTCCTACGGCCCGAAACCCAAGAATTGAGAAGATATTGGTCGAACGCGACATTCTCCATAACGCTCGCTGGAAGGCTTTGTTGGAAGCCAAGGCAAACAACGATTCACTGCCTTTTAAGCCCGTGCTTTCACTTGAGGCAAACAACATCCTCACAGGCGTTCCCTCGCTGACTGAGAACATGTTCCTAACCTCATATCATTTCTTTGACGTTGAGGTAAAAACCCTGATCGACAGTTTGCGGCATTCGCCTGTCTATATGGACTCCATTCTCTCCGCGTCAGCTGGCTCGTTTAATGACAAAGTATTGTTTGAAAGTGCTTGCCAAATCGTCAGACAAAGGATAGAACAAGGTTGTTATAATGACAACACATCGGCCATTAAGGCCTTTACCATCCAACAGTTTTTGGCAAGCTTGAACAACAAGACTTCGTTGGATAATATGGCGCAAAAGGCTCAAGATCAGCATAAAACACTGAAACGCGCCATAGAAGATGACGCACTATGGGTTTGGTCGCACCGAGAGAAACCCATAGCGTTCGACGAGGCACAAATCGTTGCTTTCTGGGAACAATACCTCATCGAACATCGCATCAGAAACTACCCTGAAAGCGTGAATAGGGTCCGACAAAAGGCCGCCGACAAAGGAAAGCCTTTCCTGTTCGCGTTGATGGACGACGTGATATACAATTACAACCACGCAAACGATAACCGATAACACAATTCACCATGGTCTTCAGCAGCAGCATATTCCTCTTCTGGTTCCTGCCCGTCTTCCTCGCGGTGTATTTCATCGTGCCTCGACGCTTGAAGAACCCTGTCGCGCTGCTGGCCAGCTTGGTGTTCTATGGCTTTGGCTCGCCCAGATTCCTGCTGGTGCTGTTGCTGTCCATCACCATCGACTTCTTTTTGGTGCGGCAGATTGACAAGAGCAATGACGCAAAGCGACGGAAACTGTTCCTCATCCTATCCGTCATCCTCAACATTGGGCTGCTGGCCTATTTCAAATATGCCAACTTCTTCATCGATAATTTCAACGCCATCCTTAGCGCTTTCGGCACGCCGCCCGTTCGTTGGACCAAAGTGGTGCTGCCCATCGGCATCTCGTTCTTCACCTTCCAGAAGATGAGTTATAGCATCGATGTCTATCGTAAGACCTCAGCCCCGCTGAAGAGCATCGCCGATTATGCCCTGTTCATCATGCTCTTCCCTCAGCTCATCGCTGGTCCCATCGTGCGCTACAACGAGATTGCCGAGCAAATCACCGATCGCAGCGCCAACGAAACCGCCGACAACCGCATTTTAGGTTTTTATCGTTTCGTCATAGGCTTATCAAAAAAGATGTTGATTGCCAATATCTTGGCCGAATATGTCGATCAAGTCTTTGCCTTGCCCACGACTGAGATTGGCCTCTCCACCGCCTGGCTTGGCATTTTGGCCTATACCTTCCAAATCTATTTCGACTTCTCTGGCTACAGCGACATGGCTATCGGCATAGGACGGATGATGGGCTTCAAATTCCCCGAAAACTTCAACAACCCCTATATCAGCCAAAGCGTGTCGGAGTTCTGGAAGCGTTGGCACATCACCCTCGGCAGCTGGATGATGGACTACCTCTACATCCCGCTCGGTGGCAACCGACGTGGTAAGGGCCGCACCTATCTCAACCTGTGGATCGTGTTCTTCCTCTCAGGCCTGTGGCACGGTGCCGCCTGGACCTTCGTGGCATGGGGTGCTTTCCACGGTATCTTCATCGTCATTGATAAGATGTTTTGGTTGAAGGCAAGCAAACGCATCGGCAAGATACCGCGCGTGCTCATCACCTTTGTCATCGTGATGATTGGTTGGGTGATGTTCCGTGCCGACACCATAGGCTACGCCGTACAGTATGTCGGGGCCATGTTTGGCGCCAATGGCAGCACACCCGCCTTGTTTGTCAACAGCCAATTCGTCTTCACTCTCATTGTCGCGGTCTTCTTCGCTTTCTTCGGTCTCACCAAAGTGGGCGACAAGGCCTTGGACTTCTTCTTCAACCGCAAAGCCTACAACACCGCGCAAGTCGTTTGGGTCGGCTTATTGATGGTTGTGTTACTCATACTCTCGGCTTCGTTCATCCTCAAAGGCAGTTTCAACCCCTTCATTTACTTTAGGTTCTGATGAAAACTTTCAAGAAAATATGGTTTGTTGTCCTGCTCGCGCTGCTCTTCCTGCCGATGTTGCAGACGTTTTTCCATTTCGTGAACGAAAAGCCCTTGGATGGCGCCTTCGTGGAAGCGAAAAAGCCTGTCATCACGCCGAAGACCTTGTTCAACGAGACCGCCCAAGACTCACTGATGACCTGGTGCACCGAGCAGACTGGCTTCCGCAAGCCCATGATCCGTTTGAACAACCAGCTGCTCTATTCCGCCTTCGGCAAAGTGTCGGCCATAGGTCCCGTGAAAGGCAACGACGATTATAGCTTCATCGAAGAGTCGTACATCATCAGTTACACCGGCGAGACCTATTTGGGAAATGAGACCATCGAAAAAAACACGAGGCAAATCAAACTCATCCAAGACATGCTCCGCACCAAGGGCATCACCCTATTGCCTGTCTTTGTGCTGGGCAAGGCATCCTATTACCCTGAGCTGATTCCTGAAAAATACATCGCCAAACGCCATGAGACCAACAACTACCAAGAGTATCTGAAAGCCTTTGACGAGCAAGGTGTAGAGATGATCGACTTCAACCGCTGGTTGTGTGCACGAAAAGGCAGCGAAGCGCATCCGATCTACTGCAACCTGAGCGCCCACTGGACCGTCTATGCTGCCTCGCTGGCCATGGACTCGCTGGTACATTACATGGAGGACAAGACGCGACAGGAACAAGCCCATTTCCATATCGAAGGCTTCGACACCACCTATCTGATGAACCAGGACGACGACCTCTATCGTATGATGAACCTGTTGTTGCCGATGAAACACAACACCATAGACCAGCCCAAATTCGGTTTCACCGAAGGCTACAAACCTAGGGTATTGGCCATCTCCGACTCCTACTGGTGGACGGTCTACGCCTGGAATGTCGCCCTCCCGCAAAACCTCTTCAGACCGGGCGACTTCTGGTTCTACAACAAGACCATCTATCCCGAGCGCACGCCCATACAGAATGTGGAATCTGTCGACTACAAACAGGAAATCGAAGACCAAGAGTTTGTACTCCTGGTCTGCACCGAAGCCACCAACCACCTATGGCCTTATGGCTTCATCGAACGCTATTTGAGCGGCTACGACAACGTGTTCCGTTACAAAGAGCCCGAACAATACGATGCCGCCGACAGTCTTTACTTCGTCTACCGCAACGCGGAAATCGAAAAGAACATCCAGCGCATCAAAGATACACCTGAATGGATGGAGAGCATCACCCGACAGGCCGACGAGAAAGGCATTACTGTTGAGCAGTCGCTGTGGGACAATGCTGAATACACCTACCGCATGGACATCGAACCCCAAGGCTTTGTGCGATGAAAAAGGGCGATTCCATAGTATACAGCATCCTTTTCGGCATCTTAATGGTGTTTTTGTTCGCCTTTATGGCACAAAAACATTTTCATCTATTCAAGATGAAGCCCTTGGCGGGTTTCATCAAGAACACTGAAGTGCCAAAGCTGACCATGGATAGCTACCGTTCGGGGGATTATCAGGCCAAGCTTGAGAGTCGTCTCAGCGAGACCTTCGGTTTTCGCGAACCCGTCATCAGAGCCTATAACCAATATCTATGGTGGTGCTATCGCAAGACCTACTGCCATTTCATCGCCCCAGGTAAAGAAGGCTATTTGTTCTACACAGAAGCTATTGATGACTACTATGGCCTTGAGTCCATTAAGATGTATCGTACCTATGACCGGGCGAGGGAATGGGCAAGGAAAAACGTGCTGATGATGGACAAACTCAGACATGTTTTGAAAGACTATGGCGTTGAGTTCCTTTGTTTTATGGGTCCCAACAAAACCCAACTCTATCCCGAATACTTACCTTATCACGAACCCGCACCTGCTGACGCCATCAACACGGCCGACTATTACGACTCGCTGATGAACGTCATCGGTTTCCCCCACATCGAGATGACACGATGGTATAAGGCGATGAAAGACACTTGCTCTTTCCAGCTGATTCCCAAGCGCGACACTCACTGGCGCTATGCTGCCGCCTATGGCTTCGACAGCCTCTTCTGCTATATGGACCGCCTCAACGATTTCGGCATTCCCGACATCCATGTCAATGGCATGATTGAGCTCGACACCAACTATCGCGAAAGCGATGAAAAAAACCTCAACCTCATCTTCCCCATCCCTAACGATGCCCCAAAATACTGGCCCGATGTCACCGTCGACTGTGGCGAAGGCTGTCGCAAACCCAAGGTGTTGTTTGTCGGCGACTCCTTCATCTGGGATTTGGAGACCTACCTGCCCTGGAAGGAAATCATGGAAGATGTGGAGATTTGGTTCTACAACGAATCAGCGTTTGTGGGCTTTGAGAAAGAGTACCATCCCGTTACTGAAATCAACCGGCTGCGGTCTATCCTCAACGCCGACTATGTAGTTTGGTATTCCACAGGCAGCCAGTGGTGCCGTTGCTCCTACGACTTTGTAGAAGACGCCCTCCTGCGCCTCTGCGTGACCGACAGCCTCTTCGACGCCCAAATCCCATGGGTGATGGACAGCTTGCGCAACGACAGCAACTTTAACAAGACCCATTACCAATGGCGCCATTTGGAGCACCGCGAAGACAGCTTGAGAAAATACGCCATCAAAGCGCTGAGAGACAATCCCTTGTTAATTCCAGGCCTCGACGGCCCCGACATGCCTGTCATCCGTAATACGGAAGCCATAGCCTTGGCGCTGCAAGGCAATGCCATCGCTAACGACAAACGGTGGCGACAAGCCATCAAGATGGCTGCTTCGAAGTCCCAGCGCAGCTTCGACGAAATGCTTGACGAAGAAGCATATAACGTGCTCGCTGGACGCAGCCTATTACGAGATAGCATCAGGATCGACACCGCTTCGGTAATTCAGTTTGAAGTTGAAAAACTCATGAAGCTGTGGAGAAACGATGCCGAAAGCATAAAGTACATAGAGAACAAAGCGCAAGAACGAGGCTTGTCTTTTGAAGAAATGCTGGAAGCCGATGCTCGTTGGGTCGTCAACGAACGCCTAATTAACGGGGAATTGTTCTGATCACTCTACAACTATCTCATAAACCCTACCTTCAATATCACTCTTATTGTAAGGAATCAGCCCCTGTTCCCAAACGATGGGCGGCCACCATTCGCTGTAATGGTATTCCTGCGTGACGATGGCCTTCATCTGGTTGTTGGGAATCGAAGTGAACTCGTTGTTCATGTAGCCCATCACCCGCATCTTGTCGGGGCTGGGACCGAGACGCCAGATGATCTCCGTAGGCTTCCACTCGATTTCGTAGTAGTAATACGGCTCCTTGAAGGCTTTGTTGCTCATCGGTGCGCGCTCGGTGAGAGCCTTGTAGAGTTTGTACCAGCGTAAAGTCTCAAATTTATGCTCTTTGTCGTAAGGGATGGAGTCGATGCCCCATGAGAAGTATTTGGGCGAAGGCACGGCCAAGTCCCAATTGGTGCAGCAATACATCACATCGTCGTTCAGGGTCTCGTCTTGCACCACACAGATGCTGTCGGCACGTTTGCCATAATAATTCTTTGGCCAGAAACGAGAGGCCTTTACAATTTCGATATCGATCTCGGAATAATGATAGTCGGGGCGACGAACAGGATTCTCCGAGTCGTCGTTCTTATCCACATAGCCACCTTCGGCCTCATCGTGGCGGCGGTTATTCCAAGCATGATTATCACTATAAATCAGCCAGAAGGCATAGGTCAAGCCATTCCAAATGTTCTCGTCGTTGAGCATCACGGGGAACTTGATTTTGCCACGGAACTTGCCGTAGGTGAAGCCAACACGGGTGCGGATGCCTGTCGACTCCTTATGCAGATTGCTCAAATCATCGTTGCCCGGGTTGATGAGGGAAATATAACTGCCATCATCAGCAAGCCGCACCGTCTGGCACGGCGTTTCACTCGTCACAGGCCAGTTCATTTGCAATTCAGTACTGTCGAAGCGACCACGGTTGGCCTCGTAATCGGCACGGGTATAGGGATTTTCGCCCACAACATCCTGAATCACAGGAATGTTGCGCAACGAGTATTGCCGGCTCACGGCGCTGAAGAACTGCTCATAGAGGGCGGTACGATACAAGGCATCGTCGGTGCCACAATGACAACTTGTGGTATCCAATTCATAGCCTTTCTTACTCACTTTTGATTCGTCAACAAAAACGCCTTTGTCGACGGCAATCACGGCACGGGTCTTCAATTTGCGCTTCGAGCGGATGACCTTGATGTTTTTCGACTTGTGTGTCTCAAACCAACCGTAGGGATTCACAAACTGCCCGTTTTCGTCGGTTTGACCTATATATTGCACATACTCAGGGATTTCTTTCAGACCTTCTTCCTTGCAGAGCACGAGGATGAAGCTGTATTCACCCACTCGCGGGTTACGTTTCCATCGGTGATTCACCTCGCCTTGGTTTTTCTTATCGTTGATGACCCAAAGGGCATCTTTATACAACTGGTCTTCAACACTACATCCATTTTTTTCGGCTTTCTCGACGACAGAATTGTACCATTCGGGCACGTTATGGATCGAGTTGATGACCGATTGAATATGCTCAGGGCTATAGCTGTTCTCGGAAAGGTCCGCACCATAGTATTTCTTTTCGTCGCGCGGGTTGCCCACGATGCGGAAAGCATCGCGCGTGCGATGGTGCTCGATAGGCTTGAAGCCGATCGTCACGTCCTCCCAACTGCCGTAGAAATTCTCGTTGGCCAAGGCTGAAGTGTCAGGAAACTTATAACTCTCGTTCTGGTAATAAATCTTGTAGTATTTGTACTTTCTCGACAGGGTAAAAAAGCGAAATTTGAACATCCCGGATCCGTCTTTGGTTTGCGCAACCGAGGGCAAGGTGACGCCTTCAAGCACGGCATTGTCCATATCCATGTCTAGGGTGACCGTGCGACTACGACCGAAGTTGCTCATCGGGCGGAAATAGTTAGTCTTCAACAAAAAAAGCCCTAATAAGAGCAGAAGCCACCAGTATTTTCGTTTTTTATTACCCATAGAAACTAGTATTTTACAATGCGTTGAGTGTGGTTACCGACTTTTATAATATACACGCCAGGCGACAAGTTGGGATTAAAGGTGATTTCGTTTCTGCCTTCCTTCAACAAGCAAGGCATCATGAAAACCTTTCTGCCCATCATGTCAAAAATGCCAACCTCATGGGCACTCAAGCCCTCAGCATCAAGCCGGAGATGTATCTCACCAAAGGAAGGATTTGGATAGATCTCGAAATCATTGATTAACAATGGTTCAATAGAAAGAAACTCATTTAACGAGGCAAGGATGCTCACAGGACGGTCCATCAAAAAATTATTAATGACGGCCATGCTATAGTAAAGCCAACTGGAATAGCTAATGGGGCTACCAAAGCGATGGGTTTGGTTGGGCACTTCGTATTGCAACGCAGCTTTGATGGTATCGAAGTAAGGCTTGGTGTTTGGGTAGGCAAACGTTGTGATGGCCAGCTCATTGAATCGATTAGCAAAATCCGTCTCAAATTGATCGTTCTCCAACAGTCTCCTGAAAAACAAGGTGGCTCTTCGACTTGAAGGCCATATAGCATCGCCCACATATGTGGCATTGGCAAAAGCGTCGAACCCCTGCTCTTCGAGGCAACCGTCTCCGTCATAGAAAATCCAACGCCATTTGCCGTTACCCTCTTGCCAACAACGCAGGTTGGCAGCTGGCCAGTCAAGGTTCTCCACAAAAATCTCAAATACGAAATAATCTATGAAACTCGAGATATCAATATGTGCTTCAGCGTAGGCATATTGTTCGTCATCGGATAGGTCGGCCTGCTCCATCCAGGCATACAAGGCATCAAAATTGGCAGGGTCACCACAGTCGGTTTCGACCCATTCCTTAATGATGGTTACATCGTCCTTGTCGACACCCAAATGGTCGGCCAAGTAATGCTCGTCGGGCTTCTCTTCCACGTAATAGATGCCCCAATACTCACCGTTGATAAACAAGACGCATGGCCGCGATGACAGACTCTCCACGTCTAACGGCTCAACAATACGGTTGCAGATGTAATCCTTGCAGCCCGATCCGTTCCATGCGCTCATATAGGGTCGTAAAGCCAAGCGTTTGAAGCTGGCTATCGACGTGGTTTCAAACAATTTATAATTGATGCGTTTGTGTCCATATTCTTCCCTGGCATAGAGCGAATACCCTTTTTGGCTTCGCCAACGCGACTGTTTCCCGTGGGTGCGCAACCCGAGTTGCTGCTTGAAGCCTCTGTTGTCAATCTCATAAAACTCGACATTGGTTAACCGCTCCCATTCTCGCCCCTTCATGAAGTAATTGCCTGAAAGATAAGGAGAAAGCGGGTCGAAATGAATACCTGGCACAAAAATGCCAATCTCGTAATCAAACAAATCCAACGAGTCGGCACAGAGCGAGACTGCGGGCAAGCCATGGGTATCGCAGCCCAAGTCACGAATGAAATAGCTATTGGTCATCACCTGACTCACGCAGCTGTCGTTCTCGTCGAACACCGCCGCCCGGATAACGATGCAATGCTGTACCGAATCGGGGAGGAAAAACTCTTCTTCAGGACAATTGACGACAGTGTAAATATTTGATTGTGAATATTTAGTGGAATCCAACAACAACGGTTCTTCATACAAAGGCGACTGCGCTGTCGGACGATTGCCATTGGTGGTATAACGGATGTGGTTTTGAGGTTGGGTATTATACAACTCCAACGAAAACACCTCATTATAAAACCCACCGCGAGCCGAAAAAACGACCGTGTCGTTCTGCGCTTTCGCGGAAAACACAGTAAATAAAACAAAACTTATGAGCAACAAACGCCTTTTCATTTTCATTTTATTATCCAGCAAAGATACACAATAAAAAGCAAAACAAGACGGAAAAAAGGCTTTGTCTATCCATTTAAAACAACAAATTATTAAAAATCAAATTATTACAAAGCAGCGATTATTATCCTTGTCTATCATCTTCGCAAAAAAAGAAAGGCAGAGGCCACAAAACCCCTGCCTTTCCACAAATAATAGACCTAATTTAGATTTCCTCTTCTTCCACGCGCAGCGGCTTGGGCTCGCCACGACGGATGTCGAGTTCGTCGATGAGGTTGGTGGCACCAGCGTACTTGTCAATGATGAAGAGCACATAACGCACGTCGACGTTGATGGTGCGCTGCAGTTTAGGCTCAAAGTTGACGTCGCCACTCATGGCTTCCCAGTTGCCGTCGAAGGCCAGACCGATGAGTTCGCCCTTGCCGTTCATGATGGGACTACCAGAGTTACCACCCGTGATGTCGTTGGTCGACAGGAAGCAAACCACGAGTTCGCCCTTGTCGTCAGCATAGGCGCCGAAGTCTTTCTTCTCGATGAGTTCGATGAGGCGCTTGGGGGCGTCAAACTCGTAGTCACCGGGCACATATTTCTCAAGGATACCGTTGGCGGTGCACACATAGTCGTAATGCACGGCGTCGGCAGGCATGTAGTCCTGCACCGAGCCGTAGCTCATACGCATGGTCGAGTTGGCATCGGGATAGAGGCTCTTGCCGGGTTGGGTGGCGGCGTAGTACTCGCGGAGACCCTTCACGAAGACGTGGTCGTTCTCGCTCACAGCCTGCATTGCTGAACGATATTCACCCATATGGTTCATGATAACCTCCATCATCGAGGTATTCATGATGTAAGCATAGTCCTTACCGATCTTCTTGGGGCTGGGTTTGGCCAAGAAAGCCTTAATGCTTTCAGGCGTAGCGAAGATGGAGTTGGTGTAGACTTCCTCGGTAAAGGCATCGATGTCACCCTTGAACTTCTTGTCAATGATGTTGTAGATCTCAGGCAGCTCTTCGGCCTTGAAGGCATTCTTGTAGGTCTTCAACAACTCAGAGAAAGTCTTTTTCTCCACCTGCGGATCGGTCTCAGCGAAGAGGTCGTCAACATTCATCTGTTGGAGCAGCGAAAGGGCTAAGGCTTCAGCGTCCTTGTCCTTTGCAAGATAAGCCTCATAGTAAGAGGCAAACTGGGCGGCAACACCGGCGGCACCAACGTTGGAGACGAAATTGGGATAATAGATGCACTTGGCCACGTCGCCAAGTTCCTTATAAGCTTTCTTCAGGTTCGGGAGGGCGTTTTTATACTCGGTCTTGTTGTTGGCGTTCACCCATTTGGTGAAATCGCGCTCCAAACCTACCTTGGTCTCACTGACCTTGTTCTTGCGGAGCATCTTGCACTGGCCGATGAAGTTCTTCCAAGTATTGGCCAAGCCAGCGTGGTTGTCGGCATACATCAGGTTGATGTGTTCGTCCACTTTCATGTATTCTTCCATCACTTCCAGCTCCTTGCCGAAGATGTCGATGATGGTGGGATAGAATGTGTCAACATTATAGTCGATGCCGTAGCTCGACATATAACGCTCGGTGCTGCCCGGGAAACCCCAAATCATGGTGAAGTCATCCTTCTGCACGCCATCGAGGCTGATGGGGAGGTGGTGCTTGGGCGTCAACGGCACATTGTCCTTGCTGTAAGCGGCAGGATTACCGTCCTTGTCAGCATAGACGCGGAAAATCGAGAAGTCGCCAGTGTGACGGGGCCACATCCAGTTGTCGGTGTCGCCACCGAACTTGCCAATCGAAGAGTTGGCCACGCCCACGAGACGCACATCGGGGAACACTTGATAGACAAACATGTAGTACTCGTTGCCTTCAAAGAAGCCCTTAATGACGGGGTTGTACTTGCCGTCTTCCGAAGCGGCAGTTTCGAGTTCCTTGATCTTCTTGCGGATGGCAGCCTGTTGATCCAGATAGTCCATGTCATCGGTCACGACACCGAGGATGTCCTTGGTGACGTCTTCCATACGGATGAGGAAGCTGGCGGTCATTTCGGGAGCGGGCAGTTCCTCGCCGTAGTTCTTGGCCCAGAAACCGTCTCTCAGATAGTCATGTTGGTCGGAGCTGAGCTTTTGGATGGCACCGTAGCCGCAGTGGTGGTTGGTGAAGAGCAAACCGTGTTCGCTCACAATCTCACCGGTGCAGAAGAAGCCACGCGGCATGGCATCGCTGCCCAAACCCACGATAGCGTCTTTCAGACTGCTGTGGTTGATGCTGTAGAGCTCTTCAGGGGTCAGCTGCAGACCCATCTTCTGCATGTCAACATAGTTCAGGCGCTCGACAAACATCGGGAGCCACATGCCTTCATCGGCATACACGCGACCCACCGAAACCATGATGGCCATCGCGATGATTCCTAATACTTTCTTCATTGATTTAAATTATTGTTGTTTGATTATCTCTATTAATACTCAGCGATAATGAGCCTGCAAATATAGAAAATAATTCCTTACCTTTGCAGCAAAATTAAAGCCATGGAAGACAATTACCAATTAATAACCAAGACCGCCGCTGGCCTCGAAGATGTGCTGGCCGCCGAAATCAAGGCTATGGGTGCCAAAAACGTGCGTCCCATGCACCGCGCCGTCATCTGCGAAGGCAACAAGGAGCTGATGTACCGCATCAATTATGAGGTGCGCACTGCGCTGAAGGTGCTCAAGCCCTACAAGAACTTCTTCGCCAAGACGCCCGAGGACCTATATAAAAACGTGCAGGAAATCAACTGGTTTGAGTTGATTCGCACCGACCAGACCTTCTGCATCGACGCCGTTACCAGTGGCCGTTTCTTCACCCACTCGCAATATGCAGGCCTGAAGATGAAAGACGCCATCGTCGACCAGTTCCGCGACGTCTACGGCATTCGTCCCAACATCAACACCTTGAATCCCGACCTGCGTATCAACCTGCACATCCGCGAGGACAAGGTGACCATCCTCTTCGACAGCTCGGGCGAGAGTCTGCACCACCGTGGCTACCGCAAACAGGTCGACAAGGCCCCGATGAACGAGGTGCTGGCGGCAGGTCTTATCCAGCTCTCGGGATGGAAGGCCGATTGCAACTTCTTGGATTGCATGTGCGGCTCGGGCACACTGCCCATAGAGGCGGCCATGTACGCGATGAAGATACCGCCGGGATACTATCGCAAGCAATGGGGCTTCATGAAATGGGACGACTATGACACTGAGCTGTGGCAACGCATCCGCCAAGAAGCTGATGAAAAGATCTGTGATTTCGACTACGAAATCTGGGCTTCTGACCGTTCACCCAAGGCTGTCGCCATCGCCGAGGGCAACATCAACTACGCCCACCTGCAACACGACATCCACCTGATGAAGAAGGACATGCACGACCTCACCCCACCCGAAGGTGGCGGCATCGTCATCATCAACCCGCCCTACGGCGACCGTCTGGAGGAAGACGACATCGACCAGCTTTATGAAGAGATAGGCCACACGCTGAAACACAACTTCCAGGGCTTCCAATGCTGGCTCATCACCGACGATGCCGTAGCACTGCGCCATGTGGGATTGAAACCGACGGCTAAGATACCGATTTGGAACGGTCCGCTGGAGTGCCGCTTCGTGCGATTCGATATTTTTGAAGGATCCTTGAAGGATAAGAAGGCAAGAGAGGCGGAAAATTAATTACTTCTTATTATACTGATTCATCGTCCTGTCCACCCCTTGGGTGACAAAACTTTTGATGATCTCGACGGCCTCGTCGCATTTCTGGTCGACGATGGGCTCTTCTGAGGGTTTCCACTGACCAAGGACAAAATCGACCTGACGGCCACGAGGGAAGTCGTCGCCCAGGCCGAAACGCAGGCGACAGAACACATTGGTGCCCAATTTCTCAATGATGTCGGTCAAGCCATTGTGGCCACCGTCGGCGCCCTGCTTACGGAGGCGCAAGGTACCCAATGGCAAAGCAATGTCATCGTTGACGACCAAGAGATTCTCCATCGGAATCTTCTCCTGCTGCAGCCAGTATTTCACTGCCTTTCCGCTGAGGTTCATGTAAGTCGTCGGCTTGATGACGAGCAGCGTCTTGCCCTTGAATTTCATCTCTGAGGTTTGGGCAAGACGGTTCGTGGTGAAGGTCCCTTCCAGGTCCTTCGCCAGCCGGTCGGCAATCTTAAATCCGATGTTATGACGGGTTCCATCATATTCGGTGCCGATATTTCCCAAACAAGCAATCAGATATTTCATTTCATCGGGTTCGTTGTGTCTTCCTCTTCGGAAAAGACGTGCAAAGATAGATAATTTCATAAATATGAAAAAGGCCGCCCGAAGGCGGCCCACCATTATGAAAACAAAAATTTACTCTTCAGTTTCTTCTTCAGCGACAGAAGCGCCACGAGCGGCGTTGACGGCGAAGATGACGGTGTAACCAGGAGTGACGGGGGTCACATTCTCAATGTTCAAATCCTTCACCTTAACGGCTTCGTTGATGTTCACATTGCTGATGTTCACTTTCACATAGTCCGGGAGGTCCTTAATCAGGCCGTTGACCTTAACTTTCTTGATACCCATCTTGGGTTTACCACCACGCATGACACCAGCGGCCGAACCTTCGAGAGTGATAGGCAGCACAACGGTGATGGGCTTGTCTTCCTTCACGATGAGGAAGTCGGCGTGCAACACGCGATCCGTCACAGGATGATATTGGATGTCCTGGAGGATGGTCTTGTAAGTCTTGCCGTCCACATCGAAATCGATGATGTAGGTCTCAGGGGTGAAGAGGATCTTGGCAAAATTCTTGGCGGAAGTGGCGAAGTGCACTTGCTCTTCACCAGCACCGTACATGACACAAGGAACCATTTCGGCCTTACGCAAAGCCTTAGTATCCTTTTTCCCTACGTTCTCGCGGAGAGAACCGCTCAATGATACAGTTTTCATTGTGTTAATTGTTTAGTTGTTGATTAATTGAATTGTTTATTGTTGTTTGCAGAGACGCGGCAAGCCACGGCTCCACGTTTTTTTTCATTATAAGAATAGTGAGCTGATAGACTCGTATGACTCAACGCGGTGGATGACATCGGCAAACATACCTGCAGTGCTCACCACATGAATCTTCTTGGAGGCGTTGGCGGGCAACGGGATGGAGTCGGTGACCACCACTTCGCTGAACACCGAGTTGTCGAGACGTTCCATGGCCGGACCGCTGCACACGGCATGGGTGGCAAAGGCACGCACGCTCTTGGCGCCATTGTCCATCAGCAACTGACCAGCCTTAACGATGGTGCCAGCCGTGTCGATGATGTCGTCAAGGATGATGACATTCTTGTCCTTCACGTCACCGATGAGGGTCATGCTGTCCACCACGTTGGCACGCGGACGGTGCTTGTGGCAGATGGCCAGGTCGCAGCCCAAGCGCTTGGAATAGGCGGAGGCACGTTTAGAGGCACCCAGGTCAGGAGCGGCAATCAGCAGGTTGTCGATATTCATCTTCTGGATGTGGTCGATGAAGAGCGTGGAGGCATAGAGGGCATCTACGGGGATGTCGAAGAAACCTTGAATCTGGTCGGCATGCAGGTCAAGCGTGATGATACGGTTGACTCCGGCAGCAACCAAAAGGTTGGCAACCAATTTGGCACCGATGCTCACACGCGGTTGGTCCTTGCGGTCTTGACGAGCCCAGCCGAAATACGGAATCACAGCAATGATTTTGTGGGCAGAGGCGCGCTTGGCAGCATCGATCATGAGCAACAGCTCCATCAGGTTATCGGTAGAAGGCATGGTGGACTGCACGATAAACACGTGATGACCACGAATGCTTTCGTCGAATGAGGGTTGGAATTCGCCGTCAGAGAAGACGGACACAGATGACTTCCCAAGAGGAGCGCCGTAAGCCTCGGCGATTTTGGCGCCCAGTTCCTTGGTGGCTCTACCAGCAAAAATGGAAACGTATCTTCCTGCCATGTTTGAAGGATATTATATTGATTTTTACTCCGTTTTTCGGGCTGCAAAATTAGGGAATTAATCCGTGCGAACAAGAACATTTTCTGATTTTTTTCTCCTTATGCTTGCAATGAACAAATTTTTCCGTATTTTTGCAGCCGCGTTTGACGCGATGACACCATGCCGAAGTGGCGGAATCGGTAGACGCGTCGGTCTCAAAAACCGATGAGGTAACACTCGTGCCGGTTCGATCCCGGCCTTCGGTACGAAAAAAAACAGCTCCTTTCGGAGCTGTTTTTGTTTAGGGCTCTTGACGTTGATGGATATGGAAAAAATACGTCAATGGATGAGCCCCGTTCAGTTCAGATAATTTGGTGCCAGACTAGCCACCGTGTCGGCTATCAAGGCATGTCCCCGTTCGTTGGGATGGATGCCATCGACACAGAGGTAGTCACTATAGTTCAACGTCTCCAAGAAAGGCGTCGTTATGTCAATGATCGGCACCTTCAACTGGTTCGACATCTTGAAAAGTTCCACGTTATACATTTCATGCCATTGGTAGATACGCATGGTCTTGCCGCCAAGCCATCCCAAAATGTTGTCTTTGTTGAGGCCCAACGACAAGAACTCGAAGAAACGATCGGGGTCGATGAGCGGCATCGACATGATGACCGGACGTATCTTCATGCTTTTTACCTTATTAATTAACGCCCCATACTGCCTCACGAAGTTGGTAAGCGTTACTTTGGGTTGATGCGGTTGCCAAGGGGCATCCGCGACGGCCTTCCAATCGAAGTCGCAGTCGTTGCCGCCATATTCAAACACGGCAATGTCAGTATCCTTCATCTGGTCTTCATAACGGTTGATATACTTCATGCCCTGCGAGGTGGTGCTGCCAAAACAGGCAAAGTTCAAAATCTTGACCCCCAGTCGGTGCTCACAACGATTCACAAATCCCAAATCAGACACCTTATAGATAGGCTTGCCGTCGGAGCTCTTTTCGTCCGACACTACCCCTCTCATGATTGAATCTCCAAAAGTGCAAATCCTGTTTTTCATCTTTTCTTTGTTCATTTTGACGAAGCAAAAATACCACGACAAAACCGTTGCCATACAACCCTGTTATGGACATTCCAAAAAAGTGACGAAAAACGGCGTTTTGGGACGAAAGTGACGAATTTAGTGACGAAAAACGGCAAATTGTGACGAAAAACACACTTCGTCACAATTAATTGGGATGAAAAACATTACTCAACGGTAACCGATTTGGCCAGATTTCGGGGCTGGTCGACGTTGCAGCCGCGCATCACCGCGATGTGGTAGGCAAGGATCTGCAAGGGCACGGTGGCCAAGAGAGGTGAATAGAGGCATTCGGTCTCGGGGATTTCAATGACATAGTCGGCCATCTTACGGGCCAACACATCCTTCTCGCTGATGACGGCGATGATTTTTCCGTCGCGAGCCTTCACCTCCTGGATGTTGCTGAGCACTTTCTCGTAGGTGCTGTGATTGGTGGCAATAAACACAACGGGCATATCCTTGTCGATCAAAGCAATGGGGCCGTGCTTCATTTCGGCGGCTGGATAGCCTTCGGCGTGGATATAGGAAATCTCTTTCAACTTCAAGGCGCCTTCCAAAGCCACCGGATAGTTCTGCAAACGACCAAGATACAGCATATTGCGTACGTCCTTGTATTTCTCAGCGATGTCCTTCACATGGCCGCTGTGGTCGAGGGTCCACTGTATCTTATCGGGGATACGGTCCAGCTCCTGGATGAAGGCCAGACGCTCCTCGTCTTTCATCGAGCCCTTCAACTCGGCGAGGCGGAGGGCCAGCATGGCCATCACGGTCACCTGCGAGGTAAAAGCCTTGGTCGAGGCCACGCCAATCTCCGGACCGGCATGGGTGTAGATGCCCGCATCGGTAGCTCTGGAGATGGACGAGCCAATCACGTTGCAGATACCCAACACGACCGCACCTTTCTCCTTGGCAAGTTGTATGGCGGCCAAGGTGTCGGCAGTCTCGCCCGACTGCGACACGGCAATCACCACATCGTGGGGCGTGATGACAGGGTCGCGATAGCGGAACTCCGAAGCATATTCCACCTTGACACGTATCTTGGCCAGTTTCTCGATGAGGTAACTGCCTACCAGGCTGGCATGCCACGAGGTGCCGCAAGCCACAAAGACGATGTTATCGGCATAGAGCAGCTGCTTCTCATACTGCTGTATGCCACCAAGACGCACCGTATTGCTTTCGGGATGCAGACGACCGCGCATGGTGTCGCGCACGATGGTGGGTTGTTCGTAGATCTCCTTCATCATGAAATGGTCGAAGCCCGCCTTCTCGATGGAGTCGAGGTTCATCTTCAGCTCCTGCACATAGGGCATGGCTTCCACGTCTTGAATGGTCTTGATGTGAAGCTCCTCGCCCAACTTGATGCGCACCACCTGCTCATCCTCAAGGTAAACCACCTTCTGGGTGCGGCCCACGATAGGAGTGGCGTCGGAGGCGATGTAATACTCGTTTTCGCCTATGCCGATGACCATGGGGCTGCCTTTACGGGCGGCGATCAGTTCGTCGGGGTGACCTTTTTCCACAATGGCGATGGCATAGGCGCCCACCACGTGGTTCAAGGCAATGCGCACGGCCTCAAACAAATCGACATGCTCGCTTTGCTGCACGTCTTCGATGAGGTTGGTGAGCACCTCCGTGTCGGTCGACGACAGGAACTTAAACCCACGTTTTTCCAATTCCTTGCGGAGACTCAAATAATTCTCTATGATGCCATTATGGATCAATGCGAGATTGCCCGATTGCGATCGATGGGGATGGGCGTTCACCTGATTGGGCTCGCCATGGGTGGCCCAGCGTGTGTGGGCGATGCCGATATGGCCGCTGACGTCCTTGCCTTCAGCGAAAGCCTCCAAGTCGGAGACCTTGCCTTTGGTCTTATACACATTCAACACGTCGGCATCGTTGAGCAGTGCCACGCCGGCACTGTCGTAGCCACGATATTCAAGACGTTTCAGGCCCTCAATCAAAATCGGATAGGCATCCTGATGGCCAAGATAAGCAACTATTCCACACATAATTGTAATCAGTTTTAAAGGTGCAAAAATAGTTTTTTTTGAATAGACAACGCAAAATCTGCCTTTTTTGAAAGGCAAAAAAAAGACCCGTACCACAACGATACGGGTCTATTGCTCAAAAAAAACTCCTTTTATTCAAAGAGGTCCTTGACATCGGGGGCTTGCTGAGCGGCTTCGGAGGCCTCGAAATAAGGCTTCTTGTCGAAACCGAACATATTCGCCACGATATTGGCCGGGAAGCGACGGACGGCGGTGTTGTAGGCCTTAGCCGTTTCGTTAAACTCCCTTCTAGCGTTGGCGATGGTGTTTTCACAAGCCTCAAGTTGCGATTGAAGGTCGAGATAGTTCTGGTTGGCTTTCAAATCGGGATATTGCTCGACCGTGACCAACAGACGCGACAAAGCGCCCGACATCTCGTCCTGAGCGGCCTGGAAAGCTTTCATGTTTTCCTCGGTAAGGTTACTGGCATCAAGCGTGGTCGCCGTTGCCTTGGCTCTGGCCTCGACCACTGCTGTCAGCGTACCAGCTTCGTATTCAGCATAGTTTTTCACCGTGGCGACAAGATTGGGAATCAGGTCAGCACGTTTCTGGTAAGCCGTTTGCACATTGCCAACAGCTGTTTCGACAGCCTCTTGTTGCGAGACCAAACCATTGTAGATCTTCATTCCCCAAAGCACGGCAAGCAGTGCGAGGATAAGAATCACGAGAATACCTTTCTTCATAGGAACTTATTTTTACAGTTAAACAATTGTTTCCTTAATATCGGCCACAAAGATATAGATTTTTTTCTTATTTTTGCAGTTTATATATATGATTTAAAACGAATTTTATACATGTCTGACAATCAACATATTAATATGAACGACCGCACTGATGCCCAATTATTGAACCGAGGCTGTCGGCTAACCGAAGAGTATGTTCCGGGGCAAAAAGTGCTTTCTTGCGGCCGATGCAAGCTGAATCAGTTTGATTGGCTGAAAGATTATGAGAACCAGGAAGTGCAAGGCAACGTATGCCTTGCCGAGGTGCGTTTCAAGAACGATAGAAAAGACTATTTCACTTATCCTGAGGACCTTAACTTGGAGGTGGGCGAGTTGGTGGCCGTCGAAGCCGCCATCGGACACGACATCGGCATCGTCACCCTCTTGGGCGAGATCGTTAAGCGCCAGATGAAACGCAAGCGTTTCCGCACGCCGCTCAACGAGATGAAAAAAATCTACCGCAGGGCCCGTGCCAACGATATTGAGAAATGGCTCTCGGCCATCAAGTTGGAAGACGGCACCCTTTCGCGCACCCGGACCATCGCCGAGAACCTGGGGCTTGAGATGAAGCTGAACGACGTGGAATACCAAGGCGACAAGACCAAAGCCATCTTCTACTATACTGCCGATGGCCGTGTCGATTTCCGCGAACTCATCAAGAAACTGGCAGAGGAGTTCCACATCCGCATCGAGATGCGACAGATAGGCGTGCGACAGGAATCGGCCAAGTTGGGCGGTATAGGCTCATGCGGCCGTGAGTTGTGTTGCGCCTCTTGGATCAGCGATTTCCAGTCGGTGACTACCGGCGTGGCCCGTGTGCAGCAGCTCTCCCCCAACCCGCAAAAACTGGCTGGACAATGTGGCAAGCTGAAATGTTGCCTCAACTTCGAGTATGAGGCCTATGTGGAAGCCTTGAAGTCATTCTCCGACCCCAACATCGTGCTGCATTTCGAAAGCGGCGATGCCATACACCAGAAAAACGATGTGTTCAAAGGCATCATGTGGTATTCCTACACCAACGACAAGGGGAACATCATGGCCCTGCCCGTCGACAAGGTGAAAGAAATCATCGCCATGAACAAGAAAGGCCAAAAGCCTGCCAAGCTGGAAGACTATGCCATCACCAAGGAAGCCCAGACCAACACCAACGAAGGCTACGGCGAGGCCGACCTGAAGAAGATGAGTGACTAAAAAACACAAGAATGAAAAGAAGACTCCATTGGATATTAGGGATTTGTTGCATGATGGCCTTGGCTGCGTGCAGCAACGACTCATTCGACAAACGCACCGTCATCCCTGAAGCCGAATGGCCTCAGACCGAACGGGTGGCTTTTGATGTCGACATCAACGACACCATCAGCCCTTACCTATTTGGTTTAGGCTTGCGCCATCTGGAAAACTACCGCTACAGCAACCTCTTTGTCTTCCTTCACACACGTATGCCCAATGGCAATGTCACCCACGACACCATAGAATGCACGCTGGCCACGCCCGATGGCAAATGGATCGGCAAAAGCAGTGGCAGCATGCGCGACCTCACCATACCCTTGAACGAAAACCTGTTGTTCCCCTTGTCGGGGTCCTATCATTTCGAGATCGAACAAGCCATGCGCGACCCGATCTTGAAAGGCATCTCCGACATCGGACTATACATAGAAAAACAATAATATCATGAATAACAGCAAGAACAAACCTACGGAAGGAAAATCAAAAGCCGTCAAGAACCTCTGGATCATCTTCGGATCGGTCCTCTTGTTCATCATTTTGTTCTTCTTCTGTGTCGCCGTTGGCATTTTTGGCAAGATGCCGAGTTTCGACGAGCTGGAAAACCCACGCACCAACCTCGCCACGGAGATTTTCTCCGCCGACGGCAAACTGCTGGGATCCTATTTCGTTGAAAACCGCTCCAATGTGCGATATAGCGAGCTCTCGCATTATATGCCTGAGGCTTTGATCAGCATCGAAGACGAGCGCTTCACCGAGCACTCGGGCATCGACGAGAAAGCCCTCTTCCGTGTCGCCTTCGGCGTGCTGACGGGTAACAAAAGAGGTGGTGGTAGCACCATCACGCAACAGCTGGCCAAAAACCTCTTCCCTCGCGGCGAGAACCTAAGCACCCCGAAGCTGGTACTGCGTAAATTCAAGGAATGGATCACGGCCACCAAACTAGAACGCAACTACTCGAAGGAAGAGATTGTAGCCATGTATCTCAACACAGTGGCTTTCGGACACAACTCCTACGGCATCCGCTCGGCAGCCAACACTTTCTTTGACAAGAATCCCAAAGACCTCACCATGGAGGAATGTGCACTGATGGCTGGCGTGGTCAACGCCCCCACCCGTTACAGCCCAATACGTAACCCCGAGCGTTCGTTGGGCCGACGCAACCTGGTGCTCCAAAAAATGGTCGACAACGGCTTTATCACCCAAGAGGAGTGCGACTCCGTGTCGCAAATCCCGATCGATATGTCGCATTTCAACGTCTCGGACCACAACACCGGACAAGCCACCTATTTCCGTGAATTCCTCAGAGGCTACCTCAACGACTGGGCGAAAAACACGACCCGTGCCGACGGCGAGCCTTACAACATCTATCGCGACGGCTTGCGTATATATACCACCATCGACTCACGCATGCAACGTTATGCCGAAGAAGCCGTCAAGGACTTCATGAGCAAGGAGTTGCAACCCATGTTCTTCAACCACTGGAAGGGATACAAGAATGCACCGTTCTCCAATGTCTCAGCCGATGAAATCGACCACATCCTGGAGACGTCGATGAAGCGCTCCGACCGTTACCGTTCGCTGAAGAACGCTGGCATGTGCATGGATTCCATCAAGGCCGAGTTCAACAGACCCGTGCCCATGACCCTCTTCTCGTGGAACGGACCTATCGACACGGTGATGAGTCCGATGGACTCCATCCGTTACTACAAATGGTACCTGCAAGCCAGCTTGGTCTCTATCGAGTCGCACACCGGCCATGTCAAGGCCTACGTCGGCGGCATCGACTACCGTTTCTTCAAATACGACCACGTCACCCAAGCCCGTCGTCAGGTGGGTTCTACCTTCAAGCCCTTCGTTTATACCTTGGCCATGCAAGAAGGCGAGTTCACGCCATGCACGAGAATCCCCAACATCCCATACAACATCGAGCTTCCTGACGGTCGTTTCTGGTCGCCTGGTAACTCCGGTGGCGGCGGTGGCGAGATCACGCTGAAAAACGCTTTAGCGCAATCCAACAACTGGATCTCGGCTTATCTGATGAACCAATTCGGTCCTGAGGCCGTCATCGGCATGGCCCGCCGCATGGGCGTTGAATCACCCATCGACCCAGTGCCCTCCATCTGCTTGGGTGTGTGCGACCTCAAACTTATCGAGATGGTCGGAGCCATGAGCACCTTCGCCAACCAAGGCGTCTACATCAAACCCATGTTCATCACCCGCATCGAAGACAAGAACGGCAACGTCATCCAACGTTTCACTCCCGAAGAGACGGAAGCGATGAGCGAGGTGACCGCCTATAAGATGGTGGAACTGATGAAAGGCGTCGTGCAAAGCGGCACCGGTGTACGCCTGCGTTCTTTGTACGGCTTCAAGAACCCCATCGCTGGCAAGACGGGAACCACCCAAAAGAACAGCGACGGTTACTTTATGGGCATCACCCCCGACCTCACCACTGGCGTATGGGTAGGTGCCGAAGACCGCAGCGTCCACTTCCGCTCGACTCGTTTGGGACAAGGCTCGCATACGGCATTGCCGATATGGGCCATGTATATGAAGAAAGTTTATAACGACTCGAAACTGGGAATCAGCCAAGGTGATTTCACGAAGCCCTATGCTCCTGGTGTTGACCTCGACTTCAACTGCTGGCAATACAACGACAACGAGAGCGACGAATACATCGATGAGTTTTAATCCATAAAAAAGTAGAGCATTATGACTTCTAACTTTGTCGACTACGTCAAGATCTTCTGCCGTTCAGGCAAGGGCGGACACGGTTCGTTGCATTTCCGCCGCGAGAAATACATCCCGAAAGGCGGACCCGACGGCGGCGACGGCGGTCGTGGCGGCAACGTCATCATGCGCGGCAACGCCCAACTATGGACCCTACTACATCTGCGCTACACGAAGCATATCTATGCCGGCGACGGCGTGCCGGGGGGCAAAAACCAACTCACAGGCGCCGCTGGTGATGACATCTACATCGACGTCCCGCTAGGCACCGTAGCCTATCGGGCAGAAGATCACACCATGATGGGCGAGATCACCGAAGACAAGCAAGAAATCGTGCTCCTCAAAGGCGGACGCGGCGGAAAAGGCAATGCCTTCTTCAAGACGGCCACACTGCAAGCACCCAAGTTCGCACAACCGGGCGAGCCCTGCCAAGAGGAATGGATCACCTTGGAGCTGAAGCTGTTGGCTGATGTCGGTCTGGTCGGCTTCCCCAATGCAGGCAAGTCGACACTACTCTCTGTCGTCTCCGCAGCCAAGCCCGAGATTGCCGATTATCCCTTCACCACCCTTGTGCCCAACCTCGGCATCGTCAGCTATCGTGGCCACCGCAGTTTCGTCATGGCCGACATCCCTGGCATCATTGAAGGCGCAGCCGAAGGCAAAGGACTGGGCATCAGATTCTTGAGACATATCGAAAGAAACTCCACCCTGCTGTTTATGGTGCCTGCCAACACCGAAGACGTCAAGGCAGAATACGATATCCTGCTCAATGAGTTGAAGAAATACAACCCCGAGCTGATGGACAAGGACCGCATCCTAGCCATCACCAAGTGCGATTTGGTGGACGACGACACCATCAAGGAAATCAAGAAGCACCTGCCTAAGAAGATACCGCATGTCTTCATCAGCTCCGTCGCCCAGCAAGGCATCGACGAGTTGAAAGACCTGATTTGGCTGACGCTGAACAAAGGAGACGAAGAAGACTGGTAAACACAGCAACCATGGATTACCTCTCCTCCATCGATTCCGACCTCTTCCTCTTTCTCAACGGCCTCCATGCCGATTGGCTGGACAAGGCTATGATTGCCGTCACGCGGATGTGGGTGTGGTTGCCCTTATACGCTTTATTCGTTTATTGGATCGTGAAGCAGTACGGCAAACGTTGTTGGTGGATATTTTTGGCCGTCGGTTTGGTCGTGCTTTGCTCCGACCAGCTCTCTGCCCATGTCTGCAAGCCCTTGTTTCATCGCCTGAGGCCTTGCTATAATGTCGACTTCCAAGATTTGATTTATCTTCCCAATGGCATGGCAGGAGGCAAATACGGCTTCGTCTCATCACATGCGGCCAACACCTTTGCGATTGCCGCTTTTCTGACAGGGGCACTGGGCAAAAACCGCTGGTGGGCTGGCTTGATGCTTTATCTTTGGGCTTTCATCTCTAGTTACAGCCGCATTTACATAGGATTCCATTACCCTGGCGACATCATTTGCGGCGCACTCTTAGGCATACTCATCGGGCTGATACTCTGGAAAGTGTTTCAGCTGGTTGTCGTCAAAAAGGTTTGGAAATCAGAATAAGGAATCCAAAGTAGGCGTCGTTTTCCCGTCATCGAAGATCACCTTGATGGTGGAGGAAGGCTCGATGCCGCAGAGCGAGGCCAACTTGGCCTTGTTCAAGGCCAGTTCGAGATAGCCATGAGTGCCGAAGATGGCCACCAGATCCACCACATCGACATCCAGATAACTATCCGAGATTTCCTCGACGGTATAGAGAGCGCCTTTTACCTGAATGACAAAGTCGCGGCCACGACGCTCCTTCTCAAACAACTCCTTGGAGATATTGGTAATTAAGTTGTCGTATGAGTCGATATGCATCACCACGCCCTCGATGGTGTTGTCGCGAGCCACGGCACAGAAAGCGCCACCAGGATTAAGCTTCAAGCGCGGCTCACCGATGTTCGACAACGGTTCGCCTTTGGCTATCATCACGGCCACCTTAACAAAACGGTCGCGCGTAGCAAACGTGAAGAAATCGGAGTCCTGCATCACATCGACGCAATAGGCCTCGTCGTATTTCCCGTCAAGGATATGGCTGAAGATGCCATTATCGGTAGAGATGAAGTATTGTCCTTCGGCTTTCACCACCACATGCGGGCATTCAGCTGACTCGATCGTGTCAACAGCAATGATGTGAATGGTACCAGGAGGGAAACAGCGATAGCAGTTTTTTAACGTGAACCCAGCCTGAGCGACATTGAACGGCTCAATTTCGTGGGTAACATCAACGATAGTGGCATCGGGCAATTGCGACAGAATCGTTCCTTTCACTGCCGCAGCATAATAATCCTTCGTTCCCCAATCGCTTGTTATTGTGATAATTGCCATCGTCTGCTAAAAGTGGTATAGAGATTTTGCAAAGGTATATCATTTATGTGAAACTTGCCATAGGTTTTAGAAAAAAAATATCACTATCTTTGCGAGCAAATAAAAAGACATACATCGACGAACTCAGTAACCATGGCAGAACAGATTCTTCAGATAGAAAATGTTGATCCTAAAGAACTTCACGGACCCAACGACAAATACCTGGAGTTGGTGAAGAGCATGTTCCCTAAGTTGAAAATCATCGCTCGCGGCGACTTTGTGAAAGTGATTGGCGACGACGATGAGATTGAGTATTTCGCCAGCCGTTACGAGACCCTGATGGTGCAGTTGGAACGTTTTGGCAAACTCACCGCCCAGACCGTGGAAGACGTGATGATGGCGGCTACCGACAACGAGCTGCAACAGAAGATGTCGGAAAGTGACGTGCTCGTGTTCGGACGCAGCGGTGTCCCCGTCAAGGCCATCACTGCCAACCAAAAACGCATGGTGACGGCATCGGAACAGAAGGATCTGATCTTCGCCATCGGTCCCGCTGGCACGGGCAAGACCTACACCGCCGTGGCTTTGGCTGTCCGTGCCCTGAAAGCCAAGCAGGTCAGGAGAATCATTTTGACACGTCCCGCCGTAGAAGCAGACGAGCACCTAGGCTTTCTCCCTGGCGACCTCAAGGACAAACTCGACCCCTATCTGCAGCCGCTTTATGACGCCTTGCGCGACATGATCCCTGGCACCAAACTTGAGGGTTACCTCGAAGACCACACCATCGAGATTGCGCCATTGGCCTTCATGCGCGGCCGCACCTTGGACCATGCCTTCGTTATCCTCGACGAAGCCCAAAACGCCACGCGCAGCCAGCTGAAGATGTTCCTCACCCGCATGGGACGCTCGGCCAAGTTTATCGTCACGGGCGACATCACCCAAATCGACCTGCCACCTAAGACGCCGTCGGGATTGCCGCAGGCCATGGAGGTGCTGAAAGACGTGAAAGGCATCGAATTCATTTATCTCGACGACAAAGATGTGGTGAGACATAAACTGGTGACGGATATCATCAATGCTTATAAGAAGCACCATGATGATGAGGAGTCGACCGAACAACTGCCAACTGAACAACTGAACAACTAACAACTGAATATAATGAACGCATTAACTAGAACAGATTATCAATTCCCTGGCCAGACCAAGGTGTATCACGGCAAGGTCCGCGATTGTTATTTCATCAACGACGAATATATGGTGATGGTCGCCACCGACCGCATCTCGGCATTCGACGTCATCCTGCCCAAGGGCATCCCCTATAAGGGACAGGTGCTCAACCAGATTGCCGCCATGTTCCTCGACGCCACCGCCGACATCGTCCCCAACTGGAAGCTCGCCACCCCCGACCCGATGGTCACCGTGGGTCGCCTCTGCAAGCCCTTCCCCATTGAGATGATCATCCGTGGCTATCTCACCGGTAGCTCATGGCGCACCTACAAGAGCGGCCAACACACCATCTGCGGCGTGCAGATTCCCGACGGCATGAAGGAACACCAGCGCTTCGCCGAGCCCATCATCACCCCAACCACCAAGGCTGAGGAAGGCCATGACGAGGACATCTCACGCGAGGAAATCATCAGCCGTGGACTCATCAGTGAGAGCGATTATGTGCAGATTGAAGACATCACCCGCAAGCTCTTCCAACGCGGTACTGAAATCGCCGCCAAGCAAGGCTTGATACTCGTCGACACCAAGTACGAGTTCGGCAAGATTGGCGACCAAATCGTGCTGATGGACGAAATCCACACCCCCGATTCGTCGCGTTACTTCATCGCTGACCAATACGAGGAACGTTTCGCCAAGGGAGAGCCGCAGGTGCAGCTCTCCAAGGAGTTTGTCCGTGAGTGGCTGATGGCCAACGGTTTCAAAGGCAAGGAAGGCCAACAAGTGCCGGAGATGACCCCCGAATATGTGAACAGTGTTTCGGAACGTTACATCGAACTGTACGAGAAGGTAACGGGGCACAAGTTTGAGAAGGCTCCCGATTCGGAAGACCTTGTCAAGCGTATTGAAAAGAATGTGATGAACTATCTGAAACTGTAGGATTTACTATGGCTTATGGCCTATGACTATGGCCGCTCTTACAATGGTGAGGGCGGCCATAGTCATTTTTATTATAAGCCAACTTCGATCCAATGTCCATCCTTGAAATTGACCACGCTATGGTAGCCAGCGCGTTTCAAGGCTTCCTCGGCAGCGTCAAATTCTAGAGTGATTTCACTGAAATGGTGGGCGTCAGCGGAGATGATGGCGGGAATGTGCATCTTACAAGCCTCCTCCATCAGCCAAGGCGAAGGATAGAAGCCGTTGTAGCGTTTCTTGTAGATGCCGCGCGTGTTGACTTCCATGACGAGGCCTTTTTCGCGGATGAGATCGAGAGTTTCGAGGGCTAGTTTGCGATACCAAGGCTCATCTTCGTGGAAATAGCGGTCGCGGTTGTGCATCTTGATTTTGTCGAAATGGGCGATGATGTCAAACGGCTCGTTTTCAATCATTTCGTTCGACTGCTCAAAGAAGCGGCGCACGGCACGACGGATGTCGCCACCAAAAAACTTCTGCAATCCTTCGTCATAGACTTCCCACTTGGGGCCATCGATAAACCAAATTTGGTCGGCAAGAGGTCCCTGAGCCTGTCGAAGGGCCGGTTCAATAACAAGATGAACTCCTCCAATCAGATAATCAAGATGATACTTCTCCTTGGTAATGGCAAAAGGCTCGGAAATGCCTGTGAGATAATCGGCCTCCAAGGCGCAGTAGATGTCGATTTGGTCCTTGAATTCCTCTTTCAGTTGCGCGATTTCCGCCACATAACGCGGCATGTCGGCCGATTTCACCGAGAAAGTATTGTCGAAAGGCAGCGGGCTGTGTTCCGAAAAACCAATTGTGGTCAGGCCCTGACGGATAGCCTCTTCCACGATTTCGCGAGGCTGCGACTTGCCGTCGGAATAAATGCTATGGGTATGTAGATTGAAGTTTTGCATGATTGCTCTTTTTCGGTTTTATGTAGAAAGAATTATGCAAAAATACGGCTTTTTGCAAAAAATCTTCTTGATTTGTAACTTTTCGGCGATTTCTCCGTATTACTATGGAAATTCAAATCCAATCAACAATGAAAACACAAATCTTAAACAGAGCTTTGATGCTGATGGCTTTATACCTCGTTGCCTTTGGTTGCAACGCCCAAAAAATCGACAACTCCACCGTGAAAACCATCGACTTGAACCGCTATGCTGGCGAATGGTACGAGATTGCCCGTTTTGACCACCGTTTTGAACGTGACCTTGACTATTGCAAAGCTACCTACGTGCTGTGTTGCGACAACCGAATCAATGTTTTAAATACAGGTCAGAAAAACGGCCAATTCAAGTCTTCATCAGGGAAAGCCAAGACAACCAAAGAGCCTGGCCGCCTGCGCGTTTCCTTCTTCGGGCCTTTCTATTCTGATTACCGTGTCATGATGCTTGACCCTGATTATCAGTATGCCCTCGTAGGCAGCAAAAGCGCAAAGTACCTTTGGATCCTTTCTCGCACACCGAAACTGGACGAGAACGTAAAGCAAGCCATTCTTGCAGAAGCCACACGCCGAGGCTACGATGTCAGCAAGCTTATTTGGGTAAAGCAATGAATGGTTTGTAGGACTGTCATACTATGGCCGCCGCACGACGAATTTTCGAAGCGGCTGCCTCGATGCGACAGCCCTACATGGTGGAAACCACCTTATAAACCTTATCCCCGCGCCTCACCAACGACTTCACGGGAATGGAGCAAAATTCGCCTTTCACCGTCTGCGGCACCGAACCCAAATCCACGCGGATTTCGCTCAAAGTGTCTTCATAAACGCCGGTGGTCGGCCCGATAATCATGATTTGTTCGCCGAGTTTGAGGTCGTGGCTGTCCATTCGGATTTCGGCCACGCCCAATTTGCTGTAGTAGTTGGTAATCAGGCCGATATACTCCTTGGTTTGGGTGGCTTGCGAACCGTATTGCTTCGACCACTCGAAGGTGCGCCGGCCCAAATAATAGCCGTCCCAGAAGCCACGATTATAAACGCTCTTCAACCGTTCCATCCAAGCGTCAATCTTCTCTTGTGTGAAGGTACCTTCCTGAATGGCTTTCACCGCCTCACTATAAACCGATACCGTCAGTTTGGTGTATTCCGGCGAGCGACCACGGCCTTCGATTTTCAACACTTCCACGCCTGCATCCAAAACCCGGTCTAAAAACGGCAAGGTGCAGAGGTCCTTCGGCGACATGATGTATTCATTGTCAAGCATCAACTCAAAGCCTTCCTCGCGCTCGCGCACATCGTAGCCGCGACGACAAAGCTGCATGCATGCACCACGGTTGGAGGACGAGCTATAGATATCTTGGCTCAGGTTGCATTTACCCGAGATGGCCATACACAAGGCGCCATGACAGAACACCTCGATGCGTACCAAGTCGCCATGGGGACCACGGATTTGCTGGCGTTCAATCTCTTCAGTGATGTGGCGCACCTGGTCGATGTTTAACTCGCGGGCGGTCACCATCACATCGGCAAACTGGGAGTAATAGCGCACTGCCTCCAAGTTGGTGATATTGCATTGCGTTGACATGTGTACCTCAACACCGATTTGTCGGGCATATTGAATCACGCTTTGGTCGGAAGCGATGATGGCCGAGATGCCGTTGGCCTTGATGGCATCGAGCAACTGATGCATCTCCTCCATCTCCTCGTCGTAGATGATGGTATTGACTGTAACATAGCTTTTTACATTATGCTCTTTGCAGGTTTCAGCCAATTGGTGCAAGTCATCAAGGGTGAAGTTCTTCGCCGAGCGCGAGCGCATGTTGAGTTTGCCGATGCCGAAATAGACGCTACCGGCACCAGCTTGTATGGCGGCTGCGAGAGCTTCGTAGGAGCCCACGGGGGCCATGATTTCAATTTGTTTTTTCATAGGCATTATGAAAAAACCAGCTTGATTCTCAAGCTGGCTTTGACAAAGTCGGGATGACAAGATTCGAACTTGCGGCCTCTTCGTCCCGAACGAAGCGCGCTACCGGGCTGCGCTACATCCCGAACCGTTTTGCGCTGCAAAATTACATAATATTTTGATATGGTGTGCAATTAATTGGTCAGAATTTTCTTTTCCGTCAAAAACTGATAATGCCCAAATGCTCCAAAAGAATCTTCAAACCAATGAGAATCAAGATGATACCACCAATAATCCCAGCTGACTTCTCATATTTCGAACCGAAGACATTGCCAATCTTGACACCTAAGACGGAGAAAAGGAAGGTAGTAAAGCCGATGACCACTACCGATGACCACAGCTTCACCTGGATGCATGCAAACGAAACGCCCACTGCCAAGGCATCAATGCTGGTGGCGATGGCCAATAGCAACATGGTCTTGAAATCGAGGGCACCGTTTTCTTTGCCTTCTTCTTCCTTACCCCAAATGGCTTCCCGAATCATGTTGGCACCAATAAGGAAAAGAAGACCAAAAGCGATCCAATGGTCGTAGGCTTCGATCATCTCCTGGAACTGTGCACCCAAGAAATAGCCAATCGTGGGCATCAAAGCCTGGAAAAAGCCAAACCAAAGGCCACAGACCAAAGCCATACGCCAAGAAAACCGCTTAGTAGTCAAGCCTTTGCAGATGGAGACCGAGAAGGCATCCATGGAGAGACCAATGGCAATCAGTAATAGTTCGATGAAGCTCATTTCACTATAATTGTGGGGCAAAAATAGCACATTTTGTTGGTGACTCTTAAAAAATACTTTATTTTTGCAATCAACAAATCCCTTTTCTGCTATGAAAAAGACCTTATTCCTTATGCTTGCACTACTGTTGGCCATGGGCGGCATGGCTCAAGAAAAGAAAGCCAAGAAAGAAAAGACCTACAACGAAAAAGGCGAAATCATCAAGAAAGGCTGGAACTTTGGTCCACTGCCTGTGGTGGGCTATGATGCCGACCTGGGCTTCCAGTACGGAGTGACTTGCGACATCTTCAACTTCGGCGATGGCTCTCGTTATCCCCGCTACAACTACAAGTTCAATGTGGAGGCCTCGCGTTACACCAAAGGCTCGGGCGTGTTCCGCTTCTATAGCGACATGCCATATGTCGTGAAAGACACAAAACTCTTCTTCGATGTGACCTATTTCTACGCCAAGAAATACGAGTTCTTCGGCTTCAATGGCTATTTTGCCAATCCATTCGACCCTTATGCAGACATTGAAGGGGTCAAAAGCGGCTATCACTTCCTCAACCGCAACCAATTCCGCTTTGTAGGAAGTATGCAGAGACCTTTCTTTAGTGTACCGAACCTCTATTGGACGGCAGGTTTGGCTTTCTACAGCACCAAGACTTCTTCGCTTGATACCATCAAAATGCCAGACTACGCCGGTCAAGCTACTTTGTACGAAAATTATGTGCGCGGAGGTGCAATATTCCCCAGTGAGGTTAATGGCGGCATTACCACCCAACTCCGTCTCGGCATGATTTACGACAGCCGCGACCACAATAGCGACCCCACGAGAGGTATCTATGCTGAGGGAACACTTGTCGGAGCCACTGATATTTCCAAGAACAACCTTTCCTTCACTTTCCTTTGGAGACACTATATTCCCATTTATAAAGACAAACTGACCTTCGCCTATCGCATTGGTGCCCAAAACCGTATTGTAGGCAGGACGCCTTGGTATATGATTAACAATCTAAATACCATGTTTTTCCAAAAGATGTACACCGAAGGTTTAGGAGGCAGCACGACCTTGCGTGGTGTGGACCGCAACAGTGTCATTGGTGAAGGTTTTGCTTTTGCCAACTTGGAGTTGCGTTGGCGTATCGTAGGTTTCCAGTTTATCAACCAGAACTGGCTAGTGGCCTTGAATCCTTTTTTCGACGCAGGCTTGGTAACACAGAAATACAATGAAGAATGGATGATTAGGCCTGACAATATGGTTTTTGAACCGCCTATTCCCAAGTTATGCAGTGGTGAAAAAGAAAGACTTCATACTAGTGCAGGCTGCGGCCTCAAGCTCATCATGAACCGCAACCTTGTCGTATCGGTTGACCTAGGCAAAGCCTTGGACAAACGCGACGGCGAGAAACTGAAAACTTTCGTCGGATTTAATTATATTTTCTGATTTTTCGGAAGCAAATCTGACATAAATCTTACATAAATAGACTACAAAACAATCGGTCGACGATGGTTCTTCGTCGACCGATTCTTATTTGTAATAGATTTGTGGTAGATTTGTTTCCCTTTTCTGAGACGCATGCAATGCGTCTCTACAAATCCACATTTATTTCGCTTTGCCTTGGTTGGCGACGGCGGCCATCAGCGCGGCCACCTTTTCAGGATCGCCGAGGAAGAAGTCCTTCTGGAGCTTCATATTGTCGTCAAACTCGAAGACATACGGGATGCCCGTCGGGATGTTGAAGGCGATGATTTCATCGTTGCTCATGCCCTTCAGCACCTTCACCACACCGCGCAGGCTGTTGCCATGGGCCACCACCAGCACCTGGTCGTGGGTCTCAAAGGCCTTCATAATGTTGTTTTCATAGTACGGCATCACACGCTCGATGGTGTCGCAGAGGGCCTCGGTGAGCGGGATCTGCTCGTCGGTGAGCTCGGCATAGCGCGGGTCCATGCGGGGGCTCTTGGGGTCGTTCATCTCCAACGCGGGCGGACGCACGTCGAAGGCGCGGCGCCACAGGCGCACCTGCTCGTCGCCGTATTTCTCAGCGGTCATCTTCTTGTCGAGGCCTTGCAGCTGGCCATACGACTTCTCATTGAGACGCCATGACTTGTACACCGGCAGCCAGTCCATGTCCATGGCTTCGAGAGCCAAGTTCAAGGTCTTGATGGCGCGCTTCAGATAAGAGGTGAAGCAGATTTCAGGCTTGTAGCCGTTTTCTTTCAGCGTTTTGCCCGCTTCGATGGCTTCTTGTACACCTTTCTCAGAGAGGTCGACGTTGGTCCACCCCGTGAAGAGGTTCAATTTGTTCCATTCACTTTCTCCGTGACGGATGAGGATGAGTTTCTTCATATTGATTAAGTATTAATTGTTGTTGTTTTCTCTTTTTGCCCTATGCCGCTTGGGCTGTTCTTCTTCTCCTTCAGGCTTCTCCTCCCCTTGCTGAGTTGCCGTTGGGGCGACCACGGGCATCTCAGCCTCGACACGACGGAAGATGTCGGCCTTGTCCTTTGGGCGAGCCTCGTCATTCCACTTGAAGCCTGGCAGATAGCGGTCGTTTTCCTTCAAGTCTTCTTCAGGATACATGGTCTCGGTGATGTCCTTGAAACCTTTGATTTTATCGACACTGTTGTCTTTCATCTCGATGACCATGGTCGTCGACTTCGACACATCGATACCGATGGTCCCGCCTTCGTCATCGCGAATCCAATAGATGGTCTCGGCTTTGTCGCCGTCCACGTTGACACGATGAATGCTACCGCTCTTGAAACGCGAAATGATGTCACGTCCTTTAATTTGGTTGAAGCCCTCTATAGAATCTTGCGAGATGATGAAGGCATTTCCCTTTTGCAGCACCCAGTCGACATTATGGTCTTTGAGCTTGATGTCGATGTCGGTGCCCGACATCTGGCTGTCCTCGGCCCACAAGATAGGCGCTACGCGCATGCGGATGGTGGAATCAGCCATCAGATAGGTCAAGGTGTCGCACTTACCCTGCATGTCCGACTTGAAGAAACGAACATTTCGGCGAGCGATGAGCTTCTCAGCCTCCTCCTTTTGCTTGTTGAAGTACATGAACAACGTGTCGCCATGGATATACAGGGAGTCGCCACCGTCGTAGCTGATGGCATAGGCGCTGTCGGTGGCAAAGGAGAAGCCCCTGTTCTCCCACATCTCCACATAGTCGCCTCGCATGACGACCTTATACGAGGTGTCGATCATGTCCACCTGACTATAGGCCTGCGCCAGTCCAAGATTGCGGTCATAAAAGATGGAATCCGACCACATCTGTTGGGTCTCGTTATGCATATAGGGCCGCCGGTCGAGATACACATGGTCTTCATTGACAAGATAATAGCCGTGCTTCCCCTCCAACACATTTTCCTTGTTGATGATGGTCGTAGGTCCTTCAAACCACATCTTTTCGATGTCGGTGTTATAAAACAAAGTGTCAGTATACATCTGATACTTAGGGCTATAGACCTCCACATTCTCAAAGAAAGAAAACTCTTTCAGCCGGTCGCGGTAATAGCCGTAATGGCTTTTCAAGGTCTTGTCGCCTCGCACCGTGGTAGCGCTGTCGGGATAACTGGCCAGATGCAAGTTACGGTCGTAGGTCAGGTATTCGGTGTAAAGCGTAGTGGAGTCGTCACGCAGCCGTACGTTGTCGTGAAACTCGGCAAAACGCATGTTGCCATCATAGTTCAACAGGTCGCTGAAGATCTCCACGCTGTCGTTGACGATGATATGGACATTTTGATACGCGTCGAAGCTGTTGGTTCTCTGGTAAAAATAGGCACTATCGCAGAAGAAATAGGCTGAGTCGTGACGCATCTTCACATGACCGATGAGTTTCTGCATCTCGCCCTGACTCTTCGAGAAAGTGGCCTTGTCGTAATGCTCGATGTGGATACGGGTCTTCTTGCGCTGCACAGTATCCTGCCCTTGTGCCACAAGCATTTGTGACAGCAGGAGAATCAATGATGCAATAAACAGCGCTTTACCTTTCATGGTGCATTAATAACGTGCAAAATTACGATTATTGTCGGAATTAGAGACCCATAGCATAAAAAAGTGGAGACGGTGTGCACTCCGTCTCCACAGAACAATGCATTCAAGATGATTACAATTACATTGTCTTAGCCCATGTGTCCTTCAGCGCCACGGTGCGGTTGAAGACCAGATGACCTGGCGTGCTGTCCTTGTCGACCGTGAAGTAACCGATACGCTGGAACTGGAAGTGGTCGAGCGGCTTGGCGTCGGCCAGGTATTCCTCCACGTAGCAAACGGGACGAATCTCCAGTGAGTTGGGGTTCATCATCTCCTTCATGGCTTCCAACGCGGTCTTGCCTTCGCCTTGCAGGCGGGCCAGTTCGTCGCGCGGGTTCTCCACCTTCCAGAGTCGGTCGTACATGCGTACTTCGGCTTCGAGACAACGCTCGCAGCTCACCCAATGGATGGTACCTTTCACCTTGCGGTTGGCACCAGGCATGCCGCTCTTGGTGTCGGGATCGTATTCGGCATATACCTCCACGACCTCTCCATTCTCATCCTTCTTGCAGCCCGTGCATTTCACGATGTAGGCGTTCTTGAGGCGCACCTCGTTGCCAGGGGTCATGCGGAAGTATTTCTTCGGAGCGTCTTCCATGAAGTCTTCCTTCTCAATCCACAACTCGCGGCTGAAGGCAATCTTGTGGCTGCCGGCCGTTTCGTCCTCGGGGTTGTTGATGGCTTCCATCTCCTCAATTTGTCCTTCGGGATAATTGGTGATGACGAGCTTCACCGGGTTGACCACAGCAGCCACACGGTTGGCGGTGGCGTTGAGGTCCTCACGAATGGCACTCTCCATCAGGGCGAAATCGTTCAAAGCATCGTAGGTGGTGTAGCCAATCTTGTCGATGAACTTATGGATGCCACCAGGGGTGTAGCCACGACGACGGAAGCCACAGATCGTGGGCATACGCGGGTCGTCCCAGCCGCTCACAAGGCCTTCGTTGACGAGGACGAGCAGGTTACGCTTACTCAAGAGGATATAGTTGAGGTTCAGCTTATTGAACTCAGTCTGACGCGGACGGTTGTCGTCCATGTTGTCGCCCTCGCCACGGATTTCCTTGAGCCAATCGACGAAGAGGTCGTAGAGCGGACGGTGCACCACAAACTCGAGCGTGCACAAGGAATGGGTGACACCCTCGAAGTAGTCGCTTTGTCCGTGGGCAAAGTCATACATTGGGTAGGCGTGCCACTTGGTGCCCGTGCGGTGGTGCGGCGTGTCGACGACGCGATAGATGATGGGATCGCGGAAATGCATGTTCGGGTTGGCCATGTCGATCTTGGCACGGAGCACCATCTTACCCTCGCCAATTTCGCCGTTGTTCATCTTGTTGAACAAGTCAAGCGATTCTTCGACAGGACGGTTGCGGTAGGGGCTTTCGATGCCGGGTTGGGTTGGCGTGCCCTTCTGAGCGGCAATCTCTTCCGAGCTCTGCTCGTCGATGTAAGCCTTGCCGCGTTTGATCAGCTCTATGGCAAAATCCCAGAGTTGCTGGAAGTAATCGGACGCGTAGTATTCGTTGCCCCACTGGTAGCCAAGCCATTGGATATCCTCTTTGATGGCGTCGACGTACTCCATGTTCTCCTTGGTGGGGTTGGTGTCGTCGAAGCGCAGGTTGCACACGCCGCCGTGTTGGGCAGCGATGCCGAAGTCGAGGCAGATGGCCTTGGCATGGCCGATGTGGAGGTAGCCGTTCGGCTCTGGGGGAAAGCGTGTCTGCACGCGTCCTCCGTTCTTGCCGTTGGCGAGGTCTTCTTCCACTTTCGCTTCAATGAAATTGAGCGACTTCTTTTCCGTTACTTTTTCTTCTTCCGGGTTTGTCATATCTCTAAACTTTAAACTCTAAACTTTAATAGGCTTTGTATTTGTCACCCGTCTTCTCGATGAGGATACGATAGTATTCATCGCTATACTTGGGGTGTTCGCTCTTGATGGGCGTGTATTTGCTGCCGGGTTGGGTGGGTTGGGCAGTGTTGAGGTTGCCGTCGACATACTTCATGAACAGCTCCTGATAAAACTTCTTCCAGGTTTTAACGAGTTTAGTGGCAGCGTTGTTGGAGAACTGCGTGAGTTCCCTGATTTGAGCCTCTCTGCCCTTGATGGTGTTGACGTACTCGTCCAAGGCGGGGATTTCTCTATTTACCCAACCTTCCTCCAACTCACGCTGACGTTTCCTGATTTCAGGGTGAATATAGTCATACTTGGTGTAGGCCCAGTTGCTCATCTGGTTGAAGGTCCAGAAAGCGGAGGTCTCCGACCACTCACTCATCGAGCCATTGCCCTCGCGGAAGCACTCAGGGATCTCGGTCATGCAGGTGTACATCGGGCAGTAAACGGTGTTGTCGGTGTCGTCGACGCCAAACCAAATGATGCCGCCGATGGGCCATTCCCAATTGCCACGGCTTTGGGCCACGAAGCTGAAGCCTGTCTGCTGGGTAGCGGTGGTGCGCTCGTGTACATAGGTCACACCGTCGACTTCCCAGTCCATGGGGCGCCAACGATAAGGGCAGTGGAACGGGCCAGCACCCACGTCTTGCGACATATCGAGTTCGGTTCCTTCGAGGTGGTCGCGCATAAAGTCCATCATATCGAGGACGCTAATTTTGCGGTTGGGTTTCACCCAAAGAGGCATGCGGTTGGTCGGGAAGTTGTCAGGCGTCTGGCACATACCTTTCTGGTAAGGCTGGGGGCGTTGGATGTCACGACCTGTGGCATAGCCCCAATAGTCCTTCATGTTGTCGGTCACCTTGTTGAACATGGCCCACACGCGTAGGTCGCAGGCACGGGCAGCGCTGAAATCGACAGGAGCGTAAACATCGGAGAACGAGAACTTGTCATCGGGACCGTTGTACAGCTTGGCTTGCTTGGCGAAGCTGATGACATCGTCGGAATAGACACAGTCAATGTTCGGGTCTTTCAAGAGCTTGTCGATAATCTTGAAGGTGATGCTGGTCTTGCATTTCTTGGATGCCAAGGGGAAAGTGGTGATGCGAGCCTGGTTAGCGTGACCGCTCACATAACCGTCGGGGATGCGGCGGGCCACCCACACGGCGCCCTTGCTGGCCTTGCCTTTGCCAATCATCTCGAGGATCCAGCACTCTTCGGTGTCGCTGATGCTGAACGACTCACCCTCGCTGACATAGCCGTAGTTGGCCACTAGTTCGCCCATGCATTTGATGGCTTCACGAGCGGTCTTGGCGCGCTGTAAGGTGATGTATATCAAGCTGCCGTAGTCGATGATGCCAGGGCCTTCCCAGAGGCTCTCGAGGCCACCGTAGGTCGTCTCGCCAATAGCCAATTGGTATTCATTCATATTGCCAACCACATTGTAGGTGTGGGCCACCTGTGGGATTTGGCCGCGATACATGCCGCCGTCCCAGTCGTAGACATCGAGCATGGCGCCAGCCGGCCAGTCAGTGGCTGGATAATGGTAAAGTTCACCATACAGCACATGGCTGTCGGCAGCATAGCTGATCATGCAGGAGCCATCAGTTGAGGCACCTTTAGTGATGAGAAAGTTGGTGCAGGCGTTGGCTTTCCCGAAGGAAAAAACAAGGGCCAAAGCCAGGATTGCAGTGAATAATTTTTTCATATTGGTAGGTTTTATTGTTTGTTGCATAAAAAACGCCACAAAGATAGGAAAATAATCGCACTCCAAAAGAAATAATACAACATTGTTGATTTACAATAATATATCCGACAACAAACGACAACAAACGACTGCTGTCGACTACAAACGTTTGTTCAACGGCTTGCTCTTGACTAGGTTTAGATCTTTGCAGCAAGAAAAGCACAAACCCCACCACAAAAATGAAAAATAATCCATATTTTAGCCAATTGAATACGATTGAAAGCATGGCGCAGCAAACCTTTACTAACCAGAAACTTGACTTCGTCGAGGAGTTGGTACTCTACACCGACTCGCACATCTTCCTCACTGGAAGAGCAGGCACCGGAAAGACCACTTTCCTGAAGAACCTACCGCTGAAGACATACAAGCGTATGGCTGTGGTAGCGCCTACGGGCGTAGCTGCACTCAACGCGGGCGGACAGACCATCCATTCGTTCTTCCAGCTTCCTTTTGGACCACAACTGCCTGAAAACGCATTGGGTAAAGGCTATAATGCAAAATCGTTGGCCGCACAATACCAGAAACTCAATAAAAAGAAAATCAACCTCATACGCAGCCTCGACTTACTCATCATCGATGAGATCAGCATGGTGCGCGCCGATGTCTTGGATGCCATCGACGCGGTGTTGCGCCGGTTACGCCGTTCTCAGAAACCCTTCGGAGGACTGCAACTGCTGATGATTGGTGACGTACACCAGTTGGCGCCTGTGGCCAAGGCCGAGGAATGGGAAATCCTATCACCTTATTACGACACGCCGTATTTCTTCGGTAGCCAAGTGCTGAAAAAAGCACCCTACGTCTGCGTGGAACTGGAACACATCTACCGACAACACGACGAAGACTTCATCACGCTACTGAATAAGGTACGCGACAACCGTATGGATGCCGAATGCGTCCGCTTGCTCAACAGCCGCTTCATGCCGAACTTCGTGCCTAAGGACAGAGAAGGCTACATCACTCTGACCACCCACAACTACCAAGCCGACCAAATCAACGAGTCGAAACTGGAAGCTATCAAGGAGAAATCTCTGATTTTCAATGCAGAAGTCCACGGCACTTTCCCCGAAAACACCTATCCCACCAAGGAAGAACTGGAGCTGAAAGTCGGAGCACAAGTGATGTTCGTCAAGAACGATCCTAACCCTGAGAAGGCCTATTACAATGGAAAGATAGGCATGTTGGTCGGCTATGACGAGAAGGAAGGCACCGTCACAGTGGAAAGCGAAGGCGAGCGCATCACCGTGCCTAAGGTGAAATGGGAGAACATGGAATACACCATAAACGCTGAGAATCAAGATATTGAAGAAAGAGAAATCGGCAGTTTTACACAGATCCCATTGCGTTTGGCCTGGGCGGTCACAATCCACAAGAGCCAGGGGCTGACCTTCGACAAGGTCATCGTCGACGCCGGTCAGGCCTTCGCCCACGGGCAGGTCTACGTCGCCCTCAGCCGCTGCACCTCGTTGGAAGGCCTCGTGCTGAAGACACGCATCACCTCCAATGCCTTAGTCAACGACTATTCCGTCAACCAGTTTGTGGAAATGCTTCCTGAGAAGGAACCCACACAAGAGAAAGTGGACCAGCTGCGCCACGACTACGAGTTGGAGACCATACTCGAACTCATCGACTTCGATGGCATCTACAAGGACTTCGGCAGACTGATGAAGGTGGTTTATGACAACGACACCCTCTTTGAAGGCGCGATGATCCAAGACCTCTCGCAGCGGCGTAACAAGATTCATGAGGAACTTTGTTCGGTCGGCATCAAGTTCGAAGGCCAGATCCGGAAACTGCACGACCAAGCACCTTCGTGCGAGCACAATCCAGCCTTGCAGGAGAGACTGATAAAAGGTGTTGCCTATTTTGACGAACACTTAAAAGCCATTGCCAAGGGTTTGTTCGACTTGCCCTTCAAAACCGACAACCAAGCTGTCAACGAGCAACTCACCGAGGCATTGAAACTGCTCAAAGAAGACATCTATCTGAAAGGGTGTTGTTTGGAGGCCTGCAAAGACGGCTTCACGGTCAGGGAATACCAAAAGACCAAGTCGGTGAAAGCCATCGAGGCAGAGAAAAGTGGGAAGAAGAAGGTGGAAATCAAATTTGAGCCAAGCAAGAATGGCAGTCTATATTCCATTTTGCTGTCATGGCGTGCAGCACGAGCCGAAGCCGACGATGTGCCCCCTTCTAACATCGCGCCTATCAGAACCCTCAAAGCTATTGCTTCTGAAAAGCCCGTCACACTGTCGGAATTGAGGACAATAGAAGGCATGGGGACCAAACGCATTCGAAACTTTGGCGCCGAGATTCTTGACATTGTTCTGCGCTCAATGGGTAAAGACTCGGAAGCTGCTCATTTTGAAAAGATGCCCGCAGAGTTTGAGAAAAAAGAGAAGAAACAAAAAGGCGAAACCTACCTTGTCACCAAAACGATGTTCGACAATGGCATGTCGATAGAGGATATCGCCAAAGAACGGGGTCTTGCCATCGCCACAATACACGGTCACTTGGCCCATTTGGTAAGGCAAGGTGCGCTTGAAGCATCACAGGTTGTTGAGAAAGAGAAATACAACGAGATCCTGGACTATTTCGAGTCCACGTTCGACCCCAGTCTGGGCGCAGCCAAGGATGTGCTTGGAGATAATTACGAGTACTGGGAAATCAGAATGGTACTCGCCGAACTAGAACGGGAGCATTTCTTTGTCAACCCACCGAATATGGAAGATTGATTACGGTTCGGGCAACTGATTCTGCTGCGGAACTATAATAGCGCAGATGATGTAGGCCAACAAGCCTGCACCACCCATAAAGGTGAAGATGACCCATAACAGACGGATCAAGGTGGGATCCACCTCAAAGTATTCGCCAAGTCCGCCACACACGCCGCAGAGCTTCTTGTCGGCCAGTGAACGATAGAGTTTCTTGTTGTTCATTTTATCTTGTTTTTTAGTTTTAGGACGCAAAAATACATACAAATTCCATGCCTCGAAAGGGGGTTAAACGGTTTTGTAATGAAAAAGTCGGAATTTCCCGACTTAATCTTTATCAAAAATACTGCTATACGCTTCCCCCTCTGGTGGCAGGGGCAAATCAGCTTCAGAAACAACCGTGAAAACATAAACCAACTCCTTCTCGTTCTTGGTCTCCCTGATGTATTGCCGCTTCAACTTCGGATTTGCTCCCGACAACCCCAGCGTTTCCGCCATCTTCCGCTTGAGCGTTCTCTCCGGCGTGTCGCCAAACGCCACATGCCACCAATAACGCCTCGTGGTCACTCCCTCACCATTGATGACATGCAGATGCGCGACAGGGTGCAGCATCTTGTTGCCATTATGCAACTCCACATACATGGCCCGCCCCACGATGTTGCCCCGTTCGTTGACGATGGGCAGGAACTCTATGGGATTCTCTTCGGGCTCAAACCGGTGCGGTCCATCCGCTTTAACTGGAGAAGCAAGGGGTTCGTCCTTTACCATCGGCTGTGTCTGTGCCATCGGCTCGGGCTGCTCTTCGATGATTCTTCGAGGGCGTCTTTCTGTTGTTTTAGCTGTTTGATCGGGCTTGTCTTGTACAATCTGCGTGAGTTCCATCGGCTCAAAAGAAACCTCCTCCACCTCTATCCTCTCCGAACCTTTCAATTCAATGACATCTCCCGCCTTCTTCCCTATTAATAACTTGGCTACGGGTGAGATGAACGAAATGAGGCCTTTGTTCACGTCGGCTTCATCCACGCCCACAATCCGCACCACACGCCTGTTGTAGCGCACCCAAGCTCCAAAGCTGACCGTATCTTTTTTGGACTTGGAAAGATCAATCTCAACAGCGTTATTGATACGGTCAACGAGCAACTTGATCGTCGCGTCGATGAAGTTGACCATGATGTAGTTGTCGCCCGCCTTGACGCGCTCCGCCTCAAGGTCCTTCAGCTCCACTTTAAGTGCCTCAAGTCCTTCTTTCGTGACATAGTTGGGCACACCTTCGGGCAGGTATGCCCTCATCGGCACCCTCGGAATCTCTTCTTGGTCGCCTTCTTTGATGAAACCCCTACTCATAGGAGTGGCTTTTCTTATTTGATCACCAATTCCTTGATGATGTTGTCGCACTTACCCACCTTCTCGATACACCAAAGCAGGTAGCGGGCGTCCATACAGATGGTGCGCTGCACCTTGTTCTCGAAGCTGAGGTCGCCGCTCATGGCTTCCCAGTTGCCGTCGAAGGCCAGACCGATGAGGTTGCCCTCGCCGTCGATGACGGGACTGCCCGAGTTGCCACCTGTGATGTCGTTGGTGGTGATGAAGTTGACGACCAACTCACCGTTTTCGTTGGCATAGCGGCCGTAGTCCTTCTTGGCCACAAGGTCGCGTACATCCTGCGGAATGTCGAACTCCCAGTTGCCAGGCACGTACTTGGCCATCACACCATCCATGGTGGTGTAATAGTTGTAGTTGACGGCATCGGCGGCCTTGTAAGGCTCCACAGTGCCGTAGGTCAGACGCATGGTGAAGTTGGCGTCGGGATAGAAGTTGCGGTCGCTCTGCATCTCCATCAAGCCTTTCATATAGAGGCGCTCGCCCTTGTTGCCGAGGTTTTGGGCTTCCTCATAGCGGGCATACAAAGTCTGGTACGAGTCGATGATGTTCGTCGTGAGGGCAAAGATCGGGTCTTTGTCCAGGGCTTTAGGCTTCTGCATCCACTTCTCTAGGCGGGCCTTGTCGGTGAAGATGGACTTCTCGAAGGCCTTGGCCACATAGGCGCTGAAATCGCCATTGTTTTCCAAACCGATGCGAAGAACCTCGCTAGGCATGAGCTTGGCAGGGATGTTCTTGTAGAACAAGCCGAGCAAGGCGGCGGTCACGTCTTGGTCAAGCGGCATGCTGTAATCCTTGAAGAAAGCATCCACGCTGGGTTGCATCTTCTCGACTTCAGCCTTGATGTCGGCTTTGTCGGCCTTGGCCTCCATCATTTTGTTGATGCGCATGAACCGGCGGCTGAAGGCGATGGCCTCGCCACCGTTCCAACCGGCCTCACGGTGGTAAACAAACGATTTCTGAATCTCGTCAAGGATGTTCCACTTTTTGACAATGCCTTTTAAGATGTCGCCATATTCGGCCATGCGGCCAGCGTCGGCACCGACCCATCTGGCGAAGTCTTCCTCTTGAGCTTGACGGCGCTCATACACGTGGTTGCGCTTGAGCTGTTTCACCTGACCGATGTAGTATTTCCAATAGTTCGACACACTGGCCTGCTTGGAAGCATATTTGATGAACACCTCTTGGTCGGCATCCATGTGCTTGCGGTAGTTATCGAGCTTGGTCGTGCGGCAGTCGATGATGGCAGGACCTTCCTCATAGATGACGTTCTTCACCGTGTAAGAGGTGGAGTAACGGTCGGTCGAGCCAGGATAACCAAGGATCATGGCATAGTCGCCGGGCTTCACGCCACCTAAATTAATAGGCAGGTACCACTTGCTCTTCATAGGGATGTTGTTTTCCGAATATGCAGCGGGGCTACCATCGGGGGCGGTGTAGACGCGGAAGATGTTGAAGTCGCCCTTGTGGCGCGGCCAGGTCCAGTTGTCAGTGTCGGCGCCAAACTTGCCGATGCCCCAAGGCGGGCAGCACACAAGGCGCACGTCCTTGTACTCGTCGTACTCGAAGAGGATGTATTGGTTGCCACTATAGAAAGGAACAATCTCGATGCGCACGTTGCGTTCGCCTTTGCGGTCTTTCTCGAGTTGGCGGGCGTTCTTTGCCACAAGTTCCTCACGGTCAGCCTCGCTGGTCTGAGTGGTGACGCCTTTCAGCACGGCCTCGGTGACGTCTTCCACCTTATTTAAGAAAAGGACAGAGAGGCCGGCGTTGGGCAGTTCTTCGCCCTTGCTCTTGGCCCAAAAGCCGTCGGTGAGGTAGTCGTGCTCGATGGATGAGTGCTTCTGCACATAGCTCAGGCCACAGTGGTGGTTGGTGAGCAGCAAGCCTTCAGGAGAGATGATCTCGCCCGTGCAGCCGCCACCGAATTGCACGATGGCGTCCTTGATGCTGGGTTGGTTGAAGCTGAAGATCTGCTCAGCCGTGAGTTTGCAGCCCATGGCTTGCATCTCGGCCAAGTTTTGTCCGTTGAGGGCGTAAGGCAGCCACATGCCTTCGTCGGCGCGGGCCACCATGAGTGTCAGCATTAATGATGCGATGAGGGATAAGGTCTTTTTCATGGTATTATGTGTTTGTTGTTTTATGCGATTGAGGATGCAAAGATAGGAAATCATACGAACTTTTTCAGTATGCCTATATATTTATAAGGTGGGTATTTCATCGCCATGTCGATCTTGTCGGACGACCAGAGCACGGAGCGGCTATTGCTGAAAGCCAAGAAGCTCTCTTTGCGGTGATAGCGTCCCATGCCGCTGTTGCCTGTGCCACCGAAAGGCAAATGAGGGTTGGAGACATGCAGGACGGTGTCGTTGACGCAGGCACCTCCCGAGGTAGTGGCCGAAAGCACCTTACGCGCCTGGGCTTTGCTGCCGAAGTAATACAAGGCCAAGGGCTTGGGGCGTTCGTTGACGAAGGTGATCACCTCGTTGATGTCGTTGAAGGTCATGATAGGCAGTATGGGACCGAAGATCTCCTCCTGCATGATACGCATCTCGGGCTCCACCTCGATCAAGGTGGGTTGGATGTAACGCGCCGTGGCATCGGTCTTGCCGCCACAGAGGATCTTGCCTTCCTTGAGATAGGCCGAGAGCCTGTTGAAGTGTTTGTCGGTGATGATACGGCAGAAGGTGTCGCTCTTCTCGGCGTCTTGACCATAGAAGCGCTCGAAGTCGGCCATCAGCCGCTCCACGAGGCCCTCTTTCACCGACTCGTGCACGAGCAGGTAGTCGGGGGCGATGCAGGTCTGACCAGCATTGATGGTCTTGCCCCAAGCCAGACGGTGGGCCGTCAGGTCGAGGTTGGCGTCACGGTCGACGATACAGGGGCTCTTGCCTCCCAACTCGAGCACCACGGGGGTGAGGTGTCGGGCGGCGGCGGCCATCACCACCTTACCCACGGCGGGGCTGCCTGTGTAGAAGATCTGGTCGAAATGCTGCTCGAGCAGCATGGCGTTCACCTCGCGGTGACCCTGCACCAGGGCGACATATTGTTCTTCGAAGGTCTCCTTCACGATCTGGTCCATCACATCAGCCACGTTGGGAGCATATGGCGAGGGCTTCAGCACAGCGCAGCAGCCTGCCGAGATGGCGCCTACCAACGGACACATCATCAAGTTGAAAGGATAGTTCCATGGTGCCACGATAAGGGCCAAGCCCTTAGGCTCGCGGATGACGCGGCTCTTGGAAGGGAAGAGATACAGCGGGGTGTGCACCCTCACCGGTCGCACCCAGCGGCGCAGGTGTCGGATATGGCAGTCGATCTCGTTGATGACAATGCTCAGCTCCGTCAGATAGGCTTCCTCTTCCGACTTGTGAAGGTCGGTCCAAAGGGCCTGATAGAGGTCTTCCTCATGCGCCATGATGGCGGTCTTCAGCTGCTTCAGCTGATTGATGCGCCAGTTGACGGGCTTGGTGGCCTGCGAAAGGAAGAAACAGCGCTGACGGGTGACCAGGTCTTGTATGGCTTCCAAAGTGTTGTAATGCATGGCTCTTGTGTTATATCAACAAAAAACCCCTCCTGATGGGGAAAAAGGAGGGGAAAAACAATATAAAGATTATGAAAAAAATCCGTATTTGGTTTTTCAATGCTCTCGCATCAAATTCTGATGCAAAGATAAGCATTAATTTCATTCACGGCACACTTTTGGACATTTTTTTGGAAAAATTTCCAATTTTTTATCCCATCAGGGTACAAATCACCCTTTCCCGTCCACGTTGGAGCCGTGATCACGCGCCAGCAATCACTGCTTGGCGGCCATGACCAGCTGACCTCTGTAGTACAGGTCGCCGTCCACGTAGTAAGCACGGTGCATCACGTGCATGGTGCCAGTGGTAGGATCGATGGTCACGTTCGGGGTTTCAGCCTTGTAATGTGTTCTTCTCTTAGCGCCTCTGGTATGAGACTGTCTTCTTTTAGGATGTGCCATTTCTTTGTTATTTTAACTAGTTAATTACCAATTGTTTATTTATCGTTCAAATCTATGTCTTTCAAAGCGGCCCAACGTGGGTCGATGGTGTCGGTGGCCTCGTCCTCTTCGGCGGGTGCTTCCTCGCGGTTGAGCATCTCGATCACGGCGGGGTTGCACTGGCCTTCGGGATGCACACGGTGCATCGGGATGGCGAGGATGATGTACTCGTACACCAAGGGGCGGATGTCATACTCGCTCAGATCGGGCGAAACGACAGCCACGTCGTCCGACTCTTGGGCATTCTCCGTTCCCAACTTGAGGAAGAAGTCCTGCTGGCTCTCGATGTGCTGGTCGAACTCGTCGGCGCAGCGGTCGCAAGGCACGCGCACGCTACCGTTGAGGTCGAAGTGCAGCGTCAGCATGGTCTCCTGGCGGTCGATGTCGACCTTGACAGACACCTTTCCTTGCTGAACTTCGGAGTAATCCATCCCTGCGAAGAAATCGTTATTGATCTCATACTCAAAGGAATGGCTCCCAAGGGCAAGGCCGCTGACCGGGATCAGGAATTCGTTCTTCTTTTCCATTCTGCCTAAAAATCGGGCTGCAAAAGTACGGAATTAATTTGAATGTGGAACATTTGAAGTGGATTTTTCGCAAAATTCAGTATTTTTGCCTCACTAAAACCGCTGATTATGACACGCATCGAACGCATCACGAACATGGAAACCCTCTTCGACAAGAGCGAGGAGGTCGTCAAACGACTGGAAGCCGCCCTCGAGGACTTCGCCAAGCTAGAGCACGACATTGCCAAGTTGGAGGCGTATTACAACTCGCCGCAGTGGCGCAAGGACTTCGAAGCCGACGAGGCCGGCAAGTTGCCCAAGGACCTCAAGCGAGGCGTCTTGAGCGAGGATGGCATCTATGACTTGCTGTCTGACTACCAATGCTTGAAGGATCAGATCAGAACCATTGAATAATGCACAAACTCAGAGAAATAGCCGGCTACGCCCTCGGCGGCTTGATGTTCGTGCTGCTCATCCCAACCTTGATGTGGTTGGCCTCAGGTCGTCCTGACCTTTGTGCTGTTCCTGTCTGGAGGATGGTTATAGCCATAGTGCTCGCTGTGCTCGGACTATCGCTCAGTGTGTGGAGTATCGTCTATATGCGGCACAAGGGCGACGGCAACCCTATGGATGCCTTCGGGCATGAGGTAGCACCCCGCACGAAACACCTGATGACGGATGGTCCCTATCGCCTAAGCCGCAACCCCATGCTGACAGGAAGCTTCGTCTATTACGCCGGTATTTGCGTCTGGCTGTGGAGTTGGCAAGCATTGCTGGTGTATATCGCATTCATTATCGTCATGCTCTTCCAAGTGCGCAGTGAGGAGAAACGCCTTTGTCGAGACTTCGGCGAGGAGTATGAAGCGTATTGCCGCCGCACAGGGCGGTTCTGGCCGTAGCTGCAGCCATGTCATGCCAGCGTGGGCAGGTGCGGTGGCGGGCATCTATGGCTGCTTTTATATTCGTTCGTTCTTCTTGATAAGAACGAACCAAAGAATCAAGGCCGACATCATCGGTCCCAACGCACAAAGCGGGCGTAATCCCCCGCCCTTTGGGCACCCCCTTAAAGGGGGAAGCCCGCCATGTCGGCCAGCCCACGCACCCAACCCAGCTGGGTTTTGGCGTTCCCGCACACGGCATAAAGACAAGAAACAGCACTCCAACGGACCAAGCCTCACCCTTTACCCTCATGGCAGACCCTCATTCCGCGAATGTGGAACGCCATCTCCTATACCGCCAGAGGACTACACCCCTTGTCGTCGCTTCGCGCCTTCCCCCTTTTAAGGGGGTGCCCGAAGGGCGGGGGATTCAAAGGCACGAAGCGATCCATTTATGACAGATTTAGCTTCGCTGAATGCAGAGCATTTATGGAAGATTTATTTCCAAAAAACATCCATTTTCATTTCCAGTATTTTACCCGACAGCCCACGACCGCTTCCTCTGCATCGACGACACGGTATATCATATCGGCGCCTCGCTGAAGGACTTGGGAAAGAAATGGTTTGCTTTTAGTCGGATGGAGGTGGGGGGGCAGATGGGTTGCGGGAGAAAACGTGATGGGCATAGAAGAAAAAACTTTCCATAAAACAGCAAGAGAAAGAAAAAACATGTCGCGAATCAGAAAAACGGAGAAATAGTTTGCTTCGATTATCGAAAAACTCGTATATTTGCAGATTAATATGGTATATTGGCGATGAAAGCATGTAATAATCAGAAATTCAAAGCAATAGACTTCTTCTGCGGAGGAGGCGGGATGACGTGTGGATTGCGGCAAGCAGGGATTGATGTGATTGCTGGGGTGGATTTTGACGGGAATGCAAAGGAGACGTACGAATATAATAATCCTGGCAGTATTTTTATTTACAAGGATATCAAGAACCTTTGGAGCAACTATTTTGAAAGGAACTTTGGCGTTTCAAAATATGATGACAACTTGATTATGGTGGGTTGCAGCCCATGCCAATATTATAGCATTATCAATACCGACCATAGCGGAGCAGAAACTTCAAGAGGGCTTTTGATCAATTTTGCCCGGTTTATTGAATACTACAAACCTGGGTATATCTTGGTTGAAAATGTCCCTGGAATTGTCACGAATAAAGAAACCGTTTTATACCGTTTTCTGGAGAAACTAAACGCTTTGGGGTACAAAAACATGGTGAAAGAAATTGTCGATATGAGACAATACGGAGTTCCGCAAAGCCGTCGGAGGTTTTCACTCATTGCTACCCGATTGGAAGGCGTAAGAGTTGCTTTGCCCAAAAAGTCAGAAAGAGTCTTAACCGTGGCGGATGTGTTAGGGGAAAAGAATGGCTTCCAGAAAATAAAGGCGGGTCATAAAGACACTACTGACTTCCAACACACTGTGGCTGGATTAAGTGAGGTAAGTTTAAAACGCATGGCGATGACGCCTCATAATGGCGGCAATCGCTTGAGTTGGGCAAACCAACTCGAATTACAACTTGATTGTTACATCGGGAAAGACGATATATTCAAAGACAATTATGGCCGAATGTGGTGGGATAAACCTTCGCCGACAATAACAACCAAGTTTTTCAGCATTTCTAACGGGCGTTTCGCTCACCCCGATGAAGACAGGGCCATTTCCATCCGAGAAGGAGCCACTTTGCAATCCTTCCCGAAAGACTACGTTTTCAAAACCAATAGTATCGCTGGCGCAGCTCGAATTATTGGTAATGCTGTTCCTTGCGAGTATGCGAGAAGATTAGGTGAAACGATAATATCTAATTCTTGATTGTTATGCCAGAAAACACAAAGGAAGAACAAAAACTCATGATGAGTTTTGACCCTCAAACCATAGAGCATTTGGGCGTCAAAATGTATTCACAATTGCCTAATGCTATCGCAGAGTTAATAGCAAATAGCTATGATGCGGAATCACCAGAGGTACATATCATCCTTACGGACAACGAAAATGAAAAAAGTATTGCAGTTGTTGATAAAGGTGTGGGTATGACATTTGATGAAATCAATGATAGCTTTTTGCGGATAGGGCGGAAAAGAAGAGAATCCGACAATGGATATAGTCCTAATGGGTTAAGAAAAGTTACTGGCCGAAAAGGATTAGGAAAATTGGCATTCTTTGGTATAGGTGACACCATACAAATAATCACAAAGAAAAACGGAAACTGTGTAATCTTTACAATGAATTGGGATGATATTATCCATTCTCAAACTCCTAATTATGAGCCCGAGTTTACACAAAGCCCATGTGACGTTCAAGAACAAGGGACAACTATCATACTTACAAACCTTAAGCGAAAAACTGCTTTTGATGTTGAAGAATTAGCAAATAGTCTTGCTCGATTATTTGATTTCTTTGATGATAATTTTGTTGCAGATATAACATTAAATAATGGCAAACCTATTCTTATTGATAAATCACTGAGATATAAAAATATAGATGCTCAATTCAAATGGGAGATACCCGATTTTATTAAAGACGTTGAGCATTATATTCACCAAAAGCATGTGACTGGAGAGTTATTAGCAACCGAAAAACCATTAAAACCAGGACTACGAGGAATAACATTGTATGCTCACGGAAGAATGGTTAATGCGCCAGAATTCTTTGGAGTGGGTGAATCTAGTCACTTTTATTCATATTTGACTGGTTGGTTAGATGTGGATTTCGTTGATGAACAAGAAGATGATATTATCTCAACAGACAGGCAGTCTCTAAGTTGGGATTTGCCAATGACTTCTGAACTGCGAGACAATTTGAAACTATTGCTTACTTCAATAGAACGTAATTGGCGTGAGAAAAGAAAAACGGAACGTGAACGAAAAATAACAGAAAAGACAAAAGTAGATGTTGGCCAATGGTATCCAACATTAACACCAGATATTCAAAAAGGAGTTGAAAAGATTGTAAGTTCTGTGGTTGAAAATTCCGAATTAGAAGAGGATAAACAAAGTGAAGTTATTGGAGCCTTGCACACTCTTATTCCCGAATATGCACAATATCATTGGCGGCGTTTGCACAAGACCGTGCAAGATGCTTCTTATGATGACTATAAAAAAGAAGATTTTTATCGTGCTGTGGAAGAAGCAATAAAAAGATTTGAATCAGTTACAAAAACCAAATCTGGTAATAACCAGACAGGACGGGATTTGATGGCACAGGTTTTTGGTAAAGATAAGTGCCTTTCTGTTACATCAAAATACAAAAAAAGAGATGGGAGTGACTTCGGTTCTGACACTCAAGAAAACATAGAAGAAGGACAAAAATTTATGTCCATGGGTATGATGGCAGGCGTTAGGAATCCGTTGGCTCATGAAGAAAAAATTGAGTTGAAAGAGACGGGGTTGTTTTCCGAAAATGATTGCCTTGATATTTTAAGCTTATTATCACATTTGTGCAGAAGATTAGATGATGCAGTTAAAAAGTAAATATGGCGTGAAGAAGTTAAATTCTCAACATAGAATGGTTGACCTCTTTGCTGGTTGTGGAGGCCTCAGTTTAGGTTTGGAGCAAGCAGGGTTTATGCCGTGGTTTGTCAACGAAATTGTTGAACAGTTCGCGAACACATACAAATTCAACCATAAGCTTGCAGACGATCATTATTACATTGGTGACATTGCTGTGCTCAATGAACATCTGTATGAATACGAAGAAATGTTCAAAGATATTACCCTTGTATGTGGCGGACCTCCTTGTCAAGGATTCTCTATGGCCAATAGACAAAGGATTCTTGATGACCCTCGAAATAATCTGTATAAGCAGTATTTGATTTTCTTAAGCATAGTACGTCCTAAATTCTTCATCATGGAGAATGTGAAGGGTATGATGAATAAAAAGGATGAAATCATACAAAACTTCAAAGAATATCTTGGGGAAGAGTATTTATTTGATTACGATGTGCTTAAAGCCCAAGATTATGGTGTTCCTCAAAACAGAGAGCGTTTTATTATGATTGGCAATCGCATAGGTGTCCAGCCCAAAGAGATCTTTGAAGAAGTGTATCGCCACAAACGTGAACCTTTTGTATTGCGCGACGCATTATATGGACTTCCTCATTTAGAAGCAAAGAAAGACAAAGGGCAAAGTGGTGTTGAGGACGCTCAATCCGGTTTTACTGAATGCGATTTTGAATATCCGAAGACCAAATTCTATTATTTCATAAATGGTAATAGGGTCATAACAAAGCTATACAACCATAAAAACAGGTATAATAACGAAAGAGACATCGAGATTTTTAGGCGACTTCCTCAAGGAGCAAATTCTCTTCATGAATCTATTGCCGATATTATGCCCTATAAGAGACGTAACGACATCTTTAAGGACAAATATTTTAAATTAGACGAAACACAAATTTGCAAGACCATTACTTCTCACATGAAGTTTGATTGCAACATGTATATTCATCCATGGGAAGCAAGAGGGCTGAGCCCAAGAGAGGCTGCTCGTATACAAACCTTCCCTGATGACTTCGTTTTTACAGGAGCGCAGAATATGTGGTACGCCCAAGTTGGAAATGCGGTACCGGTTAAACTTGCAAAGGCCATAGGAGACGGCATAATGAAATTTGTATGAATCACGTAGAACTTTTTGCTGGTATAGGTGGTTTTAGAAGGGCCATGGATTTAATTTCTCATGACCTTAGTATTCCTATTGATACAATCGCTTTTTCCGAGATTGACAAAACGGCAATTAGCACCTACAAAGCAAATTATGATACTGATGGCGAATTTCCGATGGGAGATATCGTAGATTTTGTGAAGAACAAAAAATGGATGAAACAATTCCCTAAATATGAGATTCTTTCAGGAGGGTTTCCGTGTCAAACGTTTAGTATGATGGGAAGCCAAGAAGGATTTGAGGAAGAAAGAGGACAAATGTTTTTCCGAATCATGGATATGGTAAATAGTAGACATCCACGCTATGTTCTCTTGGAGAATGTCAAGAACTTAAAGAATCATGATAAGGGAAACACAATTGCTGTTATAAAAAGCGAATTGGAGAATGCTGGGTACATTGTAAAAATGGATGTTTTCAACTCGAATGATTTTGGCCTACCACAAAAACGCAATAGGGTTATTATTTTTGCAAGAAGAAAGTACTTAGGCCGTTTTGATTTCACGTCGGATCTTGTTAAAGCCTCTTTTAGTCAAATGGATAGAAGCAAATGTTCGCTGCATTTCTACAATTCGACCATTGATTTGCTTGACAGAGATGTTGATAAGAAATACTACCTTTCAGAAAAAATAAAACCGACAATATTAAGTGATGGCAGTTCTGGTTTTAAATCAAAATCGGAAATTGACCAGATTATTGCTCGGCCATTAACTGCCACCATGCACAAAATGCATCGCGCTTGTCAAGATAACTATTATAGTGATTTGTTTATTCAATCAAAGGGAAAAGATAAACCAGCAGAGAGAATGAGCAAAGAGGAATTGGCTAAGATAGCGATTCGAAAACTGACACCTAAAGAAGCTTTCATGATTCAAGGATTTGGGCCTGACTTTGCGACAAAGGCTGAAGAAGCAGGTGTCCCAGATGGAGCAATGTATAAACAAGCTGGCAATGCCGTTAGCGTGAATACTATATATGCAGTGATGTATTATTTGATTACAAAAAAAATACTTTCATAATATGATTACCAAACGCATTCACTCCCAAGACGCACACTACAAGCTTTCTCCAAAGAACTCTGGAGAAACAAGTCTTAATCTTTCAAATGAGATATTGCAACTGATTGCACCAACATTAACGAAAGGTTCAGAAACACCTATCTCATTTACACTTTATAGAGCAGATTATTTAAAAGCACTTGGGGCAATCGTCAACTGTTCACCTCTATACATTACGACTTCCTCTTCTTCAACGGTAGTTAGCTCTGACCCAAATGTGTTTATTAAAGACTTTCAAGCTATTTGCTCATTTTTTGGGCCAAATGAGAAAAAAACATATTCTGTAAATCTAATTTATCGGAATGACGGACGTATTTATCTAAATGCTTTAGAAGACAAGAGCAGCAAGTTTAATATACGTCATTTCTTGCTCGAAGAAAGATCCGTTTTAGAGTTTTACAAAGATGATAATTCTGTTACTATTAGATTAAAACTTGATTCGTCCGAGGATGATGTTTCATCACAAAAAAATGTAACCGAACTCATTTTTAGCGAAAAGAATCTTACTTCATTCGTCTTGTCTGTAATTCAATATGTTAACAAAATAGATGGATTAGATGCTATTGTTCCTTATGCAAGCTCTACTTCACCAATCAAGGTAAGCAAAAGAAGCACCTTTAAATTAACAGGGATGTTTTTAGAATCCACCTTAGATGATGTAAAGGCAAGAAATCTTAGTCATACGAGATGGTTTGAAGACCAATTTACACTGGGAGAACGAAATGTATTCCTAAGCACTCAATGGAATGCAAATGGAGATTACCAACTGACACTTGATGATTTTATCAAGATGATTCAATGTTGCTACGGGACTAATTACCTATACAAAACAGGCCCCAATGGAGAGCATCAATTATACCTTGTTTCCAAAAAAGCCAATAATGATTTGAAAGGATACCCTCTCCAGCAAATCTTCTACGGCGCCCCAGGTACAGGCAAATCCCATAGAATCAAGGAAATTATCCGAGAAAACGGCATTGACGAGAAGAAACAAGTCATCCGCACCACCTTCCATCCCGATAGCGACTATTCCACTTTTGTGGGTTGCTATAAACCTATCATGAAGTCCGTGCTGCAAACCTACGTGGTGGAGGGCAACGAGAAACCCGTGATGGCTGACAAAGATAACCAAGCCACCAAAGAGGAAATCGTTTACGACTACACGCCACAAGCCTTTGTGCAAGCCTATACCAAGGCATGGACTACGAACAAGCCTGTCATCCTTGTCATCGAGGAAATCAACCGTGGCAACTGCGCCCAAATCTTCGGCGACATCTTCCAACTCTTAGACAGAGGCGATGACGGCGTTTCAGAGTATGAAATCAAACCCGACAAAGCCTTGGAAAACTATCTGAGGGAGTATTTCGCCACTTTCGAGGATGTGGACGAACAAATAAAGAGCGGAAAAATAATGAAGTTGCCTTCCAACCTCTACATCTGGGCCACCATGAACACCAGTGACCAAAGCCTCTTCCCCATCGATTCGGCTTTCAAGCGCAGATGGGAGTGGAAGTATATCAAGATTGCCTGGCCTTACAAGAAAAACGAAGACGGCTCCTTCAAAACGGACGAAAACGGAGAGAAGGTTCACTTCAATTACTCGATTGAAGGCGATCACGACTGGTGGAAGTTCCTGCAACAAATCAACGCCATCATCGACAAAATGACCAATTCGGCCGACAAGCAGTTGGGCTATTTCTTTGCCAAAGCAAAGGATGGCATCATTTCTTACGATACCTTCGTTTCGAAAGTCTGCTTCTACCTCTGGAACGACATCTTCAAGACCTACGCCCTCGACGAACAGCAAGGCGACTTGTTCAAATTCGCGAAGAAAATCAAAGACAAGGACGAAAACGAGAAGGAAGTCATAGGTCATCTCTCTTTCCCCGAATTCTATGATGGTGACGGAAATGTTGTGCCAGACGTGGCAAGGCAGTTCATAGAACATGTGATGGCTTGGAACACGGAAGGCAAGAAAGAGAATAGTTGATTGGCATTATGGGCAAAGCGGTAACCATACAAGACAAGGAGTATCTGGAGTGGATAAAAGATTTAGGCACCCGCTTCCGCCGGAGTCAAATCAAGGCTGCGGTGAAGGTGAACGAGGAAATGCTCCGTTTCTATTGGGAGTTAGGCCATGACATCGTGGAAAGAGATGCCGAGAACCACTATGGTAGCCGGTTCTTCTCTATATTGAGCCATGATTTGAAAGAGGCAACATCCATGACATCAGGTCTGTCGGAGAGAAACATCCGATATGCCAAAGATTTTTATTTACTTTATAGTCAAGAAGTTGGAATTTTGCAGCAACCTGCTGCAAAATCTGACCTTGAGGATGTTACCAAAGACGAGGAAAAATTGCAGCAACCTGCTGCAAAATCCAATGATACAATTCTGCCTCAACTTGTGGAGCAAATCAAAAGTGAAATATTCTCCGTCCCGTGGGGGCACCACATGTTGCTCATTGACAAATGCAAAAACGCTCCGCAAAAAGCACTATTCTTTGTCCATCAGACCATGCAAAACGGTTGGAGCCGCAACATGCTGCTCAACTTCCTTGACACCGACCTCTACGAACGGCAGGGCAAGGCGTTGACCAATTTCAGTCGCACTTTACCAGATGAGACGAGCGACCTGGCGCAAGAATTGACAAAAGACCCGTACGACTTTGCCTTTACTGGCATCACCGGTAAATACAACGAACGGTTGTTGAAAGACAAACTGCTCAACAACATCACACAATTCTTGGTAGAATTAGGCACAGGCTTCGCTTATGTGGGCAAGGAATACCGCTTGCAGATAGGCGACACGGAGAACTTCATCGACCTACTTTTCTACAATTTGAACTTGTCGTGCTACGTAGTGATTGAGGTGAAAATTGGCAAGTTTGAGTTTGCCGATGCTGGACAACTCGGAGGGTATGTCGTGGCATGCAACCACATATTGAAGAAAGAAGGACGTGACAATCCCACTATCGGCATCTTGATTTGCAAGGAGAAAGATAGCCTTGTGGCACAATATGCACTGGAAGCCAGCAGTCAGCCTTTAGGCATTTCGGAGTACGAACTGGCCAAACTCTATCCAGAGAAAGTGGAAGGAACCATCCCTACCATTGAAGAAATAGAACAGAATTTGGGCAACAGAATCAAAAACGACGAGGACTAATGTATATCATTTTTGAGGAACACCAATATGCTGCCGAAGATGTCAAAGTAGCGCTACACGGTATCAGTGAGTTGCAAGACATCAACAAAAACGTCAGCGTGAGCTATGTGGGTTATTACTACGAGCCCGCCATACCCGATTGCGTGTTTATTCTCCCCAAGGTTCTGCTCAACGACAAGGATCAATTGGTGGTTGGCCCCAATACAACTATCGACCCAAAAGAAATCATCACACCTGAAGGACAGCAGAAACACTTGACCCAAGAATACCGCAAGTTCCTTTACGAGTTTGCTGTATGGATTTATAGGACAATTGCTGTTTACCACCAGCATAAACCCAATTCACAGGCCATCTATTACCGTCGTCTGCCACGCTCGGGGAAAGGGATGCGGCATCAAGCCAACACTTATCTCGACATCATCCTGTCCCTCATCCAATTCAACCAAGAGAACCAGGATTTCTTTCTATACACGGTCAAAAACATCCACTCGGGACACAACAAAATCAACTGGACGCGGACCATCTCACAATCAGAAGCCATCCTCCAAAACGGCACACCTGTTTATCTGGATCCCGTCAACCGCAAACGACAGATCAATTTCGACGAGGAGTTGTTCGTCATCTTCTTCTCCATCCTTGACTATGTCAACCGCGAGTATGGATTCCGTGCACCCATTAATATGCAATATGAGTTGCTCACTCCGTCGCAGTTTGAGACCTATCGCAAAGGCTACGGCAAGACCAGACTGAAGGAAATCCGATACAAATACTTCTCCGACAAGGCGGTGATGCTATGGGAACTCTGCTATGCGTTTTTCGACAACACCTACCTGCTAGCCGTCAACACCGAAAACAAGGAATATCTGCTTGCCAAGAAATACAATATCATCTTTGAGGCGATGATAGACGAACTCATAGGCACTTCTCATGACAAAATACCGCCCGGTTTGGCCGACCAAGACGATGGCAAGCAAGTGGACCACATGTACACTGACTTGGCGCTTACTTCGCCTCAAAACCGAGAAGTGTACTACATCGGCGATTCCAAGTATTACAAGATGTCGACGGCTCTTGGAAAGCCTTCCGTTTCGAAGCAATACACCTACGCCCGCAATGTGATACAATGGAACATTGACTTGTGGAAAGACAATGAAGAAGGGCGACGGATGAAAAGTGAGACCGATAAAAGATACAAAGACATAAGGCTGCGCCCTGATTCGCCCAACGAGGGTTATGACATCATTCCCAACTTCTTCCTTTCCGCTTTTGTTGACGACCAACCGACCTACGACCGTGGCACTGATACCGAAGGGAACGACTTGAATGTCAAACCTCGTGAAGAGACCTATATCTCCACCCAATTCGACAATCGCCTCTTCGACCGCGACACCTTATTGTTAATGTATTATGACATCAATTTCCTATTTGTTGTCAGAATGTACGCGCGAAACAAAGAATCGGAGAAGGCGCAATGGAAAACTCATGTCAGAACCATCTTTAGGAAGAAAATCCAAGAGGTGTTGGCATCCAAATTCCAATTCTATGCCTTTGCTCCCAAGCCATCCACCTACGCCAAAGGCTATATGGATAAGAACCTGAAGAAACTGATTGGCAAGGTGTTCAGTCCGTTTGCCAACGAAGAGGTTTTTGTGCTGGCATTGGAGAACACTGAAAACGAACAGGAAAGGCAAAAAAATGAGGCATTGTTATCTGAACTAAAGAAGTATTTCTTTATAACTGAAAAAGAAGACTATAAATTAGGAGAAGACCCAACACAGAAACTGAAAGAAATGGGCTACACTAGTGGAATGAAGGGTCCTCAACAAAAGAAAGAAGAATTGATGATCGTATTCTCCATTGACAAAAAAGTCAATGATTTAGAAGCTTTGATGGAGGGTACGGCTGAAGAATTTCTTTCGGGATACAAGCCCAACTTGATGCAGGATTTCTCCCGAATCAAATATCTCGCACCATTTGACAACAAATCTCTTCTTGGGGCATATAAGATTGAATCCATCACATTGACTAATCTGACAGATAATGAAAACCCTGTAAGATTACTATTTAAATTAGGGAATTATTACAGATTTAAGCAACCCATTGGTTATATGCTTCCAAGAGCAGCCTCTGCCGGACACTCCCGTTCACCAGAGGATTTGGCTCGCTTAATTGGTGACAATACACCTTATCAAACATTTGACTTCCTTTTCGATAAACCTAACTAAAAACATAAAATGTCCTGCCTCCAAGTCATCCTAGCTATCATCTTCCCGCCGATGGCGGTATTCGACCGCGGCTGCGGGTCGATGCTCATCGTGCTTCTGCTCACGCTCTGCGGCTGGGTGCCTGGCGTCATCGCAGCACTCATCATCCTCAACAAGAATAAATAAAACCACCAAAACATGAAACGACTCAACCTTTTCATCATCGCCGCCATCTTGTTCTACGGCAACCTTGCGACTCGAGCACAAGACAACGGCGTCACGCTGTATTTCAGCGCCGAGGAGATGCCTGACCTCATCAAATGCCTGCCCCCGCCGCCCGACACCCTCGGGAACGACTTCGCCAACGACATCATGCACTACATGTGGGGCAAGCAGCAACGCAACGACCCCGAACGCGCCGCCCTCGTCTTCCAAGATGCCGTGTGGAACCTCGACTCGCTCTTCGCCGTGTTCAAAGTGCCCTTCGGCCTCGAAATCACTAAGGAAGGCACTCCCGAGATCTATAAGCTCTTAGTCAACAGCCTCTCCACCATCGACGCGACACGCGTCAAGCCGAAGGCTTTCTATCACCGCAAGCGGCCGTTTGAGCGTTTCCACGAGCACATGCTCACAAGATACGAGGAAGCGGAACTGTCGGGTGAAGGCTCCTACCCCTCTGGCCACAGCCAGCGTGGCTATGCCACCGCCTTGCTGCTCTCCGAGATCAACCCCGACAACGCCGACACTATCATGGCGCGTGGCTATATGTACGGCGAGAGCCGTGTCATCGCGGGCGCCCACTGGCAGAGCGACGTCGACGCCAGCCGGCTCTGCGCCGCCATCGGCGTGAGCCGACTGCACACCAGCCCAGAGTTTTTGACACAGCTCGAGAAAGCCCGCAACGAGTTCCAATGGCTGACGGGTCAACTGTCGCCCACCGACGACGCCAGCCAGTTCGTGAACATCACGGATGTCGTCCCCGACGCCATCTTGGAGATCCGCTACCATAGCACCTATAACTTCGTAGGCACGCGTGTGGATGGCTATCTTGAACCCGTCGCACTGCTCACCCGTCAGGCCGCCGACAGCCTCCGTGCCGTGAGCGACGATCTGAAACAACAAGGCTACCGCCTCAAAATCTTCGATGCCTATCGTCCACAGTGTGCCGTCGACCATTTCATGCGCTGGGGTGCCGACGTCAGCGACACGCTCATGAAGTCCTATTTCTATCCCGAAGTGCCTCGCGACAGCCTCTTCGAACTAGGCTACATCGCCAGGAGAAGCGGCCATACGCGCGGCTCCACCGTCGACCTGACCCTCTTCGATATGGCTACGGAAAAAGAAGTCGACATGGGCGGCACCTTCGATTGGTTCGGCTTGGAAAGCCATCCAGATTTCGGTGGCAACCCCGAGACAGGAGAATATTTGGGCAACGGCCGCATCACCGCCGAGCAATTCCACAACCGTATGATCCTGAGAGAAGCCATGTTGCGCCACGGCTTCAAGGCTATTGACGAGGAATGGTGGCATTTCACCTTGAAAAACGAGCCGTTCCCCGACACCTATTTCACCTTCCCAGTGAAGCAACTCAGCAAATGATACGCTGAAACAATACTATTCTGATGAAATCAAACTTGTTTTTTCAAGCGATAACGAAATTCCTCCTCGGCGTCATCATTTTGGGTCTGCTCATCTTTCTGCCCGCAGGCTCGCTCCACTATTGGCAGGGCTGGCTACTGATGGGCATTTTGTTCGTCCCTATGTTCATAGCAGGGCTGGTTATGATGGCCAAAAATCCCGGATTATTGCGTAAACGTTTAAACGCCAAGGAACAGGAAAAGGAACAAAAGACCGTCGTGGCGCTGAGCGGTTTGTTATTCATTGCCGCCTTCGTTGTGGCAGGCCTCAACTGGCGTTTCCAATGGTGCGTGCTGCCGAATTGGGTCGTGTGGGTGGCCGCTGGCCTTTTCTTGGTGTGCTACCTGCTTTATGCGGAAGTCCTGCGCGAAAACACATATCTCTCTCGCACCATTGAAGTGCAGGAGCATCAAAAAGTCATTGACACTGGGCTTTATGGTATCGTCCGTCACCCGATGTACATGGCCACCACCCTCCTCTTCCTGATGATGCCTTTGGTGCTGGCCTCACCGATTTCGTTTGCGATTATGCTGTTGTATATCCCTTTGATAGCCAAACGCATCCGCAACGAAGAAGCCGTGCTTGAACAAGGGTTGGAAGGTTACAGCGAGTACAAACAACGTGTGAAATACAAGGTTTTGCCTTTTATCTGGTGAAGTCATGAGATACAAATTAGTGATATTTGACCTCGACGGCACGCTGCTCGACACCATCGACGACCTCAAGGAGGCCGTCAACCACGCCATGAGCTTGAGAGGTTTCCCGACCTTTACGCGCGAAGAAGTCATGGCCATGGTCGGGCATGGCGCCCGCAACCTGATGCGAAAGGCATTGCCTGATGGGCACAAAGATGACGACATGGTGGATGCAGCCTACAATGACTTCAGGAACTACTACATTAACCATATCGACATACATACAAAGCCTTTTGTTGGAATACAAGACCTCTTAACCCAACTGCACCAAGAAGGCGTGATGCTTGCCGTGGCCTCCAACAAATTCCAAGAAGGCACGGAGCACCTCATCAAGGAGTTCTTTCCCGAGATTCCCTTTGTGACGGTCCTGGGCGGTCGCCCCGACTTCCCCCTCAAGCCCGACCCTGAAATCGTCAACGAAGTGCTCCGCAAGGCAAACGTCGAAAAAGAGGATGCCGTTATGGTCGGCGACTCCGACACCGACATGGAAACCGCTACCAACGGCGGCGTCATGGGCATTGCGGTGAATTGGGGGTATAGAAATATGAGAGAAACGGCCCTTCGACAGGCTCAGGGACCTCAACGCATGAAGGTGGTTGAAACCGCTGAAGAACTACAACAATCGCTACTGCCATGACTGACAAAATGACTCCCGCTCAGCGGCATTACTGCATGTCGCGCATCCACGGCAAAAGCACCAAGCCCGAGCTAAAGGTCAGGCAATGGCTGTGGCGGCATGGCTACCGCTATCGCCTCAATGTGAAGAGCGTGCCAGGCAAGCCCGACATCGTCATGCGGCGGTATCGCACGGCTATTTTTGTGAATGGGTGTTTTTGGCACGGCCATGATGATTGCGACAAATTCAAAATTCCACAGACAAATCGGGAGTTTTGGGTGAACAAAATCAAGAGTAATCAAGAGCGCGACAAAAAGAACTATCAAGTGCTGCACGACAACGGCTGGCAGGTTGTCGTCATTTGGGAATGCCAACTGACGCCCAAGCGCATCGAGGAGACGATGCTCCGCGTGGAACTGATGCTCAACGAGTATTTCTTGGCTTTACACCAACCTAAGGTGGTACCGTACGATTTTCAGGAGACTCCAGCGGCTATGGCGGCGGAAGAGCTTTCTTCTGGGCAAAAATAATCCGTCAAATCAGCATTCTTGTCTTTTGCCTATACTCAGCATAGCCCGGCTTGTTTTGGAGCTGACGCCGTTCCATCATGGGGATGCTGATAAACAGGAAGAGTGCCGTCATGGCTACGGGGGCTAAGATCAGCCAATCCAAGCCGTAAATCGAGGCGTACATTGTCCAAACGCCCCACCACATTGAGATTTCGCCGAGATAGTTGGGGTGACGGCCATGTTTCCATACGCCTATATTACAATACTGACCAGGATGCTGTTCCCGGAAACGATGGATCTGGGTATCGGAAACCAACTGTAAAGTGGCTGCAGAAATGCAAATTGCAAAGCCGATCCAGGTCAGAATGTTGGCTGCGGCAGTTGTCTCAAACAAACCGAAACCGGGAAGCATGGTGGCAAACACCAGAACAGTCGGCATCATGTTCAAGCCGAAGAAATTGATGATTTGGAAAATGAAGGGCGATTGCGTCTCACGATAACGGGTGTAACGCCAATCTTCGTATGCAAGGCCCTTGAAGGTATAGACCCAATTGCCCGTCAAACGGATGCCCCAATACCAAACGGCGATGAGCAGCAGAATAACCGGCAAAGTGAAGGCCGACTTGTAAAAAGCCCATAAGGTGAACATCACGGGAGGTGCCACGCTCCAATAGGGATCATAAACCGAAACGTTTTTGTAATAAAGGCCAAATCCCCACACAACGACCGTTGCCACCACATCAGCCAAAAACAAGGCCACCAACTCGTGTAGTCCCTTGTTTAACATCCTGAAAACAAAATAACCTAATAAAGTGGCTATCAGATAAATAATTCCGATGATAACGATGCTAACTGTTTTGTTTTGATTCTTCATGTTCCAATTATTTCAAGATAAACTCCAACGTTCCACCTGACATGATTTGCTGATGGGTTAGCTTGTAATCCTTGATTGCTTTGCCGTTCAGTTTCACGCTCTTGACATGGATGCGCTCAGGGGTCTTGTTCTTAGCCGTAATGACGAAGTCATTCCCATTCTCAAGATGCAAAGTGGCCTTGGTGAACAAGGGTGTGCCGATGACATACTCTGCCGAACCCGCATGGAAGGGATAGAAACCCAAAGCGGAGAAGATATACCAAGCCGACATCTGGCCGCAGTCGTCGTTGCCGGCATAGCCGCAAGGCGTGGCACGATAGAACTCGCTCCTCACCTGCTCCACTAATTCCTGTGTGCGCTCAGGCTTGCCTGCAAAGTTGTAGAGATAAACAGTGTGATGACTAGGTTCGTTGCCATGGGCATATTGCCCGAGGAAGCCGCTGGCGTTGCCATTCACTTCGCCCGAAGTGGCGGTCAGACTGAAGTTCTCGTCAAGTTTCTTTAAGAAGCCTTTTGTGCCGCCAAAAAGGTCGATGAGTCCTTGCGGGTCTTGCGGCACAAACCACATGTACTGCCAGGCATTGCCTTCCACGAAGCAAGGTTGTTCATACGACAGCGGGTCAAAGCCTTCCATCCAGATGCCCTTCTCGTCTTTGGGACGGAAGAACCCAGTTTCAGGATCGAAGAGGTTTTTGTAGAACATGCTGCGACGATAAAAGCGCTCGTAATCTTCGGTTTTTCCGAGTTTCTTTGCCACCAAAGCCACGCAAGCGTCGTCGAAAGCCTGCTCCATGGTGATACTCACGCTCTCGTCTTGCAAGGTCTGCGGCAGGTAACCATATTGCTCCCAGATTTCAAATGGCGAATTGAAGTGGCTCCTAGTACTGCTCTCCACCATAGCTTTGTAGGCCTCTTCCACATCGATACCTGGAATCTCGGCGAGGATGGCATCGGCCAAGACAGGGATGGCGTGGTTGCCTATCATGCAGTAGTTGTCCTGTCCCCAAAGATCCCAAATGGGCAAGTAGCCATAGGTCTGATGATGCAGCACCATATCTCTCACGAACTGCGCAGCAATGTCGGGAGCAATAAGTGTGTAAAGCGGATGTGCGGCGCGGAAGGTGTCCCATAGACTGAAGGTGCTGTGATAGGTCTGTCCCTTGGGCATCTGCTTAATTTCGAAGTTAGTGGTCATGTAGCGACCGTCCACGTCACTCATGGTGTTGGGCTGCATCAAGACGTGATACAAGCCTGTATAGAATATGGTTTTCTGCTCATCAGTGCCTTCGATGTCGATGCGGCTGAGTTCGCGCTGCCATGTGTCATGGGCGGCTTTGACATAGCCGTCAAAGTCCCAACTTTGGGCTTCGGCCAGTATGTTTTTCCGTGCGCCGTCGTTATCGACAGGCGAGATGGCGACTTTCACGATAAGTTCATTACCTTCTTTAGGGTCAAAACTCAAGGCTGCACGCAGGGTGCGACCATTCACTACATCGCTGTTACCGACATTTAGTCCGCCATTCATCAACAGATGCTGGTTGAACGGCCTTGAGAACTCGGCGCGAAAATACACTTTACGCAGTTTAGCCCACCCGCAGACGACACGATAACCTTCAATGGTGTGGTCGTCAACGAGACGGATTTGAGCCTGGATGATATCGTAATAACGGCGGCCTGAGTAATAGGCATCACCACGATAAGTCATTCTGTCGAGATCGAGCACCACAGTCTGCGGCTGGCCCTCGGGGAAAGTATAGCGATGGATGCCCGTGCGCGTGGTGGCCGAAAGCTCCACATTCACGCCACTCTCCTGCAACAGCACTTGATAATACCCAGGCCGAGCGGACTCCTTGTCGTGACTATAATGTTGCCCGAAGTCAGCGGCCTTCAATTGCTCTGGCGTCACTGCGCTGCACAAAGGCATGAGGCTCACGTCGATGAGATCGGTACAGCCCGTGCCGCTGAGGTGGGTATGGGTGAAGCCATAGATGATGTCCTTGTTGTAGTCATAGCCCGAGCAAGGGTCCCAAGTCACCATTTGTTCCGTCTCGGGGCTCAGCTGCACCATGCCTTGCGGCATCGTAGCACCAGGAAAGGTGCTGCCGCTGAGGGCGCCTGTCTCGTCGGTCTGTGTGCCGATGAATGGATTCACAAATTGGGTGTAGTCGTTGGCGCTTTGGGCGCAGAGGAAAAGAGGCAACAGCAAAAGTGCTGCGATGAGTTGTGTGCGTTTCATTATCTTTTGTATTACATGGGCAAAAGTAGTGTTTCGCTTCACAAAACGCCAAACTTTTTTCAACGAAACAAAACATTTCCTATCTTTGCATCTCCAAATCCTCAATCATATCTTATGAAAACAACTAAACCTCTAGAACCAACCAAACATTTTTTTGAATACTTCAACGAGAACCTTCCTAAGAACTGGGATGAACCTGCTCTGACCGATTACGATGACGTCACAAGCTATACCTACGGTGAGATGGGTACCAAGATGATGCAGGTGCAGGCCATGCTCGAGGTAGCTGGCCTGAAAGCAGGCGACAAGATCGCTATCTGCTCGAAAAACTGCGCCAACTGGGCCGTCGCCTTCCTGGCTATCGCCGCCAACCGTGGTGTGGTGGTGTCCATCATGGACGCCTTCGTCGAAAGCGACATCGAGAACCTCGTCACTCACTCCGACGCCAAGGCTATCTTCGTCGGTCCCGCGGTATGGAAACGCCTCCATCCCGACAAGATGCCCAACATACAAATCGCCATCGGAACGGAGCAGTTCCGTGTCCTCTATACCAAAGACGAGCAACTGAACACGGTGAAAGAAGACGCCGAAAAGCTATTCAACGAAAGATACCCCAACGGCTTCACCAAGGCCGATGTCAACCTGCCCACCGACAACCTCGACGAGCTGATGATCATCAACTACACCTCAGGTACCACCAGTGCGCCTAAGGGTGTCATGCTGTCGTATCGCGCCATCTCCGCCAATGTGCAATACAGCCAAGAGACCATCCCCAACCATGCCGGCTGGACCGAAGTGTGCATGCTGCCCCTCTCCCACATGTTCGGCATGACCATCGAGTTCCTATACCAGATTGCTGGCGGCTGCCATGTCTATTTCCTAAGCAAGACGCCTTCGCCGTCGGTACTGCTGAAGGCTTACAAAGAGACAAAGCCTTATATGATCCTCACCGTGCCCTTGGTACTCGAGAAAATCTTCAAGGCAAAGATCTTCCCAGCCTTGAACAAACCCATGGTGAAATTCCTTTGGCATACACCCCTACTCTGCAAGATCGTGGAAAAGACCATCTACAAGCAGCTGATGGAAGCCTTCGGCGGCAACCTCATCTGGCTCATCACGGGTGGTGCCGCCATCAATGCCGAGGTGGAAAAGGTGTTCCGCCGCATCAAGTTCCCCTTCGTGGTGGGCTATGGCATGACCGAAGCCGGACCGCTCATCTGCTACGAACACTGGTACAACGAGATGCTGGGCTGCTGCGGCTCATGTGTCACCCGCAACGAGCTGAAGATCGACTCACCCGACCCGGAGAATGTGGTCGGTGAGATCCTGTTCCGTGGCGAACATGTGATGATGGGTTATTACAAGAACGAAGAAGCCACCCACGCCGCCATCGACGAAGAAGGATGGTTGCATACAGGCGACCTCGGCACCCTGAACAAGAAGGGCTTGCTGTTTATCAAAGGCCGTTCAAAGGCCATGATCCTCAGCTCCAACGGTCAGAATATCTATCCCGAGGAGATTGAAGACAAGGTGAACAACCTGCCTGGTGTGGTCGAGTCGCTCGTGGTAGGCCGTCAGGGCAAAATCGTAGCCCTCGTCTACCCCGACGAGAAATACGACCTGCAAGACAAGAGCATCGACGAGCTGATGAACGAGAACCTGGCCACGCTCAATGCCATGCTACCTGCTTATTCCAAGGTGTCATCCATCGTCCTTGTTGACAAGGAATTTGAGAAGACACCCAAACGCAGTATCAGAAGATTCTTGTACTCTTAACGGTATTATTCCTTTACCAACTTAATGGTGCGCGTGCCGGTTTCGCTCGAGATGCGTGCCAAATAGACGCCCTTGGCAAAAGCGCTAAGGTCAATCTCGGCGCGGCCTTCGACGACCGTAGTCGTCAGCACCTGCTTGCCCATCATGTCAAAAACTGCGACATCGCCCTTGGCAACATTGGCGGACAAGGTGACTATGCCGTTGGTGGGGTTGGGGCTGACTGTGGCGACCAAAGCAGAATGCTCGTCGACGCCGACATCTGGGTTGTTGCCCACATACACGTCGTCAACATATACGCCATCAGCCTCATTCGACTTGGCCTTGAAAGCGATGAGAAAGGCATCCGAAGCCTCGGGCAAGGCAAAGGTGATGGTCTCCCAGTCCTCGCAGGCATAGGTATATTCCCCAAGGAGATGCCAATAATCGTCCAGGGAAGTGGCATACCAAACCGACAGCTCATCCACAAATTGACCCAGCGCACGCTGCCTGTGCTTGAAAGTCAGTGTTGGGTTAGTAACGGCGGTGATGTCTAATGAGCCCGAGACGAGCATGGCCTCATCACCCAGCCAAATGAAGAAAGCCGTGTTGTTGGGGATGAGATAACCAGGGTCAACCACCCATCCGTCCTCACCGGAGAGGATATCATTACGCCAGCATATGAAATCTTCAGAGGCTTCAAAGTCGTCGAAATAAGGCAGCTCGTCCGTCACAACAATAACGTCACACAATGTCTTGAAAGTGATAGGCTGCGACCACTCCGACTCCATCCCTTCGCCACAGATAGCCTTGACGCGGAAAACATATTCGGTATTCGGTTCCAGATCCTCGTCCAGATAAGGCTGAGCTTCGACCGTCCTCGGATGACCGTTCAATTCAATCGTCCATTTCTCTTCGTTGCCCACTGTCGACCAACCAAGAAGGGCTGTGGTAGTAGTGATTTCGGTGGCACTCAGATTCACAGGACGGGCACAACCGCCTGCTGAGGCAATCTCAATATCGTCAACGAAGATATAGTATCCGCCGTTGCAATGCCCCAAAAACGAGACCTGGAAAGTGGAACTCAGGTCGTCCAACGCAAACGAGGCATCATAGGTATTCGCCCAGTCGCTGAGGCTATAAGTGGCCAGTTGGTGCCAGTTGTCGGAAGGTGAGGTACGATAACTCACCGTGAGCTCATCGTAAGGAGGATATAGCGCCATCATGGCATATGAGAAGCTGAAGGTGGCATTGTTGCTACCCGTCAAGTCGAAGGTGGGCGACACTAGACGTGCCTCATCGCCAGCGGATGCACTTTGGAAGGCCACCACGTTGGAGCCTGCACCTTGCATCACCGCCCAAGTGGCCGAACTCGTCGTCTCCACCGTCCAGCATTCCATCTCCCCCGATTGAAAGTCTTCGATGTAAGACTGTCCAGGGGCGATGGGGATCACACATTGTGAGAAAGCATTAACAGAGCAACACGCCAACACTAAGGTGAGTAGGGCAAGCAAAGTAAATTGTTTGTTTTTCATAGTTTTTTATTTTTGATAATGAATGTTTTACGGAGGCAAAGATAAAAAGAAATCCTGATTTCAAATTATCCTTGTATTCCAAAGTAGTACTGCCCCTTCCCTTCCGTCGCCTTGCTGTATTGGATAGCATTCACAGGACAATGATGGTAGCAGCCCATACACATCGTGCAGTGGCCGTTCCATTTTGGGTGGCCGTCTTCCATGGTGATGTTCTTCAACGGACATACTTCCGCGCACTTGCCACAATGGACACAAGCCTCCGTGACGTGATACTTGCTGTCGTCGGTGGCCGAGCGGTTGAAACCAGGATTCACCATGTAAGTTTTGAGCCACGCCAAACTGCCTACGACCATTTCTGAAAAGCCTTCCCTATTGATGAGGCGTGTGATATCCTTCCTTAACAAGTCGTCCGCTCTTTCAATTTTCAGCTGGGCATTTTCAGGGGTGTCAAGTTTGAAGCCTGCCATACCGATGTAGGTCTCAGGCATTTGCACACTGAAACAGGCCGACAGCGACCAACCTTTTTCTTCCACAGCCTTTCGGAAAACCTTTTCCGTGAGGCCGCAATTGTCGCCACAGGTGCAGGCGAAATAGGTATAAGGCAAGGTCCCTGAGCCTGTCGAAGGGCCGACATTTATGTTTAGCTTTTCCACAAAGTCAAGCACCAATCGTGGCGGTGCCCAAGAATAGATGGGAAACACGAAGCCAAGCCTTTCGCCTTCGGCCAATTCGTATTCATAACGGCCTTCGCGAGCCGCCTCGGGGATGAAAGTCAATGTGTCGTTGAGACCTGCGGCGATCGTTTCCGCCACATGTTTGCTGTTGCCACAACCAGAGAAATAAAAGATCATAATTCCAAGTATTTGATACCGCAAAAATAGGAAGAATGTAGTACTTTTGCAACCTCAACATCATCCCCATGCGCAAAGACTCGCTCAACCGCTCGATACTGAAGCTCGCCGTGCCCAACATCATCAGCAACATCACCGTGCCGCTGCTGGGCTTCGTCGACATGATGCTGATGGGCCATCAGGACAGCATCGCCTACATCGGCGCCATCGGCTTGGGTGGCACCATCTTCAGCGTGATGTACTCCATCTTCAGCTTCATGCGAGCAGGTACGACGGGTTTCACGGCACAGGCCTATGGCGCCAACGACCGTACCGAGATGGCCTATTCGCTCTATCGCTCCCTATGCATTGCATTGATTGCCACCATTTTGGTGCTTTCGCTTCAAGGTCCGGTGGAATGGCTCAGCATGAAGCTACTGCACGGCAGCGAGGAAGTGTTGGCCTACACCGCCACCTATTTCAGGGTACGCATCTGGGCGGCACCCGCAGTGCTCTGCCTCTATGCCTTCAACGGCTGGTACATCGGCATGCAAAACACCACCATCCCCATGATCATCGCCATCCTGACCAATGTGGTCAACATCATTTTGAGCATCGTTTTCGTCAACTTCATGGGCATGGGCGTCACGGGAGTGGCTTTGGGTACCGTCATCGCTCAGTATTGTGGTCTGCTGACTGCCATTATCTTCCTCCTCGTCAAGTTTCGCTATCATCTCATCCCTGTCCGGCGGGTGTTGTTGCTGCAGAGCGACAAACTGAAGCGTTTCTTCAAGGTGAATGCCGACTTCATGATCCGCAGCATCCTCTTGGTGCTGAGCATCGCCTTCTTCAACAACCAGTCGGCCAAACTCGGCGACGACATGTTGGCCGTCAACATGATCCTTATGCAATTCTTCTACATCTTCTCCTACTTCACCGATGGCTTTGCCTATGCGGGCGAGGCTTTGGTGGGACGTTTCACGGGTGCGCACGACGGCAAGCAGCTCCGCCAGACCGTCAAACTGCTATTCCTTTGGGGATTCTTCATCGCCTTGCCTTTCACGGTGCTCTATGCCCTCTTCCCCGACTGGTTCATCGGCCTCGTCAGTGACCAACCAGGCATCATCCCCATGGCCCAGCCTTACCATATCTACCTGGCCGCCATCCCGCTCATCACCTTCGCCGCCTTCCTTTGGGATGGCGTCTACATCGGTGCCACGGCGGCACGTGCCATCCGCAACACCATGCTTATCTCGGCCGTCGGCGTCTTCCTTCCCGCCACCTTATTATTAATGCCTCGTTTTGGCAACCATGGTCTTTGGATTGCTTTCCTGTTGTTCATGGTGGCACGAGGCCTTTCCATGACCTTGATGGCGAAAAAGGCCGTGTTCGGTGCAGAATAAATCCGTATATTTGCAAAAAATTCATCCATGGAAGAGATCCTAACTTTCCTCGACGACGTCCTCCACAACAACAACCGCCCTTGGTTTCAGGAGCACAAGAAACAATACCAAACGGCACAGGCCAACTTCAACGCCTTGGCCGAGCAGATCATCGCCGGCGTGCAGAAGTTCGACGACAACTGCAAGGGCCTGACCTTGAAGGACTGCACCTATCGTTTCTATCGCGACACCCGTTTCTCGCCCGACAAGCGGCCCTACAAGACCCACTTCGGCGTGTTCGTCTGTCCCGAAGGCAAGAAGTCGATGCTGAGCGGTTATTACTTCCACTTGGAGGCGAAGGAGTCGGAATACCTGGGCCACAACATGCTATGCACGGGAATGTACATGCCCAACACAACCATGCTGAAGACCATCCGCGACGAGATCCTCTTCAATGGTGAGCCCTTAGTGGAAGCCATCGCCAAAGCCAAAGGTTTTGACTTGGACACCAGCCATGCCATGAAACGCGTGCCCAATGGCTATCCCAAGGACCACCCGCAGGCCGAGCTCTTCAAGCAACGCGACTGGCTCGTGGTGCAGGACCTCTCCGACAAACGCCTCTCCGATCCGCACCTCGTCGACTGGGTGCTGAGTGAGTTCGAGAAAACGAAGGACTTCTGCCAGTGGCTGAATAGGACGGTGAGAGGAGAATAAAAACAAAAACAACAATAAAGCTATGAAAGAACTGAAATGCCCCAAATGCGGAAGTGTTTTCTCGGTTGACGAGGCCGACTACGCCTCCATTGTCAACCAGGTGAAAAACGCCGAGTTCGCTTCGGAAGTGAATCGTCGTTTGCAAGAGTTACACCAACAGCATCTTGCAGAACAGCAAACAGCAGAAGCCAAGCTGGAGAAAAACTATCTGATGGAACTTGGCAAAAAAGACCAGGACTTGAACCGCAAGGAGTTGGAAATCACACAACTTAAAAAGGACTTGCAAAACATAGGCCAACAAAAGAAATCTGAAATGGATTTGGCTTTGGCTGAAAAAGACAAAACCATCAATGAGTTGCGTGCACAGATTGCCCAAAGCAACAATCAGCAACAGTTGGCTGTGATGGAGGTGCGTCAAAAGGCACAAAGCGTGCTGAACCAGAAAGACGTGGAAATCACCAAACTGAAATCAGACGTCCAAGCGCAAAAGATGGAGGCAGACTCGAAAATGGCTGTTTTGAAGGAACAATATGAGGGGAAGCTGAAAAATGCCCAAGACCAAGTGGATTATTATAAAGATCTGAAAACCAAGATGTCGACAAAGATGGTGGGCGAAACACTTGAGATACACTGCAGCACCGAGTTCAACCGTGTGCGCCCGCTTTTCCCCAACGCCTATTTCGAGAAGGACAACGACGCTTCTGGCGGCAGTAAAGGCGACTTCATCTTCCGCGACTATGAAGACGGTATTGAATATGTCTCCATCATGTTCGAGATGAAAAACGAGATGGATGAGACATCAACGAAGCATAAAAACGAGGATTTCTTCAAGAAACTGGACACTGACCGCAATACGAAAAAATGTGAGTTCGCCGTGCTCGTCAGTCTTCTCGAACCCGAGAGCGAGCTATACAACACAGGCATTGTAGATGTTTCGCATCGTTATCCAAAGATGTATGTCATCCGTCCACAGTTTTTCATCCCTTTAATTACCTTGCTGGTACAAACCTCAAAAAAGAGCCTCGACTATAAACGCCAATTAGCCATCGCCCAAAGTCAATCACTTGACGTGACCAGATTTGAACAACAGCTGTTGGATTTCAAGGATAAATTTGGCAGAAACTACCGACTGGCCAGTGAGAAGTTCCAAAAAGCCATTGAAGAAATCGACAAATCAATCGACCATCTTCAAAAAATCAAGGAAGCACTGATTGGCTCTGAGAACAACCTCCGTTTGGCTAACGATAAAGCTGAAGACTTAACAATCAAGAAGCTAACCCACAATAATCCGACCATGAAAGCCAAATTCGAAGAAGCCCGCGCGAAGAATGACGGCGGGCTATTCGATGATTAATAAAAAGGTCAAAGCTAACTCTTGGCTAAACTCACGCCAGCTCAAACTGCTCCAAGAACTTCATGTCGTTCTCGAAGAACAGGCGTAGGTCGTTGATGCCATATTTCAGCATGGCGATACGTTCCACACCCATGCCGAAGGCGAAGCCGGTGTATTTCTCCGGGTCGATGCCGCTGGCGATAAGGATGTTGGGGTCGCACATGCCACAGCCTAAGATTTCAACCCAGCCCGTATGCTTACAGATGTTGCAGCCCTTGCCACCACAGATGTTGCACGAGATGTCCATCTCAGCCGAAGTCTCGGTGAAGGGGAAATACGACGGGCGGAAACGCACCTTGGTGCCCTCGCCGAAAAACTCCTGCACGAAGTGATACAAGGTCTGCTTCAGGTCGGCAAACGACACGTTTTCGTCGATGTAGAGGCCTTCAATCTGGTGGAAGATGCAGTGGGCACGGGCCGAGATGGCCTCGTTACGGAACACACGGCCAGGGGCGATGATGCGGATGGGCGGCTGATGGGTTTCCATCACGCGAACCTGCACGCTCGAGGTGTGGGTGCGCAGCAGCACGTCTGAAGCCTTGTTCACGTTAGGCTCCTTGCTGATGAAGAAGGTGTCCTGCATGTCGCGTGCAGGATGGTCGAGCGGGAAGTTCAAGGCCGAGAACACGTGGTAGTCGTCCTCAATCTCGGGACCTTCGGCGATGGTGAAGCCGAGGTGCGAGAAGATCTCGTTGATGTCTCGACGCACGATAGACAAGGGATGACGGGCACCTTTCATGTCGGCGGCGGGCATGCTCATGTCGAAGCCGGCATCGTTGCTGTGCTGGTTTTCAAACTTCTGCAGTTGCTCCTCCACCTTGTCCTGCACGACGTTCTTCAACTCGTTGAGCTTCATACCCATCTCCTTGCGGAGCTCGGGGGCCACGTTCTTGAAGTCGGCAAACAGGGCGGGGATGATACCCTTCTTGCTCAAATAAGTGATGCGGAAGTTCTCCAAAGCCTCTTTGCTGTCGGCCTGGAAGTCACGCACCTGGGATAGTATCTCTTCGATTCTTTCTTTCATTGTTTTATACTTTTGGCTCTAGCCAATGTCTTTATTTTTCAATCGTAACGGAAAGGATGGTCACGGGCTCAACGGGCACGTCCATGCGGCCAGTCTTCACGGCAGCGATCTTGTCGACCACCTCAAGGCCCTCGATGACTTCGCCGAACACGGTGTATTCACCATCGAGATGCGGGGTGCCACCCACGGTCCTGTAGGCCTGACGCTGACGGGCGCTGAACACCTTGCCCATGCGACCCTCAAACATGTCCAAAGTACGGTCGTCATACACCTTGCCTTGCACGATGTAGAATTGCGAACCGCTGGAGGCCTTCTGAGGATTCACTTGGTCGGGCTGACGGGCAGCACAAAGGGCACCTTTCTTGTGGAAGTGGTTGCCCTTGAACTCTGCAGGCACCCTATAGCCTGGGTCGAGACGACCATCGGCATTCTGACCGCCTTGGATCATGAAATCCTTGATGACGCGGTGGAACGGCGAGCCGTTGTACCAGCCTTCGTTCACCAACTTGATGAAGTTGTCACGATGCTTAGGGGTGTCGTTATACAATTTGGCCTTTATGGTTCCCATGCTCGTCTTGATGACGACGACGGTTTCCTTTTCTGTTGTTTTTTGTGCCTGGCAGGTCAATCCAACCAAAACCAAAGCAGCGATAATCAGTTTCTTCATATTTCTAATCATTTATAATTCAACATTGACTTCGTCGAAATCGAAGATTCAACGTAGTTAATACTTCGTATTTCCTCATTCATTTACGATGGAATAGGTAACTTCCAACCTCATCTTCTCTCCTTCGGGCGCTTCGGGGCCATTGATGACGAAACGCTGGGCGTTATAGGAGCCCCCGTTGATACCCAGACTCAAGCCGTAGTCGTCTTTCTTGCCCATGATCACACTCTGCATGTACTCGGAGATGCGGAAGGTGACCGACTCCTTACTGGTGTTATAAGAGCCGCCAAAGAAGTTGGTGCCTTCGTAGTAGTCGGGAAGCAGATAAGTGCTGTTGTCTTCGTTGAAGCCCATCAGGACAAAGGCCTGCGGAGCTTTATAGATGGAGTCTAACGACAAGGACGAGGCGGGGATGATAAGTTTGGCTTCGTTGACGACAAGGTGTCCGGCCTGCAGCGTATCGAGCCAATGCGGCAGATTGGGGAATTGGATACGGGTCCTCACGCCACCCATGGTCTGCAAATAAACCGTCTCTTGTCCCAAGGCCGTCTGACCATCGAGCAGCTGATCGGTAAATGCTTGGCTGCCCTGCGTGTAGTCGTGGTCGAAATGGTTGAAATAGGCATCCGAGGAAGTGACGAAGAAGCTATAACGCATGGCCTTGTCGGGAGTGGCTGCATCATGGTAATAGAGTTGCAGCATCGAGAAGCTGTTGTTGGTGAGGTTGATGTAGCTGATCGCTCCACCTTGACCAACGGGGTCGCAGGTGACATACAAGCCTTTGAAATACTCCTTGAAGAGGTCGGGGCGCGAATAAGCCAAGGTGTCGAGGCCTACAAGATAGTTGCCCAGATCCAGGCTCAGCGGGATGCGGATGATGGGCTGCGGGACGGTGTCGTTACCCACTACGTTGCTCTTCGTTCTGGGGTGCGGATGAAACTGATATCCACCCGCTTGATCGACCGGGTCGGTCGTCACTTCGGAATAGTTGTAATAGGTCTCGTTGATTGACAGGGTGTCGGTCAGTTGGTAGACATGGGCCGTCTGCATCACGGTGGTGTCGCCATAATAGCCTGAGATATAGAGTTGGAGCACCAACGAGTCGACGACCGGACTGCTGCCAAAGCTCTGACCCGCCACCGAGGGGCGGAACTGGGTGTAGAACCCGGCTTCGGTGGTACCGAAGACAGGGTCTTTCATGGCGCCGATCAAGGCATTGGTGGTGTTGCGTGTAGCAACAGAGTCCATGTAAGAATGACAAACCACGGCAATCGTATCCGTATGATAAACGTCGATATAGTTGTTTTCCGAAATCAGGTTGTTACCAATGGTCTCAGGGGATTTCTTACAAGAGGAAAATGCCAATATCAGAAGGCCAATCATTAACGCTATTCCAGTGCGAGCAGTTGAATGATATGTTTTCATTTGATCGAAAATTGTTGCGTTTTATCGTTTGAGATAACTCAAAAAAGGGATCCTTATTGTTTTTCGAGGATAGTATCGTAGAAAGCATTGCAAGCCTGGGCATAGTGCACCTGCTCGGGATAGGTGAGGATGGGCTTCTTCACCGTCTGCAGATGGGCTTCGATTTCGGGATGCAGCTTCTCGGTGCATACCACGATGCCGTCGGCGTAGTCGATGGCGGCCTTAGTCAGGTTGACATAGTCGGCCCCCTTGAAGTATTTGAGGTCTTTGGCATTCATGCCCGGCAGCTTCATCTTCTTGTCGAAGCCAGCTCTGAAGCTCTCCTCAAAGCCGTCGTCATAGATTGAATAAACGATCTTGGTCTCGTTGAAGAGCGGGTTGTCGCGCACCGTCATCGCACGTTTGATATAGACGGGCATCAATGCCGAGATCCAGCCATGACAGTGGATGATATCGGGCGACCAGTTGAGTTTCTTCACCGTCTCGATGACACCACGCGTGAAGAAGACACAACGGCTGTCGTTGTCCTCACAAAACTTGCCTTTTTCGTCATACATCAAGTACTTTTTCTTCGTGAAGAAGTCGTCGTTGTCGATGAAATAGATCTGCATCCTCGCCTTCTGGATAGAGGCCACCTTGATGATAAGGGGGTGGTCCGTGTCGTTGATGATGAGGTTCATGCCCGAGAGGCGAATTACCTCGTGAAGCTGGTTGCGGCGCTCGTTGATGACACCATAACGGGGCATGAAGATGCGGATTTCCTTACCGCTTTCTTGGGTGGCTTGCGGCAGGTAGCGACCAACGAGGCTCATCGGAGTTTCGGGTAGATAAGGAGCAATTTCCTGGTGGACGAATAGTACTCTTGTCTTGCTAGTCATGGGCTGTAGTGTTACTTAGAAACTACAAAATTACGCATTTTTTTTGGAATAACGCAAATAAAAATAAAAAACCCTACCTTTGCGAAATCAAACCGATGCCCGCTATGGAATACGAACACTTTGAAAATCAGGAACATGAATGGGAATCAAACCTTCGAGTGACCGAAGGGGTCGACGGTCCCATCCAGGTCAATCCGAACGCTTTGGAGCGCATGAAGCGCAACCAGCAGCAACTGATGCCGCTGGAATGGTATGTCGACGGCATCCTCAAAGGCGACCGCGTGACGCTCAGCAAGGCCATCACCTTGGTGGAGAGCGCCCTGCCCAAGCATCAGGAGTTGGCGCAACAGATCATAGCGGCATGTCTGCCCCATGCAGGCAAAGCCTTGCGCCTGGGCATCACGGGCGTTCCTGGCGCGGGCAAGAGCACTTTCATTGAGGCTTTGGGCGTGCATCTCTGCGACAAAGGACAAAAGCTGGCGGTGTTGGCCATCGACCCGTCGAGCCAACGCTCCAAGGGCAGTATCTTGGGCGACAAGACCCGCATGGAGACGCTCTCCGTGCATCCCAACGCCTATATCCGTCCTTCGGCCTCGGCTGGTACTTTGGGCGGCGTGGCACGTAAGACAAGGGAGACGATTATCCTTTGCGAAGCAGCGGGCTATGATACTATTTTCGTGGAGACGGTGGGCGTAGGTCAATCCGAGACGGCAGTGCATTCCATGGTGGATTTCTTCTTGTTGATATTAATCAGCGGTGCGGGCGATGAGCTGCAAGGCATCAAGCGCGGCATCATGGAGATGGCCGACGGCATCGCGGTGAACAAGGCCGATGGCGACAATGTGATGCGCGCCAACCGTGCCGCCGCCGAATGCCGCAACGCACTACACCTCTTCCCCCTGCCCGAATCGGGACAGGAAACCAAGGTGCTGACCTGCTCCGCTTTGACGGGTTTCCAAATCGACGAGGTGTGGCAGATGGTCGCCGACCACGTGCAGGCCATCCGCGACAATGGCTACCTTTATAGGAAACGCGCCCAACAGGACGTGCAGATGATGTACGACTCGATGGACAGCGCCTTGAAAAACGATTTCTACCAGAACCAACTCGTCGCCGACTTGCTTCCCTTGGTCGAAGCCGACGTGCGCAGCCAGCGCATGAGCGCTTATATCGGGGCGCAAAAACTGTTGGATGCTTATTTTAATATGCTGAAACGGGAATAATCTTGTACGGACACACCGCGTGTGTCCGCACCGAAACACACACTCGTTTGTGTTTCGGACGCATGCGATGCGTCCCTACAGGGACAAATTCTTATAATAATCCGCCTTATTCTCATCGCCATTGAGGGCATACAATTCGCTAAGGTTACGACAAACTTCCTTGCGGACGTTTTCTTGTGCTTCGGTGAGCGGGCCTTCACCCAGTTTTTCGATCACACGCTCATACTCCTCAATCAATTCAGGACCTTCCTCACCGTTCGACTCCATCGTCTTGGCGTTGTTGAAGGCAATCATCCAGTCTCTTAGTGCCATAATTTCTTTATTTTGTTTGCCGTTGAATAATAATTGTTATCTTTGCGCAAAATTAGTAAAAACTATCAACTAAATACAATAATTGTAATGGACCAAAGAATTTCCATGAACCCCAATCGTCTGGTGCAGTACCTTCAGAAGCCTGCAGCAGAATTCACTCGCGCCGACATCATCCGTTACTGCGAGGAAAACCAAATCGAATTCGTCAACTTCCACTATTGTGGCTGGGACGGCAGGTTGAAGACCTTGAACTTCGTGATCCACAGCCTCGAACACCTCGAGAGCATCCTCACCGCTGGTGAGCGCGTCGACGGTTCGAGCCTCTTCCCCTTCATCGAAGCCGGTAAGAGCGACCTCTATGTGGTGCCGAAGTACAAGACCGCCTTCCGCAACCCCTTCACTGAGACGCCCACCCTGGACATCCTCTGCTCGTTCTACAACCGCGACGGCGAGCCTTTCGAGAGCTCACCTGAACATATCCTCCACAAAGCCCACGAAGTGTTCAAGAAGACCACGGGCTTGCAGATGGAAACCATGGGCGAGCTGGAATACTACATCATCGCCGACGACGAGGAAATCTACGAAGTGCCCGACCAACGTGGCTACCACGAGAGCGCCCCGTTCAACAAGTTCACCGAATACCGCGTCGAGGCCATGCGCCTCATCGCCCAAGCTGGTGGCTTGATCAAATACGGTCACTCCGAAGTGGGCAACTTCACCCTCGACGGCAAGATCTACGAGCAGAACGAAATCGAGTTCCTGCCCACCAACATCGAAGACGCTGCCGACCAACTCGTGGTCGCCAAGTGGATCATGCGCCAACTGGCTTACGAATATGGCGTCACTCTGACCTTCGCCCCGAAGATCACTGTGGGCAAGGCTGGTTCGGGCATGCACGTGCACTGCAAGTTCACGAAGGACGGCAAGAGCGTCATGGTCAACAAGGGCGAACTCAGCGACTATGGCAAGAAAGCCATCGCCGGTTACATGGACGCTGGCACTTCGCTGCCTGCCTTCGGTAACCCCAACCCGCTGTCGTTCCTCCGTCTGGTGCCCCATCAGGAGGCCCCGACCTCGTTGTGCTGGTCCTACAGCAACCGCAGCGCCTTGGTGCGTGTGCCGCTGGGCTGGATCAACAACGGCAAGGACATGGCTGCCAACGCCAACCCGCTTGAGAAGAAGTCGAACAAGGACTTCAGCAGCAAGCAGACCTTCGAATGGCGTGCCTCCGACGGCTGCGCCGACATGTACCTGCTGATGGCCGCCCTCTGCGCCGCCGCTCGTCACGGTTTCGAGATGCCCAACGCCCTCGAAGTGGCCGAGAAGACCTATGTCGGCCTGGGTGTCAACATCCACGATGCCAAGAACAAGAAGGTGCAAGAGAGCCTCGAACAACTGCCCGACAGCTGCGTGGCTGCCGCCAAGGAGCTCAAGAAAGACCGTAAGATCTACACCGAGAAGGGTGTGTTCTCCGATGCCATAATCGACTACATGATCAAGTTCCTCAGCGACTTCAAGGATGCCAACCTCCGCAAGGAATTGGGCAACGACACTGAGAAGATCATGAAACTGGTGAAGGAAAACATTCACGTCGGTTAAAACATCATTGTAGAGACGTGGCGCGCCGCGTCTCTACAGAATGAACAATGCCATGACAAAGGACAAGATATTCAACTGGAGATTTTGCCTTTGTTGTGGCATTTTCATTTGGTTTGTCATCAACCTGTTGCAAGGCATCTTCACCGAGATACAGGAAGACGAGGCCTATTATGCCCTTTATGGCGAGTACCTCGCTTGGGGATATTATGACCACCCGCCCATGGTGGGGCTGATGACCTTCTTAAGCAGCCTCTTCTTCTCGGGTACCTTGGGTGTGAGGTTCTTTACGATCATTGCGTCTTGTTTGTCGCTGTGGGTGATGTGGTTGATAGCTATTGGTCGGCCCTTCGACGGGCTCAGGGACCTTAACCTTTCATCCACCGTGAAAGCAAAGTTCGTTGAGCCTGTCGAAACGCCGACTTGTATGCATGTCTTCCTGTTTTTCGTTTTGACATGCTCCATCGTGATGTTCAACATCTACGGCTTCGTCACTACGCCCGATGCGAGCCTGATCCTTTTCTCTGCCCTGTTTTTGCTTGTTTATCAGCGCTATCTGGAAAACAAATCATGGAAAAACGCGCTGCTGATGGGCCTATTCATGGCCTTGATGATTTACAGCAAGTACCATGCTTTCCTATTCTTGGGGCTGATCGTACTGTCCAACCTCAAACTGCTGAAAGACGGTAAGTTTTGGGCAGCCTGCCTCTTGGCTTTGGCCTTATTGACGCCGCATATTTTGTGGCAGGTCAACAATGATTTTCCAAGCTTCAAGTACCACCTTGTTGGGCGCAACGAAGCATTTCGCTGGAGTTATTTTTTGGAGTATCTGCCTAACCAGTTGCTCATTTTCAATCCGTTTACGTTTGGAGCAGTGGTGTATATGCTGATTAAAGATAGGATTTGTGTTCGAATCCCCCCTGCCCCCTTTAAAAGGGGGAGTGGGGTCTTCGAACGAGGATTGAAGTTTATCCTAATCGGCTTCTTTGTCTTCTTCTGGCTGATGGCCTTCCGCGGACACGTGGAGCCGCATTGGACCATCGTGTGCGTCATTCCAGTAGTGGTGTTGCTTTATCGCAAAGCATTGGTTGACGACAAGTTAAGGAAATACATTAAGTGGTTTATCCTGCCTTCCCTCCTCTTGGTCTTGGCCTTCAGGATCCTCCTGTTAACGCCTTTGGCCGACCGTTTTGGCTATCACGGCAAGGAGCCTTATTACAAGGCTATAGAGCAGGTGGCGGGCGACCGTCCCGTGGTGATACGTGGCTCGTTCCAACAGCCAGCCCTTTACCATTATTTCACGGGCAAGGAAAGCTCAACGCTTCAATGCTACTACGACCGCATGACCCAATACGACCTCTGGCAGTTCGACAAGGACTGGATTGGCAAGTCAGTATTTGTTTGCGGTGCGTTGAATGAGCTGTCGGAAGTGTACCATATCGGCGATGTGGCTGTCGAAGGATTCCTCACCGACCATTTTCAAACGGCCAATAGGCTGATTACAACCTTTAGCATCACCAATGCCAACGACACGGAAACACCGGTCTTCCATCACGGCGACACCATCCAAGTGGACTTCGCCATCTACAACCCATGCGATGAGATCATCGATTTCCATGACAAGGACTTCGGCATGTGCATCAAAGCGCAGTATCTGCTCAGCAACGACTTCTCCTATTGTGTTTACGACGATATCGCCACCCTCATGCCACAGACTTCCTATCAAGGGCATCTTTACACCGTCGTCGGCAACGAAGTGGCAACAGGGCCTAATCGTTTTGCCTTGGGCATAGGCGACCGCATCTCTTCTTTCGTGACAGAAGAGCATCAGTTAAAGATCTTCATCGAGAAATAAACTAGGATTTCGAATAAGCAGCTTTTATCAAGGCCTCTTGCTCCTGCATCCTGCGCTTGACTTCTTTTAGGTCGTTCTGCTTTTTCTTTTTGTCTATCACCTTCAGCTCGCAGTCGGCAATAGTCTCCAGCACCTGACGAAGGTTTTTGTCTTTCTCAAGCAGGAAAGCGTGACCCAGGCCATCGATTTCGCGAAGGCTGTTCATGATATGCATCTGACGCTCGGGACTCAACGTGTTCTGGATGAGAAAAAGATAGTCGAGGCGCGGGGTGAAAGGAAAGAGCACCCTATCCTTGCGCACCAGCGAGACGAGGTTATAGACGTTATAGTTCTCGCCTGCCGAGTAGTAGAAGAAGGAATAGTTGCCGCCTTCAAATTCAAGGTCGTCGTATTTGACCAGGTCGATGGAAAGCTTTTTGTTGATATTCCACGCCAGTTTATAGTCGACCAGACCCGAATTGATGCCCACGACGGTGGTGTCGTCGAACGACGCAATCTGTATTTTCCTGTTTTTGGGATTCATGCCGCAAAGATAAACAATTGTTCGAAGAATCTCAATCCTCGCTAAACAAAAGTTTCCATGTTTTTTCGGCGGCCAGCTGTTCCGCGCCACGGATGGAACGGTCGATGGCGTCGCCATAAGGCTTGCCGTCGATGAGCACTTGTATGTGGAATTCTTTCTTATGCCCCTCACCTATCTCGTCGAGCTGATGGAACACCAGGTTTTTCTTCTGCTTTTGTGACCACTCGAGCAGCTTGCTCTTGAAGTTGGCATCGGTCTGTTGCAGTTCGTCGACGTCGATATGGACCTTGACGATGCGTTCGATGATGATGCGTTTGGCGAAGTCGTAGCCGCGGTCAAGGTAGATGGCGCCCATTAGGGCTTCAAAGGCGTTGCCGCCCATCGAGCGGGCGTTGTTGCCCACGTCAGAGGAATGTCGAATATAGCTTCCGAAGCCCAGCTTCTCCGAGAGTCGGTTGAGTGAGACACGGCTGACGATACGAGAGCGCATCTCGGTGAGGAAGCCTTCAGGCTGGGTGGGATAGGTATGGAAGAGGTAATCGGCCACGGCGAGGCTCAACACGGCATCGCCGAGGTACTCCATACGTTCGTTGCTGACGTGGTAGTTGCCCACGCTCTCGACGGCCACCGATTTATGGGTGAAGGCCACATGATACAAAGCGATATTCTTCGGATAGAAGCCGAAGATATTGTGGATATACTCGTAGAGTGCTTTGTCTTGGGGATCTTTTGGGCGCGAAAGGAATGCCATCTTAGGATTCGAACTTTTTGAAGATCAAGGTGGCATTTTGGCCGCCAAATCCGAATGAGTTGGACAAGGCGTAATGGATGTCGCGCTTGCGGGCCTTGTGGAAAGTGAAGTCGAGACGCGAGTCGATGTTCGGGTCGTCGTCGAAGTGGTTGATGGTGGGCGGGATGATGCCGTTCTTCAGTGCCAGGATGCTGGCGATGGCTTCCACCGCACCGGCACCGCCCAAAAGGTGACCCGTCATGGACTTGGTGGAGTTGATGCTGATGTTATAGGCATGTTCGCCAAACACCTCTTTGATGGCGATGGGCTCGGCCACGTCGCCTGCCGGCGTCGAAGTGCCGTGGGTGTTGATGTGGTCGATGACCTCGGGATTGATTTCCGCATCGGCCAAGGCGCGTCGCATGCTCAAGATGCCACCTTTGCCTTCGGGATGCGGAGCCGTGATGTGATAGGCGTCGGCAGAGGCACCACCACCGACAATCTCAGCGTAGATCTTAGCGCCGCGGGCAACGGCATGTTCATACTCTTCCAACACGATGCTACCGGCACCTTCGCCCATGACGAAACCATCGCGATTGAGGTCGAAGGGACGTGAGGCGGTCATATAGTCGTCGTTGCGCGTCGACAGGGCGTGCATCGAGTTGAAGCCGCCAATGCCGCATTCGCCGATGGCTGCACCAGCACCACCGGCCACGATGACCTTGCTCTTACCGTAACGGATGTAGTTGAACGCCTCCATAATGGCATGGGCCGAAGAGGCACAAGCCGACACCGTAGAGAAGTTGGGGCCACAGAAGCCGTATTTGATGGATACGACACCACTCGGCATGTTGGCAATGAACTTGGTGATGAGGAAGGGGCTGAAACGCGGTGTGCCGTCACCTTCAAGGAAGAACTCCTTCATTTCGTTGAAGAAATGGTTGACGCCACCGATGCCCGAAGTCAGAAGCACACCCACATCGTCGAAGTCGGTGTTCTCTGGCGTGATGCCCGAGTCGGCGATGGCCTCGTCGGCGGCCACGATGTCGAACTGGGCGAACAAGTCGTATTTGCGCACGGTCTTCTTGTCGAAGAAGTCGTCAGGGTTGTAGCCCTTCACCTCGCACGCAAAATGCGTCTTGTATAAAGTGGAATCGAAACGGGTAATCTCACCGGCTCCGTTTTTACCATTCACTAATCCTTCCCAGAAATCCTTTACGGTGTTTCCGATGGGAGTGATGGCACCCAGGCCTGTGACAACTACGCGCTTCGATTCCATTATTAAGTTTATTGGTTTCTAAAAATGCTGAAATCAATTGTTTTCAGCACGCATCTTTTCGATAAGTCTGACGACATCACCGACGGTGACGATGCTTTCCTGCTGGTCGTCCGGGATGGAGAGGTTGAAGCTCTTTTCAAATTCCATCATCAGTTCGACGGTGTCCAGAGAATCGGCACCCAGGTCGTTGGTGAAGCTAGCTTCCATTGTGACTTCTGAAGGATCAACGCCAAGCTTTTCGGCAATGATCGGAACGATTTCATTCAAAATTTCTGACATAGTTTTCAATTTTTAGTGAATAAATTATTACTCGTTTTCGGCGGCAAAGGTACAACTTTTTTTTATAACAAGCATTATTTTGCATTTTTTGAGCAATAATCGTACCATACCCCTTTAATTAAAAAAGGTTTACGACGCCCCTGAAAATAATGAAATAGGCACCGCAAAGCATCAAGAGGATGCCTGCTATCTTATTCATCAACGCGGTGCGGTCGGGGTTAAGGAATTTCTTCAAACGTGACGCACCCCAAGCCTTAAGCAACTCCACGGCCAACGTGGTGCCCAAGACGATGGCAAAGAAGACGATTGTGCTCAGCTTGTTGCCACCCATATTGCCCGCCACCATGGCTACGGCCGAGAACCAGAAGATCCAAACGAAAGGATTCAAGATGTTGAGCACGAATCCCTTGCCGAGGAAGACGAACCAAGCGGGCTTGTCGTTAGCGTTTTTCATGATCTCTTGCGAGCGTTTCTCTATCATCTCTTCCCGGCCTTTCACCTTTCGTCGATAGGTAAAGATGCCAAACAGCAACAGGATGATGCCTGCTCCGATACAGGCCAATGAGGCTTCGAACTGCGATCGCATCACCACCTGCACCGAAGTCAAGATGCAAAGCGAGATGACCATGGCATCGTTGAGGATGACGCCGATGGCAAACCATGCGGCCGACCTGGCACCACGGTGGAGACTGGTCTGCACCAGCGTGATGAACGCAGGACCCATATTGACGATGACGGCAAGAAACAGTCCGATCAGGATGGCCCACAACAAGAAACTGAACGATCCGATGCGGCTAAATTCAGGCATTTTGTCGAAAATATCAGGCGTATTTTCCATGACACTTCGATTTTATTCTTTCAGACTTTTGACATAAGCTTCCCACATCTCAAGACGTTTGCCTTTCATCACGCGGGGAAACTTGGTGGCGCCGCCCCATTTGCCGATTTTCTGCTCCATGAACTCATAGAAATGCTTGGTGGGCAACACATCGACAAACAACTCTTTGATGGCTTGGGTACGTTCAACGGCGTAGTCGTCGTTCAGCTTGCAGAGGTTCTCGTCGATGAGTTTCAGCGCTTGTTGCTTGTCAATGGGCTCATCGCAGCCCAGATACCAATGGTGAGCATACATCGTGTCGTGACGGATACCTGCAACGGTAAACTCCGTGATGTTGACACCCAGCTGCTCAGCCATCATGTCGACGGCACGGGTCATGTTATCCTGCGAGAGATGCTCGCCCGTGATGCTCAAAAACTGCTTGGTACGTCCCGTGATGACGATTTCGCAGTCCTCCGTGTCGAGGAACTTGATGGTGTCGCCGATGAGGTAACGCCAGGTGCCTGCACAAGTGGAGAGCAGCAAGGCATAATCCTGGTCTGCCTTCACCTCCGAGAGCAACAACGTCTTGGGATGTTCCACGATGTTGCCATCCTCGTCGAAGTTCTCCTCATCGAAAGGCACAAACTCGAAGTAGATGCCGTTGTCGACCAACAGCTGCATGACGCGTCTCTTCAGGTCGACTTGATAGGCGATATAGCCTTCAGAGGCCAAGTAGCTTTCAACATAAATCACCTCCTTGCCAAAGATACGCTCAAAGCTCTTCTCATAGGGAGCGAAAGCCACGCCGCTGTGCACATACACCATCAGGTTAGGCCAGATGTCGTGGATGGTCTTCAGGTTATATTCCTTGATGATGCGTTCGAGAAGGATTTGCACCCAAGCCGGCACACCCACGATGATGCCGATGTCCCACTTAGGGGCGGCCTTCACCATGAGGTCCATCTTCTCGGCCCAGTCCTTCACCTTCGAGATCTTCTGTCCAGGCTTGTAGAAAGCCTCAAACCACGACGGGATCTTTCCGGCCGAGATGCCCGAGAGGTCGCCAGCGTAATAGCCAAACTCCTCATTATACTGCAAGTCGGTGCTGCCACCAATCATCAGGACACCACGGCTGTAGAAACTCAAGGGGAAGTCATAGCGTGTGGCCGACACCAGCTGGCGGATGCTTGCACGGGTAATCTTGTTGTTCAAGCCGCGGGTGACCGGGATGTATTTGCTGGCCGCCTCCGAGGTGCCCGAGCTAAGAGCGAAATACTTGATCTTGCCAGGCCAAGCCACATTACGCATGCCTTTTAAGTTGAGATGCCACCACTCGTCGTGCATCTTGTTGTAGTCGAAAACGGGCACCCGCTTACGAAACTCCTCCATGATGTCTCTCGAGAGCAGAATCTCGTCGAAATGATAATATTTGCCGAACTCGGTGAATTGGGCCTTGGTCAGCAGCTTGCGCAACTCACGCCTCTGGGCGCGGATGGGGTCGGTGTGGTTTTGACGAATCTCAACAGGAATATTCTTAATCTCTGCCGCAGCCTTCACAACGGCTCCCAAGACAGGGACCGGCATCAATTTCTTTATCTTTCTTTTAATGTTTGGACGTTTCATTATGCTAACTAAATAGACTGCAAAGATACAAAAAGAAAGACAATAACCATCCATGAAAACAGAAAAGCACTATTTTTGCAACATACTTATGCAATTCTATTGGAATAATGAGAAACAAATTGTTATTGGCTTTCATGCTTTGCAGCCTCTTCGCCAAAGCGCAAACCATCGAAGTGTCGGGGCCTCAGTCGGGCCGTTGGGAAGCCGACACCATCTTGATAACCAACAATGTCGTCGTTCAAGACTCGTTGAGCATCATGCCGGGAACCACGGTGCTGTTTAACGGATTTTTCAACATCACGGTCGGGGACAATGCCATGCTGAATGCCCTCGGCACACGAAACGACTCCATCCTCTTCACCGTTGCCGACACAACAGGGTTCTCTATCTTCAACTCGGGTCGTGGCGGATGGAACGGCATCCGAATGGAGAATGCGGGCCGTTGCAGGTTCGACTACTGCCGCTTCCAATACGGCAAGGCGGCTTTGGACAGCGACCAAGACGGCGGCGCCCTGCGTATTTTCAACAGCCAAAATGTGGAAATCAGCCACAGCACTCTCTTTTGCAATTTCTCGCGCGAACACGGCGGCGCCTTGAACGCTGAGGACTCTAAAGTGGTGATACACGATTGCGATATAAACAACAATCTGAATTACAGCCGAATAGATACCATTTATTTCATGTATGGCGGCGGCCTGCGCTTCCTGAAATGCGAGGTGGATATCACCAAGACCGATTTCCGTAACAACTATGGCGAATCGGCCATCGGCGGTGCTTTGAGCATCGACAGCTGCGTGGTAAGGATCGACCGCTGCCGTTTTGAGTACAACTATGGCATCAACGGAGCGGGATTGTACATGATACGATGCTTCGAGAATCCGTGCAGCATCACCAACTCACTCTTTGCCAACAACACCTCAGGGCATTTCGGAGGCGGCTTGGCCATCAGCGATTCGTCGCCCTTGGTCAGTAACCTCACCGTAGTAAACAACCAATCCATCGGAGTTAACTGCGGTGGCATCTTTTTCTATCAAAACAGTTCACCTGTCCTGTGGAATTGCATCGTTTACGGCAACCTAAACGATGTTTCGCTTGAAGAACCCGTTCAGATGTGGTCATGGACCTTCGAAGGTTATGCACCTGAATTCCATAACTGTTTGGTGCAGTATGGGTATGAGAACATCTCGAACAACGAAGTCATCACGGTTTATGAGAACTGTCTCGACGAAGACCCGCTCTTTAGTGGCTTAGCTCCTAACGAGTATACCATTGGGACCGACAGCCCCTGTTACAATACAGGCTCGCCCTACACCCCTATTGAAGTCTTGGAAGGTTTTGATTTGACTGGACAATCTCGAGTGTATGGAGGAGTCATCGACATAGGTGCCTACGAGGTGGACCCAACTGGTGTTATGGAAAACACCGAGAAAGAAAAACAAATCCGTGTTGTAGGCAACCCGATTACAGCTTCAAGTTATGCTGAAATCGAATGTGAAAACGCTTGCAACTTGAATGCAAAGGTTTATTCTTTGGATGGCAAACTCCTGGTCAACAAGAACTTGGGGGACACCCAAGTAGGTCTCAACCGTATTGAGCTTGGAGAGATGTTCCAAAACCTGTCAAGTGGGTCTTATTTGCTCGTTATCCAAGTCGCAGAAAGAACCCATGTCGCAAAGGTAATTAAACCTTGATGGCTTCCTCGTAAAACGAGCGTCGTTGCTCCTCGTTGATCTTTATCTTACGATAACGTCCCGTTTCAAGGTCACAGTCAAACATTGTTTGGATCTGTGAGATGAAGAGCCGCGAATATAAGCGGTTCTGATAGGCCTGTTTTTCCATCATGAAGGCCATGGTCTGCTTGATTTGGTCGAGGTCAAGGTCTTCCTTGGTGAAGACGAAGAGGCCAAACTCGTGGAAGTCGCCGTAGAAGCCGTCGTTCACCTTGTTCATCTTGATTTCGAGGATGCGTTTCAAGGGCAAAGCCAGCGACCAGTATTCGTACTCGTTGCGACCGATGATGCTGCCGTCGCCCAAGCCATAGGCATAACCACTTTGGTTGATGTGGCGCAAATCCGCAGCATTAACTTCTTTGACGTCCTCGCCCGCCATCTCGTTGACCAAGGCATTAGCCACGTTCTTGTTCTCATGAATGGCTCGCGTCACCTCAATGCCGATGCCTTGTTCCTCGTCCTGTAGGTCGGGCCGGTCGCGGTTGACGAGATGGGCATAATGCTCGCCCAGCAACGTGGCCAGTGAGACCATGGCATAACGCTCAAAAAAACAGGTATCGAACTTCGGGTTTAGCATCGCTTGTTGGGTTTACTTCGTCAGCAAAAGCTTCTGCGCAGCGCCATTTTCGTCTTTGATAAAATACAAGCCTTCTGGGAGGTCGCTCAAGTTGACCTGGTTGGTGCCAGCTTCCATCGCGAACTTGGCCACGCAACGGCCTTTGACATCCATCACCTCAAGGTTGGTGGCGTCTTCTACTTTGATGGTGAAGCAGCCTGAGGTCGGGTTGGGCCAAAGGTTGAGTTGTTTGGGCTCGGGTTCGGCGATACCCACATTGCCACCTCCATCGCCAACAAAAAACTTATGGATTTCGGTCATGTAGCCGATGTCATATTGGGATTCGCTATGGTACCAGCTATGGTTGCCACCGATGACCTTGATATGCTGCAGTTCGGCATCGCCTTCGTAGGTGTAGCGCACAAACAACAAGCCGTCGTTTTTGAGATCAGGGAAAGTGTCGATGACGGGTTCGTCTACACAATGGTTGGCGTTTTTCCAATAATTGATGATGGCATCGGCGCCGAGGCCAAGATTGCCAAAGTATTGCGATGTACCGGTATAGCCTACCACGGGGTCGGATGTGCCGTGGATATAAAGCATACGTACTGGCGCCACCGCGGTGTGGTTGGCCATGGAATGGGTAATCAGTCCGCTGACGGGCGCGCAAGCCGTGATGCGGTCGCCATGTTCGATGGCCATGCGATGCGTCATGAAACCACCCATAGAGAAGCCGGTGAAAAAGACACTGTCGAGGTTTAAGTTGTATGGCTCAGTCAACGAATCAAGAAGCGCCATCAGGAAGCCTGAGTCATCGGTATTGCTGGCATTCAAACCTGCATTCCACATGGTTCCCGATCCTTCATCTCTGGCTTGAGGGATGACGATGGTCCATTCAAACTGATCTGCAATCTGTTGAAAATGAAACTCATTGTCGACATGGGTGATATTGTCGGTCCAGCCATGCAGGAAATACAGCACGGGCGTGGTCGTCTTGTCGGTATGCTGCGGCGACCTCACCAAGTATTGCCGCTGAATGCCTTGCCATTCAAAAGTCTGGATTTGTGAGAATAGCTGGCTGCAAAGCAGTAGAAGAGCAGCTAACAAGCTGATTTTTAGTAGATTTCTTGTTTTCATAGTGATAAGAGTTATTAGATTAATTTTGGCAAAGATACACTTTTTCTTTTATCCATAAATCTCCAATCTCATCACACGAGTCGGTTTTGTCGTGCCCGTCAGTTTCTCATCGATGCAGGCCTCGCCTGTGGGCTTAAAACCACATTTCTCCATCACTCTTCCCGAGGCGGGATTGTCAAAATAATGGCTACTAATCAGTGATTTGATGTCGGTTGTCTTGCGGATGTGGTCAAGCATGAGTTCAAGCGCTTCCGTGCAGATGCCTTGGTTCCAGTAAGGTTTGCCGACCCAATAGCCTATCAACGGCTCGCCTTCGCGGGCAGGTAGATTGCTTTGGGGCGCAGACACATAACCTATCGCACCAATGGCCTCGCCTGTTGCCTTGAGCTCAATGGCCCAGTTGGTGTCGTTATGAAACACTGTATGAATAATCTCTAGGCTCTCTTCCACGCTCTTATGCGGAGGCCAGCCTGCGCGAGGGCCTACGTCGGGATCAGAAGCATATTTGAAAAGGGCCTTGGCATCATCGTCGCGCCAAGGGCGAAGTAGGATTCTTTCGGTTTCCATTGCAAACGTTTTATACGCTGCAAAAATACAGCAAATTCATGGTTTCTCCAACCCTGTTCTGATGAAATGCCCCTCTTGAATGGCAGCAAATGTCGCAACAACGGCTACAATGACCATCGGAACAATCGATTCCAGAAATACCGTCAAAGGAACTCCAACAAAAAGCAGAACCCCCGTTACTTTATTTGCAATGGTATGAGGAAAGATGCATTTCTTGTACATCGCCAAAGCACAAATTTGGTTGATGACCTTGATGGCGACAATCACTACACACCAAATCCACAGCCATTTTGGGAAAGCCAAAGCAGGTATCAACTTAGAGCAGCAACATATCACAAAGGCCAAATCTGCTAAGCTATCCAGCATTGCACCTGTTTTGCTTTCGCATCCGAGTTTTCGCGCGAGATAGCCATCCAACATATCGCTAACGCCGCAAACAATGTAGATGACCCAGAAAGCGACGCTCCCGAAACCAAAAAACAGAAGGCTAAAGGCACCGAAAAGCCTCAGTGCCGTGATGGTGTTGGGCAGGTGTTCATGTTGCTCATAGCGTATCATGACTGACATTCGAACCGCCCGAGGTGGTGCAGTCGCCAGTGAAAGCACTGCCCGTGAAATGCAGGTTGCTGGCACCCGAAAGGTTGACTTTGATGGTGCCGTCGCAATGGATGTAGACATTGCTGGCGCCCGACATTGTGCCTTCGCATTGGTCGCAAGTGAAACCGTATCTGTTTCCATTGATGGTTTTCTTGATGTCGCTGGCACCCGTCAAATTAATCTTGAGCATATCGACTTGCCCCTCAAAGGTAGCCTCCGAGGCACCGCTCATCTCAAGGTCGAGGTCAAGAGCCTCTGCATAACCCTTGATTTTGGAGGCGCCCGTCAAGTCCATCTCGATTTCGTCGGCCCAGATATCGCCAAAGAAACTGGAGGCACCAGAAAGGTCAATGTCAACTTCGTCGGCATCAATTTCGCAATAAAATTCAGATGCACCCGACAATTCCACATCAACCTTATTGCCTTCGAGGCCATATTCCGAATGGAACTCTGAGGCGCCCGACAGGTCAACGCTCGTCAAGTCAGCATTATAAGGCAGGATCACGGTCATATCTTTTCCGAGGTTGTTGTGCCATCCTTTGAGATATATTTTCAAAGTGTTTTCAACGGTTTCCACCACCACATTAGGCATGACATTCTCACCAGCAGTAACCGTGATTTGTGTAGCCACATCGCTGACGGTGACATCAAACGCATCCTCCACTTCAAGTTCGGTGTAGGTGCCCGTAATGCTGAAATCCTTCGAAATGGGATCACCGGCAAACTTTTGGCAACCAGAAAATGCAAACAAAATAAGGGTTGAAAGAATAATCAAATGCTTTTTCATCTTTTAATAGCCTCTGTTATATACCATCGGGACATCGGTTTTAAAATATTGGTTTATTTGGTTAAAACGGCAGCAAAAGTAATTTATTATCCGTTTCGGATACTATAGTAAACAATGTGGGGTGAAAAAATCATCATTACAATTGAAAAAAATGTAGTTTTGCCGCGTCAATAAAAATAGAACGAAATGTCCAGACTTTTTTCCTTCTTACTCATCGTCTTCTGCGCTTTGAATGGCATGGCGCAAAGCCCTCTTCTTAAAACCGTTGAAAAACCTGATGCTACCACTCCGATGCTTCGTGCGGAAGGTTTGCTCACCTCGCATTGGACACAAAATTTCCCTTACAATCAATATTGTCCTAGAGACCCTGTGAATGGCAACGCCTACAGCGTGGCAGGCTGTCCTGCCATTGCCATGGGACAGATTATCAACTATTTGCAAACAACACAAGACACCCGCTTTACCGACGATGACGACTATAACCATTACTACGCAGGGCGCAATTATGTCATTGACGACGATTGGGCAAGCTTGAAATTTCCGTCCTTCCCGATGCTGAACGAAATGTTGGATTCCATCGACGCCACTTTCCAGCGCGGCGAGGAACTATCTGACGAGTTGGCCGCCGCCTTGGTCTTTGCTTGCGGCACGGCCTGCACGCAGGTCTATACCTCAGAGGGTTCTGGTACCTTCTATGTGGACCAAGCCTTTGATGCCTACCAACGCTTTGGCTTTACGGACTGTGTGCTGTTTCGTGATCCTGATTCCACCATGTATGCCACCTTGATTTCTAATCTACAAGCCGGTTATCCCGCCCACTTGGCTGTAGAGAATCCCGCGGGAACGGTGGGACACAACGTGGTGGTCGATGGCTACCGCGAATCGGACGGCAAGTTCCACATGAATTTCGGTTATGGCGGCACTTTAGACAACTGGTACGACATCCCTGACCCGAATTTCTATTACGGCATGACCAAGATGGAAGGGATTATCTTGAACATCATCCCCGACATGGGACCTTTGGCCGTTCACGAAAACACCCAGCAACAACCACTTGAAGTTTATCCCAACCCCGTTTCCGACATCCTCTACGTGAAGAACCTTCCTTCTGAAACTGTGGATTATACCATTTTCAATGTCTTAGGTCAAAAGGTGATGGCCGGTTCCTCAACTGGAACCATTTCCGTGGCTGGATTGGAAAAGGGGATTTATTTCTTGCAGGTCAAAGGAAAAAACTACTGTGAAACGGCGAAGTTTGTTGTGAAGTAAAACCATTAAAATACATCCACCCTATGAATCACCCCATCCAAGAAGGCTACATGCCTTATCTCGGCTACCAAACCTATTACCGCATTGTCGGTGAACCTTCAAGCAAGCCCGCACTACTTTGTCTGCACGGCGGACCAGGCAGCACGCACAACTATTTTGAAGTGCTGGACCGCATCGCCGACACGGGCCGTCAGGTCATCTCTTACGACCAGATCGGCTGCGGCAACTCCTACCTCGACGGCCACCCCGAATTGTGGACCCAAGAGACCTGGATCAACGAGCTCATCGCCTTGCGCGAGCACCTTCACCTCGACCAGCTCCACCTCCTCGGTCAGTCGTGGGGTGCCATGCAGGCCATTGCCTATATCATCGACTGTCAACCCAGGGGCATCAAGTCGGTCATCCTCTCTTCGGGCCATGCCTCCAGCTCGCTGTGGGCCAGCGAGCAGCACCGCCTCATCAAATACATGTCGGCAGAAGACCAAGAGGCCATCCGACATGCCGAAGCCACGGGAAAGTGGGACGACCCCGACTATCTCCGCGCCAACGAGCATTACTATGAGCGTTATGTCATCAGCGTGGACGAAAACTCGCCCGAGTGTATCCGTCGCCCGAAACGCGCCGGCAACGAAGCCTACCTCTATGGCTGGGGACCCAACGAATACCAACCTCTGGGCGATTTGGCCGACTTCGAATACACCGACCGTCTGCACCAAATCACGCAGCCTTGCCTCATCTGCAGCGGCACACGCGACATCTGCACCCCCGTGGTGGCCGCCTCGCTCTACGAGAACATCCCCAACAGCCGCTGGGAAGTCTTCAAAGGCGCACGCCACACCTGCTTCGTCGAGCAAACCGACAAATACTGCAAGATACTAGAAAAATGGTTGGAAGAGTGCGATTAAGCTTTAGACAAAACATGCTTTCGCATATTCATAATATCCATCACATTGCTGAAGATGCTGAAAACACCGAAGCCCACCAACAATGAGAGCGCAGTGGTGACGATGATTCGGGAGTGTTCGCTAAGCCATAACAGGGTGGCCGACTTTGCATTAAATGTGAAAAGCGGTACCTCTGCGGGCAGGGAGAGCACGAAAGTGATGGCGATGGCACCACTGATGATACCCACTACAAAGGCTGCCACCATAGCCCATTTGTAACGGCGAATCGTGGCCTCTTGATGCTGTTTGACATACTCCACGGCATCCAAACGATTGTTGAGCGATGCCATAAAGACCTCGTTGTCATCGAAATGCGGTTGCTGGGCGAGGAAGAGTTCCTCAAGTTCTTTGTCTTTGTTCATGGCTTCAGTTTCTCCTTTAGTTTGTCGCGTCCGCGCGAGAGTTGTTTCTTGACGGCATCTTCAGAGGTGTCGGTGATGGCCGCTATTTCCTTGATATTGTATCCGTTGAAATAGAATAGCGTGATGGCCGAGCGTTCCTTGGGCGGCAAGGTGCGTAAGGCCAGATAGAGGTCTTGGTGCGAAAAGGAAGCGTCGGCGGAAGTGTTGCTGACGAGTGTCCGTGCCTCGTCGAGGCTTTCTGTTGTTCGGCAACTGGCCTTGTGGTTGAGAAAGGTGTTGTGTGCAATCTTGAACAGCCACGAGCGGAACCGTCCCTTCTCCTGATAGCCGGCCGACGAGAGGTAAGCCTTGACCAAAGCGTCTTGCGCAAGGTCGTCGGCTTCGTCCTTGTTGCCGCAGCAGAGGTAGAGCAAGAAGCCTCGAAGTGCCTCTTGCTCTTGTTCCACAAGTTCTATGAATCCTTCGCGTGTCACGGGTTATGACTGCGTGGTTGTTTTGCTTTCTTCGGCTTCAATCTCCTTGGCGAGCATCTTTCGACCTACACCATAGTTAATGATGAAGGCAGCACCCACGGCCAGCAAAACCACGCCGAAACCAATGGCGGTTTGGGCATCCTCGGCAATGTGGATTTCTTGCGTTGAGAGGAAGAAACCGTATAGTATCAAACCGATGCCAACTATGGAAGTGATACAGCCCCACAGCAGTTTGGTGAGCAGTTTCTCCTTCAGTAGTTTTGGCTTGCGAGAAACCTTCTTGAGTATTTCCTCGACATCCATGTCGGGATTTTTCTCCAAGGCCGCCGTGACGATTTGCGTGCGAGCGTTGGTCTCGTTCATTTTACGACGTGTTTCCATCCAAATGAAGATAATGGGGAGTACGCATCCGCATAAAATGATGGGTAACATGTTGATGAATTCCACCCAAATTACATTGCTATTCATTTTTCTTATCGTTTTTAAGTGTTAGACTTCTGTTTTCTTGAACCAGTTCGCCCATATAACAAGTCTGGATGGCAAAAGGTGACGTCAGGAGTGAAATAATAGTTATTCGTTTGTCTGTTTGTCCTGTTCAAGCTTCTCTATGGCCTGTTTGAGAATTTCCTCTTCCTCAAACATCTCTTTCAGCAACTGTTCATTAGAGATTCCATAATCTTCTCCAAGATCTTCATTCACCACGCGTTGGTTGCTGAATTCTTTCATTTCATCCTCGCTGACCTTCATCATTTTCATGCAAAGGTCTCGTGTACTCTTCAATTCTTTCAAATAAACTTGATTCGTGAAATAATAATTAGGAAAGTCAAATTTGAGAAGTTTTCCTACAGAATTCATTAATTCTGACTCCGTCATCTCTTTTTTATAACCAACCAATAGGTCTTCTTCGTATTTATGGCGCATACTGTAGAAAGAAGAAACCTCATGAACAAAATTGACATTGCCGAGGGTGTTGAAAGTCTCTATATTGGAGGAAAAAATGTTTTCTGTCGTTTCAGAAAATTCCATTTGGGAAACCTTCAAAGCATCTGTAAATTGGAAACGAAGGCTGTCGAAATACTCCGGATGAAAGGCAAGCTCCTGTTGATTCCGTTTTGCCTTCTTAAAGGCGGAACTTGCATCTTCCAATTGTTCAATGGTTTTGTCAAAGTCATAGAGGATCATCATGACCATTTCCATCTTGGCCGCCGCTTTATGGCGTCTATCGATGATGGCTGAGGTGCCGAAGGTGAGTATGATGGAGAAGGTTGTCGCGAGAAGCGTCAACAGAAACTGTTTGGTGCCGGACGAAGGTTTTTCTTTCATATTTTTTTCATTTACGTTGGTATGTCTTGTATCGTTTCCATTCCTCTTGGAGGTCAGCCTCATGCTCACCCATGAAGAACGTTGCTTGTAGGTCCTCCTTGAAAGGCGTCCAGTTGCCGCAAATCACGCCGTCATGGGCGATGACAGGCTGGAAGATGCCGCTGTTGTTATGGGCTTTGTGGCGGTAATCAGGCGAGAGGACGATGTCGCGGCTCTTATAGCCGATGAGGTATTCGTCGTAAGGCGGAATCAGGAGATATTTGCCTTTGCGGAAACCACGGGAGCGGCAATCGTACGTATAATAAAATTCCCTGCATGTAGAGACGCGCCATGGCACGTCTCTACATGCAGGGAATTACCTAATATTTCAATCCCCCGCCTGCAATCGTTGACATTCAGCCCCGACCACCAAACGAAATCTTCCAAGGTGGCTGGCTGACGGCTTTGGTAATATTTCCGCGCGAGCATCGCCAAGATCTCGTCGCGGTCCATTTTGACATGGGTTTTCACCTTATCGGCAGCAAGGGCGTATGTCGCCTTCATCGGTAACAGGTCACCGCTGCAAAGCGTGCCCGACAGTTCGGCATAGCGGATGTGATACGACAGGCGATGGTCGTCCATTTGGATGTCTTTCTCCGCCAGAGCCTGAACGAAATCTTCCTTGGTGACACTACCCTTCTCTGCAGCGGTTTTGACAAGGATTTCCCTGATGCGCTTCACCTCTTCTTCGGGGATGCTGATTTTGTTGCTGCTCATCCACCCTTTGATGACTGCCAATGCCTTCGCCGAACAAAGCTCGAGCAAGGGCCAGTAGTCCTCAGCGGAAACGAGTTGCCAAGTGCCGCGCATCAGGTGCAAACGGAGGATTTGTCCGCTGTCGAAGGCCTTCTTGAAGGCTTTGGAAGAGGGTTTCTTGGTACGCATCGCCACTGCCCAGCGCATCAGGCGGTACTCCTGTGCCTGCATCGCGCCCATATGGTTGACCACCGCTTCGGGCTTGTCGAACTGCGGGCAGATGAGCTGCTGACTGAGCAATCGGAGGGCGACGGGATTCATTGCAAGGCTTATTGGAATTTGGACATGAACTTCTCGCTCTCCACGACAAAGCGCTCGTGAATGCCTTCGCCGACAAGTGTTGTGTCTTCATAGCACTTCACTTCGAACACCAGGCGGCGGCGGTCCACTTCAACGAGTTCGGCCTCGCAGCGGATGGTGCTGCCCACCGGGCTGGCCTTCAAATGCTTGATGTTCACGGCAATGCCAACAGTGGTGTTGCCTTCTCCAATCTTGTCGCAAACACCCATCAGGCAGGTCTTTTCCATAAGGGCAATCATGGCGGGGGTGGCAAACACCTCCAAGGCGCCTGAGCCATACACAGCGGCGGTATCCTTGTGTTCAACCACAAGCTGTTCGCTGTGGCGAAGTCCAATCAATGCGTCGAATTCTGTCATTTTAATACCTTTTAATAAAGTCCGTAACGATCTTGAAAATGGGTTCGTAACTGTCGAAAATCGCGTTCTCGTAGGTGTCGTAAATGGTGTGGTAATATTTGAACGCATCGCCTTCCTCGTTCTCTAAGAAGATGCAGGGCACATGACGGGTGGCGAAGGGATAATGGTCGCTGTTGGCGGCCAACTGGCCACGGTTCAGCGCCTTGAAATAGTGGTTCTCGTTGTTGATTTGCTCAAACAAGGCGAAGCCACGCATTCCCTCGTCGCTGGCCTCGCAATACTGCACCGGGTTGTTGTCGCCAATCATGTCGATATTGAAGAGATACTTGATCTGCTCCAACGGCACGATGGGGTTCTTGGCAAAATACTCCGATCCGCGCAGGTTGGCATCCTCGCCCGAGAAGGCGATGAAATACATGTCGTATTCGGGTTTGTTCTTGGCATAATAGGCTGCCAAGGTGACAATGGCGGCCGTGCCTGAGGCGTTGTCGTTGGCGCCTGCATAGAACACCCTACGACCCAGGTTGCCCAAATGGTCGTAGTGCGCAGTGAAGACATAGCAGCTGTCGTGCTTGCGTCCCTCCACCTTGCCGATGACGTTGAAGCACTCGTAGTCCTTGAGGAACTTGTTGTCCATGTTCAACTTGATGGTCTTGGCATCCTTGGGGAAACGGTAAGGCACCCAGATGACGGGCTTGGGAAAGACCTTCTCGCCGTAAGCCTTGTAGAACTTCATGGGCTCTTCCCAGGTGAAGAGTATGCCGGCCACAGGGCTGAAATCCTTGCTCTGCATCCGTTTGAAGTCCTTCCCGTGCTTGTAGCTGAACATAAAGTCGCAGACCACAAAAACATTTTGGTTCTCCGGCTTGGCCAAGTCGGCGAAGATCTTCTCCGAGTCGTAATGGGCCGTGTCAATGTGATACAGCCCAAACTCGCCTTTAATGGTGGGGTTGAACTCGCGTACGGTGAAGTCAACGCCTGGGATCTGCTTCTTGCCGTCGACCCACATCTTCATGCGTCTCGGAAACGTGTTGATATCCAAAGTGAACGGCTGGCAGATAACCTCATCAACACCCGCATTGGTGAATTCTTTGACAAGATACTTCCCTGCTTTGTTGGCACCGTCTTTGGCATAGCCGCGACCTTGGTATTTCGAAGAGCTCAATTCCTTGACAATCTGTTTGTAATGTTCCAAATCTTGCGCATTCACCTGTACCACAGCAATAAGTACAACGATAAGGATGCCGAAAAAAGATCTTTTAGTCATATTGTTTCAATTTTGTCGCAAAAATAGGTTTTTCCTGCATTCTTTTTATAAAAAGAAGTACTTTTGCAATCTATGAAAGACAAAAAACTGCTCATACTGCTCCTCTTTTGGCTCATCGGTATTGGTTCGATGATGGCCCAGCGCCTCGGTGGTGGCCTCATGCTCGGCCCGGCTTTCTCCACCATGAGCATCAGCGGCAACGATAGCACGCGCTTCCGCACCGATTTCACTGGTGGTGTACGCATGGCGCTCATCCCCGAGCGTAGTATCATCGGCGCCGAGATTGATGTGATTTATTCGCGGCAAGGCATGAGTTCGAAAAAAGGCTTGGATGAAGGCAACAACACCATCCGCTACATGGAAAAGTCGCACTACATCAATGTGCCGCTGCTGCTCAACATCTACTTCCGCAAGTGGAACGAAGACGACGAGGACGAATCCATGATACCGCGCTTACGCATCGGACCGCAAATCGGTTTCTGTGTGGGTGGCAACGACGTCATAGAAGTGAAAGGCAAGAAGAAACAGCAGTTCATCACACCTTGGGAGCTGGGTAGTTTCAACCGCATCGATTATGGCGTCACGGCGGCGTTGAGCTATTGGTTCGTCGAGGTGCGCTACACCTTTGGCATGGCCAATGTCTTCAAGGAAGGCGCGAAATCCACCAACCATGTGATTTCGGTGACTTGGTCGGATATTTGGTGATTGTTTTGGAAAAAACTATACATTTGCATTTTTAAACCGAATTGAAATGAACATCATTATAGCCGGAGACGGAGAAGTAGGCATGCACTTGGCGGAAGCCTTGGTGCGTAGCAACCATAACATCACCATCGTGGACCCGCACGAGGAACTGCTGAAGATGATGGAATCGCACAGCGACCTGATGACCATCACGGGCGACTCCACCTCGACCGCCGTGCTGCAACGCGCCAACGTGAAGAAGGCCGACCTTATGATCGCCGTGCTCCACGACGAGCATATCAACCTGCTGACGGGCATCATCGCCAAGAAACTCGGTGCCAAACAAGTCATCGCACGCGTCAACACGATGGAGAACCTGAGTCCCGAGGTTTGGCGCATGTACCAAGACCTCGGCATCGACGGACTGCTCTCGCCCGAAGACATCGCCGCACAAGAGATCATCTCACTGCTGAAGAAAAACGCCTCGTCGGAGACCTACGACTTCGCGGGCGGCAACTTGCAACTCTTCATGGTGAAGCTGGAACCTGAGGCCGAGATCCTCGGCAAGACCGTCGATGAGGTCATCAACCAATACGAGCACATCGAATTCCGCGTCGCCGCCATCCACCGCCGCCAAAACACCTTCGTGCCTCAAGGCGACGAGGTCTTCCAGGTGGCCGACATGGTGTATGTGGTCACCAAGCCACACGCCATCAAGGACATCATCAAGTTGAGCGGCAAAAAACATATCAACGTCCACAATGTGATGATTGTGGGCGGAGGCCGTGTGGGGCGCATCACCGCCAAACGCCTTGAGAAAGACTTGAACATCAAGATTTTGGAAATCAACAAGGAACGCTGCATGGACCTGACCAACTACCTCTCGGAGGCTTTGGTTGTCAACGCCGACGCCCGTAACCTCGACCTGCTTGAAGACGAAGGCATCAAGGATATGGACGCTTTCATCGCCGTCAGCGACAACACCGAGACCAACATCCTGACCTGTCTCCAGGCCAAGTCGTTTGGCGTGAAGAAGACCATCGCCCTGGTGGAGAACATCGACTACATCGACATCTCGCAAAACATCGGCATCGACTCCATCATCAACAAGAAACTCATCGCCGCCAGCTATATGGTGAAATACACCCTCGGTGCCAAGGTCTCCACGCTGAAGAGCCTCAGCGGCATCGATGCCGACATCGTGGAGTTTGAGGTGAGGGCAGGCTCGGCGGTCACGCGCAAGCCCATCGGACAACTGCCCATGCCCAACGACGCCATCATCTGCGGCATCACCCGCGACGGCGAGAGCTTCATCGCCACCGACGACTTCCAGATCGAGGCCGACGACCAAGTGGTGGTGCTCGCACTGCCTGCCGGCATCCCCGCTGTTGAACGTTTGTTCCATTAGTATTTTTAGTAATCACAAAACAAACAAAACTTACAAAACAATGATAAAGCCTAAAGAAAAGCGTGTGGCGGCACGCAACCGCGTTGCCGCCGGAAAGCGGGCCAGTTGGCCGCTTTCCACAGCTTTAATAAAAGGTTTTGAGGGTTTTGTAGGTTTTGTGACACAATAACCGATGAAGTGGAAAACTAAAATAAACCATCCTTTAGTCCTCCGCATCGAAGGCCAGCTGATACTCATCGAAGGTCTCTTCATGCTGACGGTGCTCCCCGTGACTTATCTCCACCACGGGCTGTATGCCTTCAGCATGCCCTTCTCTGCCCTCATCACCCTGCTGACCGGTTTCATCCTGCTCATCGCCACCCGCAACCACAAAGACGACAAGACCACCTCGCGCGACGGCGTCTATGTCGTGTGCATCTCATGGCTTGTGCTCTCGTTGTTCGGTGCCATACCCTACCTGCTCAGCAAGAGCGTGCCCAACTTCACCGATGGCTTCTTTGAGGCCTTGTCGGGCTTCACCACCACGGGAGCCACCATCTTGACCAACATCGAGTCCACATCTAAAGACATCCTCCTCTGGCGTAGCATGACCCAATGGATTGGTGGCTTGGCCATCATCGTCTTCTCATTGGCCATCCTGCCCTACCTCGGCATGAGCGGCATGCAACTCTTCGTGTCAGAGATCAACGGCATCACCTACGACAAGCTACACCCACGCGTCATGCATACCGTGAGGCGCATTTGGTTTATCTACCTGTTTTTCACTCTATTGGAGACACTTTTGCTCTATCGAGGCGACATGGACTTCTATGACGCCCTCTGTCACTCGTTGAGCACCATCAGCTCGGGTGGTTTCTCCACACGGACGGCTAACATCGGGGCATTCTCCAACTATTCCCAGGTCGTGATTACCGTCTTTATGGTGCTGTCGGGCTGCAACTTCTCCTTGCTGCTGCTCTCCTTGAGTTGGCGTTCGTTCACCATCCTGAAAAACCAGGAGTTCCGCACCTACTTGCTCTACACCGTAGTTTTGGGCATAGCCATAGGCTTGGTGTTGTTCTTTGGTTGTCACAAGAGCTTCGGTTCCTCTTTCCGTGAGTCGTTCTTCAGCGTCATCTCGGCCTTCACCACCACGGGCTTCTTCGTCAGCGACTACACCGCTTGGCCTACCTTCCTTTGGGTCATCCTCTTCCTGCTGATGTTCATCGGTGCCTGTTCGGGCTCCACCTCGGGCGGTGTCAAGATTTTCCGCCATCTCATCTTCACCAAGAACTCGGTACTCGAGCTGAAGCGCATCATCCATCCCAATGCTGTGTTGCCCGTGAAAGTGAACGGCAAAGCCATCTCCACGAGCGGTGTCTACAAACACGTCACCTTCATCTTTGTCTATTTCTTGGTCTTCCTCATCGGTGCCGTCATCCTGTTGGCCATGGGTATCGACATTGAGACTGCCTTAGGCGCTTCGGTGGCCACGCTGAGCAATGTAGGCACAGGCCTCGGTCAAGTGGGTCCGGGCGGTTCCTATGTCTTCTTCCCGCTGTTTGCCAAGTGGCTGCTCATCTTCTTCATGCTCCTCGGCAGGGTGGAACTTTTCTCGTTGATTACGCTGCTTTCACGGAGTTTTTGGAGGAATTAAGGTCAAAAACCTCCTAAATCCTTGGACTTCCCCGAAAAAAGTTTGGAACGAATAAACTTTCAACTAATTCATTCACAAATTATTACATTTCAAAAACCTTGAAAAAGTTTGGACTGCCCTTTCAACCACTTGTCGAAAGAGGTAGTTTTGTGATGCTGAAACGAGATCTTGTTTATTTTTGTCCCCATGAAACTGCATCATCTGGTTTTGTCTTTCCTTGTTACCATGTTGGCTGCTTGCCATCCTACATCCCGTGATGTGAAGCAAGTTGCCCAAGATGCCTTGGAAAACGCTCGTATTCAGTTTGATTCAGGCAATAAGGTGGAGGCTATGCGCTTGTTTAAAGAAGCGGAGCATTACGGCATTATGGCGAATCAAACTCTGATGGTGGCTCATGCACGGTATCATATTGCGCAATGCTTGGGCTACTATGCTGACAAAGAAGAAGTTGTTTCGTTGTTGAAGGCTGCTGCCGAGGGCTTTGGCGAAGACTATGCCGACCGAGCCGAGGCATTGAGAGAGTTGGGCGATTTCTATCAGTACCATGGACAATTTGATAGCTCAGCATATTATTTGGATCAGGCCTTAAAGTATGCCGAACAAAGCGGGGCATTGGAAGCAAAGCGCGACTGCTTGTCAGCCTTTCATGTCATGTATTTCAATGCGGGAGATTACGAAAAGTCAGCCAACTACCTTAGCCAGTTTTGGCAAGCTTCGATTGAAGATGCTGACGACAACCTGCTGATGTATTATTATCATGACATGGGGAACATCTTTTATGAGTCCGGCAACTTGGATTCTGCCAATTATTATTACAGCCGTTTGGAGGAACTTGTGTCCCAAACAGAGCCAAACGCGGATACTTGGTTCTATTATGGTGTCTTGTCCGATTATGCCGAAGAACTCGGCGATTATGAAACCGCTTGCAAATATGGATGTTTGTACGAAGAAGGCAACAATCTAAAAGAAATAGAGCAACAGGAGAACAATCTTGCGCTTATCAGCCATAAATACGACAGCGAGGTGATGCAGAATGAGTTGAATCGGAAAATCATCATCAAGCAGCGCGTCATCGTCATTGTCAGTTTGGTAGCGACTTTGGTCTTGGCTGCGTTGTTGGTTTCGCAAATCCGCTTGGCAAGGCGACGCAAGCGTGAGGCCGAAATCAATGCCGAGCTGTTCCACTTCAAGCAGCAGAACAAAGACTTGGCACAAAAGCACGCCGAGCATGAGCAAATCCAGCAGGATTATGCCGACCGCCTTTCGGAGGCCTTGATGAAGGAACAGCGTATCATGTTGTTGTTAGACAATTATCTGAACAGCAACAAAAAAGCCAATCTTCTCAAGGATTTGGAGACCTCCGTTTATGACGACAAAGACCATTGGGAAGCCATGCTAGAAGTGGTTGACCAGCTTTACCCAGAGCTTGCGGAAACCCTTCAGCAGAAATACCCCAACTTGGACGAGGACGAGCGGAAGTCCTATATCCTTTCTTATTTCAAACTCTCGCGCCAGGAGGAAGCGGATTACCTTGGAACCACCGTCAATATGGTGGACAAACTGCGCGGAAGACGGAGGAAAAAGATGGAGGAAGGGTAAAATACCTTGGACCATTTCAAAAAAATGATCGGAATGGGCATTGAACTATCGTATTAGTTTTCAGTATTTTACAATTTTTATAACTCGGAATTGTTTGGAATGACTGTCCGACCGCTTGACAAAGGCGGTAGTTTCGCAGCATCATTTCCATTACGAAGTGTAAAACAATGTATCACCCTAAAACACTATTCACTTATTCACAATATTAAAATCATAACAAAATGAAGAAAGTCATTTATCTGCTTGGTATTATACTCCTTATGGCAGGAGCGGCCAAGGCGCAAGACGCAAAGACCCAGAGCGGTCCTGAAATCGAATTTGAGAAAACCGTCCACGACTATGGAGATGTGCCTTACAACGGCAACGGCGAATGCGAGTTCCGTTTCACCAACACGGGCGATGCACCCCTGCTGATTCAGAAACCAAAGTCAAGCTGCGGCTGCACTATCCCTTCATGGCCCCAAGAGCCCATCCTCCCCGGTGAGTCAGACATCATCAAGGTGACTTACCGCACCAACCGTCCCGGCATCATCAACAAGACGGTGACCGTGACCTCCAACGCCGTCAACAATCCCACAGTTGTGCTTCGCATCAAGGGCCGAGTGCTAGACCAAACCACCGAAGTCCTCCCTGAGAAGACAAACGGTTTCGGCAACGGTTCTCCCGTCAACAAGAACTGATCTGAAGTAATTATTTGGTGATCTTAAAGCCGTCTAATGTTACCGTTAGATGGCTTTTATTATATGGATAAAGCCACCAAAGACCTTGAAATGTGTTGCTTGGAATACGGTTTAAAGCCATTTGATTCCTCTTTTTACTAATTTTCATAGGGACAAAATTTTGTCCATATCGGCTTCATGTCGTTGATTGTCAAAGATATAAATTTTTACAATCAAAAAAAGCATGGACAGAATTTTTAGGCCTCCCGAAAACCCCTTGACAAAGTTTTTTTTGCTATATTTTTGTCAGTGCAATTCAAAAATCATACGACTATGAAAACGACAAGAATTTATGCCTTGATTGTAATCCTGATAGTTTTCGGGTGCAAAACTTTTGGACAGGAACATGAACAGCTGTTGCCAAAGTCAATGGTCAAAATCGGCATCAACGCATTCCTGACGCAAGAGGTCAAGTCGTCGGACAAGGCAGCCGCTGTGAACTCCTATCCATTTATTGGTGGTGGCCTTGAAGTTTCCTACTACCACCGACTGCCTTATCACTTTGGCGTTAATGTGGGCTTCGGTGCCCAGTTTCAGCCTTCTGTTTTCGACAACACGGGAGATTCGGAGGTGAAAGATATCTATACGCTATATACCCCGATGATTTGCCTTCCTTTCTCCATCGAGAAGGCTTTTACTGCCGTCAAGACAAAACACGATTTTTTGCTGGTTGGCGAACTTGGAGGTAGGCTGTACAAACCGTATAAGTCCACATACGAGTACACTTTGATGTATGGTCTCGATGAAAACGGAATTTGTCTTCCTGACGGGTATATCATCGACTATCTCGTGTTGGACAATCCTATTTCCGTGTCATGTTTCGCTAAAATCGGCTTGGAGAGGCCGACACGCAAAGGCAACATGCTTCGCTTCAATCTTTTATACGATTACTCGTTTAAGGAAATAGGCGTAGGCGAAATCTGGAAAGGTTGCGAACCTGATACACACTATGGAACTTTAAGCCAGAGGTTTAGCTATGTTGGCGTGGAGTTTAATTATGGATTTAGGATTAGATAAAGGCTGCCAAAGAAATGTATGTTTGGCTCAATTATTGTGGCAAAAAGAATATGTAACTTTAAAATCAATAAGTTATGAGAACAATTAAATTCGATAAGCGGATTTTGGCCACAATGGCTATCGCTTTGCTTTGCTGTTTCACGGCAAAGGCACAGGACACGAAAGAATGGTCAATTATTCCTTATACAAAAATAGGATTTGTATTGGATGGTTCGGTGCGACTATTAGATGATGTCTATCACGCGAATGCGGGCGTGGACGCCAAAGTCAGTTTCAACAAGCATTGGTCGTTGCTGGCTGGTGTCGAGTATAATTACCGATGGGGCTTTAACACGAAAGAAAGTTTTTTGTCCCCGGGCGACCACAGGGAAGGACTACGGCATTTCATCCGCATTCCCGTACGCGCCGAGTTCACACACAAATGGTTTTATGTCAATGCAGGACTTTTTGTGGAACGCGCGACGAACACACGCTATGATGCCAACGAGACTATCAACTTTGGTATAGGCCCAGAAGTGGAATTGGGCGGTCGCATACGACTATCGGAAAACGATCGTCTCCGTATAGGTTGGCAAACTCAAATTTGTGTCAACCATAATACAACAAAAGGCCAATCCACTTTTGGCGGCGGTTTCTTCGGTGCCTTTCTTACGATGGGTTATGAGCATCGGTTCTAAATAAACTTCATATTTTCCCCAGCCATCGGAAGCGATTTCGGTGGCTTTTTTATTTCTTTTTCCAAAAAATGTAAGATTTCGACGATTTCCACGATATAATAGCAAACGACCGAAGGTAATGACGACCGAAGAGTTCAAACGAGACATCCTGCGACTGCAACCCCGATTGCAGCGGACCGCCGAGAGCATCATTGGCGATGCCGACAGCGCAGCGGATGCCGTTCAAGAAGCCGTCATCACACTTTGGGAACAACGCGCGACGATAAAAAGCCAGGACATGGAAAAACTCAGCCTGACCATCGTCAAGCGGCGCAGCATCGACCTGCTTAGGAAACAACGACCCACCGTGCCTATCGACACAGAGAGCCTGATGCTTGCCGAGCCACCGCAGGACGATAACGAGGAACGCTACCGACTGGCCCGAAAACTCGTCGAGCAACTGCCCAAACGCCAACGCGACACCATTCTGATGAAATACGAGGACGGCCTCAGCAACGAGGAAATCGAAAAAGCGACGGGCATGAGCAGCACCCATGTGTATGCAACGCTGTCGCGCGCCTACAAGTCGTTGCGTGAAGCCATAAAACAATATAAGGAGGAAGGATCATGACACCTGAAAACGAAATCAACGAGGAAGTCCGCCAGCTGCTCGACAGCCTGGAAGAACACGGGGAAAACGTCCGCCGACAGCAAGATCTCAGCGACCTGATTGATCGTCTTGCCGATGAGGAAAAAACGGTTGCAATGCCGCGCAAGCAAAGAAAACTCACCCCGCTTTGGTGGGCCATGAGTGCGGCAGCGGCATGCCTTCTGCTTTGGCTGCTCGTTAAACCGAACGCGAAACAGCAACCCGAGATGGAACAGGAAATCCTTGTCGAGGAAACGAAAACCGTTGATTCCGTCAAAACCGAGGTGAACGACGCCGTCATTGAACAACCTGTTGCTAACGAATCATTTTTGGCAGAAGAGACCCCCGTCGTCCCACAAAATGCACCGATGAAAAAAGAGAAACCAAAGACTCAAATCATCGAAGAAGTGGTAGAACAACCCATGCTTGCCGAGGTCATGCCGACGGAGCCCAAAGACACTACGAATATTGGATCCAACACCATACCCACCGAAAACGAAACGCCTTCAGCCGTTCAAAAACCCCAGCGGAGAGTCATCCGGAGCCTCAACCTGGTGTGCTATGAATGTCAGAAGGACCCCGAATTCTTCACCAAACCCGTCTTGGAAGACAGAACCTTATTCGGTCAGCCACAAGACCCGAACATGAAAAACGGATCGCTGGCCTTGGAAATCAAACTCAATTAAAACTTGGAAACCATGAAACGCATCTTTTTATCATTAGCCATTCTTTTGGCTGCACAGATAGGCTTCGCACAGGAAGAAGTAGCCATCGAGCAAAACATCAACCAGCGCATCAACAAGCTGGAAATCAGTTCAGGATGGGATGTCCATCTCATTCATCACGAGGCCGACAGCGGCTACCGCGTGGCCATCATCACCGAAGAGGATTTGGCGGCAAGGGCCTACAATGTGCAGCTCTGCAATGTCAAGGACCAAACCTTGACTATCCTTGAGAACACCCAGCTGCCCCGAGGCACCGTGGTGGAGATTGAAGGCCCCATGACCTTCGGGCAAATCAACCTTTTGAACAATGCGACGGCCGAAGCGGATTATGTCGTTGTATCCGTGGCATCTGTTCCGAAGGACTTGACCAACCTCAACCTTTCCAAGAATTCAAGCTTTCATGTCCGGCACTATCACATTCCCAACCCAGAAAACTCGCCCAGTATGGAAATTGGGGACCATGCCCAATTGATTATCGATACCATTTCGGGAGAAGGCAATGTCATGATGAATGTTTATGAAGGAGATTTTCAATACGGCACCAATATCTTGCGAGGCAAAATTAAACTGTGTGAACATGAAAACACTTCGGATTGGCCATATATGCAAAGGGAATGGAGGATAATCAAGACCAAGGAAGTGGATGGCGAGCTGATCACGACCGACCGTAGAAAATTATGGAATGATGCGCTTGTTGTTGACATTGGACTCGGCATCCAACAAGGCAACACGCCAACAAATCCCAACAGCCCTTTCCTGCAATACAACACGGTGTCACTCAACATCGGTTTTACCACCTATTTCAAACTCGGCAACCATTGGGCCTTGCGCACTGGCCTTCAATGGAACGATAATAGGAAGTCGCTATGCCACCAGGTAAAATACGAAAACAATGAATTGATTGTGGTTGATGGCCAGGGTGACTATCAGCGCAACCGACTGTATAACCTATATATGGGCATTCCCGTTTCATTGGACTATTATCTTGGTAAAAGGCAGACCGAAAGCTTCTCTTTGGACTTGTACTGCGGTCGCCTTATAGGAGAAACGCTCCTCACCAGCAAAGACCCCACCAAGCCCTTTGGTCTCAGTCTCTTCCCTGGGACAAAAGACCATCTTGACAACATCTTCAACCCATGGAAATTGGAGGTCGGTCTCAGTTTCAACACCCGTCATCTTGGCATCATCCATGGTTTGAGGGTCTTCACCAACCTTCTGCCCGAGTACAAGCCAGGGGTCACGACGGACAAGTTCAGGAGCGTCGGCGTCGAGATTAAACTTTAAATTACAGCATCACTAAAGCCATCGAAAGCGATTTCGGTGGCTTTTTTTGTGAAGTGCGACAAAATTCCATATTTTTGCCAGCATAAATCTTCATCATAATGAAAAAATTCCTACTCTCTGCGCTCCTCCTGCTTTCAGTGAGCGCCTTTGCCCAAAAGCAATACACATTGCAATCGCCCGATAAGAACATCACCGTCACCATAGAGGCGGGTGAGCAACTGACCTATTCCGTCATGCACGGCAATACCTGCGTTTTGACACCTTCGGCCATAGGGATGACACTTGGCGACGGCACAATGTTTGGCTATAACCCCGTCCCCGTTATAAAAAGTGCCAAGACACGCTCGGTTAACCAAAAGCTACAATCGCCGCTTTATAAAAAAGCCGAGATTCCCGAAGTTTTTAACGAACTGACTTTGAGCTTCAAAGGCAATTTCAAGGTCATTTTCCGTGCCTACGACGCTGGTGTGGCTTATCGTTTCGAGACCGACTTTCGCAAGCCTATTATCGTGAAGAGTGAAACTGCAGATTTTAATTTCGATGCAGATTATCAAGGCTTTATCCCGTATGTTTTAAGGCGTGCTGGACAAGAAGGTCCACTCATCAACCAACAATTCTACAACTCGTTTGAGAACACCTACTCCCATATCAACCTCAGCCAGATGGATCCCGAAAAGCTCGCCTTCCTGCCTTTACTAGTCGAACTCAACGACGGCAAGAAAGCCGTCATCACCGAAGCCGACTTGGAGGACTTCCCCGGCTTGTATCTCTATAATCCCAAAGGAGGTAATAGCCTTTCCGCAATGCACGCAGGCTATCCCAAGACCCGTGAACAAGGCGGCCACAACAACCTGCAATGGATTGTGAAAGAACGCGAGAACTATATTGCCAAGACCGCCGGCAAACGCGCCTTCCCTTGGCGCATCATCACCATCTCGGAAAGCGACAAAGAACTGGCCGACAACGACTTGGTCTATCTCTTGGCCTCACCCAACCGCATCGGCGATGTCTCGTGGATCCAGCCCGGCAAGGTGGCTTGGGACTGGTGGAACGCCTGGAACATCTATGGCGTCGACTTCCCTGCTGGCATCAACAACGACACCTATAAGTACTACATCGACTTTGCCTCGCAATACGGTATCGAATATGTCATTTTGGACGAAGGCTGGGCCGTTAATAAGAAGGCCGACCTCTTCCAAGTGGTGCCCGAAATCGACATCAAGGAACTGGTGGACTATGGCGCCGATCGCAATGTGGGCATCGTGCTTTGGGTAGGCTATGCCGCCATCGACAAGGACATGGAACATGTCTGCCAACACTATGCTGACATGGGCGTGAAAGGCTTCAAGGTCGACTTCATGGACGGCGACGACCAGATGATCGTCGACTTCTACTATCGCATGGCGGAGACTGCTGCCCGTCACCACCTCTTCATCGACTTCCATGGCGCTTATAAACCCACGGGCCTTAACCGCACCTATCCCAATGTGCTCAACCACGAGGGCGTGTATGGCCTCGAACAAGCTAAATGGGACAACGAGAGCGACCTCGTCACCAACGAAGTCACCATCCCCTTCATCCGCATGCTGGCCGGCCCGCTCGACTACACCCAAGGTGCGATGAAGAACGCTAACAAGAACAACTTCGCCGCCATCTACACCGAGCCGATGAGCCAAGGCACACGCTGCCGTCAGCTGGCTGAATATGTGATCTTTGAGTCGCCGTTCAATATGCTCTGCGACAGCCCGAGCAACTACATGAAGGAAGAGGAATGCACCCAGTTCATCGCTTCCGTTCCCACCACTTGGGATGAGACCATGGTGCTCGACGGTAAGGTGGGCGAATACCTCGTCATCGCCCGCCGCAAGGACTTCCACTGGTATGTAGGTGCCATCACCAACTGGGAGGAACGCGACATTGAAATCGACCTCGGCGTGTTGCCCAACTTTGGCGCCAAGTCGGGACACATCTTCCGCGACGGTCCCAATGCCAATCGCGTGGCCAAAGACTACGTTTCCGAGCAAGCCCAAGTGTGGGGCAACAAGGTGAAAGTGCATCTCGCCAAAGGCGGCGGTGCCGTAATGGTATTCTAAAAATCGCTCGCGATTTTGTCTCTAATTCCAATCGTACTTCCATACATCTCTTCATTCTCAAATTCTTGATATCAAACATGAAAACCTATCGTTTCCTGGCTTTCGATTGCGGCACCACCAGCGGACGCGCCATCTTGGGCACTTTTGCCGACGGCACTTTCCGCATGGAAGAGGTCTACCGTTTCCCCAACCAGACCCTTGAAATTGGCGGTAAGTACTATTGGAATGTCTATGGCATCTACGAACACTTTCTCAAATGCCTGACGGAGCTAGGCAAACGGCATATTCCATTGGACTCCATCGGCATCAATACTTGGGGCTGCGACTTCGGCTGCATCGGGCACGACGGCACCTTGCTGTGCCTCCCCCGTGCCTACTGCGACCCTTACACCGAAGGCATCCCCGAGAAGCTCTTCCAAAAGGTGTCGCGCGAACAGCTCTATGCGCTGACAGGCATCCAAGTCATTAACCACAACAGCATTTTCCAGATGTTTGCCCAAGCCGAAGAAGGCAGCGTGGCTTACCGCCATGCCAAACGCATCCTCTTCATGCCCGACCTCCTCGCCTACATGCTGACACGCGGCAAGGTCTGCGAAACCACCATTGCCTCCACATCTGGACTGATGAACCCCAAGACACAACAGTTTGTGCCTTCGCTGATGGCGGCAGTTGGCCTCACCGAAGACCATATCCCCGACAGGGTACAGCCAGGAGAGGTAGTTGGAAGACTGCGTTTCAACATCGCCAAAGAGACGGGTTTAGGTGAGGTGCCTGTGGTCGCTGTGGCAGGCCACGACACGGCTTCAGCCGTTGTCGCTGTTCCCGCTGAAAACGAGCGTTTCGCCTACCTCATCAGCGGCACACAAAGCCTCATAGGCATTGAGGTGAACGAGCCTATCATCACCGAACAGTCGGCACGACTGAACTTCTTCAACGAAAGTGGCATTGAAGGCACCACGCGCTTCCAAAAAGGCTTGAAAGACATGAGCGTGGAGCGATGCAAAGAGGTGTTGGCTATGCTTCAGGAATTTGCACCGTTCAAGATTGAAAAACTCCAGGTCATCGGTGACGGCTCAACCAACGACCAGCTCAACCAAAGGATAGCCGAAGCTATTGGAATGCCCGTGGTAGCAGGTCCCACCGAAGCCACCGTCATCGGTAACCTCATGGTACAAGCCAAGGCGGCAGGATTAGTACAAGACAGATGGGAAATGCGCAAGATGGTTGGAGAGACCGTCCAAATCAAGACCTATTATCCTGATACATAATATCATAACCATGTTTTCATGAAACACTTGTTACAAATCATATTGCTCTTTTTCGTCGGGTTGGTCCTTTGCCAATGCGGGACAAAACACAACACGTTCACGACGGAGCAACTGTATCAAGGGTTTCAGCAGCCCGCTTCGGAATACCATCCCTTTGTGCGCTGGTGGTGGAATGGCGACAAAGTGGAAGCCGACGAACTCGTGCGTGAGATGCGTCTCTTGAAAGAGGCTGGAATCGGAGGCATGGAGATCAATCCCATCGCCTTCCCTACCTATTGCGACAGCCTTGACAAACCTTCTTTGCAATGGCTCAGCTCCGAGTGGATTGACATGCTCAAGGTGTGCTTCGACGAGGCCAAGCAACTCGACATGACCTGCGACCTCCTCGTGGGCTCAGGCTGGCCTTTTGGTGCTGAGTTTCTTAACGAAGATGAATGGGCGCAGATTGTGGTCAACTACGCAGAGACTGTGACAGGACCGACCACTTTGACCATTATCCGCGACAGCCTCTGCGCCAAGGCCATGCCCAAAGTGAGCTCGCCTTACAAGGGCAACACCAAGGAACTGATGTCGCTAAAGCTTTATCCGAATCCTGCTTCAAGCGTCGATGAGGGGATTGACATAATGTCGGCCCTTCGACAGGCTCAGGGACCTCAACTTGACAGTGTTTTCACCATCGAAGTACCCGAAGGAGAATACACTCTCGCTGCCTTGGTGAAGATCAATGGTTTCTTGGAGGTCATCAATGGTGCACCAGGAGCAGCAGGTCCCGTACTCGACCATTTCAACACCGAAGCGGTCAACCGTTACCTCTATAACATGTCGGACAAAATCGAGGCACGAATTGGGCCGCTGAAAGGCAACATCCGCGCGTTATTCACCGACAGCATGGAGCTCGAAGGCGCCAACTGGACCTCGGACATGGCTGAGGAGTTCCAAAAACGCTACGGCTATGACATCACTGAAAGGCTACCATTTATCCTCTTCAAGATCGGCTCAATGGGCAGCGCGCTCAACTATGACCCTGTTGTTCCTGTGACTGACGCTTTTCAAAAGGAAATACAACGTGCCCGCTATGACTTTGAGGACTTCAAGGCACAATTGATGCAAGAACGCTTCACGAACACCTACCTTGAATGGTGCCACCACCTCGGGGTAAAAGCCCGTGCCCAAGCCTATGGTCGTGGCTTCTATCCCTTGGAGAATGCCATGGGCTACGACATCCCAGAAGGCGAATCTTGGACCACCAACTGGTTGCGCCACAAACCCGGCGAGGAGATGTCGGAAACCGACTACCGCCGTGGTCGTGCCTATACCATGGTCAACAAGTTTGTATCTTCAGCCGCTCATCTTGCCGGCAACCGCACCGTCAGCTGCGAAGAGATGACCAACACCTACACCGTCTTCAACATGACACTTGAGCAGCTGAAGATTGGTGGCGACCAATCGGCCATTTCGGGCGTGACTCACAGCGTTTTCCACGGCTTTAACTACTCACCCAACCTTGAGGCCAAGTTCCCCGGCTGGGTACGCTATGGCGCATTTTTCAGCGAGCGCAACAATTGGTGGCCGTATTTCAAGTACTACAACGAATACAAAGGCCGACTCTCCTACGCTTTGCAGCATGGCACCTATTATGCCGACATCGCCATCCTTAACCCTGAAAACGACATGTGGAGCACCATCGGGATGCAGAACGAGCCCTTCCCCAACACCACTCGGGCGCCCTACAAGACCATGCTTTGGGAGGCCATCAACAAATGCGGTGGTGGTGTGGATTATGTGAGCGAGAACATCATCAACCAATCCGAGATCAAGCGAGGCAACCTTTGTTTCAACAAGCGAAAATACAACACTTTAATGTTGATTGATGTGGAAAGCCTTCACCCTGAGACTGCACAGCGGTTGCTGGAGTTTGTGGAATCGGGAGGCAAGATTGTATGCATCGACACGATACCATATCAATCCTTAGGTCTGCGTCCCAACTATGCCGTTAAGGACTCTCTCGTGAAGACGACCATGGAGAAAGTGATGCAACACTCTGAGCGTTTTGTTTTTGTTGAGCCACCCAAGGAAGGCTTCATCCCATGGTACGACAGCCTGATGCATGCTGAGAGCCTGCCACATTATCTCGACATCGAGAACCCAGACCCTTATGTGATGCAAAACCGTTACACCACCGATGATGGTAGCGAGATGGTGTTGCTTTGCAACAGCCATCGTTATCATGCTCACCAAACCAAAATCACTTTCAGCAAAGCATTAACCCACAAGCGACAAGCCCAAATCTGGGACTTGCTGACAGGCGAGCGCTATGCCTTGCCCCTTGACAAGGATGGTAGCTATACCTTTGACTTGGGTCCTGTGGAGTCGGTGCTTGTCGTGTTCGAAAAACCGAAGCCTATCGACCTCCCAGTCTGGCAACCACTCCACACTATTATCGGTACTTTACCCGCCACCGACATCACGGACAACTGGGATGTGACCTTGTGCCATAGCCTCTTAAATGATACTATCAGAGCGCATTTCGACACTCTGTTCGACCTAAAGGATAACGAGGCATTCCAGCATTTTTGTGGCACCATCGTCTACCGTAAAACCATTGATTTAGTGCACACCGTCTCTACTATTCTGGATTTAGGCCTCGTTGAAGGCGTTTCTGAGGTGTTCGTCAACGGACAATCAGCTGGTGTCCAATATTTTGGAAGAAGAATCTACGACATTAGCGATTATCTTAAAGACGGAGAAGATGACCTTGAAGTCCGCGTAACTACCATCATGGGCAACTACCTCAAGACCTTCAGCCGCGAGGAAAACCCGACCACTTGGATATACCTCAACCATCCCAGACGGGAACAGCCTTTGCAGCCGATGGGATTGTTGGGACCTGTAACAATATACAAATCTGAAGCACAATGAAAAAGCACCTCCTCACACTCTGTCTCACCTTACTGATGGCCATACAAGCCACAGCGCAAGACCCTAAACCCACCTACAATGCCTCCAAGTTTGGCATCCGCAGCGACGGCGTGACGATGAACACCCGCAGCATCCAATTCGCCATCGACTGGATTGCGGAACAAGGTGGCGGCACCCTGCGTTTCTGGGTAGGTCGTTACCTCACGGGCAGCATCCATCTCAAGTCCAATGTCACCATAGAGCTGATGGAAGGCGCCGTACTCGTGGGTAGCACCAACCCCTTCGACTACGACCGCCTCAACGCCACCAACGACCATGGCCTCATCCTAGCCGAAGGCGTCGAGAACATCCGTCTTATCGGGGTCTACAACAGCGGTGGCGTCATCGAAGGACAAGGGCGCGAGTTGGGCAACAACTGCACCGACCTCGTACACAAAGGCCTTATGAAAGACAAGCTGAGTAACGACCGCGTGGGCGAGGGATTCCGTCCCCGACTGTTGATTTTTAGGGAGTGCAAGGATGTGGAAGTCGACAATGTAACCTTCCGTAATGCTGCCAACTGGGTCACCATGTACGACCAATGCGAGAATGTCAAAGTCAATAACATACGCATCCAAAGCACCGCCTTTTGGAACAACGACGGCATCGATATCGTGGACTGTGATGGCTTCGTGCTGACTAACAGTTACATCGACGCGAGCGATGATGCCATCTGCCTCAAGTCACACAGCGCCAAGAAATTGTGCCAAAACATCGAGGTGCGTCACTGCACTGCCCGCAGCAGTGCGAGCGGGATCAAGTTCGGCACCATGGGCGCAGGCGGATTCAAAAATGTGAAGATTATCGACAACACCGTTTACGACACCTATCGCAGTGCCATCACCATCCAAAGCGTCGACGGCGGCATCTGCGAGAATATCCTTGTAGACTCGCTCTATGCCACCAATGTAGGCAATGCCATCTATCTTAATGTCGGTTCACGACGCGACAAACAGAGCTTCATGGACGGCATCACCATCAAGAACCTCTACTGCGAAGTGGCTGCCACCAAGCCCGATGCAGGCTACGAATACGAAGGTCCTATCGAAGATTTGCCGCGCAACATCTCCCCTTGTGGCATCATCGGACTGAAAGACAGTAAGATAAAGAATGTCACTTTGGAAAACATAGAAATCGTCTTCCCTGGCGGCGGCGACCCGCATTATGCCCATGTGGGACTTGACGAATTGGACAAAGTGCCCGAGATGCCCAAAGCCTATCCCGAGTTCTCGCAGCACATGGAATTGCCCGCCTGGGGCTTCTTCATCCGCCATGTCGACGGCTTGACCATGCAAAACATCAAACTGACCGCTTTAAAGAAAGACTACCGCACAGCCATCGTGATGGATGATGTTAACAACCATAATCTCAGCAATCTAAGCGTGACAGAACCTGATGGCGAAACAAAAGAAGCCGTTTTTGAGCGGTAATACAAGCATGAAACAACTAAAGCAATATGATTGAAGCGTTTTTTGAAAAGGAGTATTGGGTGGTGGACTTCCTCCCTAAGCAAGTGCCGGAGAATGGAGGTGGAAGGTTCTTCTCCGTGGAAGAGTATTATCTGAAGCCTACGCGCTATGCTGTCCTACGGGAACGGTTTTGTGAAGTTCTATTGAAGCTGTATTGCTACTACGATCTGCGTTTGTTCATAGGCGACGATACCGAAGGCCTCTTCAACCCTGAACCAGAGAAGTTTGCCGACCTTGTCAAAGGCAACCACGATAATTTATGCATCCTCATCGGAGCATCTGATGCTCTCATCACTTTGAGTCGCGATGACACTTGTATGACCGTTTACGCGCCTTCCGAAGACTTATTGGAACTGATACGGGCACTCGCTGGGGCAGTGGGGTTGTTTGTTTGGAAGGCAAAAGAAGAAGAGTTATAACAATTGCAACCGGATTGGCCGGATTGACCATACATTAGAACTAATAAAAAGATAACCTAAACAATAAAACACTATGGAATTAACTAACTACTTATCTAACGACGGAGCACTGCTTTTCATGGGCATATTTGTGGTGATCGCCATTGCCTATTTCCTCTTTATCCCAACCTGTGTGGCATTAGTGGCAAAAAAGAAAGGAAGACATGGATTGGTGTGGTTTTTACTTTCCATTTTCATCAATCCCATCATCGCCCTGTTGTTGCTCATCGCGTTGGGCGACAAGGAAAAAAAGTAGTATTTCAACAAATAGGACTTCCATGAAACACTTTCTTTACCTTTTGGCCTTACTGGGCCTCGTTTCTTGTCATGGTTCACTGGATGTCAGCATCACCAACCCCAATGTGGAGCAACAAGTGCATCCGCAGGCCCTAGCCACGAACCAGCCGCGTTTTAGTTGGCAGTACGAATCGGCGGAAAGCAATGTCGTGCAACAAGACTACCGCATCATCGTGGCCTCCACCGCCGAGAACGCCCAAAAGGGTATCGGCGACCTTTGGGACTCCAAAACGGTGGCTTCCAACCAGATGCTTAACATCCCTATGCTGGGTCTCTCTGTCACCTACGAACCATTTCAAAGCCGCGACAAAGCTTTCTGGAAAGTCATCACGACAGTGACAGCCAACGGAGGCAGGAAAACCAAGATAGAAAGCGAAGTTCAGCCCTTTGAAATCAGCTTGCTGGAACAAAGGGATTGGCAGGCGAAATGGATTGGCCACGAGTTTGAAGATGATGTCTTGATAGGCCACACTCGCCTTGCCGCCCGTTATCTCCGCAAAGAATTCGCCCTCAACGGCGAAGTGGCCGACGCTCGTCTTTATGTCAGCGGCATGGGCGTGTATAGCGCCTACCTCAATGGCACCGAGATTGCTCCCGAGGAACTGCTGAAACCCACCCTCTCTTGGTATTCCAAACGTGTGTATTTCAACACTTACGATGTCACGGAGATGCTTAACAGCGGCGACAACGCCATCGGCATCATCCTCGAAGGCGGACGCTTCACGACCATCCGCTACGATGTCAAAAACCCCAACTGGGATGGTACAGAGAATGCATTCGGCTTCGGCACACCACGACTGCTTTTGCAACTTGAAGTGACGTATAAGGATGGCCAAAAAGAGACCATCGTCAGCGACGAGACTTGGAAGATCACCAACCGAGGCCCCATCCGCACCGCCAACGAATATGACGGCGAGACCTATGACGAGAATTACGACCTCGGCGAATGGAACCAACCCAACTACGATGACTCCGCTTGGCTTCAGGCCGAACTCGTTGAGGCCCCCGAAGGCCAACTTAGCGCCCAGCCTAACCCCAACATCACGGTGATGGAAAAACTGAAGCCTGTCAGCCTGTTTCAAAAAGGAGACAAATGGGTTCTCGACATGGGTCAAAACATGGTGGGCTTCATTGACATGAAAATACGCGATCAGCAATCAGGCGACATCATCACCCTGCGCTTCGCTGAACTTTTAACTCCCGATAGCCTACTTTATACCGCCAACCAACGCGGTGCTGAATGCACGGACCGATATGTCATGAAGGGCAGCGAGGCGCATTGGCACCCCATGTTTGTTTATCATGGTTTCCGCTTTGTAGAAATATCCGGTCTACGCGAAACGCCCAACGTAGACGATTTCGAAGGTTGGGTGATCTATGACGAAATGGCCGTCACAGGTTCGTTTGAGACCTCCGATGAAATCATCAACGCGGTGTATCACAACGCGTATTGGGGTATCCGTGGCAACTACCGCTCCATGCCCACCGACTGTCCGCAACGTGACGAGCGCATGGGCTGGACCGGCGACCGAACCACGGGTAACTACGGCGAGTCGTACATCTTCGACAACCACCAACTCTACGCCAAATGGCTCACCGATGCCGAGGATAGCCAGTGGGACAACGGCTCACTGCCCAATGTCATCCCGCCCTATTGGCGTGGCTACACCGACAACATGACCTGGCCCGGTGCCGTGGTCACTGCCACCGATATGCTCTACACCCGTTTCGGCGATGAAGAACCCATCCGCCAGCATTACGATGCCTTGAAGAAATGGATGCTCCACATGAAGAACGACTACATGAGAGGCGGCCTCATGCCGCGCGACACCTACGGCGACTGGTGCATGCCTCCTGAGAGCCTCGAGCTCATCCACTCCAACGACCCCACGCGCATTACCGATGCTACGGTGCTCTCCACGCCTTTCTACTGCTACCTCTGCGGTAAGATGGCCAAGTTTGCCGAGGTGCTAGGGGTCGACGAGGATGTGGCGTTCTTCAACCAGGAAATCACCACCAGCACTGTGGCTTTCAACGACAAATACTTCAACCGCGTCACGGGCGTCTATGCCAACAACACGGTGACCGCCAACATTTTGCCGTTGTGGTTCGGTATGGTACCTAAAGGTTTGGAAGACAAGGTGATGCAAAGCATCGTAGACAAGACCGAAAACGAATGCGGCGGCCATGTCTCGACAGGTGTGGTCGGCATCCAACAGCTGATGCGTTGCCTGACGGAATACGGTCGCGGCGACCTCGCCCTCAAAATCGCTTCCAACGACACCTATCCGAGCTGGGGCTATATGGTCCGCAACGGTGCCACCACCATCTGGGAGCTATGGAACGGCAACACCGCCGACCCGTCAATGAACTCGGGCAACCATGTAATGTTGCTCGGCGACCTCATCCTTTGGGAATACGAATACCTCGGCGGCATCCGCGCCTTGGAGCCGGGCTACAGCATGATACAACTAAAGCCCTACCCCATTGAGGGATTGGGCTTTGTAAACTGTGCCTATGAATCGGTTTCGGGTCGCATCGAAAGCAACTGGAAACGCGAGGGCAACCATTTTGAATGGGACTTCGTCATCCCCGCCAACACCACGGCCGAGGTCTGTCTGCCCACCGCCAATGGTTATGAAACAAAGACTTTTGGCAGCGGACGCTACCATCTGTCTTCGGAACTCTAATTACTCGGCAGGCTCTGCGGTTTGCTCCGGCTCTGCGGTCGGGGCTGCTTCTTCCACACCAAACCACGCATTCAAGGTCTCATCTACCTTGGCGTTGATTTCAGGCGTAATCTTGTTCTGCACCTTCTTGACCACATACAGCACAGCCAGGCCTTCGTCCAAAAGGCCTAAGATACGGTGTGCCTTGAAGGGAATCAAACTGAAGGGCATGACGGTGTAAAGGATAGCGCCCACGATCAAGGCTTTCTCAAGTGTGGTGGTCTCGCCCATGGTCAGCACATAATAAAGCTGAAGCAAGGGCTTGGTAGCCACACGGCCTGCCTTTTTGGCATAAACGCCAATTTTGCCGAAGACATCGGATGACTTGGCTTTCCAATCGACACCTTTCAGCTTTTCCAATTGTTTATTGATGTCTTTACCAGCAATGGCGTATGCCAGGATAGTGATGCAAATGATGGTGATGATCATATCAATTCTTTTATTTGGTTTATTATCAAAGTTGCCACAAATACTATTCCATTTTTAACTGTGTCATGACTTCACACGTCCAGGGTTTTCGGCGATAAATTTGCTCCAATCGGGGCGACGATGTGCCTTGGCTTTCTCGGTGGTATGCTTGGTGTAGTTCACATCCTTGCCCTTGCTGATGGAATGACACACAGCAGCTGCCACAGCATCGGTGGCATCGAAAAACTCGGGGTCCTCGTCGGTCTTCAGAATGAAATGCACCATTTTGGCCACCTGTTCCTTCGACGCGTTGCCGTTGCCCGTGATGGTTTGCTTGATGGTCTTGGGGGAGTATTCAAAGATGGGGATGTCGCGATAGAGCGCGGCGGCCATGGCCACACCTTGGGCGCGCCCCAGCTTCAACATCGACTGCACGTTCTTACCGAAAAAGGGCGCTTCGATAGCCAGCTCGTCGGGATGGTACTCGTTGATGATTTCCAAGACACGTTCAAATATCTTCTTCAGCTTAAGTGCCTGGTTCGCCAACTTCTTCAGGTTAATGACGCCCATCGTGATGAGTTCCAACTTCTTACCCTGCTCACGGATGACACCATAACCCATCACCATCGTGCCCGGGTCGATGCCTAATATGATTTTCTCTTGGTCCATATCATTTCTTTGCCGCAAAAGTAAACAATTCTTCTATTTGTTTGTATGTGTTTGTCTGATTTTTTAGTTATTAATCAGAATTTTATATAAAAATATCACTTTTTTTGCGAATATTCAAAGATTTGGTTTACCTTTGCAGGCGAGATGAAGGTAACTTTCGACAAGGAATACTTAAAAGAGTTGTACACCACGGGCAAGTCGCCTGACAAAAAGCACCGTTTCCAACCCGAAGTGGTGAGGAGATATGTCAAGGTAATTGACATTATGGTGGAGGCGGAGAATGTCAATGTGCTTGCTTTGATTGGCGGACTTCATTATGAGCACTTGTCGGGAGATAAAGATGGACTTTCCTCTGTTAGAGTGAACAAGAAATACCGCGTTGAGTTTACGGAACAAACGGAAGGAAACGAAACTGTAGCCACCATCTGCAATATTATAGAATTGTCGAACCATTATGACTGAAGAAACCATGATACACATTGAAGGAATTAAAGACGAAATGATTGCCAATAATCTGACTCCTTTCAGATTTACACACCCTGGGGAGATTATCAAAGACGAGTTGGAAGATCGTGGCATTTCGCAGCGCGAGTTTGCCCAAAATGTGGGTATGTCTTATTCCGTGCTCAACGAACTGCTCAATGCCCACCGTCCTCTTACTACAAACACAGCCTTGCTCTTTGAGGCGGCTCTCGACATGCCCGCTGAGTTGCTGATGCGTATCCAAACCAAATACAACCTTCAGACGGCTCGAAAAGACAAGGATGTCATCCGTTGGATGGCGAAGATTCGGAATGCGGCGGCGATGCTGTAATAATCAATAACACTTTACTTTATGAAAAAGATATTATTAACATTGCTTTTCGGTTTTATCATTAGTTTTGCGGTCAAAGCGCAAGAAGTGGAAGATATGATTGTCTTTGCCGAAGACTTGGATAGTTGCAACTTCGTTCGGCCTGATGTGATGCCCAAGGATTTTCAATTGGATTACGCATCCCTATTTTATTACACACGTATTAGTCCAGTTTTAGATTATCCTGAAGAAGCAAAAAAGAACCATATTCAAGGGAATGTGCTCCTCACTTTCCGTATCACAAAAGATTGTAAATTAACTGATTATAAAATTTTCAAGGGATTGGGTTATGGTTTGGATGAAAAAGTTCTCGAATATGCCCAGTTGATTTCCAATCCATCCGAGGCAGCAGAATATCAAGGAGAAAAGGTGGATATATTGTATATGATGAGAGTCTCTTGTACTTATGAACCAGCTTGGCCTATCACAATAGCACAGAATTTCAGTCTTGAAAAGTTGCTTGAAGAAGAGGCTGTTTTAATCGGAAACCATACAAACCCAATCGACTTTGAATGCAAGACACCTTATGTGCGTTTCAAGGTGAAGAGCCGAAACGGCAAAATCGCCAAAGTGAAATTGGCAAGAAGTTCTGGATTTAAGTCTCTTGATGATGAAGCGGTTATGGCTCTTTGGAATTTGGAGTATTGGAAAGGTAGTCGCATGGAAAAGGACGCTGAATACATAGTCCCTGTTCGATTTGATGCAAATCTAGAAGAATAAAAGTTTACCCGTTTGGTCGGATTTGCAATCCGACTGTTTTGAACCGGCGGATTTGTAATCCGCATAGTTTCACTTCATAGTTTTCGGATTACAAATCCTAATATTCAAGTCCAGCGGATTGCAAATCCGCTGGAACCCAAGATTTACGAATGATTTATGTAAGATTTGACTCCGTCGAACGCAGAGCGTTTGTTTCCCTTATCCTACCCAAACAACTCAGCCCCCAACTCATACACTGATGCTACCGGTACAATCTGGATCTTAAACCGCTTCGTATCCAAGCCTTTGGCATTGTATTTCGAGACAAATATCTTCTCAAAACCAAGCTTGTCGGCTTCGGCGATGCGGGCCTCAATGCGGGTGACAGCGCGGATTTCGCCCGAAAGACCCACCTCAGCAGCAAAGGCATAACGCGACGAAATGGGGATGTCGGCATTAGAAGAAAGCACAGCAGCGATGACGGCCAAATCGATGGCGGGATCGTCCACGTGGAGACCACCTGCGATGTTTAAGAATACATCTTTTACTGAAAGTCTAAATCCAGCGCGTTTTTCCAACACAGCCAGCAACATGTTCATTCTGCGGATGTCGAAACCCGTGGCGGAGCGTTGCGGAGTGCCATAGGCAGCGCTGCTCACCAAAGCCTGTGTCTCGATGAGCATAGGGCGTTGGCCTTCCATGGTGGCGGCAATGGCGATGCCGCTCACTTCCTCGTCGCGCTGTGATAACAAGATTTCACTGGGATTGGTCACTTCGCGGAGACCCGTGGCATTCATCTCGAAAATGCCCAACTCCGAGGCCGACCCGAAGCGGTTCTTGATGGTGCGCAGGATGCGGAAGCCATAGTGGCGGTCGCCCTCGAACTGCAAAACGGTATCTACTATATGCTCCAAGATTTTCGGTCCGGCGATGCTGCCGTCCTTGGTGATATGGCCGATGAGGAACACCGGCACCTGATAGGCCTTGGCGATTTTGTTCATCTCGGCAGCCGTCTCACGGATTTGGGAGAGGCTACCCGCCGTGGCGTCCACGTAAGGCGATTCGAGCGTCTGTATGGAGTCGACAATCACGATGTCGGGCTGCACATTTTTGAAGTGCTTCAGGATCTCTTGCGTGTTGGTCTCTGTGAGGATGAGGCAGTCGGTGTTGTGGATACCGATGCGCTCGGCCCGCATCTTAATCTGGGTCTGACTCTCCTCGCCTGAGATGTACAGAATCTTTCTACCAGCCAATTGCAAGGCTGTCTGCAAAAGCAAGGTCGACTTACCGATGCCAGGTTCACCGCCTACGAGGGTCAAAGAACCAAGCACCAGGCCACCACCGAGCACGCGGTTGAGTTCCTCGTATGGCAAAATGATGCGTTGTTCCTTGGCGTTGCCGATTTCTTTAATGGGGGTAGGCAGACCCTTATCCATCTCCAATCCGACGCTTTTCTTCACCGATTTGCTGTCCTTCCCCGTGACCACGGTCTCTTCCACGCAGGTGTTCCACGCACCGCAGGCGGGGCATTTCCCGAACCATTTCGGCGACTCATTGCCGCATTCCTTGCAGAAAAAAGTGGTTTTTTCTTTTGCCATTGGTTTATCCGTTTATGCCGCAAAAATAAGAAAAACACCCCGTAAAAGAATAGAGTCTAAGAATTTTCCTATTTTTGTCCCAAAATCAATAAGTTGGATGATCAAACGTCTACTAACCATCATCGTGTTGCTCTTCTCCTTGCAGGCCTTCAGCCAGCAGGGCGACGTGATGTTGTGCGAAGGCTTCTTCAACCCCTGGTTGGAGGAAGGCTGGGATGCCAAGGGCGACGATTGGGTGGTGTGGTACATCTCCAACACCTGCTTTGCCGGATGCAAGCCACATGAGATGCAGATGTATCCCGACTTCAACTTCAATGGCACCACCCGCCTCGTGACGCCTATCGTGGATTTAGGAAAATACGATTTCATCAACTTCCAGTTCAACCACAGCCTTGAAGCCACCCATGGCGAGATCAATGCACAAATCGGCATCGGCATCTCGCAAAACGGCGAGGACTGGGAGAGCATCTGGGAAGACACCGTGACGGGCAGCATCGCGCAAAGCCAGTACCTACTCACCTTCGACATGGAGGAATGGACCACCAAAGAGCCGCAGTTCTGTCTTTATTTCTCCGGCAACGGCGCCAATGTCAACAGCTGGTTTATCGACAACGTCATCATCTATGCTGCCAAGAAAAACAAATACGGCAACATCGAGGATGTCGACGAGGGCGGATTTGTGGCATCGCGTTCCCATATTCTCAGCCTGAAAGGTCCCAATGCGGGTTCTGTCACGAAATTCTCCACCTTGCGGAGGTCGCGTAACCGCTATGCCAGAGTGGTTGAAGGCCGACAAAAGAGATGGTGGCAATTCTGGAAATAACCTATGAAACTCAAGAAAACGACATCGGTTTTGTTGCTGTTGTTTATGACCTTCACCGTCATGGCGCAGACCTTCACAGATAGCAATCTGCCCATCGTGGTCATCGAGACCGATGGTGGCGTCAACATCCCTGACGAGCCTAAAGTGCCGGGTACGATGAAGATCATTTGGCATCAGGACGGCTCACGCAACTATATGAGCGATATCGACAACCCCGAGTTGCTCAACTATGACGGACGCATCGGCATCGAACGGCGTGGCAGCTCGTCGCAGACCATGCTCAACAAGAAGCCCTACGCCCTTGAAACCCGCGAAGATGATGACATCACCAACAGGAATGTCAGCATTTTGGGAATGCCAAAAGAAAACGACTGGGTGCTCAACTCCTTGGCTTTCGACCAGACCGGGATGCGCGACGTGTTGGCTTATGAACTCTCAAACCGACTCGGACAATATGCCTCGCGAAGCGTGTATTGCGAGGTGGTCATCAACGGTGACTATAAAGGTTTATATGCCTTCATGGAACGAATCAAGCCTGACAAGAACCGCGTCAACATCGAGGAGATGGACCAGACATGCAACAACTATCCTGAGGTGACAGGAGGCTATATCACCAAAGCCGACAAGACCACTGGCGGCGACCCTGTGGCCTGGACGATGCAAGGCTATGGTGGCGGCTGGTGGGGCAACAGCACCGACTTCATCCATCATTATCCCAAGCCTGCCGATATCACCAATGCGCAACACAACTATATTCACGGCGTGTTTACCAACCTCGCCTCAGTGGCCAACCAACACAACACGTCCATTACTTCGGGCATCCCTTCGGTCATCGACATCCCTTCCTTCGTTGACTTTATGATGATTGCGGAATACACTTCGAACGTGGATGTCTATTCCTTAAGCACCTTCTTCCATAAAGACAGGTTAGGCAAGCTGCGCGCTGGCCCTGTCTGGGATTACAACCTGGCTTTCGGTTACGATGCCTTCGGCAACCGCAGCAGATACGACGTGTGGCAGTTCAACAACCAAGACAACAACGGTCCAAAGTTTTGGAAAGACCTGTTTGACACCGACCTCTTCCGTTGCTATATGGCCAAGCGATGGTTTGAGTTGACTGAGCCTGGACAACCCTTAAACTATGATTTCGTCTGCAACCGCATCGACGAAATCGACGCCTTGATTGCTGAAGCTATACCTCGCGACAACCAACGCTGGAACCAGATGTCGCAACACGCTCAATATGTGAATAACATGAAAACCTGGCTACAGCAGCGTATCAATTGGCTGAACCAACACATAGGCGCCTACGAAGGCTGCGCCGACGTCGACCTACCGCCTTTGGTCATCTCCAAAATCCATTATCATCCCATGGATTGGTGGAATATCGACGGTGACTTGTTTGAATTCATCGAAATCACTAACAACGGTGACGAGGAAGTGGACTTGACGGGCATGTATTTCCGCGAGTTGGGTGTCACCTATACGTTCCCCGAACACGCCCATATCGAAGGCCACCAAGCTGTCATATTATGCTCCGATTCGCTAATGTTCACGGAGTTTTACAACACGACGCCTTTCGGACAATACACACGCAAACTCTCCAACAAGTCAGAGAACCTCGTCTTGTCCGACGCTTGGGGCAATGTCATCGATCAAGTTTGTTATTCCGACAGCTTGCCCTGGCCTATGGAAGCCGATGGCGAAGGGCCTTACCTCGAACTGAAAGACCTCGATTCCGACAATAGCTTGCCTGAAAACTGGACCACGGGCGATGACTTGACGAGCACAAAAGAACACGCTGGCTCTCCTTTGGTTTCGCTGTATCCCAACCCAACAAATGGCGAAGTGCATATCATGAAGGTGGAAGTAGCCAAGGTGCAGGTGTATAACACCATGGGTCAATTGGCAAAGACCTTCGGAGAAGGCAACGACATCAATCTTTCAGGCCTACCAGAAGGGCTTTATTTCCTACTTGTCACCGACAAAAACGGCAGCACAGTAGTAGCTAAAATAACCGTGAAATAACCAGGAAAACTCTACAATTCTTCCTCAAACTTGATGTCCTTCACATTCAGTTGAAGGTTGGTCTTGCCTTGCCAAGTGTTGTATTCCAAATGGTAGCAGATGCTGAAACGCTCACCGTTGTGAATACGGTCGAAAAGGTCACCTTTTTGGAAGGCAATGCCCGAGAAAGGAGCCACGCCCTGTTCAATATCACCAGGTTGCGACACGGTGAGTTTCAGGTGACGGTGAGCGCCCACGGGGCGTGAGCCACCGGCGTCGATGACATTATCCGTCCAAAACACGGGAGCCATATTGCCCGGACCAAATGGGGCAAACTGGTTGAGGATGCGCATAAACTTAGCCGTGATGTCGCTGAAGTTGATCTTCAGATCCACTTCCAACTCAGGGACAAAGTCTTCGTCCACCAGATGCTCGCTGACGTAGGCCTCAAAACGACGACGGAACTCGGGCAAGTTTTCGGGCTTCATCGACAGACCCGCCGCATATTTATGGCCACCGAAGTGTTCCAACAAATCGGAACAATGGTCGATGGCATCGTAGATATCAAAACTCCTGATGGAACGCGCAGAGCCCGTGACGAGGCCATTGGCACGGGTCAGGACGATGGTCGGACGGTAATAATAATCGGTGAGGCGCGAAGCCACGATGCCGATGACGCCACGGTGCCATTTCGCATTGAAGACCACGGTGCTCTTGGCGTCCTTCAACTCTTGGTCAGCGGCAATCATATCCAAGGCCTCCTCGGTGATACGGTTGTCGAACTCACGACGTTCGTCGTTGAGGTCGTTGATGGAGGCGGCCAGTTTTTCAGCATGTTCCTTCTTGTCGGCGATAAGCAGACGTACCGAGTCGGAGGCTTTGGCGATACGACCAGCAGCATTGATGCGAGGTCCGATAAGGAAGACCAAGTCACTGATGGTCAGCTCTCTGGTCAGCACATTCTCCTCGTCATCAAGCTGGTCCTCATCACGGCGATAGATGTTGGCATGTTGAAGGATGGCTTCGATGCCCGGACGTGGGTTTTTATTGAGTTGTTTGAGGCCAAAATAAGCCAACACACGATTCTCGCCCGTGATGGGCACGATGTCGGCAGCGATACTCACGGCCAAAAGGTCGATGAGCTCGTAGACCTTTTCGATGGTGCCCAAGCCTTTCATGGAAAGGGCGGTGACCAATTTGAAGCCGACGCCACAACCCGACAACTCATCGTAAGGATAGGTGCAGTCGGGGCGCTTGGCATCGAGCACTGCCACGGCATTCGGGATGGTGTCGCCTGCACGATGGTGGTCGCAGATGATGAAATCGACACCTTTCTCGTTGGCATAATCCACACGTTCGTTGGCCTTGATGCCGCAGTCGAGGGCGATGACAAGCTTGAAGCCGTTTTCAGCCGCATAGTCGATGCCTTTATAGGAGATGCCATAGCCCTCTTCATAACGATCAGGGATATAGAACTCAATCTTTTTCTTCTTGAAGAAAGGCTTCAGGTAGGTGTAAACCACAGCCACGGCTGTCGTTCCGTCCACGTCGTAGTCGCCGTAAATCAGCACCTTCTCGCCTTCGTTGATGGCGCGAAGCACACGGTCGACGGCCTTGTCCATGTCCTTCATGAGGAAAGGATCGTGGAGTTGCGAGAGCGAAGGACGGAAGAATGTCTTGGCTTCTTCGTAGTTGGTAATTCCGCGTTGGACAAGCAAAGTGGCAAGGTTCTCATCGATATTGAGCACCTTGACAATCTCGTCAACTTGCTGTTTGTCAACAGGTTGGTTTAAAATCCACTTTGTTTCCATCCGCGTAGTTTTGAATCGGTAAAAATAAGAAGAAAAACGATACAAATAACCGGATTTTGTAGTTTATAATCGTTTTTTCTCTTATGCCATTCATTTTCAGTGGATTATTTTTTCTTTTTTCATTGTAATTCTACATAACGAACGGCGCTGGAAAAAGTTGAAAATTGTTGAAATCTTTGTTCAAAAAAAATGCTTTTATGTCTTGCGCGGTTTGTAGTTTTTTGGTATTCTTGCAGTTTAAAATCACCTAAATTTTACACCCTTGAAAAAAATTAGAACTGCTTTAATATCAGTATTTTATAAAACGGGCATCGACACCATTGTCGACTTGTTGAAGCAAAATGGCGTACAGATATACTCTACGGGAGGCACCTATGACTTTATCAAGCCGCTCGACCCCACAGTGAAGACTGTCGAGTCGCTCACAGGCTATCCGTCCATCTTGGGCGGTCGCGTGAAGACCCTCCATCCCAAAGTGTTTGGCGGCATCCTGGGTCGCACCCAGCTTGAGTCGGACCAAAAGGAGATGCAGGAATACGACATCCCGCCGTTCGACCTCGTCATCGTCGACCTCTATCCCTTCGAGGAGACCGTGGCCAACACAGACGATGCCAGCAAGATCATCGAGAAGATCGACATCGGTGGCATCTCGCTCATCCGCGCTGGTGCCAAGAACTTTAACGACGTGCTGATCGTGCCTTCGCAGAAATACTACGGCGAGCTCATCCAGCTGCTCAAAGACCAGCAGGGTGAGACTTCCATCGACGACCGCCGTCGTTTTGCCGCCTACGCCTTTGGCGTGAGCTCGCACTACGACAGCGCTATCATGAATTGGTTCGTGAAAGACGACAGCAACAAGCCTCTGCGTATTACCGAAGAGGAAGGCACCACACTACGCTATGGCGAGAACCCGCACCAGAAGGGCACCTTCTATGGCGACCTGGATGCCATGTTCGAGAAACTCCACGGCAAGGAGTTGTCGTACAACAACCTGCTTGACCTTGACGCTGGCCTCAACCTCATCCGTGAGTTCGACGAACCCACCTTCGCCATCCTCAAGCACAACAACCCCTGCGGCATCGCTTGTCGCCCGACCGTGAAAGAAGCCTATCTGGCAGCTTTGGCAGGCGACCCCGTGTCGGCCTTCGGTGGCGTGTTGGTGTGCAACCGTCCTATCGATATGGCTGCTGCCGAAGAAATCAACAAGCTCTTCATCGAAGTCATCGTGGCACCCAAGTATGAAGACGGCGTGCTCGACCTGCTCTTCTCGAAGAAGAACCGCGTGGTGCTGCGCCTCAAGGCCGATCTCTACAGGCCTCAGACCGTGAAGACCGCCTTGAATGGCTTCCTCGTGCAGGACCGCGACCTCCACACGGAGACCGCTGCCGACTTTAAGGTCATCACCACCAAGGCATCCGCTGCCGACGAGGTGGACGACATGATCTTCGCCAACAAGATTGTGAAGCACAGCCGCTCAAACGCCATCGTTCTCGCCAAAGGCAAGCAACTCTTTGCCTCGGGCATCGGACAAACCTCGCGCGTGGATGCCCTGCGCCAAGCCATCGAAAAGGCCCGTTCGTTCGACTTCGACCTGAAGGGTGCCGTGTTGGCCTCCGATGCCTTCTTCCCCTTCAAGGACTGCGTTGAGCTGGCCCACGAAGCCGGCATCACCGCTATCGTACAGCCCGGCGGCTCGGTGCGCGACCAAGAGTCCATCGACTGCTGCAACGAGAATAACATCAGCATGGTATTTACCGGATTTAGACATTTTAGACATTGATAAACTGAAAACTGAACAACTAATAACTGAAGACTATGGGAGCATTTTCATTCCTCAACAAAGAAATCGCTATTGACCTTGGTACGGCCAACACGATCATCATATACAACGACAAGGTAGTCGTTGACGAGCCCTCTATCGTGGCCTTGCAACGCGACACGAGAAAGATTATCGCCGTCGGCAAGCGTGCTATGATGATGCACGGAAAGACCCACGAAAACATCAAGACCATCCGCCCGCTGCGCGACGGCGTCATCGCCGACTTCCAGGCCGCTGAGTACATGATGCGCGAGATGATCAAGATGATCAATTTCAAGAACACCCTGTTTCCGCCCAGCCTGAAGATGGTCATCTGCATCCCTTCGGGTATCACCGAGGTGGAAGAGCGCGCCGTGAAGGACTCGGCCGAACAGGCTGGCGCCAAAGAAGTGCGTCTGATCCACGAGCCCATGGCCGCTGCCATCGGTATCGGCATCGACGTGCTTGAACCGACGGGTAACATGATCATCGACATCGGTGGCGGTACCTCCGAAATCGCCGTCATCGCCTTGGGTGGCATCGTCAACAACAAGTCCATCCGTATCGCAGGTGACGACTTTACCGCCGACATCGAAGAATACATGCGCAAGCAGCACAACATCATCGTGGGTGAACGCACCGCCGAACGCATCAAGATCGAAGTCGGTGCCGCCATTCCGCAGCTCGACAATCCGCCCGATGACTATGCGGTGCAGGGCCGCGACATGCTGACGGGTATCCCGAAGGAAATCCGCGTCAACTATGCAGAGATCGCCCACTGCCTCGACAAGAGCATCATGAAGATCGAGACCGCCGTGCTGAACGCCCTCGAGCAGACCCCGCCCGAGCTGTCGGCCGATATCTACCGCACGGGTATCTACCTCACTGGTGGTGGCGCCCTGTTGCGTGGCTTGGACAAGCGTCTCAACGCCAAGACCAAGCTGCCCATCCATGTGGCCGAAGACCCGCTCCGCGCCGTTGCCCGTGGTACCGGCATTGCCCTGAAGAACTTCGACCGCTTCACCTTCTTGATTAAGTGATGAACAACCTCGGGAGTTTTATCATCAAGCATCATTTCGTCATCCTCTTTATCCTTTTGGAGGTGATCTCTATCCTGCTGCTTGCCCGTAGCCAGAACTTCCACCGTAACCGCCTAGTCAACACGACTAACGACGCCGTGGGAAAGGTATACGAATGGAGCAGCGAGGTAGGCAACTATTTCAGGTTGAACACCGCCAACAAACAGTTGGCTGAGGAGAATGCCTTGCTTAGAAAGCAACTCTCCGTCGTATACGACACCACTTCTTGCACCTACGATATCCTTAACGGCGACACGCTGTATGAATACATCCCCGCACAGGTCGTCAACAACAGCACCACACAAGCCAATAACTACATCATTATTAATAAAGGTGCAGCTGACGGCATCACACGTGATATGAGCGTAATGTCGACAGAAGGCATCGTAGGCGTGGTGATTGACGTGAGCCGACACTATGCGTCCATCATGAGTTTGCTGCACAGCAAGTCGGTGGTCGGCGTACGCATCAAGGAAAGCCAGGAACTCGCCAGCTTGAAGTGGGAGACCAATAACTACCGCTACGGCATGGTGGAAGACATCCCCACCCATATCGTCCTGAAACAGGGCGACACCATCCTCACCAGCTCCCATTCCTACATCTTCCCCGAGGATTTGATGGTGGGTACCGTGGAGGAGTTCTACCCCACCGCCGTCGACGCACTCAACAGGGCCAAGATACGGTTTGCCACCGACTTCGCCACCTTGAGACACGTCTATGTGATCAATGATTTGCACAAACCCGAGCTTGACTCATTAAAAGCAAGATTCCAATGAACAAAACCGTGCTTCAGATCATCCGCTTTGTGGTGCTTGTGCTCTTTCAGGTGCTGGTCATCAACCATATCCGTTTGGGCGGTTATGTGCACCCGCATATCTACCTGATATTTATCATGCTGCTGCCTTTCAACACCCCGAAATGGCAGCTCTTGGTGTTAGGTTTTATCTTGGGTCTGTCCATCGACCTCTTCACAGGTACACCTGGACTTCATGCCGGTGCCACCACGCTGATGGCTTTCTGTAGGCCCTCCATCATAAAGCTCGTTTCAGGTAACTTGAAATTCGAGAACATCCAAGAACCCAGCTTGGGACAAATCGACGGCATGTGGATGTTCAGATATGTGCTATGTATGGTGTTTGTCCATCATTTTGCGCTCTTCTTCCTCGAGTCGTTCAGCTTCCACCTTATCGGTCAGGTATTGCTACGCATCCTGCTCAGCGTCCCCGTCTCGATCTTCCTCATCATGATGATCCTTTACATCTTCAAGAGAGAAAAGAAAAAAGAATAATACCACCAACAAAAGAATACTATGAAAAGAAACCTCTTACTCCTGTTTGCAGTGGCCTTCATCATGACGGCCTGCAACCAAACCAAAACCTTCAACGTCAACGTCAGCCTGGCCAATGGTAACGACAAGACCGTCTACCTTCAAAAGTATGTCGACAACGTGCCTGTCACCATCGACTCAGCTGTCATCGCTGAAGAGAAAGCCGTATTGACCGCTCCAATCGACAACCCACAAATCCTCTATGCCTTAAAGATCAAGGGACAACGTGGTTCCATGCCTTTCTTCGCCGACAACAAGGACATCGCTTTTGTGGGCGACCTCGACAACCCACAAGCCGTGGAAATCATGGGCTCGGAGACCCAAGCTGAATTGGACGCCTACAACGACAAGTTGGATGAGATTAACATGCAGATTCGCGACCTCTATGCTGTAATGCAACAGGCCTTTTCCGACAACGACTCCATCAAGATGGACTCGCTCAACAAAGTCGGTACGGCACTGATGGAACAGCAGGACAACTACCGCGACGAGTACATCAAGGCCCATCCCGAGAGCTTCGTCACCCATTACATCCTCGATGGCGTGAAACAAGACTATCCGCTCGACCAGCTGAAAGACCTGATGGCAGGCTTCACCACCGAGTCCATCTATCGCGACCATCTCAACGACTATGTTGCCAAACAAGAACGCCTCGAGGTGGGACAACCTTTCATTGACTTCACGCTTCAAACCAAGGACGGCGAGGATGTCGCCCTTTCGGAAAAGATTGCCCAAAACAAGCTCACTTTGGTTGACTTCTGGGCCTCGTGGTGCGGTCCCTGCCGTCATGAGAACCCCGTCGTGAAAGCCGCTTACGAGAAATACCATGAACTCGGTTTTGAGGTTGTCGGCGTCAGCGTCGACCAGGACGAAGCCGCTTGGCTGCAAGCCGTGGTGGAAGACGAGCTGCCTTGGATTCAGGTGCGCGACAGCGAGAACAAAGTCAGTGAAGACTATATGATTTATTACATCCCGTCCAACTTCCTCTTCGACCAAAACGGCACCATGGTGGCCAAAGGTCTGAGAGGCGAAGACTTGGAGGCAAAACTTGCTGAAATCCTTCAATGATGAAAACGAGAATCTTTCTGATCGCAATAGCGGCTATGTTGTTGGCCGCCTGCAACACCAAGCCTGAAACGAAGACCTTCAAGGTCAATGTGAACCTCGCTAATGCCGACGGGCAGACCGTTTACCTGCAAAAGGACGGACAGACCCTTGACTCGGCAGTGATTGCCAACTGGGACGCTGTAATTGAGACACCCGTGTGCGACGACAATGAGATGTACGGCATCATGCTGAAAGGCTGGCGCCGTCCCTTCTCGTTCTTCACCGACAACGTGGATGTGACCCTCGAAGGCGATGCGCAAAACCCCAATGCCATTCTGGTGAAAGGCTCGAAGTCGCAAGACCGACTCAACGCCTTCACCCAGAGCTACAACGACCTTGAAGCCAAGTTGGAAGCTGACAGCACGATGGCCCAAGCCGATAAGGACGAGGTCTTGAAGATGCATTGCTTCGACTATGTGTGGGAAAACCCCACCGATCCCGTGGCGCATTATGTGCTCTATCGCTACAAATGGGCCTTTGGTCCCTGTGAGCTGCGCACGATGATTGACAACATCCATCATGCCGACAGCACGCTTAGTACCGCCAACCTGAAATTGGCTGAGGAATACGTGGAGAAGCAAGAACGCGTGCAAGCCGGTCAGCCGATGATTGACTTCACCCAAAACGATGCTGAGGGCAACCCTGTGACACTGTCGCAGTTGGCCGAAGGCAAGCTCCTGCTCGTCGACTTCTGGGCTTCGTGGTGCCCCGACTGCCGCAAGGAAAACCCCAATGTGGTGGCTGCCTATCAGAAATACCACGACCAAGGCTTTGACATCCTTGGCGTGTCGTTCGACACTGACAAAGAAAAATGGCTCGCCGCCATCGAGAAGGACAACCTCACTTGGAACCACGTCTCCGACCTGCAGGGCTGGGGCAACGCCGCCGGTGCCTTGTATGCCATTTCTTTCATCCCGCAGAATGCCTTGATCAAAGACGGCATGATTGTAGCCCGCAACCTTGAAGGCGAAGAGTTGATGGAGGAGATTGGAAGACAATTGGAGAAGTAATTAGAGCAGATTCCGTAATGAAAAATGGCGCGAAGTAATTCGTGCCATTTTTGTTTTATCGCTCAGCTGCCCAAGCCACAAACGGCGGGTTGGGATATTCTTTTTTGCTGTATTCCAAAGGCTTTCCATCGCTGATACGAAGCACCTTGCCCCCGGCGGCGCGCAGAATGGCATCGGCGGCGGCGGTGTCCCATTCCTTGGTCTTACTGTAGCAAACATAGACATCGGCACTGCCTTCGGCCAATCGAGCGAACTTAAGGCTGCTGCCTTGGGTATCAATGACAAGGTCGGGATGAACGGGACGCAATACCTTATTAATATATGCGTCCACCTCGGGCGTGCGGTGCGAACGGCTGACCAATACCGTGTAGGGACGCACTGTGTGCGTCCGCTGGATTACAGGCGGACACACGCAGTGTGTCCCTACAGCATACCATAATTGATTGGTCACCGGCGCATAAATCACACCCAAAACGGGCTGTTTGTCGTCAATCAGGGCGATGTTGACCGTGAATTCGCCGTTGCGGTTGACAAATTCAACCGTGCCATCAAGAGGGTCGACGAGCCAATACCGCTTGAACTGTGAACGATCAGGTGGCAAATCCTCTTCACTTACAAAAGGAATACCCGATGGTTTCAAAATCTCTTTGATGATATTGCTGGCCCGGAGGTCGGCCTGCGTGACGGGTGAGTCATCGTCCTTGGTATAGACCTCGAAAGGCTGTGCATACACTTCCATGATGGCCTTCCCTGCTTCGAGGGCTGCATGTTTGGCTAATTCCAATAGTTGTTCCATGGTGCAAAAATAAGGTTTTATCGCATTGAAAACCAGTCATATAAGAAAAAACTTTCAAAAAAGTTTCTTCCGTGCCATTTTATTCCACTAATTTTGCACGCGAAAATTTTGGGGTTGCAGGTGCAACCTTTAGCGTAAAAATGAGACTATGGCAAAGAATTTAGTTATCGTGGAGTCACCGGCCAAAGCTAAGACCATCGAAGGGTTTTTAGGCAAAGAGTATACGGTGAAGTCGAGTTATGGACATGTGCGCGACTTAAATAAGAATTCATTAAGTGTTGATATTGAAAACGATTTTGAACCCGAATACGAGATTTCGGACGACAAGAAAGCCTTGGTGGCCGAGCTGAGAAAACTCTCAAAAGCCTCCGACACCGTGTGGCTGGCATCCGATGAGGACCGCGAGGGAGAATCCATCTCGTGGCATCTCTATGAGGCCCTCGACCTGAAGAAGAAAGACACCAAGCGTATCGTCTTCCACGAAATCACCAAGACTGCCATCCTCGACGCCATCGAGAACCCACGCGACATTGACATGGGTCTAGTGGCTGCCCAACAGGCCCGCCGCGTACTCGACCGCCTCGTCGGTTACGAGCTGTCGCCCCTGCTGTGGAAAAAAGTGAAACCCTCGCTGTCAGCTGGCCGTGTGCAGTCGGTGGCCGTGCGCCTCATCGTCGAACGCGAAGAGGAGATCAAGAACTTTGTGCAGACCAGTGCCTATCGTATCATGGCGCAGTTCACCTTCATGAAAGACGGACAGGAGTACACCCTCACCGCTGAGTTGCCCCACCGTTTCGACACGGAAGAAGAGACGCGTAAGTTCTTGGAATCGTGCTTCAACGCAGGCTATAAGGTGGATTCCATCGAGAAGAAACCCGCCACACGCTATCCCGCTCCGCCGTTCACCACTTCCACTTTGCAACAGGAAGCCGCCAGAAAACTCGGCTTCTCCGTCGCCAACACCATGCGCATTGCCCAGCAGCTCTACGAATCAGGTAAGATCACCTATATGCGTACCGACTCCGTCAACCTCTCGAAGCTCGCTCTCGGCATGGCCAAGAAGGAAATCACGGAGAACTATGGCGCAGAATATGTGAAGACCCGCCAATACCAAACCAAGACCAAGGGCGCACAAGAGGCCCACGAAGCCATCCGCCCGACCTATTTGGATCAACATACCATCAAAGGCACTGCCGACGAGCGCAAGCTCTATGAGTTGATTTGGAAGCGTACTATCGCCTCGCAAATGGCCGATGCCCAGATGGAACGCACCAACGTGAACATCGGCATCTCGACCAGCGACAAGCAGTTTGTGGCCACGGGTGAGGTCATCCTCTTCGACGGTTTCCTGAAGGTCTACATGGAGAGCTACGATGACGACCGCGCCGAAGACACCGCCGCCATCCTGCCACCCATCGAGAAAGGCACAGTTCTCGACATGGAAAAGATGGAAGCCCAGCAACGCTACACGCGTCACCCACTGCGCTACACCGAGGCCAGCCTCGTGAAGAAGATGGAGGAACTCGGCATCGGCCGTCCTTCGACCTACGCCCCCACCATCTCCACCATCCAAAAGCGCGAATATGTGACCAAGGGCGACGTGAAGGGTGAACCGCAGACCTTCAAGATCATCACGTTGAAAAACAACAAGATCACCGAGAAGACAGGCAAGGAAAACTATGGCGCCGAGAAGGGCAAGCTGTTGCCCACCGACATCGGCGTCCTGGTCAACAAGTTCTTAATCCAATACTTCGAGAGCATCGTCGACTACAACTTCACCGCCAATGTGGAGAAAGAATTCGACAAGATTGCCGAAGGCAAGCGTGAGTGGAATGCCATGATCAAGGACTTCTACAAGAACTTCCACAAGCAGGTTGTCTCCACCACGGAGCATTCCGGTAAGTTTAGCGGCGAGAAGATGCTTGGCATCGACCCCGCCACGGGCAAGAAAGTCTATGTGAAGGTCGGTCGTTTCGGTCCGGTGGCCCAAATCGGCGACACCGAGTCGGAAGAAAAGCCTCGTTTTGCCGGTCTGAAGAAAGACATGAGCATCGAGAGCGTGACTTTGGAAGAGGTACTGAAACTCTTCGACTTCCCGCGCATCCTCGGCAAATACGAAGGCAAGGAGATCACGGTTGCGGTAGGTCGCTTCGGTCCGTATGTGAAGCATGACAACAAGTTCTACAGCCTCGCCAAGACCGACAACCCCGCCTTGGTGGACTGTGACCGCGCCATCGAGATCATCAACGAAAAACGTCAGAAAGACTTGAGCAACATCATACGCACCTTTGCCCAAGACCCCGAAATGCAGGTGCTGAACGGACGATTCGGCCCTTACATCGCCTACAAGAAGAGCAATTACAAGATCCCGAAAGGCACCGATCCTTCCACCTTGACCTACGAACAATGCAAGGCCATTGTGGATGACCCGAAGAACGCTCCGAAGAAAAAGGCGGTCAAAAAGAAATAAACAATTGAAAGCGGCGGAAGCAATTCTGCCGCTTTTTCTTTGTTTTTTTGACGTAATGCAAATAAATTCCTATTTTTGCATTCTTCAAATCTGATAATTAATCTTAAATCAAATAGAACAATGGAGAAAAAAGACTTACTGAAAGATGTTGTCGAACATATCGACATTAAGAAGTACGACTCGACCGAACTCATCAACGCCATGCGTAAGATGTCGTTCACCTCGCGCGACACCGCTCGCGCCGCCGACATCCTCTGCCAGATGATCGCGGAGAAGGACTGCACCAACATCCTCACCATCGCCGGTTCCACCTCGGCCGCCGGCTGCATGCAGGTGTATGTGGAGATGGTCAAGAACAAGATGGTTGACGCCGTCGTCAGCACGGGTGCCTCCATTATCGACATGGACCTCTTCGAAGCCCTCGGCTACAAGCACTACATCGGCACGAAGGAGAACGTCATCCCCGACACCAAGCTGCGTGAGCTCTACATCGACCGTATCTACGATACCTTCATCGACGAAGAAGAACTGCAGGCCTGCGACCAAGCCACCTGCGACGTGGCCGACACCCTGGAGTGCCGTCCCTACAGCAGCCGCGAGTTCCTCTATGAGGTCGGCAAATGGCTGGCCAACGGTCACGGCGTGAAGAAAGAGAGCCTCATCCAGACCTGCTACGAGTGCGGCGTGCCGATCTTCTGCCCCGCCTTCAGCGACAGCTCCGCTGGCTTCGGCATCGGTAAACACCAGTGGCTCCGCAAGAAAGCCGGCAAGCCCTACGTCAGCATCGACTCAGTGGCCGACTTCCTCGAACTCACCGAAATCAAGATGAACAGCCCTCAATCGGGCCTCTTCATGGTCGGTGGCGGCACACCCAAGAACTTCGCTCAGGACACCGTCGTCTGCGCCGAGATCCTTGGCGTCGAAGTGCCTATGCACAAATATGCCATCCAGATTACCGTGGCCGACGTGCGCGACGGCGCCTGCTCATCGTCGACGTTGCTCGAGGCTGGCTCATGGGGCAAGGTAAGCGAAGAGCTCCAACAGATGGTCTATGCCGAAGGCACCACTGTCATCCCCGCCATCGTCAGCTACGCCTACCACAACGCACCGTGGCGTGAGCGTGAGTATAAGAACTGGCAGAAGTTATATCATTAATTAACTATGGCTTATGGCTCATGGCCTATGGCAGTGCTGCCGCAGGCCATGGGCCATAGTCATAGGCCATAAGCCAAAAGAATGGACATCAGCATCTTCCTTGAACCCGTCGCTGAGAAGTGTTTCGGCGCGGCCTATCGTCCCGGCAAGAAGACCTTGGGCGAAACCATCACCATCTACCGCGACGAGGATGAGTTCCCCAACCTCGAAGGTGTGGATTTGGCCATCATAGGTGTCAAGGAAGAACGTGGTGCTGTCGACAACAAAGGCTGTGCCGACGGCGTGGACTACATCAGAAAAGCCCTCTATCCTCTTTTCAACCATTGGCCACAACTCCATATCATCGACCTGGGAGACATCAAGATCGGCAAAGACATTTCTGACACCTATTTTGCCTTCAATCAGGTGCTTACCGAGTTGATGAAGAACAAAACAGTGCCTATCATCATCGGGGCGGGACAAGACCTCACCTACACAATGTATCAGGTCTATGAGCCCACAGGCAAGCTCATCAACATCGCCGCCGTCGACCCCATGTTCGACATCGGCAATGACAAGGAAGCGCTCAACTCGCATTCCTATTTAAGCCATATCATCCTGCACCAGCCCAACTTCCTGTTCAACTTCACCAACATCGGCTATCAGTCGTATTATGTTGACACAGAGAATATTGAGCTGATGAAACAGCTGCTCTTCGATGCCTATCGTTTGGGCAGCATCAAGCAAAACATCGAACTGACCGAGCCGCTCATTCGCAATGCCAACCTTTTGAGTTTCGACATATCGGCCATCCGTGCCGCCGATGCACCAGGCATAAGGAACGCCTCGCCCAATGGTTTCAACGGAGAGGAAGCTTGTCGCATGACACGTTATGCCGGACTGAGCTACAAACTATCATCCATCGGCTTCTTCGAATACAATCCACATTACGACATCAACTCGCGCACGGCCAACCTCATCGCCGAGATGATCTGGTACTTCATCGAGGGCTTCTCAAGCCGTCAGGACGACATCCCCACCATGGAGAGTAACGACTTCAAGCGTTACAACGTGCAAATCGGTGAAAACCAAAATGACGTGGTCTTCCTTTGCCATAAGATTACAGGCAAGTGGTGGATGGACATGTCGTTCCTGCAAAACGACGACCAACGCTACGAAAGGCATCACTTCATCCCCTGCTCGAAGGAAGACTACGAACAGGCCATGCGCAACGAACTGCCTGACAAGTGGTGGCAGTTCTATCAGAAGTTGATGTAAACCAAAACATTTTATTACTTTTGCCGCAAAATTTTATTTACGTTGAATCTAACGATTTCAAAGCAATGAAAAAAGCACTATCTATCTTTACCTTATTGCTCCTGATGGCCGTCACCGTACAGGCTCAAGATGCTTCGACTCCGCTCAGCAACCAAAAACCCGACTGGATGAGATGGCACTATCTCTCCGAAGCAGAGATGTACGACACCTCGCGTGGCATGAACTTCGTTGAGACCGACCCGCCGGCGGGCGAGCCGCGTTTCGTGGCTGAGTTTGAACCCATGCAAGGCGTGATGATCCGTTATCCCTTGGGCATCCCGACAAGCCTCGTGGCGCAACTTTCCAATAACTGCATGGTGTATTGCATTGTGAGCAACAATCAGCAAAACCAAGCCCAAAACAGTTTCCAAAGTGCAGGCGTCAACATGAGCAATGTGACCTTCGTCAACGCGCCGACCGACTCCTACTGGGTGCGCGACTACGGCCCGTGGTATATCTTCGAAGACCGCGAACCCGCCATCGTCGACAACGTCTACAACCGCCCGCGTCCCAACGACGATAACATCTCGGGCGTGTTCGCCAACTTCTGGCAGATTCCCATGTACGGCATGAACCTCCAGCATACTGGCGGCAACATGATGGAAGACGGTCGCGGCCACGGCGTGAGTGATGACCTCGTGCTGAATGAAAACAACCACGATGAAACCAACGTCCGCAACAAGATGCGCGACTACCTCGGCATCGATCCCTATCATATCACCATCGACCCGCAAGGCGACTACATCGCCCACGTGGACTGCTGGGGCAAGTACCTCGCTCCCGACAAGATCTTGATTGCACAACTGCCACAAAGCAACCCCCGCTATCAGTATTATGAAGAAGTGGCCGAGTATTTCGAGACCACCAACTGCTGCTGGGGTTATCCTTACCATGTGTATCGTGTGCAGGAACCAGGGGGCTACACCCTTGCGCCCTACACCAACAGCCTCATCTTGAACAAGACCGTGTATGTGCCGCTGGGTAGCAACAGCACTTACAACCAACAAGCCTTGGCCGTCTATCAAGAGGCCATGCCTGGCTATGAAATCGTTGGCGTGAATGGCGGCTCTGCCGGTTGGGAAAACACCGATGCCCTCCACTGCCGCACCCGTGGTGTGATGGACTTCAATATGCTTTTTGTTGACCACCGCAACGTACTCTTCGGCGAGCAAGAATGGCAAGACTCCATCCCCGTGGTGAGCAAGTTCATCGCCTACAGCGGCGCGAACCTGAAACAAGACTCCCTCCTTGTTTATTATAGCATCGACAATGGTGCTTATCAAGTGGCCCACATGACTGCCACGGGCAACCCCGATGAGTATGTCGGCTACATCAAAGGCTACCAAGGCGAATCGGAGATTGACTACTATGTGTTTGGTGCCGACGAATCGGGACACCGCTACACGCAGCCCGTCTTCGCCGACCTCGACCCGCACCATTTCACTATGGAGGCGCATGGTCCCACACCGCAAGGTGAATTGATCATTACTCCTGATACACTGTGGTTCACCCAAATGGGACAGGACAGACAGTTCAATATCATCAACGAAACGAACGAAGCTGTCACCATCATCGATGTGGTGCCTGAAATACCGAGTTTCAATCTTTGGGACAACACTTTCCCGTACACCTTGCAAGCTGGAGAAACGCTTACGGTTACCATAAGTTTCCAAACCGCTCCTGGTAAAGATACATACATCCCTTACGAGATTCTGGTTCGGACCACGTTGGGCGACAGAATTGTGATGGGCATGGTACTGAACACCTCACTTGACAGCGGTTTCGTGATTGTGGGCGCGCCCGTTGTGGAATTCAACGACCCAGGCGACAGCCCTCAACAAGTGTGTATGCAAAATCGTTTCTTTGGTAGCCAGATTCCCGTCAAGGTGCTGTCTGTTACCGAAAACGGCACGGACTATTTGAGCTTTGAGCCTCAAGGTACCTTACCTTACACGGTGGCACCTGCAGATTATTTCTACCTTGATGTGTATGTCAATGCCATGGTGAAAGGCTATGTAGTCACCACCTTTACGGTTCAGACCGATCAAAACGACTGCACTTATAGTGTCGCTATCAACGAAGGCCTCTTGAGCGTCAACGAGCTCACTGCCGAGACCAAACTCTACCCCAACCCGACCACTGGCCAATTCACCGTGGAAGGCGCGAATGTAGCTAAGGTGGAGGTCTATAACCTCGTCGGGCAAAAGGTGCACGAAGCCGAAGGCCAAGTGGTAATCATCAATGCCGCCGACTGGAACAAGGGTATCTATCTGGTCAATATCATTGAACAGAATGGTGCCGTTGTGACCAAGAAATTGGTGGTGAGATAAAATCATTTTTAGGGGCGGCAAAGCCGCCCCTAAAAATTATACGTCAAATTTGAACTCGGCATCAAACCAGCCGGTATCTTCTTTCAAGAGATCGTATTCTTCGCCCGTGAGGTGGTCAACCACGTGCACGGTGCCTTTGATGTCGTCGTAGGTGAATGTAAACTGTGAGTTTACGTCGTCTTTGGGTACGTCCATTTCAGATGTTGTCTATGATTAAGGCTGCAAAGATACACATTTTTCAGATACCCAAACGTTTGTTCAGCGCGGCTGTCTGCTCCTCAAAGCCTTTCTTGCCGAGCAAGGCGAACATGTTCTTCTTGTAGGCCTCCACACCAGGTTGGTCGAAGGGGTTCACATCAAGCAAATAACCACTGACGGCACAAGCCATCTCGAAGAAATAGATCAGCTCGCCAAGTACCTTCTCCGACACCTCGGGGATGACGATGCGCAGGTTAGGCACGCCACCGTCTTCGTGGGCGAGCACGGTGCCCAATTCTGCCTTGTGGTTCACCTCGCTGATGCGCTTACCAGCGATGTAGTTCAGCTGGTCGAGGTCTTCGTTCTCCATCGGGATGCGGAGCTCGTGGTTCGAGTTCTCGACCGAGATCACCGTCTCGAAGAGGTTGCGAAGACCATCCTGGATGTATTGTCCCATGGAGTGCAGGTCGGTGCTGAAGGTGACCGAAGCGGGGAAGATGCCCTTGTGCTGTTTGCCGTGGCTCTCGCCGTAGAGCTGCTTCCACCATTCACTGAAATACACCAGACGCGGCTCATAGTTGACCATAATCTCGTTGGTCAGGCCTTGGGCATAGAGGGCTTGACGTACCACGGCATATTGTGTGACGGGGTTGTCAAGGGTTGGGTTCGCCTTGCATTGTTTCTCCATCTTGACAGCACCCTTCACCAAGGCGCGGATGTCGATACCCGCCATGGCGATAGGCAACAGACCCACAGGAGTGAGCACCGAGAAGCGGCCGCCCACGTCGTCGGGAACAATATAGGTCTTGTAGCCCTTCACATTGGCCAACTGTTTGAGGGCGCCACGGGCCTTGTCGGTGATGGCGATGATGCGCGAGGCGGCTTCCTTTTCGCCGTATTTGTTAATGATGTGTTGCTTGAGGATGCGGAAGGCGATGGCGGGTTCCGTCGTCGTGCCCGACTTGGAGATGACGGCCAGCGAATAGTCCTTCTTGTCAAGGATGGCCATCAGGTCGTGGAGATAGTCTTCACTCATGTTATGGCCGGCATACACGATGAGCGGCTTCTCGCCGGTGAGCGGTGCGAAGTAGTTCTGCAAGGCCTCGATGACGGCACGGGCGCCAAGATAGGAGCCGCCGATGCCGATGACGACGAAGATATCCGACTTCTTGCGCAGGTCGGCAGCCGTCTTTTCGATGTCGGCCAACAGGCTCTCATCAATTTCAGAAGGGAGGCTCACCCAGCCGAGAAAATCGTTGCCCGCGCCGGTCTTATGAAACACGGTCTCGTAAGTGGCTGTTATTCTAGATTCTAATTCTTTCTTGATGTCATTGTTCAGAAAAGGCTGAACGTGCGATAAATCGATTTTCATAGCATTGAGTATTAAGATGCTGCGAAGATAAGATAAAATCTGAGATGAAGAATGATAAAAATTTACTTTTAATGATTATTTGTTGAATAATTCATTACTTTTGCGCAATATTTTCCGATTTGGAAGCGTTTCGGGAAACGAGCAAATATTTACTAATTTTATTTTTATTTTTATTCTAAAAACATGTCACACACTAAAATTCTTCTAGCCGAAGACGATAGAAACTTGGGCATGATACTCAAGGCCTTTCTTGAATCTAAAGGTTATTCTACTACTTTATGTATGAATGGCGAAGAGGCTTGGAACACGCTGAGCACCGCCGATTTTGACCTCTGCATCACCGATGTCGTGATGCCTATTATGGATGGTTTTACCTTAGCAAAACAAATAAAAAGCGTCAGGCCGATGATGCCCGTCATCATCCTCACTGCCAAAAAAGAGCAGGAGGACATCTTGGATGGCTTCAGCATCGGTGTTGAAGACTATGTCACTAAGCCCTTCAGCATGGATGAGTTGCTTGCCCGCATCAAGGTTTGGGAACGTTGGTGTGCCTATATCCAGGTGAAGGCACAGCCTTCGTTGTTCCATTTGGGCTCCTACACTTTCGACGCGCCGCGTCATTTGCTCATCAACGGCAAGGAGACCAAGAAACTGACCTCGAAGGAAGCCGACCTGCTGCTGATGCTCTGCGAGAATATGGGCAACACCTTGGAGCGCGCCAAGGCCTTGCAACAGATTTGGGAAGAGGAGAACTACCTCAACGCCCGCTCCATGGACGTCTATATCACCAAGCTCCGCAAATACTTCAGGGACGACCCGAACGTCGACATCCAGAACGTACATGGCGTAGGATTCAGACTGATGGTGAAATAAGATAAATGGAATAAGTCATGAAAGCGGAGCGATTGCTCCGCTTTTTTTTATGGCTGCCAAGGTTCTGCCTCGGGCAGCTTCACCGTAGTGTCACTGACAAAGTCCCAGATGATCTCGGGAGGAATCAGATAGGTGGTGTTGCCCAACACGACAAGGAAACGATTGTCACGCTCGTTGCGGATGATGGCACTACGGTAACCCTTCCACCAGCCATAATGGAAATACATGCCGGGATAATCCTGTGTCAGGCGCCAGCCGAAACCATAATTCTCCTTGTTTTTCCATTCCGGCGAGCTGGGCTCAAAGGCCTCGGCTTGCAGGCTGTCGGGCAACAGAAGATGGGCATCGAGAGCCTGGTTGTATTTGAAGAGGTCCTCCACCGTAGAGAACATGATCTTGTCGCCCATCACCCCGTTGAGATAGTCGTTTTGCGACTTGACGGGACCTTTGCGATAGAGCTCATGACCGTGCACTTCGACCGGCATATACATCGACACCACATCGTCGTCGCGCATGGAATAGATATAGGAATGCGTCATGCCACAAGGCTCAAAGATGTTTTCACGCATGAAGTCCTCGAAATGCTGCTTGCTGGCCCGCTCCACCACCGAGGCTAACAAGGCATAATTGATGTTGTTGTAGAAATACACCGCATCGGGTGCGCCGTAGACCTCTGGCTTTTTCTCGACCAGCATCTTGATCAAAGCCTCGTTGGAGAAGGGTTTCTTGCGGTCGGGCCAATGCTCGTCAGCCATCGAGTCGTAGCGCGGCAAACCCGAACGATGGGTCAACAGCTGTCGGATGGTCACCCCTTCATAAGGAAACTCAGGGATGTATCGCCTCACGTCGTCATCATAGTCCAACTTACCTTTCGCCTTAAGCAACATGATGGCCTCGGCAGTGAACATCTTCGAATCCGACGAAAGCTGGAAGGCGTCATCCAAACGCAACGAGTCCTTATGGCGGCTGCTCAGGTCGCGCCAACCAAAGGCTTTCTCATAAATCACCTTACCCTGCTCGGCATAAAGCACGACGCCGTTAAGACCTGCACGACTCATGTCCGTGAACACCTTGTCGGCCATCTTGGCCCGTTTGGCAATCATCGCCTTGTTTAGATCCACGAACAGGCTGTCGGTATTAATAACAGGCGTTTCGCGACCACAACGTCTTCCGCAGAAAAAGACGGTGAGTGCCAACAACAGCAAAAGTATCAGGATGAAAAACCTTCTTTGTCTCATTTGGAGGGCAAATTTAGGGAAAAATGTAGAATTCGAAGGCTGTTTTGGATCAAAATGAAGATTTATTCCTGCTAATTCACTAATTATTACTACTTTTGCAGCCTCAATTACAACCATACATTTATTTTCATGTCACAATTTACAGATTTTGGATTGAATCCCGCTCTGTTGAAGGCTATAAAGGAGCTGGGGTTTGAGAATCCTATGCCAATCCAGGAAAAAGCAATTCCTGTGTTATTGGAGAGTGATGTTGACTTTGTGGGCCTTGCACAGACGGGAACGGGCAAGACGGCTGCCTTTGGCTTGCCGCTGTTGAACAAGATTGACGAAACGCAGCGTTGCGTCCAGGCGTTGATCCTTTGTCCGACGCGTGAGCTCTGTATGCAGATTACCAGAGACTTGCGCAACTACGCACGTTACATTCCAGAAATCCTGATTGTGCCCGTCTATGGCGGCGCCAGCATCGAACTCCAGTTCAAAGACTTAGCCAAGAAACCGCAGATTATCGTGGCCACGCCCGGCCGTCTGCGCGATATGATCCGCCGCAACCGCGTCGACTTCAGCAACGTGAAGACGATGATCCTCGACGAGGCCGACGAGATGCTTAACATGGGCTTCCAAGAGGAAGTCGACGACATCCTCGAGTACATGCCTAAGGAAGGACGCCACACTATGCTCTTCTCGGCCACCATGCCGAAGGAAGTGGAGGCCATCCTCAACAAGTACATGACCGACCCCGTGAAGGTGGCCGTGGGCGAACGTAATAGCGGTACCGCCAACGTCGACCACATCTACTACATGATGGCCGCCAAGGACCGTTATTCGGTGCTGAAGCGCATCATCGACTACACACCTTCCATCTACGGCATCATCTTCTGCCGCACCAAGCTGGAGACCCAAGAGATTGCCGACAACCTCATCCAAGACGGCTACAACGCCGCCGCATTGCATGGCGACCTCTCGCAGGGCATGCGCGACAATGTGATGGACCACTTCCGCAAACGCAGCCTGCAGTTGCTGGTGGCTACCGACGTGGCCGCCCGTGGCATCGACGTGAAGGAACTGACGCACATCATCAACTACAACCTGCCTGACGACATCGAGACCTATGTGCACCGTAGCGGCCGTACGGGTCGTGCTGACAAACGCGGTCTCTGCCTCAGCCTCATCAACTTGCGCGAGAAGAGCAAGATCAAGAGGATTGAGAAGATTGTGGGAAGACCTTTCGAGAAGGCCATGATCCCCACCGGCAAGGAGGTATGCGAGAAACAGCTCTTCAACCACATCGACCGCATCGAACATGTCGACATCAACCGCGAGGAGATCGACGACTACCTGCCCGTCGTGTTCCGCAAGCTCGACTGGATGAGCCGTGAGGAACTCATCACCCGCATGGTGGCACTCAACTTCAACCGTTTCTTGGATTACTACAAGGATGCCATCGACCTCAACGTCAACGAAAAAGACGAGAAGAAAGACCGCAAGGAGTTGAAGAAAGAGCGTGAACACCGCGACGAGACCATGAAGCGCCTCTACTTCGGCATGGGTAAGAACGACCACATCCTGCCGCAAAAGATCATCGGCAAAATCAACGACGTCACCCGTTCGAAGAACATCCCGATTGGCCGCATCGACCTTTATGGCGACTATTCCTACGTCGACGTGGAAGAGAGCTTCGTCCCGATGATTCTCGACTGCTTTGCCGACCCGCACAACAACCCGCGCGGCATCGTGGTGGAGGTGGCCAAAGACCAGCCCGAACGCAAGAAGAGCAGCGAGAAGAAAGACTTCGGTGAAAAGAAAGAACGCAAGGAACGCCGCGAACGTGACGAGTTCCGTGACGACCGTCGCGAGAAGCGTGACCGTCATGACGACGATTTCTTCGAGAAGAAGTCGAAGAAGAAAAAGAAGGACTTTGACGACGACAAGACTTACTACAAGTCGGAGCGTTCGCGCGATGGCCGCGAGTGGCTTGACCCTGACTGGAAAAACCACTTGGACGACATCGATATCTTCATCGACGATGACGACCGTCCGAGCCGCAAGCAGCGCAACGCTGAGCGTGGCTTCGGTGCCAAGAAGAGCGGCAGCGCTTCGAGAAGCTCCAGCTCAAGAGGTGGCAGCTCGAGAGGCAGTTCCTCGCGCAGCGGTTCTTCTTCAAGGGAATCGAACCGTGGTCGCCGTGGCGCCAGCCGTTATGATGACAACGATTACTACTCACCTCGCCGCCGTGGCGGAGGCCGTCGGAGATAAGTGTTCGTCACAAAACCGACAAAACCTTCAAAACAATAGTTGTGGGAATAAGCAACGGCGAGCAACCGCTTGCCGTTGCCACCCCCGACTAAAGTCGGGCACTAAAACCCAATGATATGATAGACGTTGAGGCTTTAAAGGCTTATGCTTACGATACGATAGGGGCGATTCATGAAGTCCATAAGGAACTTGGGCCTGGGCTGAATGAAAAAGTCTATCAAGAAGGACTTCAACTGGAACTGTCGGAAAGAAATATCCCTTTTCAAAAAGAGTTGTTGTTTCATCCTTTGTATCACGGAAAGGAAATGGAATCTACATATCGATTGGATTTCTTGGTAAACGATGACATTATTGTTGAATTGAAGTCTGTTGAGAGTTTAAGCAATGAACATAAAGCTCAGTTGTTCAACTACATGAGATTATTGAAAGCTTCGGTCGGAATTCTGGTAAACTTCTATCCCAGGTTTGCCGAAATTGAACGCTATTTCTTTGATCCTGAAAACAATGAAGTTTACGCTTCCGATGGTTTTCCCATCAGAAAAAACAGTTAAAGTTCAAAGTGCATCCGAAGGATGCGTAGGAAAGGAGCCGGTTGGCGACTTTCCTTGTTTAACAAAAAGAGGTTTTGTGAGTTTTGTAGGTTTTGTGATAATAAAAAAGAATGGCAAAGTTTAAAACATGGGTAAAAGCAGCCCGTCCGCGGACGGTGCTGCTCTCTTTTTCAGGGGTGTTGTTGGGTGGCTTTTTGGCCTTTGACCAGTTAAGGTCCCTGAGCCCGTCGAAGGGCCGACCTATCATTGTCATACTTTTCGCCGCCCTCACAGCCATCCTTCTTCAAATCCTCTCCAACCTCGCCAACGACTACGGCGACTTCAAGAAAGGCACCGACAGTGCAAAACGCGTAGGCCCGCAGCGCGAGATGCAGAGTGGTGCCATTACCGAACAGGAGATGAAACAAGGCTTAGCCATCACGGCTGGTTTATGCCTGGTTTCTGGGGCTTTGCTGATCTTTGTCTTTGCAGGCTTGACTTGGCAAGAGCTGTCCGTTTTTGCCGCCCTAGGCATTGGAGCGGTATTGGCGGCCTTGCTTTACACTTTGGGCAAGCACCCATACGGCTATCGCGGCCTGGGCGATTTGTACTGCTTCCTGTTTTTCGGTTGGGCAGCTGTGGCGGGAACCTATTATTTGGCCACCAAAAACCTTGATTTCAGCGTTTTGCTGCCTGCCTCAGCCATGGGCTTCCTCTCCAATGCCGTGCTCAACATCAACAACATGCGCGACTATGAGAACGACAAGGCATCGGGCAAGAACAGCCTTGTGGTGAAGCTTGGGCTAAAAAAGGCTTTTATCTATCATTGCCTGCTCATTGGTGGTGCTTTTGTCTGCCTTACCATCTATCTCGTTTTGCACCAAGCGGCATGGTATTCCTACCTTTTCTTATTGCTTTCCATCCTATTCATCAAAGACTTAATCGCCATCAAGAAGACTAAACCCGAGTCGCTTGACCCGTTCCTAGGTAGACAGGTGAAGCATAGTTTCTTGCTCGTGGTGGTTTATGGGATACTGTTGTTATTTTGATTCGATGTTTTTCAACTAATTAATAGCTATTTTCAAATTTGTTCTTATTTTTGCAACGAAAAGCATATTCTAATCAATACATCATTAAAACCTAATCCTATGAAAAAAACCTTACTATTTGCATTTGCCATGCTGTTTGCAACGGCAATGATGGCACAAAACCGTGCGGTTTTGCTGCAAGAATCGTTTGATGATACCTCGATGCCCGCTGGATGGTCGGTTGCTGGCCTTGGCCTAGGCAATTGGTCGGTCTCGCCCACTAACAATGCTGGCGGCGCAGCCAACGAGATGCATCTCACTTGGAGTCCCCAATTCAATGGTTTGTCTCGACTTGTCACTCCTGCCGTGGACCTCACAGGCATCAACAGCCTCGTATTCTCCTTCAAGCATGCCTTAGACAACTACACAGGCAACAACATCATTGGTATCGCTACCACATCAGATGGTGGAACCACTTGGAACGAAGCCTGGAGCCAAGGCTACAGCGCAAGCAACTCTTGGACGGTTAGCCAAGAAATCAGCACCCCTGATATGGGTCAAGCCAATGTGCAGTTCTGCATCTTCTTCAATGGCAACAGCTACAACATCAATGACTGGTACTTTGATGACATCATGGTCTTCACGCTCGAAAACTTAGACCTTGCCATCACCTCGCCCACACTTCCCGACTTCATCGGCAGCGGCGAGACTGCGTTTGGCATCAATGTGTTCAACTTCGGTGCCACTACGGTAACCTCTGTCGAGGCCACTTACGAAGTGGAGGGCATGGAACCTATTACCGAAACCTTCGATGTCGAGATTCCCTCACTGGGCAACGAAACGTTGATCTTCCCCACAACGACCCTGTTGAGCCCTGGTACCTACAATGTGGCCTACAGCATCAACTTGGTCAACGGACAGGAAGACGATGTGCTTGACAACAACACCGCTGAAAAAGCCGTCTTTGCGGCTATCGGCACCGCCGAAAAAATCCCGATGATCGAGCACTTCTCGTCGTCGACCTGCGGACCCTGCGTGAGTGTCAACACCACCATGCTCAACTTCTGCAACAACAATGCTGGCCGCTTTACCTACACCAAGTACCAGATGAACTGGCCCGGCAGTGGTGACCCCTATTACACCGAAGAAGGCGGCGTGCGTCGTACTTATTATGGCGTGAATGCTGTTCCGCAATGCTTCCTCGATGGTGAAGACCAAGGCTATGCCGCCGTTCAACAAACTGTTTTCGACCAACATGCCGAAAGAACCGCTTTCGTTGACATTAGAGGCTCCTTCGTTGTGGAAGGCAACACCATCAATATCAAGGCCGATATCATTCCTTTCATCGATGCCGACGCCCGTGTGTTCGTTTCCGTGAACGAAAAGGAAACCCACAACAACGTTGGCGGCAACGGAGAGACCTCGTTCCACCACGTCTTCATGAAGATGTTGCCCGATGCACAAGGCACTACTGTCAACCTGGTCACTTGCGAGCCCCAGCATTTTGAGTTCACTCAAGACATGTCGGGAACCCACGTCGAGGAGATGAGCGATCTCGAAGTCTCCATCTGGGTGCAAAACTACGACTCCAAGGAGATGTTCAACAGCCGTTTCGCTTATGAATACACCGAAGAACATCCCTATGCCGTCGAAAACCTCACCCTCATCCAAGACGAGGAAGCCGAAGAGAACACCATGGTGGCCTCTTGGGATGCACCGACAATGGGTAATCCTACGGGCTACAATGTGTATGTCAACAATGAGTTAGTCGCTGAGAACATCTCCGACTTGAGCTATACCTTCGCTGGCGAACTGGGCGCTTTCTATACCGTCGCCGTGGTTGCTCTCTATGGTGATGACAAGACCTCCATCAAAATGCTTGCTGGCATGGAAAACACCTGGAGCGTCGAGGAAGTCGCAGCTAGCGTGTGCAAGGTTTACCCCAACCCCGCCAACAGCCAAGTGCGCATCGAAGCAGAAAACGACATCGAGAGCGTGATGGTCTATAATATGTTAGGCGCTTTGGTCGAAACGGTTAATGCCGACAGCAAGACCGTCAACGTCAACCTGAACCAATACAGCAATGGCGTGTATTTCTTCAACATCCGCCAGAGCAATGGTGTCGTCACCAACCAACGCGTGGTGGTGAGCCACTGATGACCTTGAAGTCATCCAAACAAAAAAGGGAACCCAATCGGGTTCCCTTTTTTGTTTGATGCACTTGGACTGTGATTAGTCGCCCAACGTGGCCACCATAACGGCCTTGATGGTGTGCATGCGGTTCTCGGCCTCGTCGAAGACGATGCTGTTCTCGCTCTCGAACACATCCTCGGTGACCTCGATGCCGTTCAAGCCGAACTTCTCATAAACGTCGCGGCCGGCCTTGGTCTCCAGGTTGTGATACGAAGGAAGGCAGTGCATAAACTTGCACTTGGGGTTGCCTGTCTTTTTCATCAGTTCTGCGTTGACCTGATAGGGCATCAGCATATTGATGCGCTCTTTCCACACGCTGTCGGGCTCGCCCATCGATACCCAGATGTCGGTGTAGATGAAGTCAAGACCCTTCACGCCCTTCTCCACATCGTCGGTGACGGTAAGCTTGGCACCGGTTTCCTTGGCGATTTCCTGGCACTTCTTGACAAGATCTTTGGCCGGCTGCAGTTTCTTGGGAGCGATAATGCGGATGTCCATACCCATCTTCACACCACCGACCATCAGGCTGTTGCCCATATTGTAGCGGGCATCGCCGATATAAGCGAACTTCACCTGGTTGAGGGGCTTGTCGGTATGCTCCTGAATGGTGAGGAAGTCAGCCAGAATCTGAGTGGGGTGAGCTTCGGCGGTAAGACCGTTCCACACGGGGACGCCAGCATATTTGGCCAGTTCCTCGACTGTGGCCTGGTCGAAGCCACGATACTCGATGCCGTCGAACATACGACCCAACACGCGGGCGGTGTCAGCCATCGATTCCTTGATGCCGATCTGTGAGCCAGTAGGGCCGAGATAGGTGACGTGGGCACCTTGGTCCTTGGCGCCAACCTCGAAGGCGCAGCGGGTGCGGGTCGAGGTCTTTTCGAAAATCAGGGCGATGTTCTTGCCCGTCAGTTTGGGTTGTTCGGTGCCTGCATACTTGGCGGCCTTGAGGTCGGCAGCAAGTTTCAGTAAGAACTTAATCTCTTCCGGAGTGAAGTCCAACAACTTCAGGAAGTTTCTGTTTCTGAGGTTAAATGCCATGTT
>JAFYHS010000030.1 GCA_017539045.1 Bacteroidales bacterium
ATCGTGGCGTTTTCCGTATATCCAAACAAACCAGACAGTTTAAACCCGTTTTCGTACATACCGCTGATGGAGTGTTTATCGCCGTCAAAAACACCCCTAAAAGTACCCGTCAGACCAATAGGCGTCCAATAGAGGGTATCGCCTTCATTGAGACAAATGTCGTTGGTAAGCACATAGCAGGCATCACCTCCAGTGCCAACATCGGTTTGCTGGGCCAACAACGCCAGTTGCTCCGCCGTGGCAATCTGGTAAGGGTTTTCAGGCGTGCCGTCGCCGCCGTCGTAGGCTTCGGCGACCGTGCCGTTCCAAGGGGTCTGTGCCGCAACCGTCATCGCGACTGCGAGCAGCATTGAGAGAATAAAATGCTTTTTCATGGGCGTAACTTTTATGTTTCCGCAAAATTATAAGAAAATATCGCCAAAAAAGCCAATTCCATCGGGCAATCCACTATTTTTCCAACAATCAGTATTGATTGTCAATAAATTACAAAAAGTCTTTCCACTAAAAAGTCAGGAAAATCCATGGAAAATCAACCGAGATACCGCTCCCAAAGTGCCTCAAACGAATCGGTTTGCGTCTTTTTCTTGATGCTGGTGCGGTATTTCGACACGGTGTTTTCGCGCAGGTCGAGGATGTCGGCGATTTCCTTCGTGCGGAAGGGGAACATGGAAAGCACACAGACGTCGAGTTCGGTGTCGTTCAGGTCGGAATGGGCAGCCTTCAGTTTTGTCAAGGCGTCAGGATAGGCTTCGTTGAACACTTCGAGGATGCGGTTGAAGGTGTTGTTGCGCTTGTCGTCGTAGATGGCCTGCACCTTCATCCGCAAGGCCTCATTGGCCTGAGCCTCCAAGGCACCGTGCGCGGCTTGCAGGTCGCGTTGGATGGCTTCGTTCGCTTGGGTCATCTTCTTGCGGTAGACGCGATGGTATACGACAAAGGCGGCAGCCGCTAACAAAAGCAGGGCTGCAACCACGCTAACAGCTCTTAACCTGTTTGTCTTATATGCCTGTTTCTGTTCACGCAAGTCGGTCAACCGTGCATCGCGTTCGGCCTTGTAGTTCTCGTATTGCTTTACGGCCAGCATCCCGTCGCTCACCCTATCCGATTCGGCTTTAACATAGGTCTTATTGAAGCTATGACAAAATGCAGCGCTATCCGCATTTCCCTCCTCTTCATAGATTTGTTCAAGCAGCGACATGATAGCACTCCGCTCCAAATCACCCGTTTGCATATCCAACACTTTCAGCAGATAAGGCTTCGCTTCAAGACGATACGGCGAGTGATACATACCGATGCCGAGGCTGACGGAGTCATTTGTTGCGCTCATCCCGCGTCGCGTCTTGAAAGCGATAGTGTTGCGTTGCACCATGAAGCAGGAATCAAACTGGTGTTGGTCATAGTACAAGTCCGACAACACAAGCTGGGCAGCGAAATAGTCGTTCAAGTCGCCGGCAACCGTGTCAAAATAAGGCGTCACGAAATCGTGATAGTAGCGTGCAGAGTCACTTTCCTTTAGCGTCGAAAAGGCGTTGGCCAATTCCAAACTGGACCTTACTATCCAAGTAGTGTCTTGAACCATACGCTGGTATGCTAACGCCCATCGCAAAGCATCGATTTCAGCGTTGTTGGCCATCTTTCGCCGAAACACATATGCCATCTGGTAATAAGCGCGCGAGGCAAGCAACTTCTCTTCATTGGTCATGTCCTCAGGCAGATACTCCAGCTTTTCGGCCACTTGAATAAAAAACGGGAAAGCCCGCATCAGGCTGTCCTGTTGAAGACGGACAAACCCGCTATCATAATGGGCTTGGGCCTCATTAAAGTCAGTTTCAGAGGCATGGTGCGGTAGCCTTACGCAAGACATCACCGAAAACAGAAACAGCAAACCTACTATGTGACTAATGAATTTCACGGCGGCAAAATTAGTATTTTACCTCATTCCACTTCAATCTCATCCACAAAAATCCAAGCTGGATTGCCAAATCCACTATGGTCTTCTGGCAGGTCGTATCCTGAAATCATAACCTCGACATACTTTGCCGTAACGGGTTCAAAATCCAGTTCGTAAGCGAAGATGCCGTCACTGTCGGTCCATGTGGAAATCGGGATGTCTTTCTGCGCCACCTCACGGAAGGTCTCGCCATCATCGGAAACCAGCACCTTGACATGGCTCGGGTTGTAGATCCACGCGCCTTTGTTCACTAAGGCATGGAAACGGACATGCTGCATCTCGGCAGGCTGCTCCAAGTCGATAATGGCATCCAAAGGATAGCCGCAGAAGCCCAGCCAACGTCCTGAATTGTAGGCTCCCCTACCCAAGTTGCCATCGTTGAGCAACGATGCCCCTTCGTAGGTGTATTTCTCGGCAGGTTGTTGGCGCAGAGTGATGGGTTTGCGGGTGGCTAGGTTGGTTTCCACCGTGTCAGCCCAAGCTTTCGGGTTGAAGATGTGGTCGGCATAGGTGTAATGATAGAGGTCATAGAGTTGCACCATGTGGCGGCATCGTTCCACAAAGGCCTCGAAATCACGCTCCTGTGGGTTGTTCCATTGTATTTCGGTCAAGGCTTCCATGCGCGGCAGGGCCATGTACTGCACATGCCAGAAATGGGCGATGTATTCCGTCCAGATGTTGGCTTGCACGCCGATGATATGCTTTTGCTGCTCAGGCGTCAGCTCCTCGGGCAGCGGTTGGAATTCATACACACGCTCCACGGGCAGGTAACCGCCGATACACATGGGTTCGCTGGCGATGTCCTCGCTCTGATAGTAGTCAAAATACAGGTGTGACGAAGGCGCCATAATCACATCGTGGCCCTTGCGTGCCGCCTCAATGCCGCCTTCCGTGCCACGCCAACTCATAATTATGGCAGTCTCGGAGACGTTACCTTCCAGAATCTCATCCCAGCCGATGACACGTCTTCCACGCGCCTCCACCACCTTGGCCATGCGGTTCATCACATAGCTTTGCAGGTAGTCTTCGGCGGAGAACTTGTCGTCTTTCTTGATGCCCAATTCCTTGATCTTGGCTTGGCATTTCGGGCACTTCTCCCAACGCACCTTGGGGCACTCGTCGCCACCGATGTGGATGTAGGGCGAAGGAAACACATCCATCACCTCATTGAGTACATCCTCAACGAACTGCATGGCCTCCTCATTGCCTGCACAGAGCACGTCTTCCGACACGCCCCAACGCTTCCACACCTCGTAAGGGCCTCCCGTGCAGCCCAACTGAGGATAACACGCCAAAGCCGCTTGCATGTGGCCTGGCAGGTCGATTTCGGGGATGATGTTGATGTGACGCTCGGCGGCATATTCAATGAGGTCGCGGAGCTCTTCTTGAGTATAGAAACCGCCATGACGGATGGTGTCGTAGAGGTTGCCGTTATGCCCGATGACCGTACCGCTACGGTAGGCACCAATCTCAGTCAGTTCAGGGTATTTCTTGATTTCGATGCGCCAACCTTGGTCCTCGCTGAGGTGGAAGTGGAACTGGTTCATGTTGTGCATGGCCAGCATGTCGATGTAAACCTTCACCGAATCCAACGGGATGAAATGGCGGCAGGGGTCGAGATGCATGCCGCGATAGGCGAAGTTGGAGTAGTCTTTTATTGTTCCGCAAGGGAGTTGACAATTGAGACTTGATAATTGAGAATTGACAATTACAGGCAAACTTTTGCGGAGGGTTTGGATGGCGTAGAACACACCGGCGGCATCGGCGCCTTTGATGGTGACTTGCATCGGAGTGATGTTGATTTCGTAAGCCTCAGCTTGGTCGAAATCTCCTGGGACCACTTTGAGCACAATACCGTCGGACTGGCTTTGGTATTCTTGCATATTCAGCACATAGCCCATGATATCGTTCACGTATTCGACCAGGAACTGCGCCTCTCTTTGGAGACCCGATTCGTAATACACAAGCGTCTTGGGGTTCAGTTCGAATGGCTTTTCTTCATTCAGTTGCACCTCTTTTGGCTGCGGGATGATGTCATAATTGGCGACAGGGAGTTGTTCTTTTGTGCAAGCGGCAAATGCCATTGCAGCAAGGCAAAGGAATAGGATAGACTTTTTCATATAGGTTCTACTGTTGGTTTGAAAAAGCAAAAATAAAAAAAGGACGGCTTGCACCGTCCTTTTTTGTTGATTTTGTGAAAATCAGGCTTATTCGCCCAACTTGATACGCACGAAGTTCACCACAGTGGCTTCCTTGTCGGCAGCCTGGATGTATTCGGCGACGGTCTTCGGGTCGGCGACCAGAGAGACTTGGTTGAGCAAGCAGCTCTCCTTGAAGAACTTGTTCAGACGGCCTTTGGCGATGTTCTGAATCATGCCTTCGTTGAGTTGCACTGTGCCAGGCACATTGGCCTTGATCTCACGGGCTTGTGCACCCTGTTCCTCGGTGATGTAACCCTTGGTGATGTTCGAGTTGATGTGGTCATCGCTATCGACGTGGTTGGGGTTGATGCCAGCCTTACGGAGAGCCTTCTCGACTTCCTTCTGAATCTGTTCTTCCTTGGTCTTGTCGACGGCAACGGCGAACTCGCGGTCCTTCACCTCTTGCGGGATAGAGGCTTCGCTCACCGAAAGCGGGTTCATGGCGGCGACGTGCATGCACACCTCGTGGCTCACTTCCTCAACACCTTCGAAGCTCTTGTTCATTTCGACGATGGTAGCGAGGCGGTTGCCGGGGTGGTTGTAGTTAGCAACGTAAGCACCTTCGAGGACTTTGAAAGCACCGAGTTCGGTCTTCTCACCAGTGACGGCGCTCTGGTTGGCGACGAGAGCTTCAACAGTCTGGCCGTTGAGCTGCATGGCCTTCAGGGCTTCGATGTCCTTCACGCGGTTGGCGACGGCCATGTCGAGCACGTCCTTCGTGAACTTCACGAAGTCGGCGTTGTTGGCCACGAAGTCGGTCTCGCAGTTCACCATGATGATGGCGGCGTACTTGTGGTCATCAGTGGCCTTTGAGAGCACGCAGCCTTCGCTGGCGGTGCGGTCGGCACGCTTGGCAGCCTTGGCCATACCCTTCTTGCGAAGGATGTCGATAGCGGCTTGGATGTCGCCATCAGTCTCGACGAGGGCCTTCTTGCAGTCCATCATGCCTGCGCCCGTCATCTGTCTCAGTTCATTAACTTGAGAAGCGGTAATATTCATAGTGTTTTCCTTTCTTGATTTAATTAGTTCTTAGCCACGGGACGACGGGGACGACGGTTGGTGCGGGGACGACGTTCGTCCTTGTTTTCCTCTTCCTCGTTGTTTTCCTTCATCTCGTCAACTTCTTCCTCTTCCTCATCTTGGACGAGGTCCTTGTTGTTCTTGCGCTCGGTCATGCCTTCCTCGATGGCGTCGACCATCTTGCCGACGATGAGGGCGATGCTCTTCGAAGCGTCGTCATTGGCGGGGATGGGGAAGTCGATGAGGTTGGGGTTGGTATTGGTATCGACGATGGCGAAGGTCGGGATGTTGAGCTTGCGGGCTTCAGCAACGGCGATGTGTTCCTTCATGATGTCGACCACGAACAAGGCTGAAGGCAGACGGCTCAGGTCAGCGATGGAACCGAGGTTCTTCTCGAGTTTCTCGCGTTCACGTTCAATCTGCAGCTTCTCGCGCTTGGAGAGGCTCTTGTAGGCCTCGCTGCTCATCATCTTGTCGATGCTCGTCATCTTCTTGACGGCCTTGCGGATGGTGGCGAAGTTGGTGAGCATGCCGCCGGGCCAACGCTCGGTCACGTAAGGCATGTTGACTTTCTGGGCGAGTTCAGCAACGACGTCCTTAGCCTGCTTCTTGGTGGCGACGAAGAGGACGCGCTTGCCCGATTTGGCCAGTTGGCAGAGGGCGTTAGCGGCCTCGTCCATCTTGGCTTGTGTCTTATAAAGGTCAATGATATGAATGCCATTGCGCTCCATGAAAATATAAGGAGCCATGTTCGGATTCCATTTTCTCTTCAGATGGCCGAAATGACAACCGGCATCCAGTAATTCTTCAAATGTTACTTGTGTCATGAGTTTTCTTTTTAATGTTTACATTCACTAAATACAATCGCAGAGTAGTCTTAACAAGAATCTCAGCGATTTGGATACTAAACAAAATCGCTCGGCTTCTGAGGGCTTAACGTTTGCTGAATTGGAACTTCTTACGGGCACCAGGCTGACCGGGTTTCTTACGCTCGACCATACGCGGGTCGCGGCGCATCAAACCTTTAGCCTTCAGGGTGGGACGATACTCGGGGTTGATCTCGCAGAGGGCGCGGCTGATGGCGAGACGCAAAGCCTCGGCCTGGCCGTTGATGCCACCACCGTCGAGGTTGACCTTGATGTCGTATTGGCCGAGGGTCTCGGTCAGCATCATAGGCTGTTCAACCACATAGTGGAGG
>JAFYHS010000031.1 GCA_017539045.1 Bacteroidales bacterium
CACCTACTACTACCAGGTCCGTGCCCTGTATGACAACGACTGCGAGTCTGAACCCGCTCCGGCCTTCGACGACCCGACTCACAACTATGTGACCGCCAGCGTCGACGCCGTCAACGAGAACAGCGACAACGTGGCCCTCTATCCTAACCCGACGAAGGGCAACGTGACGATCGAGGCTGCCGGCATGAGCCGCATCACTGTGGTGAGCGTCCTCGGCCAGGTGGTCTACGACACCGAAGTCAGCGAAGACACGTATGTCATGAACATGTCGCAGTTCACTGCTGGCATGTACATGGTCCGCGTGTACACTGAAAGCGGTGTGACCGTCAAGCGCGTCACTGTCATGCAATAGCAACAATAGTTTGTAGAGACGGAGTCGCACCGTCTCTACAATTTTTATATAACGAATGCGATAAAACAATTGTAGCTTTTGCCCCGAAAGATTTATCTTTCGGGGCTTTTTCTATAATTCTATGCCATTGAATTAATCGTGTATTAGTTTGAACCTACATTGTTTTGGGTTTCTTTATATCCCAAGCACGTTCATATATGAATAATAGATAATAAAAAAGATGGCCGGGTCATCACGACAGGGCCATCCAAAATAAAGAATACAAATGAATCAAATAGTGCCCGATTGGGCTATACACACAGAAAATAATAATTATCTTTTTTTGTCATTTCTTTTATTCAGAAGGTAGGCGCCAGCCAGACTGGCCAGCACGAAGATGCCTTCGCCAGTAGGGACGAACCAGTCCTCACCTGAGTCGTAGATCTGCGGGTTGGGAACGCCCATGGTAGAAGAAGCTCTATTGTCAGCGAACTCGTCGTCATCGAGGATAAAGACCTGAGCCTTGGCCGTGGCGGCAAAAATCATCAGGGCGGCTGCTATCTTTATTGCTTTTTTCATCGTATGTTAGGTTTTATTTTGTTTCTACTTTTACTATCTATCTTCTCGTCTATGGCCTCTGACTATGGCTTGCCTTTACGTTGCGGCGAGCCATAGGCCATGGGCCATGTGCCATGGTTTATTGGATAACCATCTTTTGGACCATAGTCTCGTTGTTTCTGGTTAAGCAGAGCATGCAGACGCCCCTCACGTTGCTGGGCAGGCTGACGGTGTTCTGCGTGTCGGTGAGCTCGGTGGCGTAGACCACGCGGCCCAAAACGTCGACCACCTCTAAGTGGCCCGTGCTGTTGACGATGAGGTTGCCGTTGTCGAAGAAGGCGAAATGCTCAAGGATGGGTTCCTCCTCGTCGTTGGTAACGGTCTCGCCGAACACGATCTTGAAACGCGTATTGTAGTCGTCGACGCGGCCTTCGAAGGTGTAATGGTCGTGGGTGAGCATGTCGGTCTTGATGCCCGTGATGTTGTCGACCAGGGTGAGGGTACGGAATTCGGCGTTGGCCGTGTTCCAGCTGAGGGTGAAGTTGCCGTCTTCTTCAGCGGCGAAGTTGAGGGTCTGGCTGCCTTCGGTTATGTCGCGGAAGAGGATGGCGAAATTTTTGTTATCGTGGCGCAGGCTGATGCGACCATTGACGGAACCAACGCGGAGCTTCTTACCGCCGCCGTTTTCGGAGCGACCCACCTCAAGGACAGCAACATCAGTGTTGCCATTGCTGTCAGTTAGCGTAATATTAACCAAGGGGAACCTGGGCTGTTCCCCAGTTCGGAAGCCATTGCCTATTGTGTTGGTGCGCATAGCATTGCTGAACCTGCAGGTTCCCGCGCGACTCACTAAGATAAAGAACCCTTGGTGCATGTTGATGTTGCGCGAAGCCGTAGCCCCGCCAGCCGAGGCCCCCTTGGCATATTGGATATAACCTTTCCCGTTTGGGTCGTAAAGTGCATAGGTCTGAGCATAGGTATCGCCATCTTCCCAGAGATCAGAGTTGCCGTCTACGAAGGCATCGAAGTCTAAGTAACTCTGGTAGGGGTTGCCGATGAGGTTGTAGCCCTTAAGGCCAGTCCATTCAGGAGCGTCAGCAGAAACGTCAATTAAAACTTCTCCATTGTTCAATGTGCCGCGGTTCTGCAGGAACTGGTCCTTGTCGATGGCCATCAGATAGCCCTTCCCCGGAGTGAGCGCCGTTTCGTTAGTGTAAGGTATGTTCTCTGAATAGTTGTCCATATGCCAGTGGCTCGAGCTATTACGTCTGAAATTCAGCCAATGGTATTGGGGCTCGTAGAAACAATAGAAGTCGATGGCCGAAACGGGCGCATCACTCGGGAAAAGGGCGTAGTCGTCGTCATGGCTGAACACGACACCACAGGGATTGTTATCCCAGCTGTGAGGCACCATGTCATTGTTGGTGTAGGAAATTCCTATTTCGCTGTTCGCTAAAGAAGAACTCACGTTGTGCCAACGCTCGCTGCCATCATGAAACTGTTTGATGGTTTGGCAAGTGTAGGCGCCGATGTTCGAACCTTCATCTTGGAGCAAACTGATGTTCTCGTCGATGTAAACCATCACGTTGCTGTTGGTGCTTCGGTCGGTGCTGTCATTCTTATAGAGATTGATGGTGCCGCCAGTGATGGCTTCATGCTGGGTCTTCTTGTATCGTTCGCCCAAGGTGGTGTTCTCGTTGAGGTTGCCCGAGTTATGGCGATCAAGCATCTCGTCAAGGCTGCGGCTGTAGTCAAGCACGATGCCATCCGACGAGCCCACGCAAGCATAGTCAAAGGCAAGGATGGGATAGTCGTCGTTGATGTCGCCTGCGCCATCAGAATAGTTGCCTGCCGTGGTGCTTTTCCAAAGGGACCAACCGTAATTGTAATAGTTGTTGTATGAATTCACGGAACTATTAAGTTGTGACAACATGTAATTTGGTCGTGTGTTGTATAAATACGGTGCAGTCATGGGACTGTAAATCATTCCGCCTCCATCACCTGAACCTAACATTTTATTTGGAACATTAATTGGGTCTTTAGGCGTTCCGCAATCGATATAGGTACTCTGGGAACCACTAGGAGACCAACCAGCGATCATTCCGAATTTGGCGACATCAACTCTGCTGTTTTCCCTTTCAAATCTGACGTAGCAGTTGTGGGAGTAACCAAAATTATTTTCGCCTATTAAGCCTCCGACATACTTCTCGTTTTCTACACCGAGATAGTTAAAGGTTGGATTGACCATGCTGTTGTAAACCCTACCATAGTAATGGTTTTCCCCGACGCCTCCTCCCATGGTAAACCCTGTGAGTTGAGCCATCGACATACAGGAATGGATGGTACCTTGGTTGAGGCCCACCAACCCGCCGAGGACCATAGTTTCGTTTCCGCTCTCATTGCTAGTCATGAGCCTTCCCGCCGCTTCGCTGTTGTAGAGCACGCCACCCTGCGCAAGCGTGTCGATGATGATGCCATAGTGGATACGAGTGCCCTCATGCTTCTTGGCGCGGAAATCGCAATCTAGCACAAACACATCGTGCACCGTGCCGCTCACTTTGCCAAACATGCCTGGATAAACCGCCACGTTTTGGCCTTGTTTGTAGAACTTGGAAGCGTTGTTTTTCAAGCCCGTGATGACATGGCCATTGCCGTCGAAGGTGCCTGTATAGGTAACACCGTTGCTGCCAATGGGGATCCAGTTATGTGCACTCATGTCGAGGTCGGCAGTCAGGATGGCATTGGCGTTTGGATGTGGGACAATATTGTTTGTCGGGCCCAAGGTGTCAGGTCCATAACCCTCTCTACCGTTCACCCAGCTGATAAACCAAGCAAGGTCTTCGGGCGAACCTATAGGGATGGGGTTGGCGTTTTCATTAAATGAAGTCGGCTGTCGGGTGACGATTTCTGTCCACACGTCGCCTTTTACGGTTGCTGTGGGAATGGGAAACGAACCGATGGGATTCAAGGTGTCGCCGTTGGGGAAGATAAGTGACAAAGGGCCATTGGTGGGCAGCCCGTCTCCCCAAACACCTTCTTGAATAGCCAATGGTATTTTGATGACAAGTTTGCTTCCATGAGGTTGGCTCGGATCATTGTTGACCAAGCCGCACCACATTTCGCCAAAATCAAACCCTTTTATGCGAATCAGATCATTGTTAATAGCGACAGCATCCTTTAATGTGTCGGATGGTTTGGTGTCAAAATAGTATTCGGTAGGTGTGTATGGATTGTCTACTCCTGTGCAACGATATGTATATACCAAGATGCTGTCTTGGTTCGCTCCTTCTGGTAGCGTGAAGTTGGGAGAAATTTGATCTTGGATGATGGTTTGCATGTCCATTTGAACTGGGACCGACGCTATGCTGTTGGCAATAGTGGTGAAAACCCCTGAGAGTTGCGATGCATTGCTGGCAGCCATGAAAAAACCGTTGTTGTGGTGCCCAGCAATATGCGGTTGCGTGGTTTGCAGGCTCCAGCCATTATCCAAGTTGCTGATGTAAACCGTGTCGGTTTTATTCTCACCATTTTGATGATAGTTGCCTGGTGTCGTGGTGAAATAATAATTGCTGGAAATAAAGTGCATAAGTCCATTGGCTGCCTGGATTCCAGTTATCCATTGGTTATAATTGTTTAATTGGGTTTGATATGCAGCCTCAGGCGTCGCTCCTGAGAAAATACCCACCGAAAAGACCCTTGCACCTGCTGTTTTCAGCAGATTGGCTTGTTTTACAGTAGCATCGGCCGTTGACTTGTTGTTGTAATTGCCGCTTTCGGTAAAATACCCTGGGTTGGAGCTCAACCCTGGGTATCCATCCGTGAAAAAGACCACCACCTGTACACGCGGTTGCCAATTGGGTTCTTCGTCTGTACCTGCATTATAGTTGGGTTGCAGCCGATTGTTGAAGATATTGTATGCCATTTCCAAACCATACTGCATCATTGTGCCACCTTGGGCGGATATTTTCTGAATGGCCGCTGTAAGGTCGCTGTTAACCAAACCATTGTCATTGGCCAACAACAAGGCATTCTGCCAATCCGTGGTCGTGATATTTTGGTAATTGACTTCCGTTGGAGTTAGAATCTCCGTGTTGTAATAGGCTTGGATGCCCCCTGCTGACTGATTGCCCATTGCAAACCCAACAATGGCGACCTTGTGGTCCACACCGTGCTCGCTGGCATTTTCTTGAACATTTTGCACAAAAGAAGTCACGGCGTTTTTCAAGGCTTGCAGTTTGGTCTGGTTTCCTGAGAAGTTTTGACTCATCGATCCTGATTGATCCACCACTATGACGATATCGGTTGGCACCACTGTGCTGACGACAACCGAACTTCCCGTCACGAAAGTTTCCAATGTAACCACGCCCGAATCGCCTTTATCCGGGTCATCCGCCGTCCAAGTCTTACTCATATGTAAGCCGTCGGGAGGAGTCTGGGCAGAAACGCAGTTCCATCCTATTAGTGTTATCCCTATTAATATAATAAGGTGTAGCCGTTTCTTTTTTCTTTGAATTGGTAGTCGTTGCTTTTTTTTTCGTAAAACGCTCATCATTTGTTGTCTAATTTGATTTGTTATGCTAATTATGATTTGTCGGATTTGCTTGTGAAAGTTGCTTTTTTGTTGTATTCTAGAAGTTTACGCTGTTGTATTATCCTTAATTCGGGTAATTCAGACTGCAAAAATAGTCAAAAAACGAATATAAACAATAAAATAGGACTAAAATTAGCAAAATACGAATACAATAACCCTATTTAGTGGTAATAGGAAGTATGCTCGTCTTTTTTTATGCGGTATATTAAGAAGACTAATAGGATGACGCAGAAAACTATAATCCAAACTGCTTCAGAAGAGCTGCTGGTTGTCAAGGTAGAGTTGGTCGGCTCGTTTTCATCACACAGGCCGATGCTGTCCAATAGAGCTATTAATATTAATAAGGTGTGGGTGTGCATTGCTGTTTATAGCGGATCTCGAGGTCTGTTTTTGTCACTTTTCTTTTTCTTCCCATCAATAAACAAAAAGGTAAAAAGCGCAATCAAAACGACAAGGGTTAATATTGCGATAAGTGCATGTTGATTTAAGGCAAGTAGTGAAGCTTTTATAGTTTCGCTGCTTGATAATTCCAGATTTTGGCACATTCCAATTGTTTTTGTTGCCAGCAAGCCGATCATAATTAGAGATAGACGCGTGTGATTAATCATATTGTTTTTCATTGTTGAAAGTGTTTGGTTTATGCGTATTTAGAATGATTATTACAATTGTTTTATATCTGTTGAAGACATTGGATCTGTTGTGTCTTTATTCCCTTATTTTTCGTTTAATTAGTTCGCAATTGCCTCAATAAAGCCGTTATATCGTTAAACTTAGTCTAATAACGATTAATTCTTGACTTTTATTGTTTATAAAACGAATAAAAAATTCCAAAAAAGGACTTTTTTGAAATGATATTATGTATTATTTTTGCAAAAAATTGGAGTAGAAATATGGAATCAGATTCGTTTCTAAGGGAAGAAATGGACAAACTTTTTGATGCTTTTTATTTCAAAAGCCTCTTTCCTTATGGATTGGTTCGATTTTTGTAAATGTGCCTCCCCAAAGTAGAGTATTTGTTTAAAGAAGTAACGGATAGAAAAAGTCTATTTGTAAGATGGAACTAAAACTTAGAGAGATTCGTGAACAACACCATTTAAGTCAAGAGGAAACGGCAGAAAAAATGCATATTAGTCAATCTGCCTACGCTCGTTTTGAATTGTCAAAGACAAAAGTTGATTTGGAACGACTTGAGCTTTTTGCTGAAGCAATGGGCATGTCTTTGATAGATGTACTCACTTTTCCTTTCCATCATTCGTATACTGATGGAGTGCCTGAAATCGATTTGAATGCTTCGGAGATGACGATCCAAATCACAGTAAAAGATCCTCAGAAGTTACATATTCTTGAGATGCTTTTGGGCAATGTGGCTCACTGAATTTTATTAGAAATAAGACAGGCGCTTGTCTCACTTATGGTGTAATAAAAAAAGCCGCTCGATTGAGCGGCTTTTTTGAGTTTGTTGAGAGGTGAATTAGTGCTTTTCAACCTTCACTTTGATTTGTCTGGCAACAGTTTCCTTCACGGTCTCGTTGACGTACACTTCGGCACGACGGAGCTGAGGCAGAATGTCCTTCTCGAGTTGCGGATAAATGTCGCACATCTCCTTGACGGTTCTCTGCTTGTTGCTGCTGTTGTTGATGGCATTGACGATGGCGTCCTTGTCCTTCAGGTCGGAGTTGGCGACGAGTTCGATGAAGGTAGCCCAGTCTTCGCCATAACCCTTACCGGTGATGTTGATTTCCTTGTCCTTGGCAATCTTCTTCATCTGCTTGTCGGCAGCTTCGTTACGATTGTTGGAGAGTTCGAAGTTGTGACCTTCTTCACCTTCAGGAGAAGCCCAAGCCTTGATTTCGAAATCGGTGACACCAGCGTTCAGGAGGTCCTTCAGAGCGGCATCAGCTTCGTTGTTGAGTTTCTTTCTGTCAGCAATGTTGTACTTGTCCTTGTTGAAGAAATAGGTGAGCTTCTTGACGGCCACGACCTTGTCGATGGTGTCGTAAACGGTCTGAGTCTCGTACTCTTCGTTCTTGATGACGCCGTCAGCCAGCTTCACAGTGGAACCTTGAGCAAAGTAGGTGTTCTTCACGATCTCGTCCTGAGTAGGATAGATGGTGCCGTTGTAGACATAGAACATCGGGTCGCCCATGAGTTCGCAGTTGGCCATTTCCTCTTGGTAAGGCATGCAGTAGTGCTTGGTGAACTCGCCACCTTCTTTATAGTTGACGCGGAAGTCGCCTTCGCCCTTAACCTTTTCACCAACGAAGGTGATGGGTTCGAGGTCGATTTGGCCACCGTTGTAAGCAAGATAAGGCTTCAGGTTCATGACAGCCTGCTTCTCGAAGTATTCGCCAGGGATGGTGGTGATGACGTCGAAGCAAACATTGCCGTTTTCGTCAGCGACCAGCGGGTCAGGATTCACACGGTAGGTGATCTTCTTGGATTCGCGGGCCATCTTGTCGATGTCGCAAGGATTGTTGAACTTGTAGCGCAGACCCAGGTTGAACTGGCTGTACATATCCTTATCGTTGATGATGTGCTTGTCTTCGTCGGACTTAATCTTGGCCACTTGGTCAAGAGCGTCGGTGCCGGTGAAGTTGTAGGTGTAGTCCAAGAAGAGGTCGAACTTGGGAGCCAGGTTGAAGGTGAACTCCATACCAACGGGAACCGTGAAGTTGAGTTCGCGCTTCTCAGTGGGCTGAGCCAGAGCGGCAGCTTCCTTGTCGTCAGCGTCGAGTTGGCTAACCTTACCAGCTTGGAAGTAGATACCACCAATACCAACGTGAGGAACGAGGTTGATGACTCTTCTCGGGTTGTAGTTGAACATGTTGAACAAGTTGAAGGTCAAGTTCAGGTTGCCTTCAATGTAGTTCGTCTTGTCCAGACCGAGGTTCCACAAGGTCTGTTCAGCATTGCCGTTCAGAACAAGGGCTTGTTGGTGCTTGTGACCAGAGAGGAGGCCGTAACCACCTTTCAGGTTCATACCAACGACCTTACCAAATTGGTAACCAATGCCGAGATGGGCATTCCAGTTCTGGAGAGCAATCTCTTTGTAGTGGTTGAAATCGTCCCAAATGCCGCCGTTGTAGTTGGCCAGGTCACCGTGGTTGATGGAGAGACCTCCGTCAGCCTGGATGTACCAGTACTTCTCAGCGGGCTTTGAATGTTTTTTGCCTTCCTGAGCAAACATGCTGAAGGGAAGGATAGCCATGACGACCAGCATCATCAGCTTTGCAAAAGTCAAATTTTTCTTCATAACGTTAAAGTGTTAGGTTTGTAAATTATTGTTAGTTGATCTGATTTGCCTTTTTCTATTTATTCTAATTAGCGAACAAAAATAGGAATAATTTCAATTGACAACACAAAAAAAAGCTTTTTTTTCGCTTTTTTTGTTGTTTTTCAGCAAAAAAGCCCTGTTTTTTTCAATTTTTTTGCTTCAAAACCAGATTTTCGAACAGTTTCCACATGACAATTCCGGCGCATACCGACACATTAATGGAGTGTTTTGTGCCCTCTTGCGGCAACTCGATGGCGCCATCGCAATAAGGCAGAGCCTCTTCGCTGACCCCCTCCACCTCGTTGCCAAGGATGTAGGCGGTGTGTGTGTCAAACTCGAAATCCTGCAAAGGGATGCTGTTTTCAATTTGCTCAACGGCATAAATACGATAACCATCTTCTTTTAATTGCCTACAAGCAGCTTCGGTGGTCTCGAAATAGCGCCACTTCACGGTCTCGTCGGCTCCCAATGCCGTTTTGTGTATCTCGCGGTGGGGCGGACAGGCTGTGATGCCACATAAATACAACGCTCCGATACGGAAGGCGTCGGCGGTGCGGAAGAAAGCGCCCACATTGCTCAAGGAACGTATGTTGTCGAGCACTATAATAATAGGTAGCTTCTCCACCTTTTCAAAGTCTTCCTTGCTGATACGGTTCAGCTCGTCCATACTGAGTTTGCGCATGGTGTTACGATTTGTCGGCAAAATAAGCGAAAAAAGACATTGCCCTGTCAAGAAGGCGGAAAAATTTGGATAAACAGGTCAATTGTTTCAAACAAAATGGTAATTTTGTACCCCTTAATCCGAGTTTTTTATGGCAGAAAAAGCGACCGAAACCCCTTTGATGAAGCAGTATTTTTCCTTCAAGGCGAAATACCCTGATGCCATGCTGCTGTTTCGCGTGGGCGATTTTTATGAGACCTATGGCGAGGACGCCGTGAAATCCTCTGAGATTTTGGGTATCGTGCTCACCAAGAGGTCGAGCGCCATCGCCGATTCCATCGAACTGGCAGGCTTCCCCCACCATGCCTTGGACACTTATCTGCCTAAGTTGGTTCGTGCCGGACTGAAAGTGGCTGTATGCGAACAGCTTGAAGACCCGAAACTGGCCAAGAAGCTGGTGAAACGCGGTGTGGTGGAACTGGTGACGCCGGGTGTGACCTATAGCGACAGCGTGCTGGAGCAGAAAGAGAACAATTTCTTGGCATCCGTACACCTCGACAAGGAGATTTCAGGTGTCGCTTTCCTCGATGTGTCAACGGGCGAGTTCTATCTGACACAGGGCTCCAATGAGTACATCGACAAACTGTTGCAAAGCTTCAATCCCTCTGAGGTGCTGCTGCAACGCAACAAACGCAAGGATTTCATCGACCTGTTTAGCGCCAAATACTATCTCACGGTCTTCGACGACTGGGTCTTCACCGACGATTATGCTAACGAGATTCTCAACAAGCATTTTCACACCGTTTCGCTGAAAGGCTTCGGCGTCGACGACTTCCCGAAGGGCATCGTGGCGGCAGGAGCGGCCATCCATTATTTGATTGAGACGCAACACGATAAACTGAACCATATTACCTCACTCTCCCGCATCGACCAAGGACAGTATGTGTGGCTCGACAAGTTCACCATCCGCAATTTGGAGCTGTTGCACACGTCCAATCTGAATGCCAAGACCTTGATCGACGTCATCGACAAGACGGTGTCGCCTATGGGCGGTCGACTGATGCGCCGTTGGCTGAGTCTGCCCTTGAAGAACAAGGAACAGATTGAGGCTCGCTATGAGGTGGTTCGCTATTTTGTGGAGCATCGCGAACAGATCCAAAAGATCCAGGATGCGATACGACAAGTGGGCGATTTGGAACGTTTGATTTCCAAGGTCTCGCTGTCGCGTGTCAACCCGAGGGAACTGTTGCAAGTGGGTCGTGCATTGGACCAAATTGAGGTGCTGAAGACGGCTTGCGAAGAGAGCCAACACCCTGCATTGCAACGTTTTGCCGAGCAGTTCAATCCTTGTGCCTCCATCCGCGAGCGCATTAAGAAGGAATTGAATCCCGATGCGCCAGCTTTGCTGTCGAAGGGCAATTATATTGCTGAAGGCGTCGACCCGGAATTGGACGACTTGCGCAACCTGTCGCGCTCAGGCAAGGAATACCTCATGGGCATACAACGCCGTGAGATGGAAGCCACAGGCATCACCTCTTTGAAGGTGGGCTATAACAATGTGTTCGGTTACTATCTCGAAGTCACCAATTCCCACAAGGATAAGGTGCCAGCAGAGTGGATTCGCAAGCAGACGCTGACCAATGCAGAGCGTTATATCACCGAGGAACTGAAGGAATATGAACAGAAGATCCTCGGCGCAGAAGAAAAGATAAGCGTTATCGAGCAAAGAGTATATAATGAACTTGTCACCGCAGTGACCGAGTTTGTGGAGCCCATCCAGGTGGATGCCTCCATTGTGGCCCGTATCGACTGCCTGGTGAGTTTTGCCGACATCTCGCTGAAAAACAACTATGTGCAACCCGTCATCGACGACTCGTTTGTGTTGGATATCAAGGAAGGTCGTCACCCCGTCATTGAGCAGATGATGCCCGTAGGGGAGAGCTACATCGCCAACGACGTCTACCTTGACCGCGACAAGCAGCAAATCATTATCATAACGGGTCCCAACATGTCGGGTAAGTCGGCTTTGCTGCGCCAGACGGCATTAATTGTGCTCTTGGCGCAGATGGGGTGTTTCGTGCCGGCGGCATCGGCACGTATCGGACTGGTGGACAAGATTTTCACCCGTGTGGGTGCCTCCGACAATATTTCGTCAGGTGAATCTACCTTTATGGTGGAGATGAATGAGACGGCAAGTATCTTGAACAATGTGTCGTCGCGAAGCCTGGTGTTGCTTGACGAAATCGGGCGTGGCACCAGCACCTACGACGGTATCAGCATTGCCTGGGCCATCACCGAGTTTTTGCACGATCATCCCGTGAGCCGCGCCAAGGTGATGTTTGCCACGCACTACCACGAACTGAACGAAATGGAGGACTCCTTTGCCCGCATCAAGAACTATCATGTATCGGTGAAGGAAGTCGGCAACAAGGTGGTGTTTTTGCGCAAGTTGAAGCGCGGCGGTAGCGCCCACAGTTTTGGTATCCATGTGGCCGAGATGGCGGGTATGCCGCGCAAGGTCATCGAGCGCGCCACTTCACTGTTAACGGTTTTGGAGAAATCGCATACGAGCGAAGACGTAGAGAAAGCTGCCACCAAGAAACAAGACGATGCCATGCAGTTGAGTTTCATCCAGTTGGACGACCCGCTGTTGCTGCAAATCAAGGAGGATATTCTCAATACGAATATAGATACCTTGACTCCCGTCGAGGCATTAATGAAGCTTAACGAAATTAAGAAGTTGCTGAATCGTTGATTGACTTTTTTCCAAACCACCAGAGGCCATAAGCGAGCAAAAGGAGGCTGACAACGAGAATTAGACCAAGGATGGCATTGGTTTGACCGCTCAAATCTATGGCAGTAAGTGAATTGTTGGTGATATGAATGATGATGCCCGGGATAATGCTTCCCGTGCGCCAATAGAGCCAGCCGACGAGGATTCCAAACAATATGGCGGTGACGAAATTCGCCCCCAATCCGTGAAGCAAAGCAAAAAGAAGCGTGGAGATGAGGATGGCCAACCATGGACGGCATCGCGTTTTCAGCAGACCACCAAGCACAATGCCGCGAAAACAAATCTCTTCTATTGTAGGACCAAAAATGCAAGCATTGAGCGCTCCAGCAATTCCGGAAAAAAACTGTTGACGATGTTCTAACTCTTCGCCTTGATAAGAAAGGTCAATATCAAGCAAGAACAATACCGAACATAAGGTAAACACCAAAGCCGCACCTATCAAGACTGACATTCCGATCGCAGGCCAAACTCTATGCTGCTCGATGTGGCCAAACGACAGCTTGACATAACCCTTGCCGAAAAACAAGACGGTGATGATCAAATAACCCGCCACCAAGGTCCATTTCATAATCTCAGTGTTCTTGAGGACGTGCCCCAAGATGGTACCAATAATTTGTGTCGCAAGATACAATGACCACCATAGCAGAAATAGCTTTACCGTTTTGCCAATTCCTTCTTCCATTTTTTTATTGTTTCATCTTGCAAAAGTATATTTTTCGTTTGTCTATTAGGCTCAAAACCAGCATAAAAACTACAAAAATAGAAAAATTTTCTCAAAATTGTTTGCAGTATCGAAAAATGTTGTACTTTTGCCGCGCAATTCGCAAGCGGAATTCTTGGAGCAGCGAGAGCAGAAGCAAACGTAGTTTGATTTTGCCGAGTCGCGAACAAGAATGCCGACTGCTGAAAGCAGGCGGAAATAGCTCAGTTGGTAGAGCACGACCTTGCCAAGGTCGGGGTCGCGAGTTCGAGTCTCGTTTTCCGCTCAAGAGCGAAGCGGAGTTTTCGGAGCAGCGAGAGCAGAGGCAAATGGAATTTGACTATGCCGAGTCGCGAAAGAAAACGCCGACTGCTGAAAGCAGGCGGAAATAGCTCAGTTGGTAGAGCACGACCTTGCCAAGGTCGGGGTCGCGAGTTCGAGTCTCGTTTTCCGCTCCACAAGGTCCCGAGTAAAATCGGGATTTTTTGTGTAAGTGCCTGAGTGGTGGAATTGGTAGACACGAGGGACTTAAAATCCCTTGCCCTTTAAAGGCGTGCCGGTTCGAGCCCGGCCTCGGGTAC
>JAFYHS010000007.1 GCA_017539045.1 Bacteroidales bacterium
TATGCACACGTTGACTGCCCTGGTCACGCTGACTATGTGAAGAACATGGTTACTGGTGCCGCTCAGATGGACGGTGCTATCATCGTTGTCGCCGCCACCGACGGTCCCATGCCTCAAACCCGTGAGCACATCCTGCTCGCTCGTCAGGTTGGTGTGCCGCGCCTCGTGGTGTTCCTGAACAAGTGCGACCTTGTTGACGATGAAGAGTTGCTGGAGTTGGTTGAGATGGAAGTCCGCGACCTCCTTGGCAAGTACGAATTCGATGCCGACAATACGCCTATCATCCGTGGCTCCGCTCTGGGTGCTCTGAACGATGACCCGAAGTGGACTCCCGCCATCGACGAACTGATGGACGCTTGCGACACTTGGATTCCTGAGCCTCAGCGTGCCGTTGATAAACCGTTCCTGATGCCTATCGAGGACGTGTTCTCCATCACTGGCCGTGGTACCGTTGCTACCGGTCGTATCGAGACTGGCGTCATCCACGTTGGTGACCCCGTCGACATCCTCGGTATGGGTGCTGAGAAGCTGAAGTCGGTTGTTACCGGTGTGGAAATGTTCCGCAAGATTTTGGACGAAGGTGAAGCTGGCGATAACGCTGGTCTGTTGCTCCGCGGTATCGACAAGGACGAAATCCGCCGTGGTATGGTTATTGCCAAGCCCGGTTCAGTGAAGCCTTACCACCACTTCAAGGGTCAGGTCTACGTCCTGAGCAAAGAAGAAGGTGGCCGTCACACCCCGTTCCGTAACAAGTATCGTCCTCAGTTCTACTTCAGAACCACCGACGTTACCGGTGAAATCACCCTGCCCGAAGGTATGGAAATGGTCATGCCTGGCGACCACGTCACCATCGACGTTAAGTTGATTGCCGACATCGCCATGGACAAGGGTCTCCGCTTCGCTATCCGTGAAGGCGGCCGTACCGTGGGCTCCGGTCAAGTGATCGAGATCATCGACGATTGATTAACGGACAATTAATTATGTAAGGGTGGGGCAACACCCACCCTTATTCTACGGGCGTAGCTCAGTTGGTAGAGCATCGGTCTCCAAAACCGAGTGTCGAGAGTTCGAGCCTTTCCGCCCGTGCTTTTTATTAAGGTTCAATAGAGATGAAAATTATTAACTACATTAAAGAGTGCTACACTGAACTCAAAGAGAAGGTCACTTGGCCTACTTGGCCTGAGTTGAGAAGTAGCGTTTGGGTTGTGTCCATTGCTTCCCTAATAATCGCCTTGGTGGTTTTTCTGATGGACATTTCATTCAAAAATCTGTTAGAAGCGTTTTATAGACTGTTCTGATAGATTGGTTGAATCTTGATGAGCATTTATTGGCTGACTTTTTAATTAGAGTGGAAGATGAGTGACACGAACGAGAAGAAATGGTATGTGGTGAAGGCCATGTCTGGTAAGGAGAAGAAGGTAAAGGAATACCTCGAATCCGAAATCAAGAGGCTAAATCTGCAAGACCTTATTTCTACTGTCTTGATCCCGACCGAGAAGTACTTCGAAGTCAAGAACGGCAAGAAGGTGTGCAAAGAGCGCAACTACCTGCCGGGCTATGTGCTTGTGGAGGCTGTCTTGGTGGGCGAGGTCGTTCATGTCATCAAGGACGTTCCTAATGTGCTCGGCTTCCTGGGCACTGCTGGTGAGCCTTGTCCGCTCCGCCCGCAAGAGGTGAAGCGTATTCTCGGCAAGGTTGATGAGCTCCAAGGCATGGGCGCTGGCAGCGATGTCACGTTCATGGTGGGCCAGTCGGTCATCGTCAACGACGGTCCTTTCAGCACTTTCCAAGGTGTCATCGAAGAGGTGAACGAGGAAAAGAAGAAGCTGAAGGTGGCTGTTAAGATCTTTGGCCGTAAGACCCCGTTGGAACTGAGTTTCTTCCAGGTGAAATTGGAGAGTTAAGCCGGTTTATGCAAGTTAAATTGTTGCCTAAATACACTTATAAGGATTAAAGAAATGGCAAAAGAAGTAAGCGGATTAATTAAATTGCAAATCAAAGGAGGAGCTGCGAATCCCGCCCCGCCCGTCGGTCCCGCTCTGGGTTCGAAGGGTGTGAACATCATGGAATTCTGCAAGCAGTTCAATGCCCGTACGCAGGATCAGGCTGGCAAGGTTTTGCCCGTCATCATCACTGTTTACAAGGACAAGTCTTTCGATTTCATCGTGAAGGCTTCTCCCGTGGCTGTCTCCATCATTGAGGCTGCGAAGATCAAAGGCGGCTCCAAGGAACCTAACCGTACGAAAGTCGGTTCGTTGACTTGGGACCAAGTGCGTGAAATCGCCACCAACAAGATGAAGGACATGAATTGCTTTACCGTCGAGTCCGCCATGTCAATGGTGGCTGGTACGGCACGCAGCATGGGCGTTAAGATAACCGGCGAATCACCTTTAAAGAAAGACTAAGATCTTTCATGCATTTGTAGAACAAAAAAAAGTTAGTTAAATGTCAAAAGTATCCAAACAGAGGAAAGAAGCTTTAGCTAAGTTCGACAAAAGCAAGAGTTACTCCTTGAATGAAGCAGTTAATATCGTAAAACAGATCACCTACAGCAAGTTCGATGCTTCGGTTGACTTGAACATCCGTTTGGGTGTTGACCCCCGTAAGGCCAATCAAATGGTCCGCGGTTCTGTCACGCTGCCCCACGGTACTGGTAAAGTCGTCCGCGTTCTGGTTCTTTGTAACCCGGACAAGGCTCAGGAAGCTTTAGACGCAGGTGCTGATTACGTCGGTCTGGATGAATACATCCAGAAGATTAAAGACGGTTGGACCGATATTGACATTGTGATCACCACTCCTAACATCATGCCTAAGGTGGGTGCCCTGGGCCGTATCCTCGGTCCTCGCGGCTTGATGCCGAACCCCAAGACAGGTACTGTTACGATGGATGTCGCAAAGGCTGTTCAAGAAGTAAAGGCCGGTAAGATCGACTTCAAGGTCGACAAATACGGTATCATTGCTGCTGGAGTCGCTAAAGTGAGCTTCTCTCCCGAACAGATTTTTGATAACGCCAAGGAGCTGATCCAAACCGTTATCAAGTTGAAACCAGCCGCTGCTAAAGGTACGTATGTGAAGAGCATTTATATCTCTAGCACGATGAGCCCGGGTGTGCAGATCGATGTCAAATCAGTGTCAAACTAAATTGAAAGGAATTTGTTGAAATGAGAAAAGAAGATAAACAAGTCCTCATCGACTCCATCCTGAGTGAATTGAAAGCCTGCCCTAATTTCTACCTGACCGACGTCTCCGACCTCAACGCCGAGAAGACGAGCCAGCTGAGAAGACAGTGCTTCAATAGTGGTGTGAAAATGATCGTTGTGAAGAACGCTTTGCTCCATAAGGCTATGCAGCAGATGGAGAAGGACTATGAAGGCCTGTACGACGTTCTGAAAGGATCAACTGCGCTGATGCTTTGCGAGACCGGTAACGCTCCCGCCAAGCTGATCAAGAGTTTCCGTAAGACCAGCGACCGCCCCATCCTGAAGGGCGCCTACATCGAAGAGTGCTGCTACATTGGCGACGACATGATCGATGCCCTGTGCAACGTGAAGTCGAAGAACGACCTCATCGCCGATGTTATCGCTCTGCTGCAATCGCCGATGAAGAACATCATCAGCGGCCTGCAGTCCGGTGGCAACAAGCTGAGCGGTATTCTCGAAACCTTGTCTGATAGACCAGAATAATAAACCGAATGAGAATCATTCAAAATCATTAAAAGCAAGTATTAACAATTTAAAATAATTAGTAAAATGGCAGATCTTAAAGCTTTTGCTGAACAATTAGTGAATCTTACCGTGAAGGAAGTGAACGAACTCGCTAACATCCTGAAAGAAGAATACGGTATCGAACCTGCAGCCGCCGCTGTTGCTGTTGCTGCTCCTGCTGCTGGTGGCGCTGCTGCCGCTGCTGAAGAAAAGACTTCTTTCGATGTCATCCTGAAGAGCGCTGGTGCTCAGAAGCTGGCAGTCGTGAAGTTGGTGAAGGAACTCACCAGCCTCGGTCTGAAGGAAGCCAAGGAACTCGTTGACGCAGCTCCTAAGGCCCTGAAGGAAGGCGTGAGCAAAGACGAAGCTAATGCACTGAAGGCTCAACTCGAAGAGGCCGGTGCAGAAGTGGAAGTGAAATAAGGATTCATATCCCGTAATAACGGCATTCAACCTCAGTCCCGATAGGGGCTGAGGTTTGTGCCGATTTTTCGCTTTATGCGAAAATTCCTCTTTTAGTTTGTTCGTCTTTCTCATTACATCACTTAAAAACAATAATACCTTGGCAACAAAATCAACTGAAAGAATTAGCTTCGCGTCTATCAAGAAGTCTTTCGAATATCCTGATTTTCTGGATATTCAGCTTCAGTCGTTCCAGGATTTCTTCCAATTGGAGACCAATCCCGACAACAGGAAAAACGAAGGCCTCTACAAGGTCTTTGCCGAGAATTTCCCCATCACCGACGCCCGAGGCAATTTTACACTCGAATTTCTTGACTACTACATCGACGCTCCCCGCTATAGCATTGAGGAGTGCATCGAACGTGGCCTTACCTATAGCGTTCCTCTGAAGGCAAAGCTCAGACTTTCCTGCAACGATGAGGAACATGAAGACTTTGAGACCGTCGTGCAAGATGTGTATCTGGGCATGATTCCCTATATGACGCCTCGCGGCACCTTCGTGATCAACGGTGCCGAGCGTGTCGTGGTCTCTCAGTTGCACCGCTCACCCGGTGTGTTCTTCGGTCAGAGCCAGCATGCCAACGGAACTATGTTGTATTCGGCCCGTATCATCCCGTTCAAGGGTTCTTGGATGGAGTTCTCGACCGACATCAACAACGTCATGTATGCCTACATCGACCGTAAAAAGAAATTGCCCATCACCACCTTGTTGCGTGCCATCGGCTACGAAAGCGATAAGGACATCCTCGACATCTTCAACCTCGCTGAGGAAGTGAAGGTCTCGAAGGCTGGTCTGAAACGTGTGTTGGGCCGTAAACTCGCAGCCCGTGTGCTTCACACCTATACCGAAGACTTCGTAAACGAGGATACCGGCGAGTGCGTCTCCATCGAACGTAACGTGGTCATCATCGACCGTGACGTGGTTCTTGAAGACGAACACATCCAACCCATCCTCGACAGCGGCGTGAAGACCATCCTGCTGCACCGTGAAGCCGAGCGCGATGAGAATGACAGAGTCTCTGACTATTCCGTCATTTTCAAGACCTTGGAAAAAGATACCTGTAACTCCGAGAAAGAGGCTGTCGAATATATCTATCGCCAGTTGCGTAACGCCGAGCCGCCCGATGAGGAAACGGCCCGTGGCATCATCGACAAGCTCTTCTTCTCCGACAAGAGATATGATTTGGGTTTGGTTGGCCGTTATCGTATCAACCGCAAACTCAACCTTTCCATCCCCGAAGATGTCAAAGTCCTGACCAAGGAAGACATCATCGCCATCATCAAATACTTGGTCGAACTGCTGAGCAGCAAGGCCGAGATCGATGATATCGACCACTTGAGCAACCGTCGTATCCGTACCGTGGGCGAGCAGCTGCAAGCCCAGTTCGGCGTCGGCCTTGCCCGTATGGCCCGTACCATCCGCGAACGCATGAACGTGCGCGACAACGAAGTGTTTACGCCTATCGACCTGATCAACGCCAAGACATTGTCGTCGGTCATCAACTCGTTCTTCGGCACCAATCAGCTGTCGCAGTTCATGGACCAGACCAACCCGCTTTCCGAGATCACGCATAAGCGTCGTATCTCCGCTCTGGGTCCTGGCGGTCTGTCGCGCGACCGTGCCGGTTTCGAGGTGCGTGACGTTCACTACACCCACTACGGCCGTCTGTGTACGATCGAGACCCCTGAAGGTCCTAACATCGGTCTGATCTCCTCACTCTGCGTGTTTGCTAAGATCAACAACTTGGGCTTCATTGAGACGCCTTACCGCGAGGTGAAGGACGGCGTTGTCGACTTCAAGAAGGAGCCTGTTTATCTCACCGCCGAGCTCGAAGAGGATAAGATCATCGCTCAGGCCACCACGCCTGTCGACAAGGATGGAAGATTTACCGATAAGGAAATCAAGGCGCGTTATATCGCCGATTATCCTATCGTTTCGCCTGAAGAAATCAATTTGATGGATGTTGGTCCCAACCAGATCGCATCTATCGCCGCATCTTTGATCCCGTTCCTGGAGCACGATGACGCTAACCGTGCCTTGATGGGTTCGAACATGATGCGTCAGGCTGTCCCGTTGATGAATCCCGAAAGTCCTATCGTGGGCACTGGTATTGAACGCTCTGTTGCCAAGGATTCGCGCGTTCTTATCACTGCCGAAGGAGAAGGCGAGGTCATTTTCGTTGACTCCAAGAAGATCACGATCAGATATGACCGCACGGATGAACAACGTCTGGTCAGCTTCGACGACGATGTGAAGACCTATTATCTCACGAAGTATGCCCGTACCAACCAGAACACCAGCATCAACATCAAGCCTATCGTGCGTCGTGGCGACCATGTCACCTTCGGTCAGATCCTGACGGAAGGCTACGCCACGCAAAACGGCGACTTGGCTTTGGGTCGTAACCTGAAAGTGGCCTTCATGCCTTGGAAGGGTTACAACTATGAGGATGCCATTGTGATTTCGGAACGCATCGTTAAGGAAGACCTGTTCACCTCCATCCACATCGAGGAGTTCACCCTTGAGGTGCGCGACACGAAGCGTGGTTTGGAAGAGCTGACCAACGACATCCCGAACGTGAGCACCGAAGCCACCAAGGACTTGGACGAACATGGTATCATCCGTGTGGGTGCCGAAGTCAAGGAAGGTGACATCCTGGTCGGTAAGATCACGCCCAAGGGCGAATCGGATCCCACTCCTGAAGAGAAGCTGCTCCGCGCCATCTTTGGCGACAAGGCCGGCGATGTGAAGAACGCCTCGCTGAAGGCTGGTCCTTCGATGAAGGGCGTGGTCATCGGCAAGCGCCTCTTCTCGCGTCTGCAAAAGGACCGCAAGGCCCGTGCCAAGGACAAGGAAGACATCGCTCGCATCGATGCCGCCTGCAACAAGGAGCTGGCTGCATTGAAGGATGTGTTGGTTGAGAAACTGATGACTTTGCTGAGTGGCCATACCTCGACGGGTGTCCAGAATAATTTCAAGGAGACCCTGATTGCCAAGAAAGCGAAGTTTACGGCCAAAGCACTTTACGAGATTGATTATCTGTCGGTCAACCCCAACAAGTGGACGTCGGACGACAAGATCAACAAGATGGTAGGTGCTATCATCGACAACTATACGGTGAAGTACAAGGAGATCGAAGGTAAGTTCAACCGTGAGAAGTATGTCGCCAGTGTCGGTGACGAATTGCCGAACGGTATCGTTCAGATGGCCAAGGTCTATGTTGCCAAGAAGCGCAAGCTGATGATTGGTGATAAGATGGCCGGTCGTCACGGTAACAAGGGTATCGTTTCGAAGATCGTCCGTGCCGAGGATATGCCTTTCCTCGCTGACGGTACTCCGGTTGACATCGTGCTGAACCCGTTGGGCGTGCCTTCGCGTATGAACCTGGGTCAGATCTATGAGACCGTTTTGGGTTGGGCTGGTCACGAACTCGGTTTGAAGTTCGCTACGCCTATCTTCGACGGCGCCACTCTGGAAGAGATCAACCAGTACATGCGTAAGGCCGGTCTGCCTGACAATGGTCGTATGCAACTCTACGACGGTGAGACGGGTGAGCCTTTCGACCAACCTGCCACTGTGGGTTACATCTACATGCTGAAGCTGCATCACATGGTTGACGACAAGATGCATGCCCGTTCTATCGGACCTTACTCACTGATTACGCAACAGCCTCTGGGCGGTAAGGCTCAGTTCGGTGGTCAGCGTTTCGGTGAAATGGAGGTCTGGGCACTGGAAGCTTTCGGAGCCAGCAATGTGCTTCAGGAAATCCTGACCGTGAAGTCTGACGATGTGAACGGTCGCGCCAAGGCTTATGAAGCCATCGTTAAGGGTGACAATATGCCTATCCCTGGTATTCCTGAGTCCTTCAACGTGTTGATCCACGAACTCCGTGGATTGGGCTTGGAGATCACCTTCAAGGACAAGGAAGGCAAAGTCTTGAATTGAGTTTAATAATGCTAGGATAAAACAAACAGAAATATGGCAACTAACAATATAGTCAATAGCAACTTCGCTAGCATAACGGTGAGTTTGGCTTCGCCGGAATCGATTCTTGCCCGTTCTCATGGAGAGGTTTTGAAACCCGAAACCATCAACTACCGTACTTATAAACCCGAGCGCGACGGCTTGTTCTGCGAGCGTATCTTCGGTCCTGTGAAGGACTGGGAATGCCACTGCGGTAAGTACAAGCGCATCCGTTATAAGAACATCATTTGCGACCACTGCGGTGTAGAGGTAACTGAGAAGAAGGTCAGACGTGAGCGTATGGGTCACATCTCTTTGGTGGTGCCCGTAGCCCATATCTGGTATTTCCGTTCCTTGCCCAATAAGATTGGTGCCCTGCTTGGCATTCCTACCAAGAAATTGGATTCCATCATTTATTACGAACGCTATGTCGTGATTCAAGGTGGTGTCTTGGAAGGCCATGACATTCCCAACGACACCGAAGGCCGTAAGGTGACGAAGAACGAGTTCCTGACGGAAGAAGAATACCTCGAACTGATGGAGTCGATCCCGGTCGAGAACCAATACTTGCCCGAGGATGACCCGAACAAGTTCATCGCCAAGATGGGTGCTGAGGCCCTTTATGACCTCCTTTCCCGTCTGAATATCGATGAGGAAGCCAACCGTCTGCGTGCCGAAGCCAACGAGGTGAAAGCCCAGCAGCGTAAGCAAGAACTGCTGAAACGCTTGCAGGTGTTTGAAGCCTTCCGCGAGGCTAACACGCACATCGAAAACCGTCCTGAATGGATGATCGTGAAAGTGGTTCCGGTGATTCCGCCTGAGCTGCGTCCCCTCGTCCCGTTGGATGGCGGCCGTTTCGCCACTTCCGACTTGAACGACCTCTATCGTCGTGTCATCATCCGCAACAACCGTCTGAAGCGTTTGATCGAAATCAATGCTCCTGACGTCATCATGCGTAATGAAAAGCGTATGCTGCAGGAGGCCGTCGACTCCCTGTTCGACAACTCCCGCAAGTCGAGCGCTGTGAAGACCGACTCGAACCGTCCGCTGAAGTCGTTGAGCGATAGCCTGAAGGGTAAACAAGGTCGTTTCCGTCAGAACCTGCTCGGTAAACGTGTCGACTACTCTGGTCGTTCCGTTATCGTTGTGGGTCCCGATTTGAACATGAACGAATGCGGTCTGCCTAAAGATATGGCCGCTGAGCTGTTCAAGCCGTTTGTGATTCGTAAGCTCATCGAGCGTGGCATCGTCAAGACCGTGAAGTCGGCCAAGAAGATTGTCGACCGCAAGGATCCCGTCGTTTGGGACATCCTCGAAAACATCCTGAAGGGTCACCCGATTCTGCTGAACCGTGCTCCTACGCTGCACCGTCTGGGTATCCAGGCCTTCCAGCCTAAGCTCATCGAAGGTAAAGCAATCCGTCTGCACCCCTTGGTGTGTACGGCATTCAACGCTGACTTCGACGGTGACCAGATGGCTGTCCACGTGCCGCTGGGTAATGCCGCTGTGCTTGAAGCCCAGATCTTGATGCTGGCTTCGCACAACATCCTTAACCCTTCGAATGGCGCTCCTATCACGCTGCCTTCGCAGGACATGGTTCTTGGTTTGTATTACATCACCAAGCCTCGTAAGAGCACACCCGAACATCCTGTCAAGGGTGAAGGCATGTCGTTCTATTCGCCTGAAGAGGTGATCATCGCCCACAACGAAGGCCGTGCCGACATGCACGCCATCATCAAGGTGCGTGTCAAGGTGCGTGAGGAGGACAAACTCGTCACCAAGCTTGTCGAGACCACCGTGGGTCGTGTCATCTTCAACCAGGTCGTCCCTGAGGACTATGGCTATATCAATGAGCTGCTGACCAAGAAGTCGCTCCGTACCATCGTCGGTGAGATGGTGAGGGTGGAAGGTACCGCCGTCACCACCAAGTTCCTTGACGACATCAAGAACATGGGTTACTATCAGGCCTATAAAGGTGGCTTGTCGTTCAACCTGGGTAACGTACTCGTTCCTCAGATGAAGAGTAACCTCATTTCTGACGCTAACTCCAAGGCCGCTGAGATTCGTGAATTCGAAAAGATGGGCTTCATGGGCCCCAATGAGCGTTATAACCAGATTGTTGACCTATGGACCGATGTCAACGCCAAGCTGACCCAAGAGGTGATGAAGGTGTTGTCGAGCGACGACCAAGGCTTCAACCCGGTGTATATGATGCTGCACTCTGGTGCTCGTGGTTCTGAGGCTCAGGTGTCACAGCTCTGTGGTATGAGAGGTCTGATGGCCAAGCCTATGAAGGCTGGCTCAGGCGGCTCCGAAATCATCGAGAACCCGATTTTGTCCAACTTCCAGGAAGGTCTGTCCGTGTTGGAGTACTTCATCTCCACTCACGGCGCCCGTAAGGGTTTGGCTGATACCGCTCTGAAGACCGCTGACGCTGGTTATCTGACCCGTCGTCTGGTCGACGTGGCTCACGATGTCATCATCACCGAGAAGGACTGCGGAACGCTCCGTGGTATGACCATCTCGCGTGGTGAGGAACAGAAAGAGCCTGGCAAGCACTCCTTGTTATATGACCGTATCCTTGGCCGTGTGGCTTTGCACGACGTGTTCCATCCTCAGACGGGTGAACTCATCGTGGCCAGCGGTGAAGAAATCAACGAAGCCGTTGCAGAGGCTATCGACGAATCGCCTTTGGAGAGTGTCGAGATCCGTTCCGTGCTGACTTGCGAGTCGAAGCGCGGCGTGTGCGCCAACTGCTATGGCCGTAACTTGTCGTCGAGCAAGCTGGTGCAGAAAGGTGAGGCTGTGGGCGTCATCGCCGCTCAGTCCATCGGTGAGCCTGGTACCCAGCTGACGCTGCGTACCTTCCACCAAGGTGGTAAGGCATCGAAGGGTCTGGTGGCCAACAGCACCGAAGCCAAGTATGACGGCTACCTCGAGATTGACGAACTCCGTTCGGTGGAAGTCAACAAGGACAACGACACTTATCAAATCGTGATTGGCCGTTCGGCTGAGATGAAGTTGCATGACAACCATACGGATGTCGTTTTGATGACGACCAACATTCCTTATGGCGCCAAGTTGTTCTTCAAGTCTGGCGATCAGGTGAAGAAGGGCGACAAGATTTGCGAATGGGATCCCTACAATGCCACTATCATCTCCGAATTCAACGGTAAGGTGCGCTTCCAGAACGTTGTTGAAGGTGTTACCTATCGTAACGAGACCATCGCTGAAACGGGCTTTAACGAGCGCGTTATCATCGAGGGTAGAAGAGGCGCCAAGAACCCGCTCATCGATATCGTTGATGAGAATGGCGAGACCTTGGTTTCTTACGACTTGCCTGTTGATGCCCACGTCATCGTTGAAGAGGGCGAGGCCATCAATGCTGGTGATCAGCTGGTGCGTATCCCGCGTAACGTCTCTGGCGGCGGTGATATCACGGGTGGTCTGCCGCGTGTGCAAGAGCTGTTTGAGGCTCGTAACTCCATCGATCCTGCTGTTGTTTCCGAAATCGACGGTATCGTCCATCTTGAGAAGAAGCTGAAGCGTGGTAACCGTGAGGTTGTCGTGACGGCTAAGACAGGAGAAGAAAAGCGTTATCTGATTCCTACGACGAAGCAGATCCTGGCTCAGGAGAGCGACTTCGTGAAAGCTGGCCAGCCGCTGTCGGAAGGCGTCATCACGCCCAACAGCATCCTGGAAATCATGGGACCCATGAAGGTTCAGGAATACATCGTCAACGAGGCACAAAGCGTGTATCGTCAGCAAGGTGTGGTTATCAACGACAAGCACTTCGAGGTTATCGTGCGTCAGATGATGCGTAAGGTCGAGATCATCGATCCGGGTGACACCCGCTTCCTGCAAGGTGAGTTGGTCAACAAACTGACTTTCCAAGAGGAGAACGACGACATCTACGGTAAATTCTTCGTGGAAGACAACGGTGCTTCCGAGAAGCTGATGAAGGGCGAGATTGTCTCTGCTATGAAGCTTCGTGAGGAAGAGTCCGCACTGAAGCGTAAGGACCTGGCACTGCCTCAGGTACGTCCGGCTCGTCCGGCCACGGCCAAACAGGTGCTGCAAGGTATCACCCGTGCTGCTTTGGCAACGGACAGCTTCATCTCGGCAGCCTCCTTCCAGGAGACCACCAAGGTGCTGACCAATGCCGCCATCTCGGCCAAGTCAGACTTCCTGCTCGGTATGAAGGAGAATGTGATTGTTGGTCACAAGATTCCTGCCGGTACGGGTCTGCGCGAGTATGAGGACTTGATTGTTGGCTCTCGCGAAGAGTACGAAGAGCTGCAAGAAAAGGCCGCACTTTAACAAATGTTGAACAGAGCGGGGATGGCTTGATGGCTGTCCCCGCTTTTTAATAAAATAGCATTATGGAAAACAATCAGAAAAACCAACTGAATATCGAAATCAGCGACGAAGTGGCTGAAGGTAAATACTCCAATCTGGCCATCATTACCCACTCGCCCAATGAGTTCATTGTCGACTTTGCCCAGATGATGCCTGGCACACCCAAGGCGAAAGTCCGTTCAAGAGTGATCCTGAACCCTTTGAACGCCAAGCGTCTCTACAAGGCTTTGGCCGACAACATCGCCAAATACGAGCAGCAGTTTGGCACCATTACCGACGGTGGCAGTAATGTTGCTCCGTTCCCGATGGGTGGTCCTACGGCTCAGGCTTGATTTACAAGTTTATACTCGATAAAATGCACCCAAAAAGTGCAAAATGAGAATAAAAATGCACCACAATTGGTGCATTTTTATTATTTTTGTATCGTATAATTGATAATCAATTAGATAGATATGAAATACTTTACAAAGGTAGTGGTTCTTTTCGTGCTTTTGATGCCACTGATTGGGCATGCCCAGCAATCAATAATAGGTAATTTGTTTACTGCGGATTTAGAACAAAAGGATTTGAGTTTCAATGTTCATTTTTTTGAAAATGGCGAATATTGTGCTGAGATTTCAAGTCAAGAAACTGATGATATAGTTTATACTATGGCGGTGTCATTTGGCCAATTTCTGGTAAATGATGAATTGATTGTCATGACAGATGCCTTGCATGATTTCCAGATGCAATTTCTTATTGTAGGAGACACTTTGTTTGTGAAAAAAGGTTTTGGGTTTATGAAGGAAAAAAAGTTGCATTGTTGGGGAAGGACATCTATGGATGATGTACATATAAAAGATTTCAATAAAGATAGCCTCCGTCAAGAAAGAGAACTTTATGAAGTTCAGCATAAAGAATTGTATGAATTGGCTTTTGGGAAATATAAAGGGATGTATTGGGATTGTGATTTGTCAATAAATGAGAATCATACGTATGTGTATGAGTTTAGAGAATGTCAAATATCAAAAGGCACTTGGGAGAGAAAAGGAAACATTTTGAACCTTCACGACCCTATTTTGGATTGCCATTCGTATCTTTTGGTTGGAGAAAAGGATAGTGTAATAAGCAAGGTGCTGGTAGGTGATGACACTGGAGGTAGGGTTTTCAAAAAGGTACAAACACCAACAACGGCTCAACCGAAATCAGGAGGTTTTGGATGTAGCCGAAGAAGATAAGCATGCGAGTGAAATCAAAATCTCAGTTTGTGCGGATTTCCGAAATCGCCCGTTTTGATATAAACATTTGAAATGCGATGAAACACTTCCTCTTATTACTTCTTGCGTTGATGGCTGGTACTTATTTACAAGCTCAGGAACAATTCCCTGATACAAGCCTATTTGAAGCCCATCATCATATCGAAGGCAATGACACGATTCCTTATCGGCTCTATCGCTCAGAGAAAGCCGATACGATGACGGAAGCCTTGCCTTTGGTCATCTTCCTGCATGGCGCAGGAGAGCGAGGCAACGACAATTGTATGCAGTTCAAACATTGCATTAAGTGTTTCCTTGACGACACCGTGACAAGCCGTTATCCATTTTTGTTGATGGCTCCGCAGTGCCCAAATGAAAGACGTTGGGCAAATACCGATTGGAGTCTGCCTGAGCACAAGATGGACAGCGTGCCCACGGCAGAGTTGCGAGGCGTGATGGCTGTGCTTGACAGCCTCATTGCATGCGGCTCCGTGGATGCATCACATGTATACATCTGCGGCATTTCTATGGGAGGTTATGGTACTTGGGATGCATTGCAACGTTGGCCTGAGAAGTTTGCGGCAGCTATTGCCATCTGTGGCGGGGGAGACCCAGCATACGCCCATGCCATGAAGGACATTCCCATCTATATCTTTCACGGTATGCGTGATGGTGCAGTTATGCCTTCACGGAGCATACAAATGTATGACGCTTTGAGGGGCGCCGGCAATGAAGAAGCCATTCTCATCACTTATCCCGAATTGGGGCATGTGTGTTGGAATGAGGCTTTTTCCACGCCGGGGCTCTTTAAATGGCTATTTGGGAAGAGAAGATAATACAATTCGGGCGGAAATCATTGGAATTCCGCCCGAATTTGTATACGCATAATGGCGATTAGAATGTTTCCGGCACTTTGTCGGCTCCTTCTTCAGCCTCAAAATAAGGTCGCTTTTCAAAGCCGAACATATTGGCAATCAGATTGCCTGGAAACTTGCGGATGCTTTGGTTGTAAGCCTTGGCGGCTTCGTTGAAGCGCTGGCGCTCTGTCAGGATGCGGTTCTCGCAGCCCGCCAGTTGGGCTTGTAAGGTGAGGTATTCCTCATTGGCTTTCAGGTCCGGGTAGTTCTCGACTGAAACGATGAGACGGTTCAAGGAGTTGCCCAATTCGTCTTGTGCGGTTTGGAAATCTTTCAGGTCGCTCTCGGTGTAGTTCTCAATGTCCACAGTGGTGGCAGCTGCTTTTTTGGCACGGGCCTCCGTTACGGCGATGAGGGTGCCTTGCTCGTATTCAGCGTAGTTTTTCACCAAAGCGACAAGGTTAGGCACCAGATCAGCACGACGTTGGTAGACGTTTTCCACCTGTCCCCATGCCGTAGTCATGGCTTCCTGTTTCTTCACAAAACCGTTGTAGGCGCCGATGCCCCAAATGAGGATGAGGCCTACAATGATGGCGATAATGACACCTATTTTCTTCATGATTAGATGAATTCAAGTTTGTCCTGTGTGGTGTTCTTCTCGCAATAGTGGCAATGCAGCTTGATGTTGCCCTGCGCGTCCTTGATGACGGTGAACTTGGTTGGCACGTCATGCTCCTTATTGGTGACACAGTTGGGGTTGAAGCATTTCACGATGTGCTCGATGCTGTCAGGGATGGTCACGGTTTGCTTGTTCACGACTTCAAAGTCCTTGATTTCGATGATGGATGCCGTTGGAGCGACGAGGGCAATCTTGTTTACGTCCTCCGACTCGAAGTACTTGTTGGAGGCTTTGATGAAGCCCTTGGTGCCGTATTTCTTGCTCTCCACGTTGGTGCCGAAATACACAGGGGTGCTGACTCTATCCAAGCCCAGGATCTTGACGACCTGGAACACTTTGTCGGCGGGGATATGGTCGATGACGGTGCCATTCTCAATGGCGGAAACTGTCAATTCTTTTTTCTTTTCCATGGTTCAGATTATTTAAGTCCTAAGATTGATGCGATTAAAGCTTGACGGGCATACACGCCGTTTTGTGCCTGCTGGAAGTAATAAGCCTTCGGGTTGGCATCGACGTCCACGTGGATCTCATTGACGCGCGGCAGCGGGTGCAGCACACGGCAGTTGGGCTTGGAGCTCTCCAGCATGGCGTTGCGCAGCACGTAGGAGTTCTTTACCTTTTCGTATTCTTCGGGGTCGGGGAAGCGCTCGCGCTGGATACGGGTCATGTAGATGATGTCGGAGTGGGGGATGGCGTCCTCCAACTCGGTGTACTGGTGGTATTCGAGGTTGCGGTCCTTGATGTGTTGCTTCACCACGCTCGGCAGCTTCAGCTCTACAGGCGAGACGAGGTTGAACTTCGCGTTGAAGTGGCACATGGCCTCCACGAGGCTGTGGACGGTGCGGCCGTATTTCAGGTCTCCGACGAGGGTGATCTCAAGGTTCTCAAGCGTGCCTTGTGTCTTACGGATGCTGTAAAGGTCTAACATGCATTGGGTGGGGTGCTGGTTGGCACCGTCGCCAGCGTTGATGACCGGCACCTTCGACACTTCGGAAGCGAAGCGGGCAGAGCCTTCGATGGGGTTGCGCATGACGATGAGGTCGGCATAGCTGGCCACCATAGTGATGGTGTCGGCGAGTGATTCGCCTTTTTGGATGCTCGTTCCGGCGGTGCTGCTGAAGCCGATGACGTTGCCACCAAGCAGTTGGATGGCAGTCTCAAAGCTCAGGCGGGTACGGGTGGAGGGCTCGAAGAACAGCGAGGCAATGATGCGCCCGTTCAGCAGGTTCTGGTGCGGGTTTTTCTCAAAGTCCTCGGCGATGTCGAGGACATGGCAGATTTCCTCAGGCGTGTAGTCGCTGATGGAAATCAAGCTGCGGTTTTTCAGTGATATTGACATAGGCTTATTTGTTTGATTTGTTGTTATTGGCAAAAAAAAGACGGCCAACAATGTGACCGTCAGTATGGGGTAAAAGGGAATTCAATTTGATGGAACCGTTTGATTCCGTGCAGATAATCTTTTCCGATGGCTTGTTTTGGTATCTCATCGGATTGCAAAAATAAGGTTTTTTTTATTCCATGACCAGCTTTTTTACTATTTTTGTGCAATTAATTCCATCGCTATGTTAGAAGAAGTATTAAGACAATTATTCATAAAGTCATTCACAACTTTATACGGACAGGAACCGCCTGTGCAACAGGTGAATTTCCAGAAGACGCGCCCCGAGTTTGAGGGTGACATGACCATTGTGGTGTTCCCCTTTGTGAAGTTGGCAGGTCGCAACCCTGAGCAGCTGGCCAATGAGATGGGCGCCGAGATGATCAAGGAATCAGACATGATTGCCAAGTTCAATGTGGTAAAAGGTTTTCTTAACCTGTTGATTTCCGATAAGTTCTGGATGGATTTCTTCAAAGCGAACCACGAGAACCGTGAGTTCGGCCGCAAACCGGTTTCTGGTAAGAACGTGGTCATTGAGTATTCCTCACCCAACACGAACAAGCCCTTGCATTTGGGCCATATCCGTAACAACCTCCTTGGCTGGAGTGTCTCCGAAATCATGAAAGCCAATGGCAAGAGAGTTGTGCGTGTCAACCTGGTCAATGACCGTGGCATCCACATCTGCAAGAGCATGTTGGCTTGGCTGAAATGGGGTAATGGCTGCACGCCCGAGTCGACGGGCAAGAAGGGTGACCATCTCATCGGCGACTTCTATGTGCTGTTCGACAAGAAGTTCAAGGAAGAGGTGAAATCCTTGCTGCCGACCAATTACGACACCTTGGACGAGAAAGCCAAGGAAGAAGCCAAGGCCAAGGCCGAAGCCGAATCCACGCTGATGCAGGAAGCCCGTGAAATGCTGGTGAAATGGGAAGCCAACGACCCCGAGGTGCGTCACCTGTGGGAAACGATGAACCAATGGGTGTACGACGGTTTCGACGTGACCTACAAGCGTATGGGCGTTGCCTTCGAGAAGATCTACTATGAATCTCAGACCTATCTGTTGGGTAAGGCGCTGGTACAGGAAGGCCTCGAAAAAGGCGTCCTCTATCGTCGTGACGACAATTCCGTGTGGTGCGACCTCCGTGATGAAGGCTTGGACGAGAAACTCCTGCTCCGTCGTGATGGCACCTCGGTGTATATGACCCAAGACCTTGGCACCGCCCAACTGCGTGTCAAGGAATACGACCCGGAGAAGTTGATTTATGTTGTGGGTAATGAACAAATCTACCACTTTGACGTGCTGAAACGCGTGTTGGTACGCCTCGGTCGTGAGTGGGGCAATGATATCGAACACCTTTCCTATGGCATGGTGGAACTGCCCAACGGTAAGATGAAGTCGCGCGAGGGCACCGTTGTCGATGCCGACGACCTCATGGATGAGATGGTGGCCACAGCCAAGGCCGTTTCCGATGAGCTCGGCAAGGCTAAGGACCTTTCGCCTGAGGAAGCCGACAAACTCTATCACACCATCGGATTGGGCGCCTTGAAGTATTTTATTCTCAAGGTCGACCCGAAGAAGACCATGCTCTTCAACCCTGAGGAATCCATCGATTTCAACGGCAACACGGGCCCGTTTGTGCAATACACCCACGCCCGTATCTGCTCGGTGCTGCGCAAGGCCGAGGAACAGGGCATCAAGCTCGAAAGCGAGGTGAAGATCACCGATTTGCAGCCCAAGGAAAAGGAAATCATCGTGATGATGTACGGTTGGCCGATGGTCTTGAACCAAGCTGCCGAGAACCGCAGCCCCGCGATGATTGCCAACTTTATCTTCGATCTCGCCAAGGAATTCAACCAGTTCTACCAAGAGTGCAGCATCCTGAAGGAGCCCGATGCCGACCGTCGCATGTTCCGCTTGCAGGTGTGCGACATGGTGGCCGCCTTGCTGCGCAATGCCTCTGAATTGCTGGGCATCGGAATGCCGAATAGAATGTAATTGTAAGGACGCACCGAGTGCGTCCGCAAACGATAACCAATGAACGTCTTTTACATACCTGGAGCGAAAGAAGGCCTGACGACCTTGCCCGAGGACGAGTCGAAGCACTGCGTCAAGGTGCTGCGCATGACCGAGGGTGAGCGTTTCTGCGTCACCAACGGCGAAGGCTATCTCTTCGACGCTGAGTTGGTGGAGGCTTTGCCCAAGCGGGCCACCGTCAACTTGACGAACCAACGCAAAGGGTATGACCACTGGGGCTTTAACCTCGAAATCGCCATCGCGCCGACCAAACTCAACGAGCGCACGGAGTGGTTCTTGGAGAAAGCCACTGAAATCGGCATCGACCGAGTGAGGTTGTTCACCTCGTATCATTCGGAACGTCGTGCCGCCAATGTGGAGCGTTTCCAGAAGGTGATGGTGGCGGCCATGAAGCAAAGCATCAAGTCGCGTCTGCCCAAGGTAGAGGACTTGGTGCCGTTCGAAAAACTGGTGAAACAACCTTTCGAGGGACAGAAGTTCATCGCCTGGATTGACGACGATGTGAAAGACTGCCTCTGCGACTTGTATCAGAAAGGCGAAAATGCTTTGGTGCTCATCGGTCCAGAAGGTGATTTCAGCCCTGAGGAAGTGGCATTGGCCCGAGAAAATGGATTTGTGCCGTGCAGTCTGGGTGAGGCGCGCCTGCGTACCGAAACGGCGGCCGTTGTGGCTTGTCACACCATTCAACTCATCAACCAAATGAAATGAAGAAACTATTGATTGCCATATTGCTGTCATTCTCTTTCGTTGCCTCGGCCCAGCAACTCAACATCGCCTTGCTGAAATACCGCGGGGGAGGGGATTGGTATGGCAACCCGACGTCGTTGCCCAACCTTGTGCGTTTCTGCAACCAGGAGATTGGCACCGACATCAACCCTAATGTGCCCACAGTGGAACCGTCGAGCCCAGACTTATTCAACTATCCATACGTCTATATGACAGGTCACGGCAATGTGGTCTTCGATGCCGCAGAGGCGCAAAACCTACGCAACTATATGTTGGCGGGCGGTTTCCTCCACATCGACGATAACTATGGCATCCGGCAATACATTGAGCCGCAGATGAAGAAGGTGTTTCCCGAGTTGGATTTCGTGGAACTGCCCTATACGCACGAGATCTTCAAGAAGCCGTATGCCTTCCCAAACGGCTTGCCGAAGATTCACGAGCACGACAACAAGCCACCCCAACTTTTCGCCTTGATTTACGAAGGGAGAATTGTTTGCATCTTTACCTATGAATGTGACCTCGGTGACGGTTGGGAGGACCAGCGTGTGCACCACGACTCGCAAGAGACCCGAGAAAAAGCCTTGAAAATGGGCGCGAATATATTACGGTATGTTTTTACTAAATAGCTAAGGTCCCTGAACCCGTCGAATGGCCGACCGATAGATGACGGTGCTTCGACAGGCTCAGCAACCTGCTTTAACTGAATAACTAATAACTGAACAACTAACAAAATGGAAGAAGAAAAAAGAAAATGCCTCTATTGCGGTGAACCGATCATCGGGCGTATCGACAAGAAGTTTTGCTGCGATTCGTGCCGCAACAGCTATAACTACGAAAAGACCCATAAACAACTCAATGTGATAAGGAAAATCAATGGTATTCTGGCCCGTAATCACAATATACTGTTGGAACTGAATCCCAATGGGAAGGGCTTTGCCAGTAGGCAGCAACTGACAGAGAAAGGCTTTGACTTCAAATACTTTACCAGTACTTATACCACCAAGGCAGGCGCCGTCTACCATTTCGTTTACGACCAGGGCTATGTGCCAAAGGAAACCGATAAAGATGCGTTCGTCTTGGTAAAGAACATGGATTGATAACATTAAGACCATAAATCATGAAAAAGACACTCTTTTTGCTCTTGTTTGCCGTTTTGCTGACGGGTGGCCTTCAGGCGAAGCCCGTTGGTGTCAAGACAGCCAAAGGACTTGGTGTCAAGTTTATGAATGCTAACACTGAGGTAAAGTCAACTACGGCGGAATTGATTTACACGTCTTATGCTAACAATGGGCAGGCTTGTTTTTATGTCTTCGCGCTGCAACCCAAAGGCTTTGTCATCGTTGCAGCCGACGACAGGATGCGCCCCATCCTGGGCTATTCGTTGGATGGCAGCTTTGGCATCCCTGACGAGGAGAATGGTTTGCAGGTTCTTTTTGATGCCTACAACAGCGATTTGAGCCAAGCCGTTGCGTTGGATTTGAAACAGTCACCAGAGGTTGCTGAACAATGGCAAATGTTGTCCGAAACAGGCCGTTTGTCTCACCGCGGCGATCGCTCTGTCGGCCCTTTGCTGACCTCCACTTGGCATCAGACGCAGCTATACAACTACCATTGTCCCGAAGATCCCGAAGGCTATGACGGCCATGTGAAGGTGGGTTGTGTGGCCAGCACCATGAGCCAGCTGATGCGTTATTGGGAGTGGCCCAAGACAGGTACAGGCTCGCACAGCTACTATTGCTACGGCTATGGCAGTACCTCATACGGCACCCTGTCGGCCAACTTCGGTGAGGCTGATTACCGTTATGAGTTAATGCCTGATTTCTTGGATTACACCAGTCGTCCCGACGAGATCGACGCGGTGGCGTTGCTGGAGTACCACACGGGCGTGAGCGTGGAGATGAGCTACGGCCCCAATGCCTCTGGTGCCTATTCTGCTGACGTTCAGTATGCCTTGGTGGACTATTTCCGCTATGCCAACACGTTGTCATACAACGACCGTGACTACTATACCGATGCCCAATGGATTGCCATGTTGAAGAACGAGTTCGATAACGGTCGTCCAGTGTATTATTCGGCCTACAGCCCGACCAAGGGCGGCACCCGTGGCGGTCATGCTTTCATCTGCGATGGCTATGATGAGAACGACTTCATGCATTTCAACTGGGGCTGGCAGGGTTTCGACAACGGCTTCTACAGCATTAACGCGATGAACCTCACGCATCATGGCTACAACTACAACCACTATGCGTTGGTCAATATTGAACCTAATGAAGAGTATTACAACCAACCCAAACCCATTAGGAACCTGGAGATCGTGCCAGAGTTTTATGGACAGGCCGTTACGATGAGCTTTACTGCGCCTTCGGAATCCATAGGCGGTGAGTCACTTACAAGCATTGACTCCATTGTTTTGATGGTGAATGGAGAACTGATACATTCCTTTATTTCGCCTCAACCGGGAGCGAATCTTGAATTCGGCTATTTCTTTCCGGACAACCTTGCTCATTCGCGGATGAATTACTTCACAATCTATCCTGTGACCGAAGAAGGTCGTGGTCATGCCGTGACGGATAGTGTCGCGACTTGGACTTCTCCCGGCGTGATGAATTTCCCGGTCACTTTCTGCTTACATGATGCGGCTGGTGACGGTTGGCTTTCGCCCGCCTTGTCGGTTCTCGATGAGCGTGGCATAGTCCAATATCGCATTGGCCTTGCAGAGGGCAGCAACGATACGGTTTCGGTGGATTTGCCCATCACCTACAACAACGAATGGACATTGTATTGGAATTATTGCAACCGTGGCTATGAGGACGATGATGCGGAATGCACATTCGAAGTCTATGATTTCCAGGGCAATTTGATTTATGCCCAGACGACAAGACCCGAGGTGGGCGAATTGTGTACTTTCAATGTTGAATGGAATCCCATCATAGCGCCATATTATATTACGGCTGAGTATGTTTATAACGATGACGGCACATACGGGGCGCAAGTTTCTTGGGACCTGGATCAGAACCAGTGGTTCCGCGATTTTGTCCTCATGCGGTTTACCGACCCGAATAGCAGTGATCATGTGATGATAAGAACTACTGGGCTTTCTTATTTCGATCAAGTTGAGCCTGGCAACTATTATTATCGTGTGTTGGCGGAGTATGCGGTTGGCGGAGGCGTTTACCAGCAGTCTGCATTTGCACCGAATCTCTATGATCCTGAGTTGGATTACGCCGAGATATATGTTACTTCCGTCGAGGAACATCCTGATGCAGCCACTGCTTATCCCAATCCTGTCAGCGATAGGCTATATCTGAATGCTGAGGCGCAAGTCGAAGTGTACGATGCCTTGGGACAGAAAGTGTATCAAGGCTTAACCACGTCTGTTGATGTAAGCCGTTGGGAAAGTGGGATTTACTTTATGAGAATAACAACGGAAACAGGGAATACTATAACGAAAAAAATCATCAAAAAGTAATTGTAACTATGAAAAAGTCTTTTTTTACACTCTTGCTTGCTGTTCTATTCATAAGTGGTATGCAAGCCAAGACGGTTGATATGCAAACGGCTAAATTCTTGGGCGAGAAGTTTCTGAAGGCCAATACTGAGATGAAATCAGTTTATACTGAGTTGACCTACACGGTTTATGCCGATAATGGATCCGCAGCATTTTATGTCTTCACCATGCAGCCCAAGGGTTTTGTCATCGTAAGTGCTGACGACCGTGCCAAACCCATTTTGGGCTATTCCACGGAGAGTGTATTCAGTGCCGAAGAGATTGCGGACGGTCTTCAGTCGTTCTTTAGGAATTATCAGGCTGGATTCAGCCAAATGATGGCCGCCAACGAAGAGCGTACCCTTGAAGCTGTAGCTGACTGGGAACGCTTGGCTGCTACAGGTAAGATCAACGATGCTAAGATTACGCGTGAAGTGCCGCATTTGCTGACTTCCATTTGGAACCAGTCGGCTTTATACAATGACCTTTGTCCTATCGACACGTTGGGTCCCAATAACCATGTCTACGCCGGCTGCGTGGCCACGGCGATGTCTCAGATCATGTATTATTGGCAATGGCCTCAAACGGGAAGCGGAATTAATGCATACAATTGTTATCCTTATGGCGATTTGTCTGCTAACTTCGGTGCCACCACTTATGATTTCAGCATGATGCCCGACTATTTGGATTGGACCTCGAGACCAGAGGAGATCCAGGCTGTGGCTTTGTTGCAATTTCATGCTGGCATAAGTGTCAATATGGGTTACAGCCCTGAAGGCAGTGGCGCTTATTCTGAATTGGTGCTCTATGCCCTAGAGACCTATTTCAACTACGATGGCCTGTCGATGGAATTCAATTATAAGAATGCATATACGGATTTGGTTTGGGATAACATGCTTCGTGAGAACCTGGACTATGGCATGCCGCTTTACTATAGTGCAAGTGGTGACGATGGCGGCCACGCTTTTGTCTGTGATGGCTATGACGACAACGATATGTTCCATTTCAACTGGGGATGGCAGGGCCTTGACAATGGTTATTATCCTATCAATGGCTTCTACCTCTCACACTATTCTTTCCCGGACTACCATGCGGCGTTGTTCGGCATTTATCCAGGAGGGGAATTTTGCTACAGGCCTCTCCCTGTTAGCGATTTGCATGTCGAAGAGGTGTCGGCTGGAGCGAACAGGGTTTCTTTTACAACCCCTTCCTTTACCGAGTGTGAGCTTGAATTGGGACAGCTCGATTCTGTCGTTGTTATGCGCAATAATGTAGTCGTTCACACCGAAAAGGATGTCGCTTTAGGCGCGGAATTGTCTTTTGTTGATACCGATGCCTTGGGCATTTGCCATTATTCATTGACTCCATGGTATTATGGCTCTGTTGGCATGGCCAAAAAGGACACCATTCTGAATGGACCGACCTGTGAACTGACCTTCCATCTCCACGACTCGGTGGGCGACGGTTGGATTGCCGAGTCCATCTCTATCGTCGACTCACGTGGCAATGCTGTCGCAAGGTTGGGCTTGAACGAGGGCAGCGATGCTACGCTTACCGTTGAAGTCCCGTCGGATGACGAACTGAGTCTGCGTTGGGCTTATTCTATTGGAGGCAAAGACGACGAGAGTTATTTTGAGATTTACGACTGGAATGGTATCCTGGTCTATGCTACCAACGGCAAACCCACAGTGGGCGAGTTGTGCCATGTCTACACCGATTGCGGTGATGATGTCGCCGAAAACAACGAGGCTGGCTTTAATCTCTATCCGAATCCAACCGAGTCGCAGGTGACAATTGAGGGTGTTGAAGTTGAATGGTTGGAGGTGTATAACGCAATTGGACAACGTGTTGCAGCGTCTTGCCAACAAACCATTGACCTCTCTGGTATGGAAAACGGGTTGTATTTCTTCCGCGTGAGAACGACCGAAGGGAAGGTTTACTCTGAAAAGGTAATTAAGAAATAACCACTTTCTTGTATGTGTCAAATATTTGCTGTCCAATGTTTTGGGCAGCAAATGTTTTTATGGCATAGTCACGAATGGCTTGGTGGTCGTATTCTGAAGCATGGTCGAGCATTTGGATCATGCCTTGTAGTAAAGCGTCTTCGTCTCCTTGAGGGATGAGGATGCCTCTTTCGGGAGAGAGGATTTCAGCGATGCCTCCGACGGAAGTGGAAAGCACTGGTACGCCACTGGCGAAGGCCTCAACGATGACACAGGGCAGGTTCTCGAAGTTGGAGAACAGCACGAAGAAATCGGCATTTTGATAGGCTTCGGCCACCTCGGCAGAGGTTTTCTTGCCATGGAAGATGACACAGTCCTCCAAATGGTGTTCTTTCACAAACGTTTTGAATTCCGGAGCATCGTAGTCATGGATGACGTGCAGCTCAAAATCATCACGCTGCTGGCGTAAACGCTCAACGACACGCAAGATGCCGCTGAAGTTCTTGGCCTCATCACGCAAGGTGGAGATATGGAGCATCCGTTTCTTAAAGCCTTGCATGTCATTCCTTGCAGGGGTTGTGCGATTGGAATCTATGCAAGGCGGCTGGCGCAATGTGAACATATCTATATTCACCAAGTTATAAATCACCTGAAAACGGTTTTGCACACCATGTCTCTCCATACACCGCTGCAAGTCGAGACTGACGGGCATGATGAGCTCGGCGTTATTGGCAATCTTGACGATTTTCTGCTTCAGCTTGCCGACCAAAACGTCCTTGTTCTGCGGCTGGTATATGGTCCAGTGTTCGGTGAGGACATATTTGTAGCCAAAGAGCTTCTTCCATAGCAAGGCCACCTGGCCAAGAGGGTAGGTGACGTGCAGATGAATCAAATCGGGATTGAAAAAGTTCTTCTTGATGTATTTCAAGCCGTATTGGTACATCCGCAGCATCTTGAGCTTGCGAATGGCGTTAACCTTCGGTGGACGGATGTAAATCTGCACATGGGTGTGGTGCGCTCTGGGAATCTCCTTGACCTCAAACGATTTCGTCATGTCCTTGCCGTCGCAAACGGAGAGTATGACGGAATGGCAATCCTCAGGCAAAGCGTCAATCATGCGGACGCAGAAGTTGCCCAAGGTGGGGTCGTCGGGGGTAGGGAACCAACTCAGTAGGTGCAGAACGTTCATCGTTTAGCAAATATGCGTTTTAATATCAATTTCGAAATACTTCTTAGGCGTCTCATACAGCACAAGCTTGTGCGTAGGCATGTCTTCAGGCAGATAAACGGCGCACAAGGTGTTGGAGACATGATAGATATGCTTGCGTTTCTCGGCAGGTGCGCCGTCCAAGATGGCTCCCATCACATCCCAGCGGATGGTCTCGGGGTCGAGGCCGTAGTCGTGCCACACGATGATGCTACGCTCACCTTTCAGCAGTTTGAAGGCGGTCTCAGTGTCTTTCTTCACGCTCTCGTAATGGTGGTCGCCATCGACAAAGACCATGTCGTACTTGCCAAAGTGAGGGCTGAAGTCAAAGGTCTGGGAGTCGCCGTAGAGTTGTTCCACATTCGCCAAATCCTTACTGAAGAAGCTGTGCAAGTCGGCGTATAATTGGTTGTTGGTCAGCTTGACGATGTCCTCCTTTGGTAGGTTGAAGGTGACGCAGTGTTCGGCCACATCAGCCAGATTGGCCACGCTCTCGCCACGCCAGGTGCCGATTTCGAAGTAGTCTTTTACCTCATAGCGTTTTGCCAAGGCGCGCAGCAAGGCAATGTCGATGGGCATGGTGGCACCCGATAGATAGGCGTAAGGCTTCGCGATTTCGTGGAAGTCTGGGAACAATTCGTTGATTTCGATAACGGGCAGACCATCAAAGAGACCATGTTTTCTGATGACGTCTTCCTTGTTGCTTTCTTCGTCTTGAAGCACGAGGTTGAGCAAGTAAGGATGCCTGATGATGCGCCCAAGGGCTTTGGTGAATTTATGGAGTTTATTCATTTTCGGTAGGTTGTTTCATGAATTGTTGTTTCAGTTCGGAGATGTAGTTCTGTATCTCGCTCTTGGTCAATAGGAAGTCACGACCTTTGAAGTGCGACTCCTTGATGAAGAACACCAACAGGAACACCGCATTGACAGTATACGACACCATAGAGGTGATGGCTGCGCCAGTGACGTCATAGCGAGGTATCAGCGTGAAGCCGCAAACGAAGGTGACAACCAGTCCGCAGAGGGCTGCAAAGGTGTTCATCTGATAACGTCCGGTGCCCGAATAATAGTGTCCGAGGATGAGGAAAATGCAGTAGAGCAGGATGCCTGGTGCGAGTATGCGGATAAGTCCTGTCATCTCACCGAACTCGGGACCGAAGACGAAGGTGTAGACTGCAGGCGGTAGCAGGCACAACACCACGACGGCCAAGGCTGAGATGAGCAGACAGATTTTGCTCAAGTCGAGGGTGAGCTTTTGCGCGTAAGCACGGTCGTCGGCATTGGCGATGCGGGCATATTGCACAAGTGCAATACTGTTGCTGATGATCCAGATGGCCTCGGCTAACGAGAGGGCGTTGGAGAACACACCCACGCGTCCCACGCTGATGTATTTGTCCAGTAGATAGTAACTCAAACGCAAGTTGAAGAACTGCACGAAGTGTCCCGTCTGGTTGAGGAAACCGTATTTGAAGAGGTCTTTCAAGACGGGTTTGTAGTCCTTGTCCGTGTCGTGGCGAAGGTTGGCGTATTCCTTCCGCAGCATCCAAACACCCAGTAGAAAAGTGCCTCCGTAGGCGGCATACAGCCCGATGACATAGCCATAGATGTCGGTTCGCTTCAACAAGATATAATAGATGACCAAGATTAAGGCCAAAAGCACGGGTTGGAGCAATGTGTTGTAGTTAGCCTTTTTGATTTCCTCCTTACCGACCAAGAAGCGGAAGTTGATGTTGCTGAGCGAGGAGATGAACGACAAAATGGCCACGTGAGCCACCAAGTCGGGCGCTAGCTTCGGATAGAACAGCCAGATGGCAAAGCCCATAATTACCGCGATGAGGGCTGCCCATACCGTGGAGGCTACCAGTATCTTCTTGAACGAATGGCGCGGGGCTAAGTAGATGATGCTTGCACCACAGATGATGTCAGAGAAGATGAGGATGAAAGAGATGGTGGTCAGGAGTAGTGCCTGTGTACCTTTGCCCGTATCGCCCAGGGTCTGGGAGATGATAATGGCAATGGCGAAGTTAAAGACTGCCGCCAGTATCTTAGTGCCAAAGGTATTTAGGATTTTCTTGAACACGGTTTCGCGTTTTATTCACCGCAAAAATAACAACTATCCGTTAGATTTCCAAATCTGCCCACTGCAACTATCACTCTCAGCTCCGGTTACCGAAGCCAAGACATTGGTCTTTTCCTCCAGTCTCAAAAGCCCAAGGAAAGCAAATACCAAAGCCTCCTTGTAGTCGATAATCATCTTATCGGGGATGACGACTTCGTGCGAGCTGCGGGCTTGTAGACGTTCCATCAAGAATTTGTTCCTGGCACCGCCACCGGTGACGAGAATCTTTCCCTTGGGTAGATGGCTCACTCCCAATGCGATTTGCAAGGCGATGTGCTCTACAAAGGTGGCTAGCAGGTCTGGCACGGAGAGGCCTTGCAAAAACTCTTTTTGATTGGCTTCGAAGAACTCACGACCCAAAGACTTGGGCGGGTACAGCCCATAGAAAGGATGCCGGTTCAGCTGTTTCAACAGCGTAATGTCGACCTCGCCGCTACGGGCTAGCTCGCCATCGCGGTCGTAGGGTAGACCTTTCATCTGGGCGAGATAGTTGAGGGCTTGGTTAGCGATGCAGAGGTCGAAGGCGATGCGTTTGCCGTCTTCATCGTAGGAGACGTTGGCGATGCCTCCGATGTTAAGGCAAATCTCATAGTCGCCGAAGAGCAACTTGTCGCCAATGGGAACGAGCGGCGCTCCCTGTCCGCCCTTGCTAACGTCCTCGCTGCGGAAGTCGTTGATGACGGTGAAGCCACAGGCTTTGGCCAACTCTTGTCCGTCACCGATTTGCAGGGTATAATGCTCTTCAGGTCGGTGGAAAATGGTGTGGCCGTGTGAAGCAACGAAGTCGGGTGTAGCATTGTGCTTTTTGGCAAAAGCCAACACTTGTTCGCCTAAATATTTGCCGTAGTCCTTGTCCAGCTGCACCAAGTCTTCGGGCTGTTTGTGGAAGGCTTCGGAGAGTTGTTCGCTCCAGTATTCGGGATAGGGTAGGGTCTCGGCCTGCAAGATTTGGAAGCGGTATTTGCTGCCCTCTTCTTGGAAGCGCACAAGGGCGATATCCAGCCCGTCTAACGAGCTGCCCGACATTAGTCCTATGGCTGTGGTTTCTTTCATTTATAATAGCGGTAACACTTTCCCCAATTGTATGCTATTAGATCCTTTGACGAGTATCGTCTTTCCGCTAACCGGACTGCTCTCAAGATATTGACACAGGCTCTGGACATTATCGAAGGTCTTCCAATCAGGGTTCTCGTTGTAGGCGCTGAAGTTCGACCCGACCAACAAAGCCTCCTTGAATTTCAACTCCTTCATCAAACCCAGGATGTTACGGTGTTCTTCTTCGGAAGCCGAGCCTAATTCACGCATGTCGCCTAATACCAAAAGACTGTTATCGCCGCAGATGCTGGCGAAGTTAATCAAGGCGGCGCGCATGGAGGTGGGGTTGGCGTTGTAGGCATCCATAATGATGTGGTTCTTTCCAGTCTCAATCACTTGCGAGCGGCTGTTGGTAGGCGTGTATGCCTCCAAGGCTTCGATGATGGCATTCTCGTCCACCTCGAAATACTGTCCCACGCCAATGGCGGCTGCCACATTCTCGAAGTTGTAGCTTCCCACGAGATGGGTCTGGATGAGGTGATTCCTCCAACCGACGCTCAAATACGGGTTGCAGGCAGCAGGGGCAACAGGGCAGAAGGCGGCGCAATGCCTACCATAGCTGATGCGTTCCTGCCCCTCTGATTGCTCCCAAAGCAACGGGTTGCCTTGGTTGACGAAGATGGCCTTGCCGTTGGCTTTGATATGCCTGTAGAGTTCGGTCTTGGTTTTGATGACGCCCTCGAAGCTACCGAAGCCTTCCAGATGCGCTTTTCCGATGTTGGTGATGAGGCCATAGTCGGGGTCGGCGATCTTGCAGAGGAAGTCAATTTCACCAGAGTGGTTGGCACCCATCTCCACGACGGCAATTTCGGTCTCGGGCTTGATGCTCAATAGGGTGAGCGGCACACCGATATGGTTGTTGAGGTTACCCATCGTGTGGATGATGTTGTATTTCTTGGCCAGCACAGCCGAAACAAGCTCCTTGGTGGTCGTCTTGCCGTTGGTGCCAGTGATGCTGAGCACTGTGGCCTTGCTCTGTTGACGGTGATAGGCTGCGAGGTCTTGCAGCGTCTTCAGTGAATCGTCGACGATGAGGATGCGCTCGTGACGAGGCAGGTCCTTACGGTCGGCGACGATGAGGCTGGCCACGCCTTGTTCCGCCACTTGCATTGCGAAGTCGTTGGCGTCGAAGTTCTCGCCTTTGAGGGCGAAGAAAACGGCATCTTGTTCGATCTTGCGGCTGTCGGTAGATACTTTATAGGCTTTGATGTAGTGTTGGTATATGGTCTCGATAGGATTCATGGCTTGGGTTTTAATAAAAGAAGCCGCCTGACGGATCAAACGGCTTCTCAATTATCATGAAAAACTTATTATAATTACTTGGCGAATGAGCTACCCACCTTGTTCATGGCACAGCGGAAGCCAATGGTGGATGCCGACTGGTTTTGGTTGAGGTAACGGCGATTGCCGGGGCTCAAGTAGTAAGGACCGTCAGCCCATGAACCGCCTTTGTACACTCTCGATTCGTCGCTGATGAGCGTGGTACCGGGGGTGTCGTTGGTGGCATATTCATACATTTCCTTGGTGAAGATGCTCTGGTCGTCTTGAGGATCGCTCCAGCGGTTACGGATGGCTGACATGTAGTCACCGTCATCGTAGTTGGAGTTGAAGCTCGTACGGTAGTTCTGACGCTTGGCAGCTTCTTCCTGAGGGATGGGTTCTCTGCGGATACGGCCGAGAGAGTCTTTCTGCAGCAGGAAGCCTTCGTCGTCGACGGCCTTGCGGGTGAACACGTTACCACGGAAGGGGCTGTAGTCGGCCACGTCTTCGTGTGACAGCGGACGGTAGACGTCTTGACACCACTCGGCGACATTGCCAGCCATGTTATACAGACCGTAGTCGTTGGGCCAGTAGGAGCCAACGGGAGCGGGTAGAGCGGCACCATCGTTCAGGTGACCAGCAACACCCATGTAGTCACCAGGGCCTCTCTTGAAGTTGGCCATGAAGCTACCCATATATCTCTTGTTGTCGGTGCGGAGACCGTCGCCGTTCCAAGGATAAACCTTACGTTCGCTCACGATCTCATTGGAGGTGTTACCAACCAGGCCGACAGCGGCATATTCCCATTCAGCTTCCGTAGGCAGGCGGTAGGAGGGCAGCAGGATGCCGTCGTCCATACGCACGTTACGCAGACCATCGCCACCTTTGGAGAGGTCTTTCTTACCGTTCTTCACCTTACCGGTGTACTGGCCAGCAAGATATGCGTCGGTATTGAAGTTCTCTTCATCCTGTTGTGTGGGGTCCCAGTCGAGGATGCCGGCTTCAACGAGCATCAACTCGTTGACGCGGTCGGTACGCCAGGCGCAGTAGTCGTTGGCTTGCACCCAGGTCACGCCGACCACCGGGTAGTCATTATAGGAAGGATGACGGAAATAGATTTCAACCATGGGTTCGTTATACGACAAACGGTCACGCCATACCAGGGTGTCGGGAGCAGCGTTGCGGACCACTTGAGGATAGTTCTGGCCATAAACACGGTTGAGCCAGTAGATGTACTCACGATAGTCCACATTGCTGACCTCGGTGCGGTCCATAAGGAAGGAAGGCACGGTGACCTTGCGGGGCGAGTTGTCCCACGAATAGGTCAGATTGTCGGTGGTGGCGCCCATGACGAAGGTGCCGCCTTCGATGGCAATCAGGCCGGGACCGATTTCCTGGTCGTTGATTTCGGTAACTTCAAAGCCGCCGTTGTTGGCATCGTTGTAGGCCCATCCCGTCGTACGTGATGATTTCTTAGAACATGAAACAGAGAGCAGACCTGCCAATGCGATGATGGCGAATGTTTTGAATGCTTGTTTTCTATACATTGTTGTTCAAATTTGTTATCTAATAACTCTATTGAGAAACGATTATTGTATCGCCCCTCACTTTTTTTCAAAAAAATCACGCAAATTTAGGGACTTTTTTTGAATCCACTGCGTTTTTTGGAAAAAAAACTTTTTTCTGCCAAAAATGACCCTCCTATAATAAAAAAGTTGTATTTTCGTTCACTTTATATATAAGGTAAAAAAGGATTTTGGCTTTTGATTTAATCAATTGATAATTAAATGACTAGAAAATATTTGTATGTTTATACAAGGGCGATGATGGCTCTACTTATGGTTTTTTTCGTTCTCATATCCCCCGTTTCTCTCGTTGCGCAGATGGCTCAAAACTATCCGGTGCAGCTGAAATGGCATGGTGTGGAGACGGAACGTTATGGTGATGATGTTTGGTCTTATATAGCTTTGGAGTCGGCGGAATATGATGGCTCCATGCCTGTTTTTTGCCAGTCGTTCCCCATTTATGACGATGCTGTGAAAGTCCGTGCTGAGCTCAAGAATGTAAAGACGTCACCGCTATCGGATGCTGAGTCAGCACTTGCCCAAGCTTATGCCTTTGCTTCTGACTTTATGGTTGAGGCAGCTCCTTTGCGTTCGCGTGACGAATCGTTGCTTTCACTGCGTATCGTTCCTTTCCGTCAGATGGGAGGAAGAATAGAGAAGTTGGTTTCGGCTTCGATTTCTGTTACTCTAACTCCTGATACTGAAATCAATAGGTCAAGAACATCCTTCGTCACGGAATCGGTGATGGCGCGTGGTAATTGGTACAAGATCGGCTTGCAAGAGACAGGTGTCTATAAACTCACGGCCTCGGATCTCTCGGCCCTGGGCATCAATGTGTCGGCTATCGATCCGCGACAAATCCGTATCTATCATAACGGTGGCGGCACCTTGCCCGAGTTGAATGCCGATCCGCGTCCCGCTGACTTGGTGGAGATCCCCATTTATGTGTCAGGCGAGTCGGATGGTAGGTTTGACAACAACGACTATATCCTCTTCTATGGCCGTGGTCCCGTTTGTTGGAAGCTCGACGATGTGAAGACGGCTTATGTCCATCAGCAGAACCCTTATGATGATTATTCCTATGCCTTTGTCGTCACTGGGCTAGGCAACGGCAAACGCATCGCTGAGGCATCGGCTCCAACGTCTTCAGCCGATGTGGTTGTGGACCAGTTCCTTGACTATCAGGTTCATGAACTGGATGAGTTTAATCCCAACGGAACGGGACGATCCTTTTTCGGCGACAAGATGGAGCTCACTTCGACCAAGAACTTCAATTTCAGTTTCCCGAATGTAATTACCACTAAGACCTGTTGGGTGAAGACGGCTATGGCTGGACGCAATTTCAGTCCGGCCAACTATGAGGTTTCGATCGACCATGTGAAGAAAGCCACATATTCCATCCAGACGACTGGCGGCACTACCCAAGATCCGTACGCTAACGAAGTGGGCGGCTGGGTTAACGCCAACCCCACTGGCGAAACGGTTTGCATCACGCTGAAACACGATGCGCTTGGCTACAGCACTACCTCCGAGGGCTATGTGGATTATATCCTTGTCAATGCATGGCGCAACCTGAAGATGGTGGGCGGCCAGATGCCTTTCCGTAATCCTGAAGCGCTCATTAATAATAAGGTATACGAATACAAACTCACTAATGCCTCGCAACAGCTGCAGGTTTGGGATGTCACCGACCCCGTGATCCCTCAAAAGGTGAGGGGACAGCTCAACGGCTCGCAGTTTTCGTTTAAGGTAATGGGCGACCGCGACAATGCCTTCGTCGCCTTCAACGGCAGCTCGTATTGCACAGCGAAGACTTTTGAGAAGATAGAGAACCAAAACCTTCACGGGGTTCGTGACGTGGACTTCCTCATCCTGACCTACGAAGGCTTCATGTCGCAAGCCGAGAGGTTGAAAGAACTGCACGGTCGTATTGATCCCGAATTGAATGTGTTTATCACAACGCCTGAGTTGATTTACAACGAGTTCTCATGTGGTGCAAAAGATGTTTCTGCCATCCGCGACTTCTGCCGTATGCTTTATCTCGATAGTAATGCTGGGCATAAACTGAAGTATATGCTGCTCTTGGGCGATTGCTCCTACGACTATAAGAACAGAAACGGCGTGGTGGATTTTGTGCCCGCGTTTGAAACCGTTCAGTCGCTTGATATGAAGAAGACCTACGTCACCGATGATTATTTCGGTTTGATGGATGAGAACGAAGGAGATATCGGACATTCATTGGCTGATATCGGTATCGGCCGTTTCCCAGTGCAGACCTTGGAGCAGGCCTCACAAATGGTGGATAAGATTGAACGTTACGTTGTCAAAGATGCCACCACTATGCAGCCTTGGCGTAACATGGTTACGTTCTTTACCGACGACGAAGGCGGTTTCGTTAGAAATGCCGAGACACTGTCCCGTTTGCTGAGGAATGTAGGTGGCGAAGGCACGGTCGTCGACAAAATCTATCTTGACGCTTATCAGCAGGTCAGCGCTCCTGGAGGTGAGATTGCGCCCGAGGTGAATGCTGCCATCAACAATAGGATGGAGAAAGGTACGATGATACTCCATTATATCGGTCATGGCGGCGAGGTTCAACTGTCGGAGGAAAAGATTCTTCAAAGGAAGGATGTGGACTCATGGCGCAATGCTCCTATGTATCCGCTTATGATCACTGGCACCTGTGAGTTCAGCCGTTATGACGACCACAAACGCACTTCTCTGGGCGAGTATTCCTTCCTCAACCAATATGGTGGCATGATTGCCATGTTTACCACTTCTAGAGTGACTGACGGCGGCAGCAACCAGAATTTTGCCGAAGGTCTTTATAACAAGCTGTTCCGTATCAATGGCGGCGAGCACTATCGATTGGGCGATGTCTACCGTATGGGAAAAACCAATGGTGGCGTTTACGAAAAACGCTATGTGTTCTTTGGCGACCCGGCTTTACGTTTGGCCTATCCCAAGTGGAAGGTGGAGACGCTGAGCATCAACGGGCAATATCCGGGTTATGTGCTCGACTCGGTCCAACTCGATGACTCGACTTGGCAGACGTTTCCTATCTATGTGGATACCATCAGTGCTTTGCAGAACGTCGAGATTGAAGGCGTTGTGAAAGACTTGGAAGGCAATGTCGCCACTGGATTTAATGGGGTGGTGAGCGTGATCGTCTACGATAAGGAGGCGGAACTCTCCACACTCGGCTCTGCTGATGCCAATGGTTATGTGTATCAGTTTAATCTGCGTAATAGCATGATCTTCAATGGCAAGGCCGACGTCAAGAATGGAAAGTTCAAGATCAGTTTCATTGTGCCTCGCGACATTTCCTATCGTTATGGGCAAGGTTTGATCAACTATTATGCTACCGATTACGTCGAGGAGGCCAATGGCAACTGCGACTCGTTCATCATCGGTGGTTTCTATGACGAAGCCTTTGAAGACCAGAATCCGCCCGAGATACGTATGTTTATCGACGACACCTTGTTTGTGAATGGTGGTATCACGAGCGAGAACCCGATATTGCTTGCTTTTGTCAATGATGAAAGCGGTATCAATACAACAGGTGCCGGTATCGGACACGATATCATGGCCACTTTGACAGGTCCGTCAAAGAATGCCTATTGCCTGAACGATTATTTCGTGTCGGAAGTCGACCAGCCTGGCAAAGGTTCCATCACCTTTAAGATGCAGGATCTTTCCGATGGCGACTACACACTGACATTGAAGGTGTGGGATGTCTATAACAATTCGGGTACGGCATCCATTGACTTCACGGTCGTCAACAGCGGCGCCATGCATATTGAAAATGCCTATAATGTACCCAATCCTGTGTTTGATGAGACCGGCTTCGTGTTTGACCATAACCAGGTGGGCAACAACCTTAATGTGGACATCATCATCTATGACATCATGGGACGTTGGGTCACCACGCTTTCCGAAAAAGTGACAGGTACCTCGACGCGTATCAACCCCATCCGCTGGAACGGCTGTGGCGCCCGTGGCGAGCGTCTCAGAAACGGCGTTTATATCTATCGCATTATTGCCACCAATGACAAGGGTGAAACAGATACCTTGGTCTCAAAATTGGTATTAAGTAAATGAAACTAAGTATGATGAAAAGAATATTATCCATCGTCCTTTTTGCTGCGGCGGTTTTGTTGCTTCCGACGAGATCGGCTGTCGCTCAAGTGAACAACTATCATTCAGTCCTGAGTGAGCACACATGGCATAGGCTTTCGGTGACGCAAGAAGGTGTTTACCGGCTGGATTATGGCACGTTGCAGGCCATGGGCATTGATGTGGATCAATTGAATCCCGACCAGATACGCGTTTTCGGTAATCCTTCGGGGAAGTTGCCTGAGAAAAACTCGGAAATCCGTCCCGACGATTTGACGGAGATGGCTATCGTGGTGGAAGGCGCAGAAGACGGCTCGTTCGATGAAGGCGACAAGGTGCTTTTCTATGGTCAAGAGCCAACGCGGTGGAAGCTGGTGGACCAAAACGGCAAAACCTATCAGAGAGAACGCAACTACTATTCTGATACTACTTATTATTATCTCTGCGTCGATAGTGGCGTTGATGGTTTGAGGGTGGGAGAGAAGTCCAGCCTTCCCGTTGAGGACGCCACGACGGTCATTTCCGAGTTCCCTGATTGGGTTTGGCACGAGGAAGAACTCTTCTCGCCTTATTTCATTGGGCAGAATTGGTTCGGCGAGGTGATTTCGGGGAATGAAACACTGTCGATTCCCTTTGTGTTCCCCAATCTGGTAAAGGAGAAAAACCTGCGAGTGGTAGGCACTGTTTATGGCCGTGTCTCTTCTGGCACCATGTCATACAACATCTGGGTCGACGACAATCATGTTGTGGAGAACAAGACCATTGACTATTACAAACAACATAAATACGCCAATCCTTCTGTTTTTGAAAAGCAGATCGTATTGGATGGTGACTCGGCTCAGTTTGAGATGAGTTTCGTGCCCAATCCCAAAGCCTCTTTGTATCTTGACTATGTGGAGATCTATGGATGGCGGCATTTGAAATGTGTGGGCGGCGTCTTTCCTTTCCGTTTGATGCCAAGTCAGTTTGGAAACGACAAGACTGCTGTTTGGGTACAGAACACCAATGCCGACTATAGGCTTTGGGAGGTGACCGACCCGATGAGCCCCGTCATGCAGACAGGTGTGTTGAGCGGGGGTAACATGGTCTTCGCCACCAATGAAAAGACAGAGAAACGCTATGTGATGTTCAAGCCTTCGGCTGCAATGGATGTCGTCAGCTGGACAGCTGTTCCCAACCAGAATCTCCATGGCATTGCCTTGGCCGACAACCTGATCTTGACCTCGCCCATCTTTTTGGAGCAGGCACAAGAGCTGGCTGACTACCATGCCGAGTTGGACGGCTTGACCAGCGTAGTGGTCAACGTCAACGAGATTTACAACGAGTTTTCGACTGGCACCCCCGATCCTACGGGCATCCGCGATTTTGTGCGTATGGTGTATCGCCGCAGTTCGGGCCGACTCAAATACCTGACCCTCTTTGGGCGTGCATCTGCCGATTTCCGTAATATCATGGGATATGGCCAGAACTTTGTGCCTTGTTATGAGGCTTTTGCTGATCCGCACCATGAATTGAGTTTTTGCGCCGACGACTATTATGCATTGATGGACAACAACGAAGGCTCCAACTGCGAAGGTAAGGTGGATATCGGTGTGGGCCGCATCTCAGTTTCGACGGTTGAGGAAGCTGAGACGGTGTTGCGTAAGATCCGCCATTTCAACGACCTGATAGCTTCACATGGCGAATGGAAGAACGACGTCATCTTTTGCGCTGATGACGAAACGCTGAGTTATGTGGAGAATACGGAGACTTTATACAGGATGATGGATACCATTTGCCCGTCACTGACGGCCAAGAAAGTGTATTGTGGCGCCTATCCCGTCGTCAATACCTCAAATGGTGTTGAGATTCCTGGCGCCAATCGCGATTTGATGGATGCCTTTGACAAAGGTGCCTTGGCCCTGCTCTATACTGGCCACGGCGGTGTGAGAGGCTTGACAGGTGACAATGTGTTTACCAATGCTGACATCGCCGCACTCAACAACTATGATAGGATGCCTTTTGTTTATACCGCCACTTGTGAGTTCACCAAATACGACAATCCTTTGTTGATTTCTTCTGGCGAGTTGATGATGTTGAATCCTAATGGAGGCTGTGTGGCCTTGTTCACGGCCTGCCGTCCCACCTTTGGAAACCATAACATCTTGCATTCAAAGGCATTGGTGAAAGTGCTCACCCAGCGTGATGAAGATGGGCTGCCGTTGCGTTTTGGTGACATCGTCAGGATGACAAAATGCAATCCTGATAACTACTCCAGCAATCCTATGGTTAATTTAAACATCCGTTTTGTGTTCATGGGCGACCCGGTGTTGCGTTTCCCCTTGCCTCATGAGGAAGTGGAAGTGAGGACAATCAACGGCGCGACCATTGGAAGCAGCGATGACCTTCAATTGCATGCCATGAGCATGGTTACTGTGGAAGGTGTTGTCAAAAGGATTGACGGTACGGTTGATAACGGTTTCAATGGCACCTTATGGGCCAGATTCTTCGACAAGAAGGCTAAGGTCAAGGTAAAGTTCAGTGGCGCCTCTCCGAGATATGTGTATTACCACAAGGATGTGCTCTACCAAGGAAAGGTCAGCGTGAACAACGGTAGGTTCAGCCTCTCGTTCCAGGTGCCTAAGGATATAGACCAGGAAGGCGGGATGCCGAGATTCACCTTCTATGCTTATGATTCCATCAACAATGTCGATGCAATGGGCAAGTACGATAACTTGTCACTGGGTGGTGTCGATCCCTCAGCCGTGGCTGATGACGAAGGGCCTAAGATTCATTTCTATTGGAATTCTCCCGAGTTTGTCGACGGCCAGTCGGTGGAACGTCAGGGCGTGCTTTGCGCCGACCTTTATGACGCCCAGGGCATCTATCACTACGGTTATAGCTTAGGTCGCGATATCGTGCTGAACGGTAACCTTATGGGCTACAATAGCATGGTGCTGAACGACAACTTTGAGCCTGCACTCAACGATTACAGAAGGGGTAGGGTGACGCTTCCCATATCCGATTTGAAGCCAGGCACCTACGAGTTTAACCTCAAGGTGTGGGACACCCAAGACAACGCTTCGGAAGCCAGCCTTTGGTTTGTTGTCGACGAAGACCTCTTCCTCTCACAAGTGCACAACTACCCGAATCCTTTCTCTGAAGAGACTTATATCACCATGACTCATGTCGGCGAAGATGGTAACTTTGACGTCGACATAGAGATTTTTGATATCATGGGTCGTCAGGTGGCACATGTCAACCGTAAGGTCAGCGCTACAAACGGCGTGGTTGAACCTATACGTTGGGGAGGCTACGATCAGTATGGCCAAGCGCTGCGCTCTGGCGTGTACCTCTATCGTCTCACCCTTACTGACGAGGATGGATACTTCCGTACCGTGAGCCAGAAAATGATAATCGAAAGATGAACTGAAAAAATATTTTCAGTTGATACAATAAGACAATGGAAATAACGTTATTTTTGCAATTTCAAACAAAGTACCTGATATGAAAATCAAGAAATTTCTTGTTGCCGCTTTTATGATGGTCGCGGCTACCTCTTTTGGACAAAACAACAATGTTATCGGACAGGATTATAGCGTGTCGCCCAACGTCATCACGACCGCAGTGCCTTTCGTCTCTATCGCACCTGATGCCCGTGGTGGTTCAATGGGCGATTGTGGCGTGGCTACCAATCCCGATGTTTATTCCATGCATTATAACCCCGCCAAGTATGTCTATATGAAGGATAAGTTCAGCGCGGGTTTAGGTTTTAGCCCCTGGCTGATCAAGCTGGTGCCTGATATGCATTTGGCGTATCTGGCTGCCGCCTACAAAATCAATGAGCGTTCTGCCGTGGCAGGTACCTTGCGTTATTTTGACTGCGGTGAAATCAAGTTCAGGGATAGCTACAACCAGGATCAGGGTACCTATAGCCCTAATGAATGGGCTATCGATGCCACTTATTCCCGTATGCTGGGTGATTACCTGTCGGGCGCTGTCGCTGGTCGTTTCATCTACTCCAACTTGAATGCCCAAAATGGTAGCGACTACGGCCGTCCTGGCATTTCTGTTGCCGCTGACGTGGCTGTCTACTACAAGAGACCCGTTGAATGGTTCAGCAACATGGATGCCGATTTCGCATGGGGCGCCGCTATCACTAACATCGGTAGTAAGATCAGTTACAACGGCTCGTCCGACCGTCGTGATTTCATCCCGACCATGCTCCGTGCTGGTGCCTGCTTGGATCTTGAACTCGATGAATACAATTCGTTGGCTTTTACTGCCGAATTGACCAAGCTGTTGGTGCCTACGCCTCCGGTCCTTTCCAGAGACTCCGTCGGCAATCCTATCATCAACGACGATGGCAGCTATCAGATCGCCTATGGTTACGACAATAACGTTTCTACCGTGGCTGGTATGATTCAGTCGTTCTACGATGCCCCTGGCTGCGGCTACGACTCCTATACTGGCGAGCTGGTTCAATATGGCAAGGCTTATGAAGAGCTCTGCGAGATCAATGTCGGCGTGGGTGTCGAGTATTGGTACAACAACGTGTTTGCCGTGCGTGCCGGTTATTTCAACGAGACGGCCCTGAAAGGCAACCGTAAGTACGTCACCCTTGGTGCCGCCCTTCAGTACAATGTGTTTGGCCTGGATGTCTCCTACCTCGTTCCAGTGAATACCGTCGCTGGTAGCAATCCTCTGGAGAACACGGTGCGTTTCAATCTGACCTACAACATGGGTAGAAAGAAGGATTGATCCTATCGTCATCAAACAAAAAAAGGCGGCTAGCAGCCGCCTTTTTTTGTTTGATAGAAATCCCTATTCAGAAGATCAGCGCTAGTAACACATACAACCAGTGGGCTGCGATGCCGGCACAGAGGCCGCCGATGGTGTGTGCCCCGATGGCTTTGCCGATGAGCTTGCGATAGCCAAGGCTGTCGAGCATGGCGGCATGGGTGCTGAGGAAACCACTCCAGCACATGCCGATGGCGGTAAACACAGCGATGGCATTGTTGTCGATGATGCCTTCGGTGATGAAACGAGGCACCAGACCGATAGCGGCGCCTACGGCACCAAGAGCGGTCATGGGGAAGGAGATGAGGGCGCCGTCCTTGAAGCCGAAGAGCCATTCGAAGATGAAGTTGATCTTATTGGCTGCCCAACTGATGACGGGCACGCCTTCGTAGGCCACGCCAAGGTATTCGCCGTTGTTGCCAGCTGCACCAAAGGTGAGCATCATCACGATGGTGGAGATGCAAAGCACGCCTGGGATGATGGCGAAGCCGATGCTAACGCCGTCTTTGCCGCCGTCAAGCAACGAGTTGAGGAAACGCATGAACACGCCACCTTCGCTTTTGAAGGAGATTTGTTGCTCGTCACCACCAAACTCTTCGTCGACAGGCGCATCCAGTTCGGGATAGGTCTTCAAGGTGGAGCGTTGCATCAATCTGGTGGAGACGATACTACCGATGACGGCACCTGCCACACCGACCAAGGCGCCCTTGCCGAAGCCCAGACCCGTCATGAAGGCCACGACGACTAGACCCATGCCGAAGGCAGTGCCGAAATTGGTCAGCGAGACAAGTTGGTACTTCTTGAAATAGCGGTTGAAGTTCTTGTCGTGTGCCAAGGTGATGATGGCGGGGTTGTCGCTCAAGAAGGTCATGATGGCACCCAGAGCGGCCACGCCCGGCAGGTTGTAAAGGGGCTTCATCAATGGGCGCAAGAGGTTCTCCAACAGACGTACCACGCCGAACTCGGTGAGCAGCTTGCTGATGGCGCCCATAAGCACGCAGATGGCCATGATGTAGAACACGGTCTCCAATAGCAGATGGTAGGCCGTCTGCATGAAGGTGTTCAGCATCTTGGGCAGGGTCATCTTATAAGCCAACAGTCCAAAGAAGGCAAAGAAGATGATGAGGAAGACAATGGCTTCAAAGCTACGCTTGGTAGTGAAACGCAACGGCCTTTTTAGTTTCTCTTCAATTCTCTTGAAGAGTTTCTCCACCCTATCGTGATAGTTTAGGGTGTTACGCTTGATGGTGTTGTATTTTGTTTTTGCCATAGCGGATTAGTTTTTCTTAATGTTGAGCAGGTTGATTTTCCAGGTGAGGCCAAGGTTGGCTTGGAACTTGCTGACACCGTCCACGCTGGTATGGGAACCACAGAGGTGGAGACGGATGCTGCGGTCGCCTAAGGGATAGTATTCAAAACCAAGGCTTTCGAAGTCAACCTTTTTGCCAGGGGTAACATATTGGTCGTATGCTTCAGTGTTGGGCAACTGGGCTTGGTTGAAGTCGTAACCGGCTTTAGCGAAGACGATCCATTTCTTTCCGATGTCGACACCGATGCCGTAGATGGCGGTGATGTCTTGGCCAAAGAACTTCTCTTGTTCAAACGATGCTCGGTTGATGACGTCGAGGTACATCTCCACGCCTTTGAATTGCAACTTGTTGCCCAAAGCAATGTAGTTGATGAACTTGCCAGGTTGGTATTCGATCATGTTGACGGAATAGGCCGTCTTGAAGACGCCGAAGTTGCCGTACCACATCAGGTTGTAGGCATAGATGCTCTGCATGGCCTGGTTGATGAAGGGCGAGTTGCACATCTGGACCAGGAAATGGTTTTTGCCTGCGTTGTCCTTGTAATTTAAGGATGCGCCCACCTCGTAGCAGCATACGGTGTTCCAAAACTCGGTGCCGTAGTAGATGTCGATGGGGTTGGAGTCGTATTCCCAGCCGCCAATGGCAACGACCTGCTTACCGGCAGATAGGAAGAGATTGTCGGTGAAGTTCCAATTGAGATAGGCCCAGTCGGTGCCTTGGAAGAAAGTGTTGGCGAAGCCGATGTTGGGTGCGTTGATGCGCTGACGCAGATGGTAGCTGAACTTACTGCCAATGGTACCATCCAATGCCACAACGAGATATTTTCCTGCAAAACCATGGTCGGTGCTAGGAGCAACCGTATCATGCCCAGGATGGTAGTCGAGGGTGAAGTCAGCGCGGGTGTTCAGATGCAGGTTGTCTAAGGTGACAAAAGGCTTGCTTTCTTGTGAAAAGGCTTGCAGACCAATGAAAAGTACTAAGAATGAGAGTATTAATGCTTTTTTCATGCGGTTTTGATTTTCGCGGCAAAAGTAGGGAAATATTTGGCACTAAAAGAGGTCAAATTGGTTTGTTGTTGAGAAAATTTTTCTCATGGCTGTGATTTTTTTATTATTGCAGCGATTATATATAAAAAGACAGCGGAATGAATGGCGTCATGGATATTATCGAGGAGAATGAAGATGGCATTAAGTCCATTTGCCATTTCTATGCGTCAATGAGTTCTTTTTTGTCGGAAGAAGATATTTTTCAAGAAGTTGCCTTCAATCTAATTAAGAGTTACAGGAAATACGAAAGACAGCCAGGGTGCAATATTTCGACTTGGGTGTATAGGGTAGCCATTAATGTTTCCATCTCGATGATGCGTAAGGAAAACAGAATGTCGTACATTCCGATAGACGAGACCTTTGTTGATAACCAAGTCTTTGATGAAGAAATTAGATTAGAGGAGGTTAAGGAATTGTATGAAACCATCAAACGACTTGATGCAGAGGAGCAAACTTTGATTTTCCTATATCTTGACAGCAAATCATACAAGGAGATTGCGGAGATTTTAGGAATATCTGTCACCAATGTTGGCACAAAACTGCAAAGAGTGAAAATGAAACTAAAGAAACTGAGCCATGAAGACACGAAGAAATAACAGAGAAAAGGTTTCTCGGTATGATTTTCATGCCTGTACACGTTGGATGAAGCAATACAGAAATTGCATCGATGGAGCGTTGTGTGTAGCAGTTTCATTGTTTTTGGTCATTTCTTTGGCCTTTTTGGGGAATGATGCGATTTCAAACTATTGCCTGGTTTCGGGTTTGGTGGTGGTTATTGCCTTGTACGCTTTGGTGAGAGGTGTGTTCGCATTAGCATTTGGTTTGAAGGAAAACGATTTGGGATTGTCGGTTTATCAACATATACGAGTTGAATTATACAACCAATTGTTTTCTGTGTATGAGAAAATGCTTTGGCTTTGGATGATGTTGCCTTTACTCATCGTAGCGAGTCCAATTGTTTTTTCAAAAAACCTTAAAGGTACTAAGTGGATTTTTGTAGTTATTGGGATAGTTTATGTTGTATTGTTGGCGGTGTTCTCCAAGACCTTGATTCGAAAACGCCGGCACTTGCAGAAAAGAATAAAAGAAATAGAGAACGACCTTGTCGAGACAAACGCTTCTTCTTGAGCAGGGTCTTATGGAACAATAGAAGCGACGCTAAACATTTGATATTATGAGGAAAACCCAAGGTTTGATTGAGATGGCGATTGGGATTCTGGGCACTGTTGCCATTTTCTGTTTGGGAAGCTACTGGACGTATCTTCCTTTGGTAGTCTATGGAGTTTTATCCATAGCATTAATCCGTAAGATTGCCCACGAGCAAATGTCGAAAGAGGAGGAAAACTGTATCCGTAAGCGAAACATCACGACCCTGATTTGCTGGGTGGTCATTGCCGCGATTTGTTGTTTTACGTTTCGTGGTACGAGGATTGCTGAGGGAGGCGGCTGGTTCTTACTCTCGGCCTACATGTTTCTACTGATACACGGAATTGCATTTTTGGCTCCAGTTAATTCGTTCCCCAACGAAAAGAAATGAAACAACGGGGCGGATGACTCCGTCCCGTTGTGGGGTAGTATTGAAGGCATGTCATACCGAGGCTTGGGCCGAGTGTATCTATGCCTTCGACGCCTTAGCAAACTTCGATGGTCTGCATGGCCTGCTTCTTCTCTTCAACGGTCACCTTGGGGATGACGATGTCGAGGATGCCGTTTTCAACCTTGGCGCTGATCTGCTCCTTATGGATGTCCTCAGGCAGCATCACCGTCTGGCGGAAATGTTCAACCGAGAACTCGTGACGCAGGTAGCGCATCTCTTCCTTGTTCTCTTTCTTCGTCTCCTTGACCATCTCAACAACGAGGTTGCCTTCGGCGTCGATGCTCAACTTGACGTCTTCCTTGGTGAGACCAGGGATGCAGAGTTCAAGTTTGTAGTTGTCTTTCGTCTCCATGATGTTCATGCGGGGCGTTGAATACGTTGTGTCGTTCCAGTTCATCAGTTCGTTGAACAGAGTAGGCATGAAGTCTTGATTTCTTCTAGTTACTAACATGGTTTTGATCTCCTATTTTTTAGTTGTTTGTTTGATTTCGATTGACGTCTCCACATAGTCAAATTCTTTGCCAAGGCCAAAACTGGGTTAAAAACCTTGTTTTTACTGACAAAATTTCCGATATTCGGCAAAATTGGGTTATAATATATGACAAAATTTCCGAAAATAGGGTAAAAACCTATCGTTTTATTCCGTACTTTTGCCGTCCGAATTCGAGGATTTCACGAAGCAAAACGAGCCTATCATCATGGAAGAAAAACTGTTCAATAAGAATTATCTCTGCCTTTGTGCGGCTAATTTCCTGTTTTTCTTCTCGTTCTACCTCTTGCTGCCCGTGTTACCTTTCTTTATAATGGAGAAATACCAGGCAGGCAATGCGATTATTGGTACGGTCATCTCTTGTTACACGTTAGCTACATTGGTGGTGCGTCCCTTCTCGGGCTATATGATGGACACCTTTAAGCGTAAGCCTTTATATCTATTGGCTTTGTCCATTTTTACGGCTGTGTTTGTCGGCTATCTCTTTGCCGCCACCATCACCATCTTGATTATCATCCGCATCGTGCATGGATTGGCTTTTGGCCTCACCTCGGTGGGTGGCAACACCTTGGTCATCGACGTAGTGCCGTCGGAGCATAGGGGAGAGGGTATCGGCTATTATGGCGTGGCCAACAACATCGCCATGGCTGTAGGCCCTATGACGGGTCTGTTTGTATATGAGCATTTCAGTTTTAATGCCATCTTTATGGGCTGTATGGGTTGCAGCTTGTTGGCGGCTTTGTTTGCCTCAAGGATACAGACCAAAGTAAGGCCGCCCGTCAAGCGTCCTCCGATCTCCTTGGACCGTTTCATCTTGTTGAAAGGCTTACTGGCGGGCATATCGTTTACCTTGTTGGCTTTTGCCTATGGTCAGATCTCTAATTATATCGCACTCTACGCCAAGGAGATGGGTCTGACCATCAGCAGCGGCTTGTTCTTCTCGGTGTATGCCGTCGGCCTTATCGCCTCTCGTCTTTTTGCAGGCAAGATGGTAGATAAGGACAAGGTGACGCAAACCATCGCCTTAGGTCTGGGTATCGTTGTGTTTGCCATGTTCGGCTTGGGTATGTGCCATCATTGTAATGCTTTGGGTTCGGAATACACGGCAACGGCTTTCCTGTTGATAGCCTTGTGCTGCGGTTTGGGGTTCGGTTTGGCTTTCCCCTCGTTCAATGCCTTGTTTATCAACCTTGGCACCAACGCACAAAGAGGCACGGCCACGTCGACCTATCTCACAACTTGGGACTTGGGCCTTGGCATCGGTATCTTCTCAGGCGGTATGTTGGCTGAGCATTTCTCGTTCTCGGCTGCCTATCTGGTGGCTTCGGCCTCGGTGCTGGTGTCGCTGATCTTTTTCGTCATTGTTGTGACGCCTCATTATCAGAAAAACAAGCTACGCTAATGCAACCCATTGTTCCCATAGTTCAGCTTCGTGATGCCACATTGGATGACGCTCCCTTCATTGCGCGGGTGGTTTTGGCTGGCATAGATTTGCTTGACATTGATGCCGCCCTTCCTGATGAGCAGCGTGCCATTTATGAGCATTTGATTGAGATATGCTGCATGGATGACACCTTATATAGCTACCTTAACACACGTATTGCCGAGCTGGATGGCAATCGAGTGGGAGCGCTGGTGGCATACAGTGGCGCTCGCTATGCGAAGCTGCGTGAAAAGACCTTTGGCCTTGTGAAGCGAAGTTCCGGCATGGACTTGAGCCGAAATGCTATGGAGACTGGTCCGGGTGAATTCTATCTGGACAGCATGGCTATTTTGTCCGACTATAGAGGTGCTGGCATTGGTAAGATGTTGATGCGCGACCGCATGGATTATGCTTTAGAAAACGGTTTCCAAAAGGTCACTTTGCTTGTCGACAAGGATAAACCGCGTTTGCAACGATATTATGAAAGCGAAGGGTTCGCTTTCGGTGAGGAAGTGTTTGTGTTTGGGGCATGGTATATTAAGTTGGAGAAAAAACAGGAGAAATAAGGATTTTTGTTACTTTTGTCCCAATTAAAACTGTGTTTCAATGAAAAAGCTCCTTCTCTTTGCCTTTATTGTGGCTTCACTTCAGCTTTCCGCCCAGCAAATGCTTGTCGGATCATATAACATTCGATACAAAAACGCCAATGATAGTATTCAAGGCGAGGTTTGGGCCAAACGCTGCCAGGTCATCTGCGACCAGGTGAACTTCATGGCGCCCGATGTCTTTGGCACCCAGGAAGTGCTTTGGTCACAACTGCAGGACATGAAGCATGTTCTCGATGGCTATGAATTTATCGGCGTCGGACGCGATGACGGAAAACAAGCCGGTGAACATGAAGCCATCTTTTATAAGAAAAGAAAACTGCGTCTTCTTGACCATGGCGATTTCTGGTTAAGCGAGACACCCGACAAGCCGGGCTTGGGCTGGGACGCGGTCTGCATCCGTATCTGCACATGGGGCAAGTTTGCCGTAAAAACGCAGAAAGAACAACGAAACGGAATGATCAACCGGAAGAAATCCGACCCTGTTGTGGAGTTCTATTTTTTCAACCTCCATATGGACCATGTGGGTGTAGTTGCACGTCGCGAAGCGGCCAAGCTTGTGGTGCAGCGAATACGTGAGATGGCGGAAGGGACCCCGGTCATTCTCACAGGCGACTTCAATGTGGATCAAAACGATGAAATCTATACCATCTTTACCGAGTCGGGCCTGCTGAAAGACTCCTACGATGCTGCCCGCATCCGTTTTGCGGAGAACGGCACATTCAACGCCTTCAAGACCAACTATTTCACCACAAGCCGCATCGACCATGTCTTTGTATCACCCAGTACTACCGTCGAGGCCTACGGGGTCTTCACCAATAGTTATTGGACCCCTGATGAGGATTTGGATGACACTATCAAGGCCTCCGATGAGCCACGGCAGATCTCGTTCGACACCTACATTCGGCACAATCCTTCGGACCATTATCCGGTGTTTGTGAAAGTCAAGCTTTGATTTTTCGCCTTCGGATCTCGCTCCAAGTCTGTAGCACCACTGAAATGATAATCAGTGCGATGCCGATGCAGAACGAGAAATTCAACTCCTTGTACTCGCTGAAGATAAACATGGAGAGGATGATGCTATACACAGGTTCCAAATTGTAAGTGAGGTTGACTGTGAAGGCTGGGATCTTTTGCAACACGATGATTTGCAGCAGGCAGAGGCCAATGGTGCACACCACGACCATGAAAGCGAGATAAGGATAGTCCAAGCCAACGGGATAAAGTCGCCCGACGGGGATGAAGATATTATATAAAGGTATGAGACAAGTCAGGCCGATGAGGCCGCCGACCATCTCCCATAGCAGCATGTTCTTGGCTTCGTAGTGCTTGCCTACGCGTTGGTTGGCGATGGCAAACAAGGCGTACAAGGCAGAAGAGACCACGCCCAGGGCAATGCCGAGGCGGTAGCGTGCATCGAATTGGAAGATGAGGTAGATGCCAAGTATGGTGAGAAGACTGAACAAAAACTCGCGTCCCGAGAATCTATGCTTGTTGATGATGGGCTCAAACAGAGCAGTGAAAAACCCGACCAAGGAGAAACACACCACACCGATGCTGACGTTGGAGGCCTTGATTGAGGCATAGAAAAACACCCAATGTAGGCACAATAACATGCCTACGCCACCCATTTGCAAAATGTCCTTAAAATGGTAACGGTTCAAATCTTTTCTTATGGCCAGAAATGCCCACATCAACAAGGCTGCTGCGGCCATGCGCCACCATACCAAAATGGCCGAATCCAAGGTGATGAGTCGGCCCAGCACGCCAGTGAATCCGGCGATGAAGACGGAGAGATGCAGCAGCAGATAGTCCTTTTTCATGGCTTTCTCCTTTGGCGCACGGCCTCGAAGGTGACGATGGCGGTGGTCACCGACACGTTGAGCGAGTCGGCGATGCCGTTCATGGGGATGATGATGTTCTGATCTGCGGCTTCGACCCATGCATCGGAGATGCCCGTGGCCTCGGTGCCCATCACGAGTGCAGATGCCTTGCGGAAGTCGGCGTCAAGATAGTCGATGGAGGCCTTAAGGTAGGTGCAATAGATGGTAATGCCGTTCTTTTTCAGCCAGCTGATGCATTCTTCGGTTGAGCAGGCGTATACTGGAACGCTGAAGATACAGCCGATGCTGGCACGGATGGCATTGGGGTTGTATAGGTCAGTGGCAGGGTCGGCCACGATGACGGCATCGACGCCTGCGGCGTCGGCCGTGCGCATCACAGCCCCGAGGTTGCCCGGTTTTTCCACCGTTTCCAACACGATAATCAAGGCGTCTTTTCTCGGCTTGAACTCGTTGAGGCTTTTGTATTTGGGTATGGCCACAGCCAGCAACCCGTCGCTACCTTCGCGGTAGGCGATCTTGTCGAATACCTCTTCCGTGACGGTCTCGATGAACTCGGCTTTGATGGAGAGCGGTTCGCGCAGCAACGACTCGCAGACATACAGCTGCTCAATCACAAAGCCACACTTTTGTGCACGTTCAATCTCGCGTTGTCCTTCGATGAGAATGCGGTTCTGCTCGCGACGCTCAGAAGTCTTCTGTAGTTTGACGAGATTCTTGATTTTAGGGTTTGTCTTGCTGGTAATCATGGCTTTTCCCTTTCAATTGTGATAAGACGAGTCCGAACACCACCAGCAGAATGCCGATGATTTTATTTGTCGTCAGTGCCTCATGGATGATAAAGTAACTGAAGATGGCCGTGAAGACGGGGATCAGGTTGGAATAGACATTGGCTCGTGAAGCGCCCAGCCTGCTGAATGTGAAAGCCCATAAAGAGTAAGCGACGGCGCTGCAAAACACACCCAGGCAGATCAAAGGGACGATATAGCCCCCTACATTGGCGAAGTTGGATGGCTCAAAACGCTCCATGATGGCAACCATTGGCGCGAAATACAGCATTCCGATGATGTTCTGCACCCAGGTGATGGTCAATGGCTTGTATAATTTCGTCAACTTGATGAGCGCGATGGAATAGCCCACGGCTACCAAGACGGCACCAAAAAGCAAAAGGATGCCTTTTGGTGAGGCGATGAATTCAAGGTCTTTGTTGAGCAGCATGACAATGACACCGACGAAAGAAACGATGAAGCCCACGATGTTCATGGGCGTCAAGCGCTCTTTCAAGAAAATGCGTGCTGCTATAGGGGTTACCAAAGGTATCAAGGCGATGATGCCAGAGCCGATGACGGGGGAGGTGTTCTTCAGTCCATAGCCTTCAAAGATGAAGTAGAGAAAAGGCTCAAACATAGCCGCCAAGGCAAATAGTCCCAGGTGCTCCTTTTTGACTTTTTCGTTGAGACGGAAGGCGAAAAGTATGGCCGTGAAGAAAATTGTTGCCACCAAAAGGCGCAAAAAGATAGTCGCTGTGGGATTGAGGTTTTGGTATACTTGTGTCGACCAAACAAACGACATTCCCCAGAAAATCATGGCGAAAACGCCGGCGAGATGAACAATGTAGTTCCTGCTTTTCATGCTGCAAAATTACGGTTTTTTGAGATTGTTTTTCAAAAGTGGAGTATTTCGGCAAGGTTTTTGTAGTTTTGCGGGGTGAAAATGAAAGTAAATTAAAGTCTAATAATTAAAAATCTAGTGAAATGAAAAAGTTAAGTTTGATTTGCATGACGGTTCTGGCAGTATTTGCAATGGCTTCTTGCCGTGGTCCCCGTGGTCCTCAGGGTCCTGCCGGCAATGATGGCAACGCCAATGTGGTCTCTTCCACGGTGACGGTTCACTCCGATGACTGGGAGTGGGTCAACAACTGCCAATGGATGGTTGAGATCGACTATCCCGCCATCAACAACAATGTGTACAACTATGGTGCTGTGCTCGTTTATATGAGCGTTGGCGACACTTGGTCGCAGGTGCCGTTGACCTACTACTATCAGGACACGTTTACCAACGATCAAGGCCAACAAGAAGTCATCAACTGCGAGGCTTCCATCGAGGTGTCCACTTTGAAAGACGGTGGTGTGCGCCTCTTCTGGACGGAGAGCGACTTCTATGATGGCATGCGTCCTGGCAAGCACGATTTCAAGATCGTCGCCATCGAAGCCTCGGTGTTTAGCAACCGCAGCGATGTCGACTACAGCAGCTACGAGGCTGTGAAGACCGCCTTCCAACTGGCTGACTGATAAACATTGTCGAATGAAAAAAGGAGAGACGTTGCTGCGTCTCTCCTTTTTTTATTGCATAGCTAACGAGAACCACATGAAACCGATGTAGCCCAACGTCAGGAAGGCGCCTTCCCAACGTGAGATCTTTCTTCCCTTGCCTGTGAAGACGAACAAAAGCATGAGGATGTTGGCGGCAAAGAGAATCATGAGCTGATGGTTCATCATGGGTTCGAAAGGCAGCGGTGTGATGATGGAGCTGACACCCAGCACCATGAAGATATTCAAGATGTTTGAGCCCAATACATTGCCAATGGCGATGCCGGAATTCTTTTTCAGGGCAGCCACTATGGAGGTGATGAGCTCAGGCAACGAAGTGGCAGTGGCGACTACGGTGAGTCCGATGGTGCTATCGCTCATGCCCCAGTTATGGGCAAGGATTTGGGCATTGCGTGAGACCAGTTCGCCACCAGCATACAACCCAATGACACCAGCCACGAGAGCAAGGATGGTCTTACCCCAAGGCATGGCTTCTTGCACGTTCTCGGTTTCTTCTTTTGGGTCGTTTTTTAGCATGGTCAGCAGCAAATAGGCGAAGCCCATTAGCAAGAGGGCGATGCCTTCGATCCAGTTGATGGTACGCGCCTGTTTTGTGAAGAAGTAATTAGCCATCAACGTGATGGCGAGGGTGGCGACAAATCCCGCTGGAATATCGCGACGGATGGAGATGCGGTTCACGTCGATAGGCCAGATGAGGGCACTCACTCCAAGGATGAGGAGTATGTTCATCGTGTTGCTGCCGATGATATTGCCGATGGCAAGGCCGGGGTTGCCTTTCGCGCAGGAGAACACGTTGACAATCATCTCAGGCAACGAGGTGCCGAAGGCCACAATAGTCAAGCCGATGATAAGGGGCGACAGCTTGGCACGGATGCCCACACTGGTGGCTCCGTTGACGAGCCAGTTGGCGCCTAAAATCAAGGCGACAAAGCCGACGATGAGTAATAATAAGGGTATTAGCGATGCCATCTTATACGTTATAATTTCTAGCTCCAAAAATCTTGCTTCCCACACGAACTAATGTCGCGCCTTCCTCCACGGCAATGGGATAGTCGTCCGACATACCCATCGAGATCTCCTTGAATTGGGACTGGTCGGTGAAATACTTGACTTTCAAGGTGTCGAAAATCTTTTTAAGGTGTTTGAATTCCTTGCGGACTTCAGCCTCGTCGTCAGTGAAGGTGGCCATGCCCATAACGCCGCAGATGCGCACGTTTTGCATTTGTTTGAACTCATCCGACTCAAGCAGCTGTTGGGCTTCCTCCATGTCAAGGCCGAACTTGGTCTCCTCCATTGCAATATGGAATTGCAGCAGGCAGTCCACCACACGATCGTGTTTCTTGGCTTCCTTGTTGACGGCTTCCAAGAGGTTTGCTGAGTCGATGCTGTGGATGAGCGTGACGAAGGGGATGATATATTTGATTTTGTTGGTCTGCAAATGGCCGATGAAGTGCCATTGGATGTCGGCAGGCAGTACCTCATGCTTGTCGCGCATCTCGAGGGCATGATTTTCGCCAAAGATACGCTGCCCTGCGTCGTAGGCTTCCTGCAAGTCGCTGACGGGCTTGGTCTTGCTGACGGCCACCAAAGTCACTGACTTGGGTAGCGTCGCTCTAATTTTTTCCAAGTTTTCCTTAATCATAGTTCAATGATTTGAATGTGCAAAAATAGTGAATCCTATCAATTCAACGGTCAAACATTTCAACAATTAAACAATAATTCTTACCTTTGCACCCAAATTTTTGAGAATTATGTTTGAAGGTTTAAGCGAAAAACTAGAACGCTCGTTCAAAGTCCTTAGAGGACAAGCTTTTATCACGGAAGTCAATATTGCCGACACGATGAAGGAAATCCGTCGCGCCCTGTTGGACGCCGACGTCAGCTATAAGATTGCCAAGGATGTCACCAACAACATCAAGGAGAAGGCTCTCGGCCAAGAGATTCTCACCTCGGTGAAGCCGGGCGACATGATGGTCAAGATCGTCCACGATGAGTTGGCTGAACTGATGGGCGGTGAGGCTGTCGACATCAACTTGAAAGGTCAGCCGAGCATCATCTTGATCGCAGGTCTTCAGGGTTCTGGTAAGACCACTTTCTCCGCCAAGTTGGCTTCCTATCTGAAGCGCAAACGCAGCAAGCAAGTGCTGTTGGTGGCTGGCGACGTGTATCGTCCCGCCGCTATTGAGCAATTGAAAGTGCTCGGCCAACAGGTAGAGGTCGAGGTATATAGTGAGGAAGGCAACAAGAATCCTGTTGAGATCGCACAGCATGCCATTGAGCACGCCAAGGCTCAAGGCAAGAATGTGGTCATCATTGATACCGCCGGTCGTCTGGCCGTTGACGAGGAGATGATGAACGAGATCGCCAACATCAAGGAGGCTGTGAAACCGCATGAGACTTTGTTTGTGGTCGACTCAATGACGGGTCAGGATGCCGTGAACACGGCCAAGGCCTTCAATGACCGTTTGGACTTCGACGGCGTGGTGCTGACCAAGTTGGATGGCGACACCCGTGGTGGTGCAGCCCTCACCATCCGCACGGTGGTGGAGAAGCCCATCAAGTTCGTGGGTATCGGCGAAAAGATGGATGCCTTGGATGTGTTCCATCCCAAACGTATGGCCGACCGTATCCTCGGCATGGGCGACATCGTCTCTCTCGTGGAACGTGCCCAAGAGCAGTTCGACGAAGAAGAAGCCAGAAAGCTGCAGAAGAAACTTGCCAAAAACGAATTCAACTATAACGACTTCCTGAAACAGATCCAGCAAATCAAGAAGATGGGTAACTTGAAGGATCTCGCCAGCATGATTCCTGGCATGGACAAGGCCATGAAGGGAGAGGAGATTGACGACGATGCCTTCAAGAGCATCGAGGCCATCATCTATTCGATGACGCCGCAGGAACGCGAGAACCCGAAGCTGCTCAACGGCACGCGCCGCAAACGTATCGCCGACGGTAGTGGCACTAGCATCGTTGAGGTGAACCGTCTTGTAAAGCAGTTTGAGGAGACCTCGAAAATGATGCGCATGATGACCACCGGTGGTGGCAAAAAGATGTTGCGCATGGCTGGAGCAATGAAACGCAGATAATTTTTAATACACTATGGATAACAAGATAATCGACGGCAAAGCCGTTTCCGAACAGATTAAGAAAGAAATCGCCGCTGAAGTGGCAGATATGATCGACCATGGCATTGCAGCTCCACATCTGGCAGCTGTCATCGTGGGTGAAGATGGCGCCAGCAAGACCTATGTGGCTTCGAAGGAGAAAGCCTGTCATTCGGTAGGCATGACTTCGTCAGTGTATCGTCTTCCTGAGAGCACGACCGAAAAAGAGATGCTCGACATGGTGGAGTTCCTGAACAACGACCCCGAGATCGATGGCTACATCATTCAACTGCCTTTGCCGAAGCATATTGACGAGAACAAGGTCATCAATGCCATCAAACCTTCAAAGGATGTGGATGGTTTCACCAGCGTTAACGCGGGCCGTATGCAACTGGGACATCCTTGCTTTATTCCTGCCACGCCCAATGGCATCATGGAGCTCATCAAGCGCTCTGGCGTCGAAACGGTGGGAAAGAACGTGGTGGTGCTGGGCCGTTCCAACATCGTGGGCACGCCTATGGCCATCCTGATGTCGCGCAAGGGCATTGACGCTACCGTTACTATGTGCCACAGCCGCACCAAGAACCTGCCCGAGATTGCACGTCAGGCTGATATCCTCATTGCCGCCATTGGAAAGCAGGGCTTCGTGACTGCCGATATGGTGAAACCTGGTGCTGTGGTCATCGACGTGGGTATCCACCGCATCGAAGACGCATCCAGCCCGAAGGGTTATAAGATCATGGGTGATGTGGACTATGACGAGGTTTACAAAGTGGCCTCCAAGATCACTCCAGTTCCCGGTGGTGTGGGCCCCATGACCATCGTGTCGCTGCTGCAAAACACCTTGAAAGCCGCCAAAGGCGAGGTCTATCCCAAATGATGATGAGAAGGGCACTATTGGTCGGCTTGCTACTGCTTACCCTCCTCGCTCATGCTCAAGAGGAAGGCAAGGCGGGCTTTACCCCATTGTTTACCCCTATTCTGAAGTCGGAGTTGCCTGAGGAGGTGAGAGAGACCTCGGGACTCTTTTTCCATAATGGCCGCCTATGGACCCACAACGATAGCGGTGGCAAACCTATCCTGTTTGTCCTCGACACCACGTCTTTTGAGGTGGTTCAGAGAATCACGCTGTCCCATGCCAAGAACAAGGACTGGGAAGATGTTTGCACCGATGGCGAGAATGTTTATGTCGGCGACTTCGGCAACAACAAAGGGAAAAGGAAAAACCTGAGAATCTACACCTTCCCACTTTCAGCCCTCCCGGCGGAAGGCGACGCCACCGTTGATGTTGACTCCATCACCTTCCGATTTGGTGACCAGACGAATTTTGTCCATAAAAAACAAGAGCATGACTACGACTGCGAGACCATGTTCGCTACAGAGGATTGTATCTATCTCTTCAGCAAGGGTTGGGCAACGGGGACGACACGGATGTACCGTCTCCCCAAAACGCCAGGCGATTATGTGGCCGAAGTTGTCAATGGCTTCGACTCACAAGGCCTTTTGACGGGCGCCGACTATGACAGGGAGAATCATATCCTTGTGTTGGTGGGTTATGTTAAGGATGTCTGGAAGCCTTTCATGTATCTTATCTTCGACTTTGATGAGAATGGCGTGAAACTTGATAATCGTAGGTTTGAGATGCCACAACTTACCGGTGCTCAAACGGAAGGCGTATGTTTCTTAGATGACGGGCGTTGTTTCGTTTCCGCTGAGACTTCTCCGACCATGACTTCGAGGGTGTTTGTGGCAGATTTCCGCAAATGGATTGAGAAAGAGCTGAAAAACAAGAAACAGTGAAAAGAGCCATCCTCATAGTATTTGCTTTATTGTCGCTCGTATCCGTGGCTTTTTCGCAGCCGTCGAAGAAAGCCGTGAAAGCTTATGAGTCGGCAGAGGAGGCCTTTTTGAAACGAGACTACACAAAGGCTTACCAACACGTCCTCAAAGCCATCGTCGAAGACCCAAACTATGCCGAAGCCTGGCTGTTGGAAGGTGAGATTGGGATGGAGACTAAGGACTATGACATGGCCATTCTGGGTTATGAGAAAGCCTTGGCATGCGATTCAATGTTGTTTCCTCCTGCCGCCATCACCTTGGCACGTCTTTATGATGCCCGAGGAAACTACAAACGCGAGGCGGTCTTGTTGCGTTGGTATCAGTCGAGGGCTTCAGGCAATGCAGCCAATGATGCCACCGTGGCCGAACTGCTCGAGTTGGCAAGGTTTCGCGATGAGGCCGTCAGCCATCCTGTAGCGTTCGACCCTGAGAATATGGGATCCGAAATCAACAGTGCTGACGACGAGTATGTCAACGCACTGACGTTTTATGGCAACCAGCTAATGCTCACCCGAAAGATGAATCGAGGTAACGGGTATTATGAGGAAGAGATTTATGTGTCGCAGAAGGCTGATGATGGCTGGACTACACCAGAACCATTGTCGTTTGAGTCCTTTCCCGATGGTATTGACCCGGGTGCGGCTTTCCTTTCAGCCGACGGTTCGAAACTGTATCTGACTGGATGCGGCTGGGGCCGCGATAGCGGTTGCGACCTCTATGTGTCGCATTGGGGCTTGAACCAATGGTCGATGCCGCGAAAGATAGAGGGTAGCATCAACACTGGAAGTTGGGAGTCGCAGCCTTGTGTGAGTGCCGACGGTAAGGAGCTCTACTTCGTTTCGCGGCGCAATGGCAATGCTGACATCTATTGCAGCCGGCGCAATGCCGACCGTAGCTGGGGCGAGCCACAGAATCTTGGGGCACCTATCAATTCCAAAGGCAACGAAATGGCTCCTTTCCTGCATCCCGACGGACGGACGCTCTATTTCTCTTCCGACAAGCACATCGGCATGGGTGGCTTCGATTTGTTTATGAGCCGCAGGGGAGAGGATGGCAGGTGGCAAGACCCCGTCAACCTTGGTTTCCCCATTAATACCCAAGGCGACGAAATCAACTTCTTCGTGGCAGCTGACGGCAAGACGGCCTTCATTTCTTCGCAACGTGAAGGCGGTCAAGGCGGTTATGATATCTATGCGTTCGAACTGCCTGAAGAAATCCGTTCCGACTCGGCCAACTACTTCTCCAACGTGGATGTGACTGAACTTTCACCAGGTGATGCCATTGTGCTCCAGAACATACAGTTTGAGTTTAACAGCTCGGCTTTGACAGGAGACTCCCAATCAGGTATTGAGATCCTTTCGACGTTCCTCAAGCGCAATCCGGAACTTAGGGTTGAACTGGCTGGCCATACCGACGATGTGGGTAATGCCAACTACAATCTGAAGCTTTCGTCCGACCGTGCCGAGGTTGTCCGTCAGGCATTGATTGCCAATGGGATTGAGGAAAACCGACTGATCGCGAAAGGCTATGGTGCCACCAAACCGTTGTGGCCCAACGACAGCGACGAACACCGCGCCTTGAACCGTAGGACAGAAATGATAATAATAGATTGAATATGAAGAAACTAACTTTGCTAATTGCTACTGCTATCTTGATGTCGTCTTGTGTGAAGACCAAGGAACCAACCCGTTTTTCGATTTTGGGCGATAGCTATTCCGCTTTTGACGGTTATGTTGATCCTGACACCAACGACCCTTATATTCATTATCCTGAAATAGGTGTGACTGGTATTGAACAGATGTGGTGGCGTCAAGTGGCCGATTCATTGAAATGGGTGCTTGACCATAATAATTCGTTTTCGGGCTCTTTGGTCTGCAACTACGCTGACTTTGACGGTGGGAGTTATTATGCACCCAATTCCTTCATCCGTCGTATGAATAACCTGGGCAATCCGGATGTGATTTTCATCCTTGGCGCAACTAACGATGTGTGGAATGGAGCGCCTTTTGGTGATTACGTTTATTCTGATTGGACCGAAGAACAGCTTTGCTCTTTCCGACCCGCATTGGCTTATATGCTTGACTATCTGAAGAGGCAACATCCCAATGCCAAGCTATATTACCTTCTTGAAACGGATCCTTGCCCTGGCGCCATCGATGCGGAAACGCGTTTGAATCTTATCGAATCGGTGCACCGTGTCACCTATCATTACAATGTGGAATGCGTTGATTTGTACGACATCCACAAGGATTGGTGGCATCCTGATGTCGAAGGGCAAAAAGGCATTGCCGACCAAGTGCTGGAATATCTCTCGATGACTGTGCTTTAATGCCTGAAACGGTAACGTACCGTCAGCTCGTCATTTGATGGGGTGGGCACATCCCAATAGGGTTTCTCTGACGTTGAGTCTGTCGAATCATCATCCTCTTCATCGTCTTCTTCCCAATGGTATACCTCTTTTTGAGGTCCTTCTTTTCTTAGGAATATGGCCAGCAGAATGCCTATGAGCGCTCCGCTGAGATGGCCTTCCCATGAAATGTTTTGTGGTATGGCCAAAGATGGGATCATGCCCCAGATGAAACTTCCGTATAGGAACACCATGATGAGGGAAATGACAATGAGCATGCGGTTGCCACGGATGAAGCCGCTGGTAATTAGGAACAAGTTGAGGCCATATACAAGGGCGCTTGCGCCGATATGTGTGGTGCTTGGGTCACCGATGCACCAGGTGAGCAGCCCACTGCCCAAATAAGTGATGAGCATCACGCGGTTGGCGAGGCTGGGATAACAATAGTATAAGGCTGTGCCAAGAACAATGATGGGGATGGTGTTGGAGAGTAGGTGTTCCCAATTACCGTGCAAGAAAGGCAGGGTAAAAATCCCAATCAACCCTTTCACGGTGTGTGGCGTTATGCCGAAGCGCCCCAAATAGATGCCGAACGACCATTCGATCGTCTTCACCACCCACATCATTGCCACAATGATCAAGGGGATGACGAGGCTTCCCAGAAACTTTTTTCTTTCTGCTTTGTTGTCCATGCCTATGGGTTCATCAAGAATCGTTCCGCTGCAAAGGTCGGAAATTTTGGCAGAGTGGCATAAAAAAAGCGTCCCAGAAGGAACGCTTTTTTGTGTAAAGACCACTTTCCATTAAGGAAGGAACGGCATCTTGACCACAACGGCCTTGATGAGCTTGTTGCGGATCTTGATGAAGATCTCAGTGTCCTTCTTGCTGAAGGCTTTCTTCACCAGGGCGGTGCCAATGTTCTTTCCGGTGGAAGGTGACGGGCTGCCTGAGCGCACCATGCCGATGCAGTTGCCTTCGGCATCGCACACTTCGTAGCCGTTGCGCGGGATACCACGGTCGATCATCTCGAAACCGACGATCTTCTGGCTCACGCCATTGGCTTTCTGAGCGGCGAAGATTTCGCGGTTGAGGAAGTCGTTGCCGTCGACAAACTTGGTGATCCAGCCGAGACCAGCCTCGATGGGGCTGATGGTGTCGTCGATTTCGTGGCCGTAGAGGCAGAAGCCCTTTTCGAGACGGAGGGTGTCGCGGCAGCCCAGACCAGCGGGCATGATGCCAAACTCCTTGCCAGCCTCAAACACGGCGTCCCAAACCTTCTTGGCGTGGGCGACGGGGATGTAGATCTCGCAGCCGCCTGAGCCGGTGTAACCCGTGGTCGAGAAGATGATGTTGTCGACGCCGGCGAAGTTGATGATTTGGAAGGTGTAGTATTCCATGTCCACCACGTTGGCCTTGGTGAGCTTCTGCATGGCCTTCAGGGCGTTGGGACCTTGCACAGCCAGCTGAGCCCATTCTTCGCTTTCGTTCTTGAAGTCTTCACCGAGGGTCATGCCAAACTTCTCGGCAATCTGGCTCATCCAAGCCCAGTCCTTGTCGATGTTGGCGGCGTTGGGCACCATGAAGTAATGGTCGTCGGCGATGCGGTAGACGAGCATGTCGTCCACGATGCCGCCCTTACCGTTCGGCAGGCAGGTGTATTGCACCTTGCCATCGCCCAAAGCGGCGACGTCGTTGACGGTGCAGTACTGCATGAACTGCTTGGCCAGGGGACCTTTGGCGCGGAACTCGCCCATGTGCGACACGTCGAACACACCGACGTTGTTGCGGACGTTGTTATGCTCTTCGACGAGGCCGGTGTATTGGATCGGCATGTCGTAACCGGCAAATTCAGCCATCTTGGCGCCCAGGTCGTGATGGATCTGGTTGTAAGGGGTCTTCTTTAATTCGATGTTTTCCATTGGTGTATTTTTAATTTTGTAGTTTGTTCTAGTCGGCGGCAAAGATAGGGAAAAATGTCTTTATCTCGTCGTGTCGTGCAGTGATTTCTTAAAGCTAGGTCCGAAGTACAGTCTGGTGTAGTTAAGGTCGTAAACTGTGACCGTTCTTGGTGCATCGTTGTTCACCTGACGCTTCAGGGTGCAGCCATTGGCGGGGTCGACCCAATATTGGATGGCTGAGCCATCGGGCTGGTCGACGAAGAAATGCCAGCAGTCGATGTCGAGCACCTTCTCCATGCCGAGATAATACTGCGAGAGGTCGTCCTTTTCCACTTCGTTGGCGAAGGTGTTGAGTGGGAAGAAGCTTGTGCCAAGAGGTTCAAACTCCCAGTCGACGTCGTCGGTCCAGCCTTGAGCTTCGGGACGATAGTACCAGTTCTTTCCAGTCTTGAGGTTCCAGAAGCGATCGATGCCTTGTCCGTCGTTATAGGCCTCGTTTTCACCCAACTTCATGTAGGTCTCGTTGCAGTTGGAGGCCGGATTGAAGATGGTTACGAAGTAATGGTCGGTGGGCGGGTTGAATTTGTAGGTGCCCGTGAAGGCCTGTGTCGCAGGCTTCTCCATCTTTTCGACGACGGGAGCCACATAGGGTTCACTCACGATGATGGAGGCCACCACCTCGGCGTCATTTTCATGGCAGGTGGCTATAATGCTGCATTCGCCAGCCTGTTTGGCGATGATTTCGATGCGATCGCCATATTTGATCGGCTTAAAGCTGATGACTTTGGAGCCCGAAATGTTGTATCCGTTTGAATGACAGTTCTCAAAGGGTTTCCAAACGATGGTGTCGCCAATCATCATCTTGAATTCGTTCTCGTTTGCCTCTTGGGCCACGACAAGGCCAGCGAAGCATAGAATCATTAAGGTAAACAGTGCTTTTTTCATGGTAGGAAAGTTAATAATAGATTGCAAAGATACGAATTATTTGGAATTATTTGGTTTTGTCGAATTCCTTTTCAAATGCTTCACGCATTTTATGTTCGTCGCGGATGATTTTCCTAAGCTCTTCCAACCGTGGTGCGTTCTCCGATTCGGGCAACCATAGCTTGAGGTAGCCTGTGTCGGAATATTTTTCCATCAGATGTTCACGAAAACGCTGGAATTGCTGCTCCTTGTCATAGTTGGGGAAGTGGTCTTGGGTGAATTGTATGGTGCGACGTATGACTTTTTCGGGAGAGATGAGGCGGTCGGCTTCTGCCACGATCTTGCCATAGATGGAACGTGGCTCGTGCCCCGACGAGGCGCGATGGTCCTCGGCGGCCTGCGCCATGGTCTCTATTTGGTCATCGGTAAACCAGTCACGTAGTTTCTTGTCCTCACGGATGATGCGTCCAGAGACGAGATGATGTGTGTCGCGACCTTCGCATAGCCCAGTGTCATGATAGGCAGCGATGGTATATACCATGTCATCGTTAACTTCGTAATGCTCAGCCAATGCCAAACTCCTTTCGATGACCTCATCGGCATGGTTGCGCTGGTGGGCGGCATCGAAGTGTTCGTAGCGTGGGAGGATCTCCTGCTCGATATATGCTATGATAGTGGGATTTACCATCCGCCACCTCCTGCACTCACCGTGGTGACCATTGAATTGACGTTGACGGTGGTTTGGCTTCCGCCCGAGTAGGTGACGTTGCCCGTGTAGTAGCCGTTCCAGTTGGTGCCACCACTGATGGTGCCGTTGTATTTTACGGTGTACGATTGTCCTGTTTGCAGCTGCGGGTCAGTGAAAAGCATGACCATGCCGTTTCCTCCGCCAGGACCACCGCCTCCACCTCCAGTGAAGGTGGGACATTGGTAGGTGCAGATGACTGTGCCGTCCGACTTGAGGATTTGGATGGCGTAACCCTGCTGTGTGTTGATTTTCAGTGAAGGTTGGGTGCAGACGTTTTGAGTGGGATTGCTGGTGCCGCCGCCTGTGCCGATGGAAGTGCTGCCTGTAATAGCGAACTGGTTCCAATCGCAGTCGAAGCCTTCCTCGGGCGAACGGGCGCCGTTGGAGATGTTGAGACCGCCATTGAGGAACATGTTGCCGTTCGAGTCGGTGCCGTCGTTGCCGTCGCTGTGTGCGTAGTAGATACCTCCGTTGATGGTGAGGTTTTGGGCCGCGTTCACAGCGTCGTCTTTGACGGAGTGTGCGTCAATATTGCCACCGTTGATGGTCAACGTGGCCTTGCTTTCTATGCATTCACCGCCTTCGTTTTGCGTCTGGGTGCAATTCACGGTGATATTGCCGCTGTTTATGGTCAGGTTGCCTTGGGCTTTGATGCCTTTCGGGTTGGCGTAGTCGCCGCCACCACCGCCAGGCCATCCTCCGCCACCGCTCGAGACAGTGATGCGCTCACCACTGGTGGTGACGTTAAGGAAGAGGTCGTCGTTGTTGGCGCCTTGCTGGCCAATGACAAGCGTGCCGCCAACGTTGATGCCCTTGCCACCCGTACCCGAGCTGCTGAGGGTGTAATTGCCGGCAAGGATCTGCATGTTACCATCGCATTTCAGGCACGATGAGGTGTAAGCATCCTTGGTGCTACCGCTGACGGTGTAAGAAGCGCCGTTGCCTTGTGTGGTGATGGTGAAGTCACCGCCGCTGATGGTCAGGTCGCTGTCGGCGCTGATGGCCTTGCCACCATGGTTGCTGGTGGGCAAGGTAATATGGAAGGTCCCTCCCGATATGTTGATGTCCGCATCGCTCTTGATGGCGGTGCAATAGGCAGGCACGTTTTGGTTGTTGACCACTTCTAAAACGGTGCTTCCTGAAGCAGTGATGGTGATGTCGCCGCCAGTGATAGTGATGTCACCTGTGGCACTGATACCCTTGGAGATGTCGCCCGAGTGGGTAAGCTCTAAGGTGCCACCATTTATGTGGACAGTGCCGTCGCTCTTGATGCACTTTCCATCTTGCGATGAGGAAACGACGGTAACGTCAGCCGTGCCGCTGATGAAGACATCGGTATCGGACGAGATGCCGTGCGAGCCTGTGCCAGATATTTGCACAACCACAATACCACCATTGATGTTGATGTCGGCATCGCCTTTGATGCCTTTGCAGTCATTGCCATTGATATTGAGATGAAGTGCTCCACCCGCCATGGTGAAAGCGTTCGTCACCTTGATGCTTCTTTGGCTTTCCGCCGTCGTGTTGATAGAGAGGTCGCCATTGCTGATGGTGACGGTGCCCGAAAAGTCAAGTCCGTCGGAACCTGCAGAGACAATGTCAAGTGTGCCATTGTTCCAAATCAGGTTGCTGCTGCCATGGATGCCGTCGCTGTCGGTGTCGAGGATTTGTATAGTGCCAGAGTTGACCGTCATAATGCCTTCTACGGCTATGCCGTGCTTGGCGTTGCCCGTTACAAGCAAAGAGCCCGAGCCGTCAATGGTAAGGTTTCCAGCGGCATAGAGTGCTGCGTTGAGGCTGCTATTGGCGCCGTCGGCGAGGGTGGAAGTGCCTCTCAAAGCAAGGGCTGTGTTGACATTGGAAGCCAAATTGATGGCAGCAGTGCTCGTGTTGGTCAGCGACAAGGAGTTGAGCGCCATAAAGAACGAGGAAGTACTGTACATTGTCAGGGAACCGTTGCTTGAGCTACCTGAAACCACATAAGGGACGTTGGCCTTTGTGGAACTCACGTTGACGTTGGCACCGCTGGTGCTCACCGTCACACCATCGTTGGAGAACGGATTGACTACATTTACGCTTGTTCCATTGTAAGCAATATAAACCGTGTCGCCCGCGGGAGGAACTTCCTCTTTCACAAAGGTGATGCTATCGAAAGCAGATAGGGGAAAGGTAGAGATGCCGCATCCGGCCTGCATAATCATGCTGGCGGGCTGGTAGCCTTCAAAATGAATACTGTGGATGTCGCTTATGCTGTTGTCATATAGTACAGAACCATCTTGATGAAGGTTGATGTGATACTCTTGTGCGCTAAGACCCATGCAAGCTAAAAGAAGGGCCACTATTATTAAGGTCTTTCTCATAGCTTGATCATTTTAAGGGTTTGACGCTCGGTTTTGACAAGATAGAGTCCGACGGGGAGGTCGGAGATGTCGATAAATTGGTCAGCGGTGACTTCCACCGACTTTACCATTCGACCATCGAGGGCATAGATGCCGACGGATTGATTGCCTGAGAGATTATGGAGCGAGACCTTGTCGTGTACAGGGTTGGGGGAGAGGTAAACCTCAGCGCCCGATGCTTCCGAAACACTCTCCGTCTCGGCGCAAGTGATCTTTCGGATGTCAGCGAGGTTGTATCTTTCAGCTTTGGCATTGACCGCGATTTCAACGACCAAGATGTCGCTGCCTTCGAAATAAACACGGTCGTATTCCGACATATAATAGTCGCGTTCGGTACCATCGTTCAAATGGATGGTCATTAGGGTAGATTGCGCTGCGAGGTGAAAGGCTAGTCCAAAAAAGGAGGCTACAAGCAGCAATCCGCGTTGGAATAAATGTTTCATTATAAGGTGATTTAGTTTTTCGGGATTAAATATGCAAAAATACGGTTTTTTCTTTTATATATGTTTGCCTTGCAAAAGAAAAAGGTGCATTTGATATGCGATAACGAATTATTGCAATAGTGATAAACGGACTCTCTTAAAGCCTGTTTATTCATCCTCTTTGTCTGCTCTCTGCTACAAAATAAGGTCTTGTGATGGAGCTTTGGCATTGCATCATCTCCTTGGGTGTGCCATTAAAGATGACCTTGCCGCCCATGGCACCGCCGCCGGGACCGAGTTCGACGAGGTAGTCGCATTGCTTCAGCATCTCCAGGTTATGCTCGATGAGGAAGATGGTGTTGCCTGCCTCCACCATGGTGTTGAAGAGGTCGAGGATGCGCTTGATGTCGTTGAGGTGGAGACCGTCAGAAGGCTCATCCATGATGAAGATCTTGCCTGCGTCGCGAAGGTAGGAAGCCAATTTGATGCGCTGCAACTCACCGCCCGAGAGAGTCGAAAGCGACTGGTTCAAATGGAGGTAACCCAATCCGACTTTTCGTAAAGGCTCCAGTTTCTCGGCGATGACGGTGCCGGCAAACATCTCAGAGGCTTTGTTGGCGGTCATGTCCATTACCTCAGCGATGTTCATGCCGTTGACCTTATAAGATAAGACTTCGTTGCTGTAACGCAGTCCGCCACAAGCTTCGCAGGTGGTCTCGATGGCGTCCATGAAGGCCATGTCGCTGACGATGACGCCCTTGCCTTGACAGACGGGGCAACCACCCTTGCCATTGAAGGAGAACAGGTCTGTTTTTGTCTTGTTTACTTTGGCGAAAAGTTTGCGGATGTCGTCGGCCACTTCGAGATAGGTGGCAGGGGTGGAGCGCAGGCTGATGCCGATGTTTTTCTGGCTGATGTAGACAATTTCCTCGGGATTTGGATAGGCTTTTCGGAAGCACTCCATCAAGGAACTCTTGCCAGAGCCAGCCACGCCAGCGATGCCACACATCACGCCCAAAGGCAAATCTATGGTTAGGTTTTTGATATTGTGAAGGGTGGCCTTTTCCAAATGGAAGACCGATTTTGGATGGCGTATGTTTTCTTTTATCGCACTCGTTGCGCTGAGCGAAACACCAGTCAGCGTCTGGCTATGCAACAGTTCTTCGTAGCTGCCTTCGAAGACGATTTCGCCGCCTTTCATGCCTGCGCCTGGACCCATGTCGATGATGTGGTCGGCGATTTTGATCATGTCCTTGTGGTGTTCCACAAGGATGACGGTGTTGCCGTGGTTTTTCAGCTTCTGCACCGACTTCTGCATGAGCAGGATGTCGTAGTTGTGCAGACCCACGCTGGGCTCGTCGAGGATGTACATCACATCGGAAAGCGGCGAGTTGATGTATTTGGCAATCTTGCAGCGTTGCGCTTCGCCACCCGAGAGCGTGCCGATGGCGCGGTCGAGGGTGAGGTAGCCGAGGCCGATTTCTTCCAATGCGGCCAGCCTTTCGAGGGTGGCATGTTTGATGTCCTCGGCTAAGGGATTGTTGATGGTCTCCATCCACTGGCGGCAGTCAGCGATGCTCATGGCGGTGACCTCTGCAATGTTGACGCCCTTGATTTTGCAGGAACGTATCTTCTCGTTGAGACGGGTGCCGCCACAGTCGGGACAGGTGCCCATGGTCAGCATGGGGTTGAGGACTGCGGCATGGAGCAGGCCTTCCTCCGAGTTGATGATGCTGCGGTACATGCGCGGGATGAGGCCTTCGTATTTGGCACTTTTCGGCCAGTTCGACGGCGGGTTCTTCAGCTTGATTTGAGGCGAATTGAGGAATAGGTCGAGCTCTTCGGGCGAGTAGTCCTTGATTTTCTTGTCCAAGTCGAAGAGACCGCTGTGGGCGTAACGGATCCAGCGCCAGCCACCTTTGCCGAAGGCAATGTAGTGGATGGTGTCCTCGTCGTTGAGTGACTTGTCGAAGTCGACGAGCTTGTGGATGTCAAGTTCTCTGATCTCACCTAAACCGGCGCAACGAGGACAACTTCCTGATGGATGATTGAACGAGAAAGCGTCGGAGTAGCCCACAAAAGGTTGACCAATGCGCGAGAACAGCAGGCGTAGTAGTGCGTAAATGTCCGTGTAGGTGCCTACCGTTGAGCGTGAGTTGGAAGTCGGTTTGCGCTGTTCAATGACGATGGCGATGGACAAGTTCTCGATGTCGCCGACGTGGGGACGACCATACTTGGGCAGGTATTGTTGGGTAAAAGACGGGAAAGTGTCGTTGAGTTCGCGGCGCGACTTGGCAGCGATGGTATCCAACACTAACGAAGACTTGCCCGAGCCCGACACACCTGTCACCACGGTGATCTGCCGCTTTGGTATTTTGACGGTGACATGTTTCAGGTTGTTTTCGGTGGCATCTTTGATGAGGATATAGTCATAATCTTGGGACATGGTCGCGCTTTTTTTTCCGCTGCAAAGGTAAAAAATAATATCTTTGTGCCCCATGAGAGTCGATAAGCAGACATCTATATCCATCGTTCCCTTTGCCCTCGTGCTTCTGTCTTCGCTGCTGATGGGTTGTACAGCCATCTCTAGCCTGATGCGTCGTGATGCCACTCCAGAGAAAAGGGTGGAATATGCAAACGACACCATCCCGAGAATCAAGGAATTGCAGTATCGGGACTTTCTAGAGAAAGCAAGGGAAGAGCAATGGGATTCCATTAGGTTGACAAATTATGGTCAGCCTTTCTCTTATGCTTATCCAAGTACTTTGGCTGACAGCATCGTCGAGTATGCCAAGCTGTTCTTAGGTGTACCTTATGTGTATGCAGGCAAAGGCCCCAACAAGTTCGACTGTTCAGGCTTCACCGCGTTTGTGTTCAGGCATTTCGGCTATGAGTTAAGGGCATCGGCCAAAGGCCAGCTGGATGACGGATGGAAGGTGATCACGAAGCCTGACGAGCTTCGGTGCGGTGACCTGGTGTTTTATGGTGGCAGGAGCAGGACGCGAGAGATTGGCCATGTGGGCATTGTGGTCAGCAACGACCCTGTGCGCCATCGCTTTTCTTTTATTCATGCTTCTGTAAAGCTAGGCGTAACCATCTCGGTCTCCACAGAGTCATACTATGCCCCCCGATACATTACGGCATGTAGGATTTTACCTGAATAAGCCACGCCTTTTTCCAAGATCAGTGGATGTGGCAAAGAATAACCTTAGCTGCTGGGATCTCGTTTTCCGCCACAGTCATGAGGTCACGGTCGAGGATAACGAAATCAGCGTCTTTCCCGACTTCGATGCTGCCTTTGCGCGCTTCGATGAAACAGCCTTTGGCCACCCAAATGGTGATGGAACGTAAAGCTTGTTTGCGGGTTAATGCATTCTCCATTTGGAAGCCTTCAGCAGGCGTGCCGTCCAAGTGCTTGCGTGCCACGGCGGCATAGAAGGTATAAATCGGGCTGATGTCCTCGATGGGGAAGTCGGTGCCGTTGATGACCCATCCGTTTTGCTGTAGCAATTGCTGGTAAGCGTAAGCGTTCTTGATGCGTTCGCCCAGACGCTCGTCGGCCCAGTCCATGTCGGAAGTGCAGTGTGTGGTCTGGATAGAGGGAATGACAGAGAATTCTCCAAAGCGTTGGAAGTCGGCGTCGGCTACGGTTTGAGAGTGCTCGATGCGCCAACGAAGGTCATTTTGGCCTTTGAGGTATTCGGAATAAAGGTCGAGGATATGGTGCACACCGCCGTCGCCGATGGCATGGCAGCAGACTTGATAGCCAGCGTCGTAGGCTCTTTCACAAACATGACGATAGAACTCGTCGCTTTCTAGAATCAAGCCGTCGTTGGTCGGGTCGTCGGTGTAAGGCGCAAGCAGCTTGGCACCGCGTGAGCCTAAAGCACCATCGGCGTAGATCTTCACGCTGCGTACGGTGAGCCGTTCCTTGTCAATCACGCCTTGTTGCATAAAGTGGTCCATCGTCTCGTCGTCAGGGTTGATCATGGCGTTGACGTGCATCTTGAGCTGTCCGGCCTGTTGCAAGCTGTCGATGAGCTCGATGGTGGCGATGTCCAAGCCCGCATCGGTGACGCTGGTCAGGCCAACGCCCATGCAGTTCTCCTGTGCTTTGAGTAGGGCTTGGGCTTGTTGTTTGGTCTCCATCTTTGGCACCAAGGCCTTGGCGGCATCGGCGAGGTTATCAAGCAGCACGCCTGTGCAACGTCCGTCCTTGACGATGGCCATGCCGCCGTCCATCTTCGTGTTCGCATCGATGTTTGCTAATACAAGAACCTCTTTAGAAGCAAGTACCGCATGACCATCCACGCGAGTCAGCAGGACTTTCTTGTCGGGGAAGGCTTCGGCGAGTTTCGTATTGTCAGGGAACTCGGCCACTTCCCAAAGGTTCTGGTCCCAGCCGCGACCCAAGAGCCATTCGGCAGGGTAGAGGCTGTCGTGCACCTTAAGCCGCTCGATGACTTCATCGTAGGATTGGCAGCCTTTCAGATCGGCCCAGCGGACGAGGTTTTCGCCATAACCATTGAAATGGCAGTGGCCATCCATGAAGCCTGGGTATACAGCGTCACCATGGGCGTCGATGACTTCAGTGGCAGTGTATTGGCTCATGATGGTCTCTTCATCGCCGACAGCGACAAACTTACCGCCTTTCACGGCAAAAGCTTGGGCTTTGGAGAAGTCGTTGTCGACGGTGTAAATATTGGCGTTATGGACGATAAGGTCCACAGATGTTTTTTGGTTACAGGCGGTCATAAGGATCAGAATTGAGGCGATGAACGCCAAGGTTATGTGTTTTGTATTTGTTTTCATGGTCTGTTTACTATGAATGAGACGACAAAAATAAGGAAAACTGCGTTACAGCCATTCCACTTTTCCGCTTTGGAGGTCGTAGAAGGCCGCAACGACTTTGGCACCAACATGGTGGACGATTTCATCTTCTTCGATCAGTTGCGCCATCCTTTTGGCATGCCGGCGAGCATTGTCATCAATGCAACAGCTCCCGTCAAGCGACGGCTTGATGCGACTGGCAATGTCAATGATATGGCCGGGCAAGTCACTGCCATGATAGGTGGCCGTGACGGCGCCACATGATGCGTGTCCCATGACGACTACTAAAGGTGTCTCCAGATGCTCGACGGCATACTCGATGGAGCCCAGGACTTCCTCGTCCACTATGTTGCCTGCATTGCGGATGACAAAAAGGTCGCCAAGCTTTTGGTCGAAGATGATTTCGGGCGCCACGCGGCTATCGGAGCAGCACAGAATAACGGCGAAGGGATGTTGGCCTGTGGAGAGTTTCTCTCGTAATACTGCATAATCATCTTTTGGTGTCAAGTCACCTGATAGGAAACGGGCGTTGCCCTCTTTGAGTTGGTCTAAGGCTTGTTGTGAATCTGTTTTCATGTTTTTCATTTTATAGTATCTCCCGAGCAATCCAAGCACAGGCCTCGGCATCGGCCAAGGCGTTATGGTGGTTGATTAGATCGTAGCCGCAGGCAGCCGCTACGGTGTGCAGCTGGTGGTTGGGAAGCTGCTTTCCGAAGTGTTTTCGCGAAGCGCGGCAGGTGCAGTAGAACTGATAATCGGGGTAATCCATCTGGTAGCAGCGCATCACGGCCTTGAGGCAGCCTTCGTCAAAGGGGCTGTTGTGGGCCACGAGAGGCAGGCCCTCGATAAGTGGCTCAATCTCCTTCCATACGTATGGAAACACGGGTGCGTCCTCGGTGTCAGACTTGGTGATGCCGTGGACGAGGGTGTTCCAATAAAGGTAGTAATTAGGCTCGGGTTGGATAAGGGAATAAAACGAGTCCACAAACTCGCCTTCTTTCACGATAACCACGCCCACGCTGCACACGCTGGTGCGTTCAGCATTGGCGGTCTCGAAGTCTATGGCAGCGAAGGAGTTCATGTCGTTTTTAGGGTTCCATTTCAAAAGCAATGCAAAAGTATCAATTTTTGCAGATTTTGCTTATTTTTGTCCCAAATTATGCGAAAAACAACTCTATTCATATTGTTTTTGCTTTTGGCAGCCGCCTGTGGCCGCATACCCTCAGCGGATTGGACCGAAGGCCCAGCAGAGCCCGACGGGCGTGCCTTGCACACCCTTGTGCTGCACGATATGCCCGAAGGCTCGCGCGTGTGGTTCCAAGAGCTTTTCGACGGCAAGACTTCAGTGGAGGGACCCTCGATGAACCATTATCAGGGAACCTCGTGGTACATTGACATACCACAAAGCGGTACCGTCACGCTAAAATATTATGGCAGGCCCTTGCCAAGGCATTCCTGGGCGCCCGAGGCCTTCCTCATGCAACAGAAGGGGAGACACGACTTGCCGATGGAAGTGCGGTATCATTTTTTGGAACATCCCCAAACCGAAAACGACGAAGGAAGTTTTGTCAGCAACTATGAACTCCAGCCTGCTGATATCATCCCGCAAGTTAGTGCGGTGATATACGGTACTGAACCTATGGAAAGGATTGATATTCTTCCTTCGCGTCCCGAGGGTTGGTATCGAATCACGATAGGAGAGGAGGGTGAACCTCAAGTGGAATCTTATGATGCTGATGGCGCTTTCTATGCCCAAACCACCCTCTCCAAGTTGCCGCGCCCCTTGTCACCCATGACCATCGAGGACTGGCCTGATTACGCTTACCGTGGCTTTATGCTCGATGTGGTGCGCGACTTCCGCACGGTGGACGAGGTGCTCAAAATCATCGACTTGATGGCCTCATGGAAACTCAACACACTGCATTTCCATATTGCCGATGACGAATCTTGGTGCTTGGAAATCAAGGATTTTCCGGAACTGACCGATTTTGGAGCCCACCATGCGCTGCCAGATTGGGACTTGCAAGAAACAATAGCGTTGAAACCCACCGCCAACGGGCGCATCGGCAATGTGACTTACTACACACAGGAAGAATACCAACGGATTCTCCGCTATGCTTGGGAGCGTCGCATAAGGGTGATTCCCGAGTTTGACACACCAGGCCACTCAAGGGCCTCCATCAAGGCGATGCAGACCTACGAGCGGCGCACGGGCGACAGCAGTTTCCGCCTACAGGACCCTGCCGACACTTCGCGTTACTGGTCGGCACAGGACTTCACAGATAATGTGCTGAGCGTCTATCTGCCGAGTGTTTACAAGTTTTACGGTGCTGTCTTCGACGAGGTCATCCGTTTGCATAAGGAAGCAGGCGTGCCACTTCCCGCTATCCATATCGGCGGCGACGAAGTGCCAGAAGGCGCGTGGTCAGGTCGCGACCGCCACGAGATGAAAGAAATCTTCATCAACGGCATGCTCGACCTCGCCGAAGCACGCGGCATCCGCCTGGCAGGATGGGAAGACATTGCCAAAGGGTTGGAGCCTGAAACACAAGAGAGGCTCAAAAATTCGCTCTATTTCATCAATGTTTGGAACACCGAAGGCATTGAAGGCTTCCCCGTGGTGCTCTCTCCAGCGGCCTACACCTATCTGGATTTGGCCTATAGCGATGCTCCCGAAGAAATCGGCCTGTCGTGGGCGGGCTATGTCGATGAGCGCAAGACTTTCTCTTTGAATCCCAATGATTACAAAGGCGACATCATCGGCGTACAGGCACAATTGTGGTCTTCTCAATTAAGAAGTTTTGACGATGCCACTTATCAGATGCTTCCCAAAGCACTTGGCGTGGCCGAAAGGGGATGGAATGGTGGGTGTCTTGAAACTTTTGAAACGTCATTTGAGCAGTTCTATAGCATCGTCGTTGCTCGGGAAATGCCAGAGTGGGAGAGAAAGGGATTCGTATTTAAGAAAAGATAGCCTCGTAATTATTCATTTAATATCTAATCCGATAATACTCTAGCACATCTTTAAAGTTGTCCTGTGCAGTGAGGCAAGTGTCACGCAAATAGCCGTTGATGTTGCCCCAATTTTGAATGCCACGGTAATAGAACAAGCGTAAATCATCAGTGATGATGAACGGCACGGTATTCGACTGCAAGCATTGCCATAACATTATTAGTCTACCAACACGTCCGTTGCCGTCTTGGAAGGGATGGATGCGCTCAAACCGCACATGGAAATCCAGAATATCGTCAAACTGGATTTTCTTAATGGCGTGGTAAGTGGCAAGCAATGCCTTCATCATTTTGTGCACTTCTTCGGGTTGGGCGGTCTCTTCTTCGCCTACTGCATTAGCCAATCGTTTGTAGTTTCCCACGGCAAACCACGGTTTCTGGCTGTCGGAAGTGTTGACTTTCAGTATCAGATGCAATTGTTTGATGTGTGTTTCGGTGATCTTGTCGGTGGCGTGGTCGATGACATAATCAATGCAACGGAAATGGTTGACGGTCTCCATGATATCATCGATGCGCGTGTTTTCTGAGGTGACGCCCAAGGTGTTGGTCTCGAAAATGAAGCGCGTCTGCTCCTTGGTCAGGCGACTGCCCTCAATATGATTGGAATTGTAGGTCAGATCAATCTGGGTGCGATGATAGATGCCTCCTTTCATCCGCATTTCCTTTTGTTCACGCAAAGCTGCAAGCAAAGGCGACATTTTCCTTTTGCTTCGTCGGGGCAACTCGGCGTCGGCAGGAATGTTCCATGTTTTTCCTGTCAGAAAAGCACCTTCTATCTTCCCTGTGGCACAATAGTTTCGAGCAGTGCGCTCGCTGATACTGTATTTTTCGGCAAACTGACTGACTGAAATGTATTCCATCTATCGGCAAGTTTTGTTCTCAAATCCGCTGCAAAGATAGTGGTTTTTGCCGATAACGGCAAGTTTTATATAGAAAAACGCCTTTTTTTTGCCGTTATCGGCAAATTTCTAAAGAATTATTTCCACTCAGCAATCCATCTCTCGATTTCCTTCACCCTTTGTGCATACTTTTCCAGCTGTCCCTCGATAAAGTCGTCGCTGTATTTGCGGTCGCAGAAGCCGTTGCCACGGGCCACGTAGTCGTCATCCTCAAGTGATCCCAGAATTTCCTCATAGTTTTCGTAATACTGCTGGTTGTCGCGCAAGAGGCGCTGCAAGTCCTCAAGATCTGCCTCGATGTGCTCGCCGGTTGAAAAGGTGAAACGCTTTTTCATGGCTTTTATCCAATCGACTGCAAATCGGTCAGTTTCTTATAGACGCCGCCGAGGGCAATCAAGTCGTCGTGCTTGCCGCGCTCGATGATCTGGCCTTTTTGCAGCACCACGATCTCGTCGGCATACTGGATGGTCGACAGACGATGTGCGATGACAATGGAGGTACGCTGGCTCATCACCTTCGCCAGGGCGTCTTGCACCAATCGCTCGCTCTCGGTGTCGAGCGACGAGGTGGCTTCATCCAAAATGAGAATGGGCGGGTTCTTCAGCACGGCACGGGCGATGCTCAAACGTTGGCGCTGGCCACCGCTGAGGTTCATGCCTCGGTCGCCAATGCGGGTGTCGTAGCCGTGCTCCAACTCCATGATGAACTCATGCGCATTGGCGATCTTTGCGGCTTCGATGACCTGCTCCTTCGAGACGTCCTTCATGCCGAAGGCGATGTTGTTAAAAACAGTGTCGTTGAAGAGGATGGTCTCCTGAGACACCACGCCCATAAGTCCGCGCAGGTCGCTGATCTTGTATTCGCGGATGTCGTGACCGTCGATGCAGACGGAGCCTTTATCCACTTCATAGAATCGCGGCAGGAGGTCAGCCATGGTCGATTTGCCGCCACCGCTCTCGCCGACGAGGGCAACGAACTTGCCTTTCTGAATCTTCAGGTCGATGCCTTTCAGCACGTCGTCGTTGCCATAGCTGAAATGTACGTCTTTGTATTCGATGCAATCGTTGAAGTCTTTGATTTCCAAAGCGTTCTTCTTTTCGGTGATGACTTCCTCGGCATCCAGGATTTCGAAGATGCGTTCCGCCGAGGCGATGCCTTTCTGCACATTGTAGTAGCCTTGTGAGAACGACTTGGCAGGGGAGATGATCTGCGAGAACACGACGACATAGCTAATGAAACTACCTGCGTCAATATGGTTGCTGCCGCCTAGGATCAAGGTGCCGCCAAACCATAACACGAGGATGACGACCATCGATGAAAGGAACTCACTCATCGGCGAGCTCATGTCACGTTTGCGGTGTATGCCGCGAAGCACCTTGGTGTAATCGCTGTTTTGCTCCTCGAACTTGTCGCTGGAATAGCGAATGGCGTTGAAAGCCTTGATGATACGTAGTCCAGAGATGGTCTCTTCCACGGTGGAGATGATGCCCGCGAGTTTGGTCTGACCTTCCTTCGACTCTTTCTTTAGCATCTTGCCGACCTTACCGATGAGCAGGCCTGCGATGGGCAGCACGATAAGGACAAACAGTGTCAGCCTCGGACTGAGTGTGACCATGAAGAGGAAGAACAAGAGGATGGTCAGCGGGTCCTTGATGAGCATCTCCAAGTAGTTCAAAATCGAGACCTCAACCTCTTGGACATCCGTGGTGATGCGGGCTATGGTGTCGCCTTTCTGTCGGCTGTGGTAGAAGGAGAGGGGCAGGATGAGGATTTTGTTGTAGACGTCGCGGCGCAGGTCGTGGACGGCCCCCACGCGCACGTTGGCCATGAAGTAGCAAGCGAAGAAACGTCCCAAATTGCGGAAGAAAAAGGCCACGACAAGCAGCAGGCACATGAATATCAAGGCTTGGTGCTTGCCTCCGCTGGCGATAAGGTTGCTCATGAACCAGTTGAGATAGCCCATGAGGTAATCGGCGGTGAGGGAGAACTCGGGTTTGGCCATGACTTCCACGGCGCCTTCCTTGAAGAGCAGGTTGAGGAAAGGTCCGACAAGTGCAAAGCTGAACAACGAGAAGAATATGGCCATCAGGTTGAAAACCAGATTCAGGACGATGCTGCCCCAGTAGGGTTTGACGTAGGTAAGGACGCGGGAGAAAGTCTTGGGCTGCTTCTTCATAACGTTGTTGTATCAGTTTAATTTAAGGCTTTCGATGTCCTCGAAAAACAATTCTTCAAAGTAGAGTTTTTGTTCGCCCAAACTCCAAACATTGAAAACTCTACCGTGAAGATTTTCATTCGTATACAAGCCTTCAGTCCCGCCAATAAATCCAAGGACACCTTTAATAATACGCTCATCTTCTATGTCGACTACTTTGATTGCGGTTTCAGGACTTTGTCCCGTACCTTCAGAAAAGATGGCATCAAGTAGTTTGGTAAATAAACTGTTATAGGCTTCCCATCTTTCATCTTTCCTGTCGTTCATGCATTTGCATGTGTGTAGCAGAACGGTCAAATCAACAGGGTTGTTATCCAATAGTGGAACACCAAGGGTTATAATCTTTTTGCAGTTGCCTCTTGCTATAGCCTTGTCAAAATCCATTCGCTCAGAAGAAGCAAGAAAAGGCAAACCTTTGTGCTTATTTTTAAAGAGACGGCCATAATACAAATAGTAACATTCAGTTGCAGTCAATTCAGACATGCTGTTTTTTACTTTCTCCTCTAACTTTGGATAGTAGTAATCTGAATTGGAATCGCTCACAACATTAAAAACAATGTGTTTGAAATCTGTGGAAACCGTGTAAGTGGAATCAGTAGTTTGTCCAAAGGCAATGATGAATCCTAACAGTAAGACGCTGGTTAAAAATGGCTTTTTCATGATACAAAAATATTAAAAGTTGTACCCAGTATAATTCTCCGGCGTGATGGCCGCCAGTTCCGCCTTGATTTTCTCGCTCACAGGCAATCCCTTGATGAACTCATCAATGGCGGCTTTGTCGATATGCTTGTTGGTGCGGGTGAGGCCTTTCAGCAGCTCGTAAGCGCCTTCCACCTGTTCGCGGCGCAGGATGGTCTGGATGGCTTCGGCCACCACGGCGTAGTTTTGTTGCAGGTCTTGGCGTATCTTGTCCTCGTTGAGCAGGAGTTTGTCCAAACCCTTCATCAGCGACTTGAGCGCAATCAAGGTATGGGCAATCGGCACGCCGATGTTGCGTGTGACGGTGGAGTCGGTGAGGTCGCGCTGCAGGCGGCTGATGGGTAGTTTGGTGCTCAAGAAAGTGAGGATGGCGTTGGCCATGCCGAGGTTGCCTTCGGCATTCTCGAAGTCGATGGGGTTCACCTTGTGGGGCATCGCCGACGAGCCGACTTCGCCCGCCTTGATCTTCTGCTTGAAGTATTCCATCGACACATAGAGCCAGATGTCGCGCGATAGGTCAATCAGGATGGTGTTGACGCGGCGCAGGGCATCGAAGTAGGCAGCCATGTAGTCGTAATGCTCAATCTGTGTGGTGGTTTGCTGGCGCTTGAGTTTCAGGCTCTTCTCCACGAACTTCTTCGCGAAGGCGGGCCAGTCGATGTCGGGGTAGGCCACCTTGTGGGCGTTCATGTTACCCGTGGCGCCACCGAACTTGGCAGTGAAAGGCACGCTGTTGAGCATCTTCAGCTGGTCGTTGAGGCGCTCCACGAAGACATAGATCTCCTTGCCCAGATGTGTCGGGCTGGCGGGTTGACCGTGGGTCTTGGCCAGCATCGGGATGTCGCGCCATTCCTCGGCCATGCCTTTCAGCTTGTCGACGAGGTCTTCCAAGGCGGGCTTCACCACCAGTTTGTGTGCCTCCATCATCGAGAGCGGCACGGCGGTGTTGTTGATGTCCTGCGAAGTGAGGCCGAAGTGCAGGAACTCCTTGAATTCGGTCAGGCCGAGTTCGTCGAAGCGGCGTTTCAAGAAGTACTCCACGGCTTTCACATCGTGGTTGGTCTCTTTTTCTATCTCCTTGATTTCCAAAGCGTCTTCTGTTTGGAATTCCTCATAGATGGCGCGGAGGTCGTCATAGTCGCCGTTGAACTGCTCGAGTTGCGGCAAAGGCAGTTCGCACAAGGCGATGTAATACTCCACCTCTACCATCACGCGGTAGCGGATGAGGGCAAATTCGGAGAAAAAGTCGTCCAACTCAACGGTCTTGGAACGGTAACGCCCATCGACGGGCGATATTGCTGTTAAAGAATTGAGGTTCATTTTTTATGTGTTTATTTTATTTGCTGCTTCAGTACACCTAGAAGGACTATCCTGACCCTATGCCGTCATTGCGGGCTTGACCCGCAATCTCCCAAGCAGAAGGGATATCCTTCAGCGTAGGAGATGGCGGATGTTCCTCCGCCATGACGGCAAGAGGCTCGGTTTGTCTCTTGCGGTTAATAACAAAAGTATCGCAAAAATAGTGCTTTTTGCGATACTTTTCCCAATTGACTCTAAAAATGTTGCCTTTAAGAAAATGCTATTGTCCTATTTCATTTTGTCTTCCCATTCTTTAGTGTCTGAATAGTAGTATACCCCTTCGCCAAGTGTAGTACCAAACCAAATCGTGTAGTTGATGCTATCTAGTCTTTGATAACAAAACACTTCTCCGTCAATTTCTAAAACTGATACTACCGTACTGTCATTTTGAAAATCCAAAAACTCATATTTCGAACCAATATAGTTTATCTGATCGGGAAGATGCCCGCTGTCTTTTTTATATTTCTCTATTCTTTCGATTATCAAGTTTCCTGTTTTCTTGTTCTTTTCTATGTATGATAAACAAGATGGAAGACAAAACAGAAGAAAAAGCAGGGCTAGTAATGGTAATCTTTTCACGACTGAATGTTTATTTACTGCGAAGATAGTAAATTGTGCCAAGATATCCTGTTTGATCAACAAAAAATCCTTGACACGACTTTGTCCGGCTTCTTATGTTGAAGTTTCCGTGTTCATCTGATGTGCCAAGAAAGTGCCCGTAGTACGATTCATGAAACTTGTCGGTGTTTTGGATGTCTTCATAATAAGTCGAATCGATTTCATAGAACTCTACAAATGGCACCGCATCACCGGTTTCATCCGTCGTCTTTCCTTGCCAATGGGCAAAGCCTCTTTTTACATACGCTTGATGTGTTTCAATGTTTATTTCACCATCGCCAAGTGTTATGCCTCTCCTTATTATTGTTGCATCTATATCCCAAAAACACATTCGGTCGTATTCAAGGTAAAAGCCTTTGCAATGGGCATTTCTTGTGTCTATACTAAATACTCCATGAAAATCTGATGTTCCAAGGTAATGATAACAAGTTGAATCATCCTCGTATAAATCCACAAGCGGCAACTCATAACCATTTTTGTCGATGGCTTTCCCTTCCCAATGCACAACTCCTTTGTGTTCAGACAATCGAGAGTTTTTTATGTGGATTTCCTTTTGGCCAAAATCAAAGTCTTTATCCATCCTTTCAACGTCAGAAATGGCATAGTAGGAAGTCTCGAAAACGTTTCGTTGGAAACCGGTTTCTTTTTGGAAAGAAAAGGGTTGCTTTACAAGGCTGCATGATGAGATGGCAACAAATACGGCGAGAATATATACCAGTTTCTTGCTCATTTCATTTGCTCGGCTTGTTTTTTCGGTTC